>NZ_JACJLR010000100.1 GCF_016902345.1 Mediterraneibacter glycyrrhizinilyticus | reverse complement strand
CAGCTTTGACAGGTAAAAATAATTCGCACTAAATCTATTGAAAATGCACAGCTTCACTGCGAAAATAGAATTATTACAAAAAATTTTTTCGCGGTGAGGCTGAAATGGGAAGAAAAGAACAGAGAATACAAAAGAAACTTGAAAAAAATCCAATTAGAGAACTTAATAAAATCCAAAACAGATATTATAGTCAGCTGTTTTGGAAGTTTGCCCAAACAAAGGATCCCCGACATCCGAGCTATATCACATATACAAACCGGATGATGCTGGGGACTTTATATTATAAGGGAATCGCAGGGATTGACAGTATGCAGGAGATGACAGAACAGTTTAATGAAGAGACGGTTTCTAAAAATCTGTCTGCGTTTATAGGGGAAAAAGCCGGGGAATACGTTCCCCATCATGTAACAGAGAATGAGTATCTGGAAAGGCTTGATCCTATGGAGTTGGAAGAAATCAAGCAGGACCTGGTGTATCATCTGATCCGGAGACGATGCTTTGAGGATGCAAGATATAAGAAAAAATGGCTGATCATAGTGGATGGGACACAGCTATACTGCGGACAGAGAAAACTGAATGAGCATTGTCTGGAACGTTGTTGTAATAAGGGAACGGACAAAGAGATCACACTGTATCACCGGGATGTGCTGGAGGCGAAGATCTTCTTTGGAGAAAAGCTGGTAGCCAGTATAGGGAGTGAATTCATCGAGAATAACGGGGAAGACCGGAAACGCCAGGAAAAAATGAGTGCGGAGGAGATCAAACAGGATTGTGAGACCAAAGCATTTACCCGATTGGCAGGACGGATCAAGAAAAGATTTCCCCGGCTGCCGATCCTGCTGCTGGCAGACAGTCTGTATGCATCAAAACCGGTTATGGATCTGTGCAGGGAATATAAGTGGGAATTCCTGATCCGGTATAAAAAGGGAAGTATTCCGAGCATAGCGGAAGAATACGAAAAGATACCGGAAAAAGGGAAAACAGAGAAAGCCGAATTCGTGAATGATATTGATTATGAAGGCAAACCGGTACACGTATTAAGATATCGGGAAGAAAAGGCTGGAGAAACAACAGAATTCCAATGGCTGAGCAGCATAAGGATTACCAAAGGGAATGCGGAAAAGATGGCGGAAACAGGAAGAAAACGCTGGAAGATAGAGAATGAAGGATTTAACCGGCAGAAGAACTGGCAGGGAAGCATTACCCATACATGCAGCTGGGATGACCAGGCGCAGAAGAACCATTATCTGATGGCACAGATCTCAGATTTTATGAAGCAGCTGTATGAGTATTATTATCTGGAGAAAAACGGGATTAAAAAGAAGCAAAAAAATATATCTTCTGATTTGTTAGAAAGCTTTGGCCAGCAGATAACAAAAGAAGATATATTTCCAGTTGATGAATATACACAGTCATACAACTGAGATAAGTATAGCAAAAGGAAGTGGTGCCTGCCAAGAGGAAAATGAACTGAATTATCTACAAAAAGAGGAAATTCGGCCATCAGGACCTTAAAAGTGAATAAGTTCGGAAGAATAACCAGTGTTGTGGATAACTTATTTTTTCTTAGAAATTCATTGGCATATGGCAGGCAAATATATTTTTACCGTTTAAAACTG
>NZ_JACJLR010000099.1 GCF_016902345.1 Mediterraneibacter glycyrrhizinilyticus | reverse complement strand
CCTAAGCCGGATAAACCGGAAAAGTTTATTTTATATATTTCCCCTTTGTGTTACTCTAAAGAAAAAGGGGGTTTTCCATTATGTTACTTACGGATAAATACGTCGATAAAATTTACGGCATCATTACCTGTTATGACCGCATGATCATCCAGGGATATATCCCGAACTGGAGCCATGCTGATGCAATGACCACATATATGAAGCTCAACGGTATCCGTATTTTTGATTATCCCGGTTTCTCTCAGCCCCTTACGGAGCAGGTTCGTCAGAATGCAGAAAAGATTGCTCAGGAGAATGGGATTGAAATTGAGTTTATCCGAAAACTCCATGCATTCCGCAAAGATGACCGCATCCAGAAGATCATTGCTGAAACCGGGAAAACAGAAGGCCTGGTTCACATTTTCTCTGCCATGGAATGCTGTAATACTTACAAGCCATGGCATGATAAAACAACCGGTAAGACTTTCCTGAAGTTTGATCAGAGCAAGTGCCTCCATTACTATTTCTATTTTATCGACAGGGAACTCGGTCTCTGCTATCTCCGCGTTCCTACATGGCCGCCTTTCCGGCTTCAGTTTTACATGAACGGCCATAACCTGCTTGCCCACAAGCTGGATAAAAAGCAGATTGCTTACCGGATGCAGGATAATGCGTTCCTTGAAATCTCCGATACAGATGCGGCCCAGAAACTTTCTGACCGTATTAACCCGGAGGGACTCCACAAGGTTCTTGATGTTTTTGCCAGACGATACTGTCCTGTTCCGGAATCTCTTGGGCTCGGTTATACATGGACAGTCCAGCAGATCGAATGCGCGACTGACATTATGTTCCGCAGGCAGGAATATCTCGAACCGCTTTATGATGAGATCATCCGCACGGCAATCTTCACTGTGAAACCAGACAATATCGCCACTTTCCTGGGGCAGCGTATTACTTATAACTGCACCAAAGAGATTGGTACGAATTATAACCAGCGTATCCTCGGTACGAGGATCAAGCACCATATGGGTGATGTATCGATCAAAATGTATGACAAGTTCGGCTGCGTCTTACGGATTGAAAGCACCTGTAATGACATCAGCACGTTCCGTGTGGAACGGGAAGTCCAACACAGGGATGGGACATCTGATATCCGGAAAGCTCCTTTAAAAAAGAGCATCTACAGTCTCTACCAGCTGTTCACGATCCTGAAATCGGCGAACTATCGTTACCTTGAGTTCATTTCATCCTTTGATGACCACAGCAGCGGCAGGAAGAAACTGGATGATGTCAGCCGTTCTCAGAAAGAAAAGGAACGTTCCTACCGCGGATTCAATTTTTTCGATTCCCGCGACCTTTCCGTACTGGAAACCATCAGCAGAGGAGAATATATGACTTTCGGGATGCAGGGGAAAAATATCCGCGAGCATCTTCCGGGGATCACTCCGTCCGCAATGACAAGGATCTTTAAACGGCTGAAAGTTCACGGTCTGATCGAAAAGATTCCTGGCACCTATAAATATTTGATTACTTCTCTTGGTAAGGAAATCATAGCTGCCGGTTTAACCATAAAAAATCTTATCCTTGTTCCTGCACTTACATCCTGATTTACTGATACCGAAATTTTGCCATTTTGCGTAGAAAATCATTTATAAGTGGCCTAA
>NZ_JACJLR010000098.1 GCF_016902345.1 Mediterraneibacter glycyrrhizinilyticus | reverse complement strand
TACAGCAGAGATGCCGGATCAAATCGAAAAGTTGAAGTTGGAGTATTTTACTTTAACTATAGCGGAATATTTTGTGAAAAGATAGCCATTATTTTATTGAGCGCTTACGGTTTTTGAGTTTTTTATACATAATCATCCCACTCCTTGTAATAATGATTCTAGCGAATATCTCGCTAAAATTCAATAGCGAATATTCCGCTAATGTATGATGAGGATACGAGGTGGAAGCTATGTATCGAAGAATCAGAAATTTAAGAGAAGATGCAGATCTTACTCAGAAACAAATGGGTGAGATATTGAATTGCAGTCAGCGTATATACAGCAACTATGAATGTGGCGATGTGGATATTCCAACATCGGTGTTGATCAAATTAGCGGAATTTCATAAGACCAGTATTGATTATCTGTTGGAATTAACGGATGAGAAACGTCCTTATCCCAGAAAGAAAAGTGAGAAGTAAAAAACAACCCAGATACGAAATCTGAGTTGTTTTTTTGTAAGCGATATTGCCGGGAGATGTATTATCTTTCCTGGTTTTTATGGTATTTCGGAGTCCGTGACTGTCTCTTTAAGGCAGTTTCTTTTTGATGAAGTCTATGCAGGATAGAGCGTAAGGACTCGGTTTCCTGTAATTCAGAATTGATGATTTTTTCTGCCTTTTGTAGCATATCATTTCTGAAAGCTGACTGAAAGGTTCCCTCTAAGTGCTCTCTTACTTCCTGCATTTTTTCCGGTCTTAGTTTTTCACGTTCTTCTAGTACAGCATCCACATCTTCCGGAGAGATCTTTTCTTTTGTTTCCAGAAAATTCAGAGTACCCGTTTCTTTTTGCTCATTCAGAGAAACTAACTGATCTTTCAAACGTTTTTGTGTGTCCTGCATTTTTTCTATCTTTTGTTGAATTGCTTTCATATCAGAATCATTGTGACAATTTAAACAGGAGAACAGATACGCTTTCCGGCTTTTTAGCTCTTCGATTTCTTCCGTAAGAGCAGCAATCTTCTGATTAAACTGCCGGATTTGTAAAAACTTCAGAGGACTGCAGATCTTTTTTTCTGCTTGTAAAGCTTTTTTCTCTGAAATTTTTCCAGTTATCTTTTTCTGAACAGATTTATATTCTTTCACAAGCGTGATGGCTTTATCTAATACCTCTGATATTGCACGTTGCTGTGAGGTATCATGGAGAACATGATATTGGAGTGTTACCAGACGGCTTCTCAGGGATTCCAGTGCTGATGCAATGGCAGGAATACTTTCTTTCAGGGCTTTCGTAAGTTTCTGGATCTGTACTTTTAATTCTTTCAGCAGACGGTTGTCCTCTTTGATCTGACAGTTTAAAGCACAGCGTGTAGATGGGATTCCCATTGCTTCCAGATTACGGGCATGATAACCTTCGTGAATGGTGGGCTGTTCTTCCAGTCCCCGGTCTGCATTGCTTCTGCAATCAATGCGGGCTGAAAGCTGATGCTGCTGCAGGGAAAGGTTCACCGCATCTTCCCAGCCTTTTCTCCAGCACAAAAGCTGTTCCTCGCTGTTCCATACTTCGGATATGGGGTTCTGACTGAGTATTCCGTGGCTTCAGAGCCATTCAATCCGTTACAGAGAGCCATCCATTCCGAACGATAGAGCCACCTGAATTATAAGGGCAATCCGCTGTTGAGAGCCACCTCT
>NZ_JACJLR010000097.1 GCF_016902345.1 Mediterraneibacter glycyrrhizinilyticus | reverse complement strand
GGTTCTTCCGCATTTATTAGTGTTTGGTCGTTTTTAATCAGCCGCTACGATACATCAGTTTAGCCTCAAGCAATCTCTTGCTACACCGCCCGTACATGGTTCGCTTAACCATTTTAAGCTTACTGTTAGTTCCCTCTACAAATCCATTACTCAGATCACTGGCAACAGCATTTTCAACTGCGCTGATATCTTTTTCCAGACCAGTTGCAAAGCTCGCCAGCTCCTTTATTTGAGAGGATTTGTAGCGATCTATAAAAAGGTATAAAAGAGGCAGGTTTTTCTTGTTGAATAAATTCCGGAATTCTTTGATACATTGTTCAACTTCCCAAAGAATCGGCATTTTTTTCCATAAATAATCTCTGTGCTCCTTTGTAAGGTCCTCATTCATCCAGAGATATTGAAAAATGCCCTTTCTGGTTATGTAATCGATATCGACTTTTTTGCTTCCATCATCGTTATATTGGGCGGAACCATTGCTGTACTTTCTGATCTTCAGATCGTTTGCGGCAGCTACTTTGATGATAAATGATCTGGCATTTGTAAAAGTTCCGGCATATCCAAGCTCCGCCAGTTTTTTTGCGATCGTGGACTGAGTCAGTCCACTTTGGATGCTTTTGATTATAAAATCGGTATATCTGTCCAGGGAACTTCGTACATTACTTCGGCACAACAGATCGGGATCTCCATGAAGATATTTCCTTACTGTTTTGCGGTCCTTTCCTGTAATTCGGGTGATTTCCCGGATAGAAGTACCGTTTTTATAAAGGGACTGTATTTGTTCGATAAGTTGCCCACGCTTGCGTTCGGCTTCCGACAAGTTATCCACAGTCAATGCGATTTTTTTTACCCGTTTTCTTTTCAGGGGCAGAAGAATTCGTATCCTTTCCAGGTGGGGTTACTGGTATGTCATTCGTAGCAGGGACTTCTCGCCCGAGGATTTTATTTACTGCCGTCATTAAGTTCTGATGAAGGTGAAAACGGTCAGCAATCTGCATACAGTCAGGAAGGATTTCTTCTACTGCTTTCGCATAAGCAGAAGCACGATCCCTTGTAACAGCAGTTACATGCTTATTCTGTTTCAGCCAATTCTTTAGCGTCACACCGTCTCTTCCATCCAACACGGCTACAGGTTCATGGGTTTCCTCATCAACAATGATGGTACCATATGTATGACGTTTTTTAAATGCAAAATCATCGATACCAATGACCGATCCGCATGTTTTAGCTGGTTGAGCTGAGTATCTCTTTAACAGCAAACGGATTACGGTATCCCCACTGATTTTGATATTCATGGATTTCATGATTCTGGCACTGGATTCGCAGCTTGTTTCTATAGCAAGCACACATGCAAAGTCTTCAAGGCGGTTTGTCATCCTGCTATTATAGTTGAGAAATCCGTCAAAGGTTTCCGTTGGCGCAAAAGGTTTGCAGGTTTCACTATCGCACTCATAATCATAAATCTGCATATCCAGAATCACTTGCTTACCCAGTATGGGAAGATCTTGTACAGTACGATGATGTGATCCATGATGCCGATACAGTAAAGCACCACATCTATGACAAGTACAGGATGTACTTACGGAATGCATGTGAATGATGATTTTATCTTCTGTATCATCAACACTGAATATCTTTAGATCAGATGGATAAAACGACTGTAGGTCTAATGTGGAGTCTAATATAGCCATGATATAAAATCCTTCCTTTGATATAGGCTTATTATACTCCTTATTCAATCATTATAAAACAGATAAATACTAATAAATGCGGAAGAACCA
>NZ_JACJLR010000096.1 GCF_016902345.1 Mediterraneibacter glycyrrhizinilyticus | reverse complement strand
CCTAACGGATGAATCCGTAATACTTTGAGAGGAGGACGATCAAATGTCCAAAGAAAAACAAATTTTACATATGCTGCTGGATGGTTATAGCCAACGGCGCATTGCCAGTTGCAAACAGCCACTTTTTGCGGACAGCAGGGCCGTATTTTCCGGACAGTCCAGGCCATATTAAGCGGACAGCCTGGGATATCAGCAGGGCAGAGGGTACTCCGCCCTACTGATCAGTATTGCTCGTTGTTCCAGGAGAAAGCTATGCTTTCTCAATCAGTACAGTAAATCCTGTAGTCAGTCTGCGTCTGATCCCGTCAAGTTTACCGTAGCATTCCTTCTCGTCACTCAGCTGGTTTCCCCACTCATCTGGAGAATACTGACAGCTGAAGAGTGTGGAGGTGCCAAGGTCATCCCGAAGTTTTATGAGATGATACAGGATCTTGATTCCTTCTTCTGAATACCTGCTTATGGCAAAATCATCAATGAACAGCAGCTGGATCCGTGCATAGTACCTGATCCTTTTACGGTACTTATTCAGGTCTTCCTGGCGGTTGAGGACGATCAGTTCGTCCAGCAGGTCACTATAGTCTACGAACTTACAACGGTAATTACGTCTGCATGCTTCCACACAACAGGCAGACAGGAAATAAGACTTGCCGGCACCGGTGACTCCATAGATCCCGACGTTCTGCCGATTCTCAGCGAAATGAAAATTCAGAATCTGTTCAACGGTAGCATCATTGTAGATACGTCCGTTGCCGGTTTTCAGATTCTCGGCCAAAGCACCTTTATTGATCAGGCTGCTGAGCCGCAGATTTGTTTCAAACCTGTTGTTGAGTGTTTCTATGTACTGAGGTTCTAGGACCTCACGGATGAACTGCAAAGCAGTATAGCTGCCGAATTCAGGGCTTATAGACAGTTCTGCAAAACGCTGGGCGGCTACCGGCAGAGATAGTGTGTCCAACATCTCATAGATATCAGTAGTCTTGTTCTTCATTGCCTGCCTCCGTTTCCTGACGCTTCAGCAGGTTCTTAAGGGAATACTTGCTGTCATCATCTTTGTAGGCGCCGGATACGGCTGTTGCAGCATCTTCGTTGGGACTGCTCTGTGGCATTATATTTTGCAGCGGCTCTTTATGGTAAGTTGAGATTGTGTTACAGATGTAGGAATAGTTGCATCTCCCAGCTAAAACGGCGTCTTTACAGCAGCGTTCCAGGGCTTCCGGCGAGTATTTCTCCGCATACCGCAGAATACCAAAGCAGCTTCGGAATGACTGTACCGGATAAGCGTATTTCTGAATGACTGCATCGATCAAAGCACGGGTGCTGAGACCGATAGCTGATGCTTTCTGCTGGAAATAAGGCACCGTCCAATAGCCATAGTCTTTGTATTCAGCGGGCATATCCGAGGGGATGATCACCCAGTCTTTCGGTGTGTAGCTCCGCTTATGCGTCCGGATAAAGTCGCCGTGTTTGTTATAGACATAGATTTCTTTTTCCCCTGCCCGGATCTCAAGTTCCTGTCGCAGATATTTCCGTGGCATGCTATAATGGACCTTGTCGAAGGTGAAGGAGAAATCTTGTGCTACTTTAACAGTCTTTCGTTCAAGGTATTCGAAGCGGCTGGGTGGAAGAGGCAGAAGGGTCTCCTTTTCTTCTGTTATAAAGAGGTCGTACCGGGAATACGTGAGTCCTTCAAAGGACTTCCGGTTCTCAGCTTCCACCTTTTCCATCAGGACACGGTTTAAGTCATCCAGGGAATAAAAGACCATATCCTCCATGTCCACCAGGATGTGCATGGTAATGATCTTTACGTGGCCTTCCACGACTGGTTTCCAGCGGGGCGATTTCACTTTGGCAGGGGTTAAAACTGTATTATTGTGTTCTGCCCATGCCTGGAAATCTTTATTCAGGACAGGGCTGATCCAGTCCTTGTTCCGGGCAACTGCTACTTTGCAATTATCCGGGGTGATCGTCGGTGTCACGCCGCCAAAATAGGACAGAGCATTATTATTGACCCGGATCCAGTTCCGGATATCGCATTCGGTCATTCCTTCAGCGTAAAAGTAATCACTATAGGTGAGGGCAGCGATAAAGATCGTGACCTTTGTGGTCTCATCCGGGTTCCGGCGGTTATGCAGATAGAGCTGCTTCCCCGCATAGTCCAGTT
>NZ_JACJLR010000095.1 GCF_016902345.1 Mediterraneibacter glycyrrhizinilyticus | reverse complement strand
AAGTCCTCGACACAAACAAGTCGGAGCGTCACATCCGGGGCGGGATGGCTACGAGAGAAAAATATTTGCATCAGCATGGATAATGAGACAAGATCATCCGGTACAGAGCGATGTGCCGGATGATTTTCTGCATATTCTTGTGTTTAGATTATAAATCAGATAGAATTAGTTTTAGAAAGTTAATGTTTAGTTATAGAATTAGTCATAGAAAGCTATTACAAGTCATAATATTAGTTATTGAAAATGACTGTGGGAGTCATAGAATAAGCTATAACAAGAGAGCCGCTGGAAATACCGGACGCGCAGAGAGGATAGAATATATGATTTATACGGATGTTCAGTTGAAAGAAAAAATCACATGTCTGATAAATGAGTTTGAAAGTGAAGTTGTTGAATTTAAAGAGGCAAAGACCAATTATTCATTTAATGAAATCGGAAAATATTTCTCTGCGCTTAGCAATGAGGCAAATATTCGTGGATTTCAGGAAGCATGGTTGGTGTTTGGCATTACCAACGATAAAAAATTTACTGGAACAGAATTTAGAAAGCAGGGCGGACTGCAAAATCTGAAGAAAGAGTTAGTAAATGGAACAAATGAACGGCTGACATTTTTGGAAATTTACGAAGTATATATGCATAAATGCCGGATTATTGCATTTCAGATTCCCCCGGCAATCAGAGGTATCCCAACGACATGGCAGGGAGCTGCTTATGCGAGGGAGCACGAATCAGTATGTCCATTGCCAATGAATAAAGTTGATCTGATCAGAAGTCAGATAGGAATGGACTGGTCAAAAGAGATTGTCAAAGAAGCATCTTTAAATGATCTGGATCCAATGGCAGTGCAAAAAGCAAGAGAACTGTTTTCAAAGCGTCAAAGTGACAGACGTAAATCTCAGGAGATTCTAAGCCAGTTATCAGATATAGAGGTGTTGAATAAGGCAGGAATTACGATTAAAGGAGAAATTACACGGACAGCACTGCTTTTGCTGGGAAAAAGTGAAGCGTCATACTTTTTCGACGGATTTATTCCAAGAATAACATGGACTCTTTATAATGCGGATAATTCTGTTAAAGCGTATGAACATTTTGATATGCCGCTGCTTCTTGCAGTGGACAACGTCTACAGTAAAATAAGAAATGAAAAATATCGCTATATAGCAGGTCAGCAGACGTTGTTCCCGGATGAAGTCAACCAGTATGAACCTGAACTGATCAAAGAACTCATAAATAATTGTATAGCGCATCAGGATTATCGCATGAGAGGGAAAATTAATGTAGAGGAATTTGAGGACAGGTTGGTATTTATGAATGAAGGCGCGTTTATACCGGAGACAATAGAGGCGGCATTGGAACCGGGATATAAGCCTCCATATTACAGGAATATGTTTTTGTGTAATGCAATGGTTAATTTGTATATGATTGATTCAAATTCCATGGGGATTCCAATGATATATCAGATACAAAGGGACAAATGTTTTCCATTGCCGACATATGATCTGAGCGTTGTGAATCGGGTAAAGGTTATTATTTATGGAAAAATTCTGGATAAAAACTATACACAGCTGCTGCGTGCTGATACGGATCTAAACATGGGGACAGTATTTCTTCTGGATAAGGTACAAAAGAAAGAAATAATCTCAAAAGAAAATTTTAGGATATTAAAAAGACGGGGGCTTGTAGAAGGAAGATATCCCAATATTTTTGTTTCATTTAAAATTGCAGATTTGGTAGGACAAAGGGCGGTATATGTGCGTAACAAAGGGCTGGATGACGATATCTGCAAACAGTTGATCATGAAAGCTTTGGAGACTATGGGGGAGGCAAGTAAACAGGAAATTATGGAAGTACTGGAAAATGCTCTGCCGGAAATTTTGAACGAGGATCAGAAATCGAAAAAGGTATCGAATTTGCTTCAGTCAATGAAGCGAGAAGGATTAGTGGAAGCGGAAGGAAAAACACGACATGCAAAATGGGTATTGCAGCGAAAAGGATAATTTTTTTATTCCCAGCTTGACACCACCAGACGTCACCGAGCGCCTCCTCCAGATCAACCCCACCCTTGCCCGCGAGACCCGCAAAGTCCTCGACACAAACAAGTCGGAGCGTCACATCCGGGGCGGGATGGCTACGAGAGAAAAATATTTGCATCAGCATGGATAATGAGACAAGATCATCCGGTA
>NZ_JACJLR010000094.1 GCF_016902345.1 Mediterraneibacter glycyrrhizinilyticus | reverse complement strand
CAGGGTTGTTTCATGAACTATTCATGAGCAGCACTTACTTTTATAATCTTATTACATCCCCATATCGTTTCTGGTAAGCTCATCACGTAAAAAAACGCAAACTATCTCTCTATCTCTTTACAAGACTTTTTTTCAGAGGTATTCTCTATATATAGTCAATACAGACTGGCTATGCCTTGAAATACATACTGTTCTCGCAAGGTGGCATTGTCACAAAAGCAGTCCATCATTTCTGTCATTATATTTGTCAGACCTGTCTCGTACATTGCCAGGCGCAGGATGTTGTATGCAAATTTTCTGATGAGCGACAGATTGTTTCGGGACTTTTTGGCTGGCGAGCGATCTTCCCTGAATGTGTCGTCCAGTACATGATGGAGCCGGTTCTCTATTGACCAGTGCATTCTTTTTATGCTTCCCAGTTCCTCTGCCGTGAGGATAAGGTCTGAAATCAGTGCCGTACACTGGATGTCTTTTCCAATTCCCTCTTCAGCAGAAGGAACTGGGACTCTTCTTGAGCCTTTTTTCAAAAACTCTTCTTTTGTCGGAGTGATATCATTCCCCTGGCTGTCTTTTTCAACAGGAATCCTCAACTGCTTGATCCGCCCAATGCTCTGAACGTGTGTCCATTCTTTTTGTTTTTTCGTCAGATTTGATGCATTATTACATATCTGGCAAGTCCTGTACTCATTTCTGTCCCGATTTTTTTCCATCTGATTGATCTCTTCATATTTCCCAAGATAATCCTGCATAACAGGATCTGGAGTTTCACTTTTTCCTTTTTTCTCCGCTTCTTCTTCCAGTTTATCCAGGAACGTATGGATCTCCTCATAAGCGTCTGGCTGATTTTTCTTTACTGTAAATACAAAATGCCCTTCCTGTTCATGTATCTGTTCCATGATCGCTGTCTGTGTCCCAATCGCATCAACCGTTATAACACTCCCTCTGATATCCAGAAGTTTCAACAATTCCGGAATCACCGTGATCTCATTCGTCTTTGAATCGACCGGAAGCTGTGCAAGTATCAACCCTCGAACCGTTTCCACTACATTCAACAGCATCGGTGCTGTCCCGCTTTTCGTCTTTTCCGCTGCGCCGCGTAATGCTTTCCCATCAATAGCGAGATGGGTATTCTTCGAGTCCACGATCTCACCGATCCATTCCATAAAAGCATACAAGGCTAATTCCTCATCAATCCCAGACAGCATCCGGGTAATGGTGGAAGGTGAGGCAATCCCGTAGTTCAATTTCATATGTTTCCGCAGTTCTTCCAGGTGGTTTCTACACCATTTCAGGCTCCTGCGGATCGTCGTCCTGCCACAAAGAACTCCGAGAGTGACACATACCAGCATTTCTGCAAGGTCATGTTTTTTCTCTCTGTCGCACCGGTAATCCGGAATCTGCCTGAAATAATGGATCAGCTTTTCTGTCACAAATGTTCTTTCAGCACATTTCCAGCACCACTTGTATTTTCTCCAGAAGTTTCCGCTGCTCCTCACTCACTTTCGAAATGATTTCTGTTTTATCCAGGCACACTAAATAGATTGTCTCTAACTGATGTAATTCTTCCAATCCAATGCCCCATTTTTTATGGATCCTACGGGAAAGTGAGGATATCTGAGCTGCAAACTGATAATGGAAATCCGATTCCTTTTTTATCATCCGTGTTTTCTGGATATAAGAGGTCGGAGACTGTTTTAAAAGAATGATGGCAAGTACATCCTTCCAATCATCCCCCAATGGTTTTTTCCAATCATCCGGACACAACTCCCAGACAGCTTTCGAAAATCCGTATTCCCATACTTCTGCGTCTGTTAAAGATATTTTTCTTTTATTACTTTGTATGACTCCTTCCGGAGTAATCACGCCGATATATGTATCGACTGGCTGCGGATACTTTTTCCCTTTCACACGTCGGGATGTCCTTTTATAGAGATAATACGAATCTCCTTTTTTCTTCACAGTAGTTCCCTTTGTCCGATACTTCTGAACCCAATCCGGATACTTTTTCTCAGTTACTGGCATAATGTCCTCCTTTCTGTATAGGTGGAGTATACCTATACTATATAGACATTATACCTCTACAGGAATAAAAAGTCGAGAGTTATACGCGTATTTGTATAACACGTATAACCCCCGATAAAATCCAATCTTCTTATATTTTTAAAAATCTTTCATGAAACAACCCTG
>NZ_JACJLR010000093.1 GCF_016902345.1 Mediterraneibacter glycyrrhizinilyticus | reverse complement strand
CGCATTGAAACATCCCCGTCAATCCGCATGGTATAGGCAGATGGGATGATACGGTCAAGGATGGAATCGGCAAGGGCACTGCCTCCTAATCTTTCATGCCAGCCTTCCGGCATGAACTGGGAACAGAAGATGGTGGAGACCTGGCCGCAGCGGTATTCCATCAGTTCCAACAGATCTCTTTGCTCCTGCTCGGAAGCAGGGATCAAAAGGAATTCATCAAGAATCACAAGTGGAAGCTTTTGAAACTGCTTCATCACTTGATGATATTTTCCCTGTATCCTCGCTGCTTCCAGTTCGCTGAACAGTTCCGGCAGACGGATATATCTGGTCTTATATCCGGATTGGCAGGCGTTGACTCCCAGTGCATTAGCAATAAAGCTTTTGCCGGTACCTGTAGCCCCGATCAGGATGACATTCAGCCCTTGGCGGATGTAGTCATTATCCGCCAGGCTCTCCAGAAGATCCCGGTTCAGGTGCCGGTCCGGCAGATAATCAATGTTTCCAAGAAATGCAGATGAGTCAGAGAACTTCGCGTTCTTGATCAATCTTTTGATATTGTTATTATGCCGGGAATCGTATTCCGCATCAACCAACAGCATGAGACGTTCATGGAAGGACATGGAGCCGTATTCAGCTTCCTGGTCGATCTGTTTTTCATAAGCTTCCGCAAAGGCAGGCAGCCTCATGGACTTTAACTTTTTCACCGTATCATTTTTCATGGCTGCCACCTCCGTAATAAGAAGCTCCACGGACCAGGGCATAGCTTTCGTCATGGATAGCCTCAGAGGATTGGTTTGATGGGCCAGCAGCCTTGTCATTGCCGGATTCCAGGATCAGGCGGATATTCTTATAACGCGGGCTGGGGATCCGCTTCAAAGCTGCTTTGCAGGCATGTTCCAATCTTTCCGGAGTATATTTATCAGCCAGTTTCAGGAGAGACAGGCAACCCTTATAAGCCTGCTCTTCGATCCGGTAGGAATCAAAGATCCCCTGGATCACCTGATGGGTTGACTCACCGATACCAGATGCCCACTTAAGGAACCTTGCCTTATCCCATTCACTGTACAGCTGATGGTTGACAGGCATGTGCTCCGGGATCGTGGAATACTGCCCGCGGCGTCCATAAAGACGTTTGTGGCTGCAGATCCGATTCCCTTTGTAATAAACCTCAATGCTGCTCTTGGTGTACCGGACATCCACTTTCTTGCGCACATACTCATAAGGGACCGAATAGTTCTGAAAATCTATGGCAATGTGGTAGTTCAGCTGAACGGTAGCGGATTTCCATTGGGCAAACTCATATGGATATCTGGGAAGCGGCTGTAAAAAGGGAAGTTCCTCTTCCAGAAATACAGAGTGACGGGAACCGTCTTTTTTCTGGAAAGGAGCTTCATTGAACCGATCCAGTTCCTTTCGGATCGCTGCATTCATGGTATGGATGTCAAAAAATTTCCGGTTCCGCAGACGGGCAATGATGTGGGAAGTCAGATTCCCAACACTCCCTTCTACAGCTGCTTTATCACGCGGGGCCAATACCCGGGCGGGAAGCAATGCAGTGTGATAGTGATCCGCAAGCTCCTGGTAAGAGCGGTTTACGACTGGATCCTCGTATTTTCTGTTGCTGAGGATCCCAACCTTCAGATTATCCGGGGTCAGGATCCTGGTGACACCGCCGAAGAACTCATACATAGCGATATGCGCATTGATCCAGTCCTCCTCTTTCATGGTACGGCATGCCTGCGCATAGCAGTACATGCTGAAAGGCAGCGTCGCTACAAACAGATAAACCTTGCTGCTGTTCCCAGAGATCTTATCATAAAGGGGCAGCGCGGTCCCGGCCCAATCGACCATCAGTTTGTCACCAGGTTTATGCTGGATATGCATGGTAAGCTTATTTTTCGAAACATAATCCTGATATAACTTGCAGTATTGGGAGTAGCCGTATGGCGGTTTTCCGGCATCCCGGCAGGTATCAACATACTCCTGCCATAACAGCTTTAATGTTACGCCGCTTTTCAATAATTCCTTATGAATATAAGGAAAATCCGGCGTGACCAATGTTGGGAGCAATGCTTCTTCTGGAAAAAGTGTATTGTGGATTTCCATTTCTTCCATGGATTCCAGTGCATCTTTCGATAACTGGTGATCTGAGGCTGCTTTCGCCACCTTAGCAACCGTATTCCTGGATACGCACAAGGTACTGG
>NZ_JACJLR010000092.1 GCF_016902345.1 Mediterraneibacter glycyrrhizinilyticus | reverse complement strand
CGTAAGCGCTCAATAAAATAATGGCTATCTTTTCACAAAATATTCCGCTATAGTTAAAGTAAAATACTCCAACTTCAACTTTTCGATTTGATCCGGCATCTCTGCTGTATCATGTCAGACCATGGCATCAGCTCTTCTATACCTTCGGGCTCATTTTTGTAGTCCGGCATATAGAGCAGTACAGTCTCCAGATATGCGTAGATGTTCAGATTGTTGAGTTTTGCAGTTTCTACTAAACTGTAAATGATGGAACTGGCCCGGGCACCTTTTACAGTATCATGGAACAGGAAGTTTTTCCGCCCTACTGCATAGGGGCGGGCGATATTTTCTGCGATGTTGTTCGATATGGAGCACCGCCCATCCAACAGGTAGTTCTCCATATATGGCTTCTGGTTTTTCGCATAGGTCACCGCTTTGGCCAGACGGCTTCCGCCAGCTGGGTTCACTGTTTCAAGCCATGACCAGTAAGCCTCCCATATGGCAGGCTCCGTCTCAAGGCGCTTGGCTTTCCGTGTATCGGCATCCAAATCCGCATACTCCTTTTCCAGTTCGAATAACTGGTTGCAGTAATCGAAACCAATCTCTGCCGGAGTCTTATCCGGGGATTTCTTCGATTTCCCGGGAAGTGCATCATGCCAGTACCGTCTCATATGGGCAAGGCAGCCGCAGCGGATGACATCCTTCAGCTTATTGTAGCCGTTGAAGCCATCACAGGTAAGGTATCCGGAGAATCCTTTCAGGAATTCTTCCGCATGATATCCGCCCCGGCTGGGCTGGTAATCATACAGACGGATCGGCGGCAACCCGTCATTTCCGGAGCCATACAGCCACATATAGGACTTGGACTGTGCCGTTTTCCCTTCCTCCTTCAGTACCTGGCAGGGTGTTTCATCTGCATGGATAATGCCCCTCTCCAGCAGATACTGGTGAAGCCGTTCATACACCGGCTCCATATAATCTATGCCGCATTTGATGACCCAGTTCGCCAGTGTCGCCCTGGAAAGCTTCACTCCAAGCTGTTTCCAGTCCGCCTCCTGGCGGTAAAGCGGGACGCTGTTCACATATTTCTGGTACATCACGTAAGCAACCGTGGACGGAGATGCCAGGCTGTGCTTGAGCAGGGGGCTTGGTGTTTCAGCCCCAACGATAACGGAAGCGCCGTCTTTTTTACATTCCGGACAGCCAAGAACTTCCTGGACATACTGGACCCGTTCCACTTTTGCAGGGATGATCCGCAGTTCTTCACGGACAACCTTTTTCCCGATGACTTCCATCGGAGCATTGCAGTAGGGGCAACTCCTGTCCTCATCCGGCACGGTGCAGGGAACTTCCACCACAGGAAGCCCTGCAAGGATCTCTTCCCTGGTGGCCTTTGGTTTCTTTGCCTTACGATTATAACCACCAACAGCCTCTTCCAGAGTCGGTTCCGGGACAGAAGGATCCGCAGCAGCTTCTGCCTCATTGAACAGATCCATCTGTCCGGGAAAGGTATCCTTTTTTGTTTTTTCACTGGAAGATGCGAACAGCTTTTTCTTCAGATATTCGACCGTTTCATTGAGATTTGCGATCGTCTGGTTCAGCTGTGCTGTCTGCTCCTCATGGCTTCTGGCCATCTGCTCGATCGTACGGCGCTGGCTGTCCACCAGCTGACGAAGGGATTCAATTGTCTCTTTTTGAAGCTGTATGAGCGCTTCCATTTCTGACTGCGGCATTAAGGGCCACCTTTCTTTTTGCTGGTTCCTATTATACCGGAAATCCGGCAGAAAAGCGAATTCTCCGCCGTACTGCCGCCGTCATTTTGACGAAAGGAAAATGTGAAAAACACATAGCTTCGGCGGGATATTCCCTATGAAAAATGTTGGGTTTTCCACACGCAAACGGTACCCCTGGAAAAATGGAAACCGTTATCCTCCCGATCTCCCGGCGGTTCCATCGTTATGTGGATAACTCATCCGCAGCGTTTTTTCTGCCCCATAAGGGGAAGAAAAAATTTCTCCCTTTTGCACAAAGGTCAGAAATCCTTTCTCCCGGCAGGCCGGATTGCTTTGGGCTGATCAATGGAAAGCCCTTCTAAAAGCCAGCGGTATTCCTGCCGAGTAAGATTCCTTACTTCGGAAGAATCCCGGGGCCATTGGAACCGCCCATTATCTAAGCGTTTATAATAGAGACAGAATCCATCTTTTTCAAAATGAAGCGCTTTGATCCGGTCACAGCGTCTGCCGCAGAAAAGAAACAGGGAATTGCTGTAGGGATCTAATTGATAGGTATCCCGAACGATTGCCATCAGGCCGTCGATACTTTTTCGCATGTCAGT
>NZ_JACJLR010000091.1 GCF_016902345.1 Mediterraneibacter glycyrrhizinilyticus | reverse complement strand
GTCGTTATAATAATCTTGTTTTAGCATAGTTCCATTATAACATGGAACAGGGAGAAAGATGGTTGTCGTTAGCCATCTTTTTCTCTTTTTATAGGATAGATTTCAGGGGGCTGTCGGGTAATACCGATTTTTAATCCCTGACATGCAGGGAAGAGGCAATCCCAGAGAATTCGGGCTTTTTTAAGCCCCTAATTCTCCACGGGCGTTTGACAGTTGAATAATAGAAAAATACCTTGCAGGCCGCATAAAGCCTGTATTTTTTTGTCAAATTTTATGTTTTATTATCTAGTAATATTTAGTGATATATGGTATAATAGTCATAGAGGTGATTATTATGCGTGTCACAACATCTAAATCAAAAAATTCCGAGTCTTTCTACATTACAAAATCCTATACAAACGCTCAGGGAAAAAGTACTTCTACCACAATCAAAAAACTAGGAACCTTAGCTGAATTATCTGAACGGCTCGGCACTGACCGGGATGGTGTCATGGCATGGGCTAAAGAACAGGCACGGATTGAAACAGAAAAATATAAAAAAGAAACCGAAGATGCAGTCGTCATGATCCCTTTTCATTCCAACAGGCCCATGGACTACAACAGAAAAAAACTTTTTACAGGCGGATATCTTTTCCTTCAGTCTATTTATTATGGCCTGAAGATGGATTCTATATGCCGGAAGATTCGTTCCCGCTACAAATATGAGTATGATCTGAATGCAATCCTTTCTGACCTGATCTATACCCGGGTGCTGGAGCCTTCCAGCAAGAAATCCTCTTTTCAAGCGGCAAAGAGGTTCCTTGAAGCACCTTCCTATGAACTTCACGATATCTATCGTGCACTCTCAATTCTGGCAAAGGAAAGCGATTTTATTCAGTCCGAAGTTTATAAGAATAGTTTTTTTATGGGAAACAGAAACGACAAGATCCTTTATTACGACTGCACAAACTATTACTTTGAAATCGAGCAGGAAGACGGGGATAAAAAATATGGAAAGAGTAAAGAACACCGCCCTAACCCAATCATCCAAATGGGCTTGTTTACAGACGGAGATGGAATCCCGTTAGCCTTTTCTCTTTTTCCAGGCAGTCAGAATGAACAGAAGTCATTAAAACCCCTGGAAACAAAGATCCTCCAACAGTTTGGATGTCAAAAATTTATTTATTGCAGCGATGCCGGTCTGGCTTCTGAGGATAACCGTTACCTCAATCATTTCGGTAAACGTGCATTTATTGTCACACAGTCGATCAAAAAGCTTCCGGCAGAAGATCGGAAATGGGCGTTGGACCGGAAAGGATTCAAACGTTTAAGTGATGACACCCCAGTAGACATCATGCAGCTTGGAGAAGATGATAAACAGGGACTTTATTATAAGGATGAGCCTTACACGACCAAAAAGCTCCATCAGAGACTTATCATAACCTACTCTCCGAAATATGCCGCATACCAGAAAGCAGTCCGCGCAGAGCAGATCGCCCGTGCTGAAAAAATGGTTGCAAGCGGTTCTTTGAAAAAGCAGCGCAGGAATCCAAACGATCCTGCTAGATTCGTAAATAAGATCGCTGCAACGAAAGATGGCGAAAAAGCAGCGATCCATTACTATCTCGATCAGGAGAAGATTGCAGAAGAGGAACAATACGACGGACTTTACGCAGTCTGCACAGACTTGTTAGATGATGATGTAGCGGATATCTTAAAAGTGAGTGAAGGCAGGTGGCAGATTGAAGATTGCTTTCGGACCATGAAAACAGAGTTTGATGCAAGACCAGTCTATGTAAGCCGCGAGGACCGTATCAAAGCTCATTTTCTCATATGCTTTTTAGCCTTACTTCATTTCAGGCTTCTAAAGCGTGAATTTAAAAACCCGTGTACAACAGAACAGTTGCTGAATACATTAAAAGACATAAAGTTTGCTGATGTAGAAGATCAAGGATTCATGCCGGTATATGAGCGCCAGCAGATCACAGATGAACTTCATGAGATATGTGGATTCCGGACAGACTATCAATTCATAACAAAACGGAAAATGAAACAGATTCAGAAAAAAAGTAAACGTAGATAAAACATTACTATATTTCGAGTTCGTGACCAAAAGTGCCACAGTCCTTGTGTTTTCAAGGATTGTGGCACTCGCTTTCATTATAAACTGTCAAAGACGAGATTATAACATGGAACAGGGAGAAAGATGGTTGTCGTTAGCCATCTTTTTCTCTTTTTATAGGATAGATTTCAGGGGGCTGTCGGTTAATACCGATTTTTAATCCCTGACATGCAGGGAAGAGGCAATCCCAGAGAATTCGGGCTTTTTTAAGCCCCTAATTCTCCAGTGGATTGTCTCTT
>NZ_JACJLR010000010.1 GCF_016902345.1 Mediterraneibacter glycyrrhizinilyticus | reverse complement strand
TAGAAATGGAAGTAGCCCGCCGAGGGCATTGACACAGACCTGTTTTTAATCCATCTGCTTTCATTTCGTTTTCGTAGAAATGGAAGTAGCCCGCCGAGGGCATTGACACACTAATCTTGAATACATACAATCTTTCGAAGAGGTCTTGGAGAAATGGAAGAAGCCCGTTCAGGGCGTTGTATTGCCAGCCCTCTCCGATACACAGGGCGGAAAGGAGCATCGCGGGAACACGCAATGCAAAATACATATACGAAAGAGGTAAATTATGAATCAAGAACTGATTACTATGACGGAGAAGTGGAAGAGTCTGGAGCGAAAGACTGTAAAACAGAGAGAAAAGGCTGAGAATTTCTATGAGACAAAGCTTATGAAACTGATTGAAGAAGAGTTTATTGCCAACAACACTGGTAAAGTTTATGAAAAAGTTGAATATCTGATCATGTCCGTGGGGACGTCTTATGAACCGCTTGTGCTGGATATCCAATTATTGCAGCCCAGGCGGATTCTTTTTCTTTATACGGAAAAGACAGAGTGTATCCTGGAGAAGATTGTGAAGTACTGTCAGCTTGATGCTATGAGGTACTCAAAGCGGGAGGTGAATGAGACAGACCCTCTGGATATTTACCGGGAGATTAAAGCAGCATATCTGAAATGGAGCCGGCCCGACAAGATGTATATAGATTTTACAGGAGGAACGAAGTCTATGTCAGCAGCTGCAGCGATGGCAGGAGCAGTGATCAATGTACAGTTGATCTATATCGGAACGACGCACTACCTTGCAGACTTCAGAAAACCGGAACCGGGTTCGGAGACACTTTATTATATATCCAATCCGGTGGAAATATTCGGGGATCTGGAGATAGAGAAAGCATTTGCGCTTTTTGATAAGTACAATTATGCAGGCGCCAGAAAGAAGCTTGAGGAGTTGAAGGAAAGTGTACCTACGCCTGACATCAGGCAGCAGCTCTCTTTTGTCTATGACCTGGCGCTGGCGTATGAACATTGGGACGCACTGGAGTTCCCTGCGGCATATGAGACGATGCAGTCATTGACAAGAGAACTGGAGCGGGATTCCAGATTAAACAGGAATTTCCTGATGATGGATTTCCTGCCGACGCTGAAGAAGCAGGAAATGATCTTAAAGCAGCTGGATGAACTGTCCGGTATATTGAAAGAGCGAAGGAATATGGATATTCTGAAAGAGAAGGAGTATATCATCCCGTTGATGTTTACGATGTATATCAATGCAGAAATCCGCAGGAAACAGGAAAAGTATGATATGGCAACACTTTTGTTATACCGGCTTCTGGAGATGATAGAGCAGAGACGGCTGGCCATATATAATCTTTATGTATCACAGATGAATTATGCCGATATCTCTTACAATATGGGGCGCCAGCCGCAGCTGAAGGGCATGAGTCAGGATGAAATGTTTCGTTTGCTCAAAGACACTGTCATAACAATCCGCAAA
Organism: Mediterraneibacter glycyrrhizinilyticus; assembly: GCF_016902345.1. GTDB lineage: Bacteria > Bacillota > Clostridia > Lachnospirales > Lachnospiraceae > Mediterraneibacter > Mediterraneibacter glycyrrhizinilyticus_A. The sequence goes on along the minus strand of NZ_JACJLR010000010.1, from coordinate 83,767 downwards.
GAGCTGTTTCCCGGACGGAAGGTCAGTACGTATCTTTCGGAACAGATTTCCCTTTTGGATGGCTTTGTATTGCTTCTTGCGCTTAATGATGAGATCGCGGAAGTAAAGACCGGACGCGCTGTGGATAAGCTGAAAAGGATTCGGTCCATGGTATTTCTTCGGAACAACAGTATTTTTGCTCATGGTCTCGGACCGGTTTCCGAGAATGACTTTATGAAATTCCGTGCGTTTGTGATTGATATTTTTAAAGAATTCTGTGAGATAGAAGAGATTGATTTTGAACGCTATTCTGCGGATATAGAGTGGCTGAACCCGATACATTCCCAGAATTATGTACGGATGGAGGCGGCGGAATCATGGCAGTGATTTATGTGAAAGAACAGGGTACACTGATCCGGAAGAACGGGGGCCGGATCGTGGTGAGCAGAAATGCTCAGCCTCTGATGGAATTTCCGGTCTCAAATATTGAGGGAATCGCCCTGATGGGCAATGTACAGATCACGGCGCAGGCGCTTCATTTTTTGCTGCAGGAAGGAATCGACATCAGTCATTATTCATATGGCGGTCAGTATCTTGGGCAGACTGCCGCTGAATCTTCTAAAAATATCTTCTTACGTTTTTCCCAGTATGAATTATACAATAATGAACAGAAAAGGCTGGATTATGCCAGGATTATCGTGAACAACAAGATCGGAAACCAGCTTAGTGTGATCTGCCGTCACCGCTGGGAGGATTATCCCGAATGGAAAGATGACGCAGCTCAGATCCGGAAAATGAGAGAAAAGATTCCGACCGCTGCGACGGCGAATGAGCTTCTTGGCATTGAAGGAATGTGCAGCAATATATATTTCCGATCATTCGGGCATATGTTCCACTGTGATTTTGAATTTCGCGGAAGGAACAGGCGCCCGCCCCGAGATCCGATCAATGTTATGATCAGTCTTGGGTATACATTTCTCACCAAAGAAGTCTCTTCTGCACTGGAGTCAGAATCATTTGAAATGTATCTCGGATTGCTCCATGGTATCCGCTATGGCAGGAAATCTCTTGCACTTGATATTGTTGAAGAATTCCGCCAGCCGGTAATTGATAGGATGGTCCTGAAGCTTTTTAACAAGAGAATGCTGTCAAAGTATGATTTTGAAACAGAAGGAGAAAGGGTCATTCTGAATACAGAAGGGTTTCGCAAATTCTGTACAGAGTATGAAAAGTGGATGAGTGGGAAAAACGATGATGCGAATGTTTCTGGATTCCGGCGGCTGATCAGAGGCCAGGCAGCCCTGTTGAAGCAGAGTATTCAGAAAGGGACAGATTATGTTCCTTTCAGTCTGGAGGCGCGGCATGTATGTGGTGAGCTATGACATTACCTCGGACCGCCGGAGAAATAAGATCGCGAAAACTCTGGAAGGATATGGGACAAGGATTCAGTACAGTGTGTTTGAGTGCAGGTTGACGGAAAAGAAGTATAAGGAAATGTACAGAAAGCTTATGCAGCTGATGGCGGATGAAGAGGAAGGAAGTATCCGGATTTATTCCATTTGCGGAAACTGTGAGGGAAAAATCCGCACGATTGGCGAGATCCCCGGCCAGCTGGAGAAGTCTGCGGAACATGTGATTGTGATATGAGGAGGCAGTGATGAGCATATATAGTAAGATCATCGATATACAGAAACTGGGACAGGCATGGGACAGAGTCAGGAAGAATAAATCTGCTCCCGGAGTGGACAATGTGACATATGAAATGTTCGAAGAAAGGCGGCGGGAAGAACTCCGACAGCTGAACCTTGAACTGTCGGAGCACAGATATGAGAGTCTGCCAGTGAAGCTGACGAACTTGTATAAAGGGGAGAAAGTGCGGACAATCGCACTGTTCAGCATGCGTGACAAGGTGGTGCAGCAGTCGCTGGCACACGAGTTGGGAAGGATCTATGAACCGCTGTTTTCAGCCGGCGCTTGTGCATATCGGCCGGGACAGTCGGCCCTGGAAGCCTTGAAACTGATCGAAGATAAGATCAGGGAACAGCAGAATCTGTGGGTACTGAAGATGGATATCAGAGATTATTTTGACCGGATCCCGCATGAAAAGCTTCTGCGCTTGCTGGAAAAACGGATCAGGGAGCGGGACGTTCTGGAACTGATACAGGCAGTCGTCAGTGCAAAAGTCCTTGATCCCCGGACCGGTGAACTGATGAAAAATGAGACCGGAATCTATCAGGGCTCTTCGTGCGCGCCGCTTCTGTCTAATATCTATTTGATGGATTTTGATAGGGAGATGGAGAAGCGGAGCAGCTTTTATATCCGGTATTGCGATGATATATTAGTTCTGGAATCCACAGAAGAAAAAGCAAAGGAGCTCTATGAGTATTCCCGTTTGTATATGGAACAGAAAGGACTGGAGCTCAAGGAAAATAAGACAGAGCTTCATCGGGTGACCGGAGAGGAAGGATTCAGTTATCTGGGATATCAGTTTACGGAAAGCGGCAGGTCCGTGCCTGCAAAGGCTGTTTCATCACTGACAGAACGGCTGGAAACACTATGGCTTACTTCGGGCCTTGATCTGGAAGAAAAGCTGAAGAAAGGCAGGGAGATCATGAACGGCTGGGAGCAGTATTACAGGGGAGAGCGCCGGGCGGACAGCATGATCGAGTATGTGATCCTGCTTACAATGGTACAGAATAAATCGCCGGAGATCCTCGACAGCGTAGAAAAACTCAGATTTGAACAGATTAATTTCTATAAAGATATCGTTGGATATATGGCAGATTACTGGAAACGCAGGGGTAATCTGAAGAACTGTATCCGTGAATATGAACAGTTCTTTCAGGTGCCTGATGCGGATAAAGCGCTTCCGGAGAGTGAAGAGACTGTGAAATATAAAGAAGAACTGATTCGGTGTTATGCGCAGATGCTCATTCGGCCGTCGGAGGAGAAATGTTCTGATATCATGCAGCTGTATACGGATATGGGAGCATATGAAAAAGCCTCATATTTCTGGGAGAAGAAGACAGAATATGCCGGAAAGGTAGAGACAGAGGTTCCGGAAGCTGCCGTTTCAGCCACAGAGAGCCATGTGGAAAGCCCTGTGGAAGACACAGGCGGAAAAATTGAACAGACTATGACTGGTGCTAAAGAGGGTGGTGATATTCCGGCTGGAGTCAGCATACAGGATTACATGGACCTTTTTGTCGGAAGGGAGGATACCTATGCCAGAGAAACGTGCAGCGCAGGAAACAAGCGTATGTCAGAGCAGGTGCCTGAACCGCTGACAGAAGAGATGATCCGGCAGCATTTGTCAGGAGACGCAATACTCGGGACTTATGTACAGAGACCGAACGGTACTTCAAAATATGTTGTGTTTGATATTGATATATCTAAGAAAATCCTGCTGCAGTATGATTATAAGAGCTCTGAATTTACCGCATATAAACAGAACGCTGCGGAATATGCTTTAGAGCTGCGTAAAATTCTGCAGAAAATGGGAATGACCGGCTATATAGAGGACAGCGGATTCCGCGGATATCATGTATGGGTATTTTTTACCGGCTGGATCCCGGTTCGCTATATCAACCGGTTTACGGAATGCGTACAGAAAGAACTGGGAAACAGCGGGGACAGCATTACTATGGAATTCTTTCCCAACGGTGCCAGAATACGCGCCGGAAAGTTCGGACAGAAGATACGACTTCCGCTGGGTGTACATATCCGTACCGGTAACAGGAGTTACTTTGTTGACAGGCAGTTCAGACCGGTGACGGATTATAAAGAGTATTTTTCAGGTGTGGCAAAATACTCGCTTAATGCAGTGCAGAAGGTGCTGGGAATGTATCTGCCTGAAACAAAAGAACAAGAAGAGTTAAAAGAGGTGGACACAGATCTTGAGAAATTCGGAACACTTCCGGAAACAGTGCGTATTGTGCTTGAGAAATGCAGCCTGATGCGATATTTATGCCAGAAAGCCGCATCGACAGGCTACCTGTCACATTTTGAAAGAATGTCGATACTGTATGTGTTCGGACATATGGGCGATGAAGGCAGGGAATTTGTACATGCAGTCATGTCTTTTACACTGAACTATCAGTACGATACTACTGAGAAGTTTATACTGAAGATACCGGAAAAGCCGATCAGCTGTGCAAAATTGAGAGAACAGTATAAACTTATCACTGCAGAATACGGCTGCAGCTGTAACTTCAAACGTACGAAGAACTGCTATCCATCGCCGGTACTTCATGCGATAAAAAACAGCGGGGAAGAAGAATCCGGGATTACTGTGCCTATAAGCCGTACGATTACAAAGGCAAAAGAAGAAAAAGTGTATGAAGAACTGAATATTCACAAACAGACAGAAAAGCTGGCGCAAAGGATCATAGAATTGAAAAAACAGAAAAGAGGTCTGGACAGATCCATTCGCAAGACAGAGGAAGAACTCCAGAAAATCTTCGATAATGCAGGAATAGACTGTCTGGAGATCGCAATGGGACTGCTCGTGCGCCGGAAGAAAGGTGAGGAATATGAGTGGCTGATCGAGCTGTAAGCAGTAAAATAAAAGGCAGTAGTATACTTTGAATAAGCAGAAGACTGCAGAAGGCAAGGCTGAGATCCCGGCGGGAGAATAGACTCCTGCCGGGAAAAGATTAATGGCTGAATTTTGCCACATGTGAATTCATCGCTCTGATGCACTCAAGCTCTGTACTTTGTTGTTTATGTGCACATCGGTTACGAGTTTCACCTGTGTTCAAAAGCGAAATGAACTATCACAAATCCTCGAAAAATCTTTGTAAAACGCTTTTATCAACATTACGATTGATGTATAATAATCGTGGATGCAATGTAAGATGATATGATAAAAAAATAATCTTTTGTGATGTTCCCACGTCTGTTTTTGAGGCGTGAATCAGGTTATATGAGAGCGGATGAATACATGGGAAAATATGAACAAAGTGTGAACATGCCAAAAAATTTCTAAAAAGCGGTTAATGTCAGAATATTCAGACAAATACCTGCAAAAATGTGTCTGGAAAGCCAGTGTTTATGCGGGTTCCCAGAGGGTACTGTAGAAATGAAAGAAGCCCGCTTAGGGCGTTGACACACCACAAGCTGCTCAACTGTCTGGCATTCCTGAATCTCGTAGAAATGAAAGAAGCCCGCTTAGGGCGTTGACACCAGATTTTTTCCACTAAAGCTAAAATTTTATTCTTCAGTAGAAATGAAAGAAGCCCGCTTAGGGCGTTGACACAGTTTCTCTCATAAGTGCATTGTCCAACACTCTTTCCGTAGAAATGAAAGAAGCCCGCTTAGGGCGTTGACACATCAGTTATTCAATTCATTATTTGTAACTCTCTGTTCATAGTAGAAATGAAAGAAGCCCGCTTAGGGCGTTGACACCAGATTCTGCTTATTATCAGGATTGATATCTCCATTGTAGAAATGAAAGAAGCCCGCTTAGGGCGTTGACACAAATTGTGTTCTTTGAAGAATGACTGATAGAGATAGAGTAGAAATGAAAGAAGCCCGCTTAGGGCGTTGACACACATGGCGGGCTCGGATTTGTAGGCGTTATGTGCATGGTAGAAATGAAAGAAGCCCGCTTAGGGCGTTGACACAGGTTCTTACCCATGTATATTCCTCCATTTCTTTCGCGTAGAAATGAAAGAAGCCCGCTTAGGGCGTTGACACATACGGCAATAAAGGCCAAAACGGTCGTTGCTGCTGCGTAGAAATGAAAGAAGCCCGCTTAGGGCGTTGACACACTTTGTTTACCTTACCACTACCTGTTGTCCGTGACAGTAGAAATGAAAGAAGCCCGCTTAGGGCGTTGACACATTATATTCATTTTGTCTTTTTGTCCTTCTGTGTTAGGTAGAAATGAAAGAAGCCCGCTTAGGGCGTTGACACATACAGTTATAGCCTCCTTTTCTAAAATTGTATTTACGTAGAAATGAAAGAAGCCCGCTTAGGGCGTTGACACGTGTCTTCCTCAACTAGTATCAGTGATTTTTCAAAGGTAGAAATGAAAGAAGCCCGCTTAGGGCGTTGACACGATATTTTCTGACTTCTTTTCTGTTATAATGCGTAAAGTAGAAATGAAAGAAGCCCGCTTAGGGCGTTGACACTTATGTCTACGGCACACATTAATTACTGCAATGAGGTAGAAATGAAAGAAGCCCGCTTAGGGCGTTGACACTACCGACAAATATGTTTTACTTTTTTTAGTATATCGTAGAAATGAAAGAAGCCCGCTTAGGGCGTTGACACCAAATGTTTCATAAACGGCATCAATATCTTTGCTAAACGTAGAAATGAAAGAAGCCCGCTTAGGGCGTTGACACAGCATTGGTTGCCACCTGAGCTGCATCAACAGACTCCTGTAGAAATGAAAGAAGCCCGCTTAGGGCGTTGACACAATATTCTGATTGTCTGCCATGAGCTGCTCTACCGTGTAGAAATGAAAGAAGCCCGCTTAGGGCGTTGACACCCTATTTGATCATATTTGTGTCCTAATGCTTTTATGGCGTAGAAATGAAAGAAGCCCGCTTAGGGCGTTGACACACCTTCAATCATCGATTCACCGATATCTTCCACGTCGTTGTGTAGAAATGAAAGAAGCCCGCTTAGGGCGTTGACACCATTTTGATTTCCTCCGCTGAAATACTGTTTTTATTGGGTAGAAATGAAAGAAGCCCGCTTAGGGCGTTAAAATTTAATAGTAACATCAGACCACCAAGATAATGGATTTACTCGTATAATTTACAATGTTGCGTTGATATGTTAACTGCGGTCACGATATTTTTTGTTTATAGCAGTGATGGATAAAATCTTGTCAAAATGATGAGGTATATAAACCTTATGTCTTTGACAGGATTAGTATCCTGTGTGACTTTTTTGGCGGTATGGATTGGACGTCGGTTGTATATCAGAATATGATGAAGTGGTAATGAGAAAAGAATACGTTAGCTGAGTAGCGCAAAAATTGTCAGGAGGAGAGCCATATGATCTATGCAGTAAGTGATATACACGGATGTTACAGGCAGTACAAAGAAGTTCTGGAGAAGATTGCGTTTTCTGATGAAGATACTCTGTACGTGCTGGGAGATGTGCTTGATAGAGGTCCGGAACCGCTGCGCGTGTTGGAAGATATGGCCGGGAGATATAATGTTATTCCAATCATCGGTAATCATGAATATATGGCTTTATCTGTATTGAAGAGCCTTATGGAAGAAATAACAGAAGATAATTATAATAAAGTGCTGAATCAGGAGTTTATGGAAAAATACAGTCACTGGCTTTCAGATGGAGGACAGGTCACTTTGGATCAGTTCAGAACATTAGATGCGGATGACAGAGAGTTCCTACTGGATTATCTGGAAGAATTTCAACTGTATGAAGAACTCTTATTAAACGGCAACAGATATGTGCTGGTGCATGCCAATATTGCCGGAAATATAAAGGACAGGCCCCTTGATCAATATGGAATAGAGGATCTTATCTTTACCCGAGCAGACTATGATAAAGTGTACAGTGATTCTTACTATCTGGTTACAGGTCATACTCCGACATTCGGAATCGGTGAGGAATATGACGGGAAAATATACAGGAAAAATCGCCATATTGTAATAGACTGCGGGTGTGTGTACGGCAGAACGCTGGGGGTATACTGTTTTGATACTGGTGAGTGTATTTACAGTTCAAAGAACGTAAAAGAAGAAGGAAATATAGAAAAATAATTTCTGAAGATTTGAGAAAAACTTTTTTGGCATAGTCGACTGGCAATTGGAGTCAGAGGAAACGGGCTACGTAAAAGAGGCATTTGAAAAATTGCTGGTAAAAGGATTCAGCGAAGAAAGCTACAGGGCAGGACTTGAGGAAATAGTTTAAAAATTGTCTCCGATTTATCGAGGAGGTTAACGAGATGTTTTGCACATGCAGCATCTGAAGTGGGGAGAGACGACTTGTGTCAAAGGTTCTATTCTCTGGAGAAAGGGGGGAGCTATTTGCCTGAATACATACTTTCCAGGGACGGAAGTGAAGAAAAGGCGGAACTTATTGAGATTCAGAAAGATGGAGCGGTTTTCTTCGCTCTGGGAAAAGTACAGTGAGAAAAATAAGGAATCTGTTATTTATAGAGAACGCGTTCAGTGCCACGGTATTCCCATTCGGCATGATGGCGACCCTGGTTATTGTCTGGATGTTAATGAAGCGTTTTATATTTGGATATTTTATTTGGCAGGACGAGATTCACAGCGGTGCTTTTTTGCATTATATCTATGTTGCAGTCGGTGTTTTGAATGCGTTAATTGTAGATGACTGGTGTAAAAACCGAAGTATCATAAGGATGGCAGCTGCCGGTGTGACGCCGCTTGCGACGGTATTGACTTTACGATGGCTTTTTTCGGGATTCATTACTCCCAAATTACTGATAGTGATTATGATAACATACTGTGTCTCTATAGTATTTCAAACAATCTGCATTAAAGTGAAAAAGAAAAAATTAAGAGTAATAGGCAGAGGTTTGAATGATATACTTACTGCTTTATCCGTAATTTCTATAATAGGTATGTCGGGATATTGTCTGACCGGGATGGACATGGCAGATGAACCGGTGGTAAGTTCGATAACAGTGACCGAGGATGGAAAATTATGGGACAGTAATCAGGATATGCTCAGACCTTGGAAGGAAGACACGTATGCAGACCTTTCAGATGAAGAGAAGAAGAAACTTTTTCAGCAGCTAATTGATCTCGAATGTACATATTGGGGGATTGAGCCTGTTGGATTAGTAGTAGAGGAATATGAATCAGAAACACTTATGGGATATTATGTGGATGAAGATTATATTATTAGCATCAGAGACGAAATGTTCGACTTGCCGCGTGAAGAAGTGATAAATACACTTCTGCATGAGACTCACCATGCTTATGTTCATGAACTGGTGGAAAGTGTGGATTGGCGAGATAAGAATATTGAAAAGAATAATCTGAACTATATTGACAGGATTTAATATCGCGAGTGTTAATACTGCTCGCATCGAGACCTTTGACTTTAACAGGATATAAAGTATAATAAAAATGCGATGAGGAGAAGGAAACGACGGATCAAAAGAGGAGAAACTTGTATCCAAAAGACAGAACATGAAGGAGGAACAGGATGGAATACGGACACGGAGGAGACATTTATACCTATAAAGACATGCTTGATTTTTCCGTGAATGTGAATCCGCTGGGACCGTCAGAAAGGGTCATCGAGGCAGCGAAAAGAGGAGTGGAGCGGGCGGCTGTCTATCCGGACAGCCGGTGCAGAGAACTTCGAAAGGCACTGTCAGAGAAGAAGGGGATTCCGGCGGAGCAGTTTCTCATCGGAAACGGCGCGGCGGATTTGTTTTTTTCCCTTGCCCTGGCGGAGAAACCGAAGCGGGCGGTCATTCCGGTCCCGGCGTTCTCAGAGTATGAGCAGGCGCTGAAGACAGTGGGATGCAGCATACACGAATATACTCTCAGACAGGAGGAACAGTTCCGCTTGAAGGAGGATTTCCTGGACTGTCTTACGGAGGAGACGGATATGATATTCCTCTGCAGTCCTTCCAACCCGGCGGGACAGACCATCGACAGAGGGATTCTATGCCGGATCGCAGACCGGTGTGAGGAGAAGAGGATCCGTCTGGTCGTGGATGAATGTTTTGTGGACTTCCTGGAGGATCCTTCAGGGCATACCATGGAGAAGCTGACAGAACGCTATCCCTGTCTGTTCGTAGTCCAGGCTTTTACAAAGATCCATGCTGTTCCGGGGCTTCGGCTGGGATACGGGATCACTTCGGATACGGAACTTCTGGAGAGGATGTTCAAAGTCCGGCAGCCCTGGAGCGTGTCTGCTCCTGCACAGGAGGCGGGGATCGCGGCGCTTGAGGACGGGGACAGAGTCTGTGCCGCGAGGGAACTGGTCTGCCGGGAGAGACCCCGGATGGAGAAGGCGCTGCAGGATATGGGGATTGAAGTGATCCCTTCGGAGGCAAATTTTATCCTCATGTACAGTATCCGGGATCTTTTTTCCAGGCTGAAGGACAGGGGGATCCTGATCCGGGACTGCTCGAATTACAGCGGGCTGGGAACGGGATGGTACCGGATCGCAGTGCGCAGGAAAGAAGAAAATGACCGGATCCTGGAAGAACTCCGGAAGATCTGCCGGATGGAGAAATGCGATCCGGAGGATGAGGAGAAATCTGCTGATAGAAAAATAAAAACAACGGGCAAAGCTAAGTGGGAGGAGGAAACACAGTGGCAAAGCCGATCATGATACAGGGGACCATGTCCAACGCGGGGAAGAGTATCCTTGCCGGCGGGCTGTGCCGGGTGCTGAAGCAGGATGGCTTCCGGGTGGCTCCCTTTAAATCTCAGAACATGGCGCTCAATTCTTTCATCACCAGGGACGGGCTGGAGATGGGGCGGGCGCAGGTGATGCAGGCGGAAGCGGCAGGCGTGGAGCCGGATGTGTGCATGAACCCCATCCTGTTAAAACCGACCAACGATACGGGATCTCAGGTGATCGTAAATGGAGAGCCTGTGGGGACCATGTCCGCGGTGGAATATTACAGGCATAAGAAAGAATATATCCCGGCGATCCTGGAGGCGTATCATAAACTGGAAGAATCCTGCGATGTGATCGTCATCGAGGGGGCCGGCAGTCCGGCGGAGATCAACTTAAAGCAGGACGATATCGTCAACATGGGACTGGCAGAGCTGGTAGACGCTCCGGTATTGCTTGCCGGGGATATCGACCGGGGAGGCGTGTTCGCACAGCTTGTGGGAACGGTCATGCTGCTGGAAGAAAAGGAAAGACAGAGGATCAAAGGTACGATCATCAATAAGTTCCGCGGTGATGTGTCAATCCTCAAACCGGGGCTTTCTATGCTGGAAGAAAATACCGGGATCCCGGTACTTGGCGTGGTGCCCTACTTCTATCTGGATATCGATGATGAGGACAGCCTGACAGAGAGGTTCCAAAAAAAGGGCGGGACAGGGCTCGTTGACCTTGTGGTGATCCGTCTGCCCAGGATCTCTAATTTCACAGATTTTGCGCCTCTTGAGGCGATGGAGGAAGTGAACGTCAGATATGTTTCTTCTCCGGCAGATTTTGGAGAGCCGGACGGGGTTCTGATTCCGGGAACCAAGAACACCATACAGGACCTCCTGTGGATGAGGCAGAACGGGCTGGAGGCGAAGATCCTGCAGCATGCCGGGCGCGGAGGTCTTGTGTTTGGGATCTGCGGAGGATATCAGATGCTGGGAAAAGAGATCTCTGATCCGGAGGGGGCGGAACAGAAAGGGATTGTGCCGGGAATGGGGCTCCTGCCTGTGCGCACTGTATTCCGCAAGGAGAAGAGAAGGACGAGAGTGCAGGGACATTTCCTGGATATGGCGGGAATGCTGAAAGATATGAGTGGGACCGGGATCGAAGGGTATGAGATCCATATGGGAGAGAGTTACCCTGTTGAGGAGGAACCTGTACATGCTCTGGTGGAGTTTTCGGAAGAATCCGGCAGAGAAAGAGAGCTTCGCGCTGACGGCACCCAGTGGAAAAATGTCTATGGATGTTATGTCCACGGCATCTTTGACGCGCCGGGAGCGGCGAAGGGATTTCTGGCTGCGATCCTTAAGAAGAAGGGATATGACCCGGGACAGATCCGGGTGAAGGACTGGAAAGCACATAAGGAAGAGCAGTATGACAGGCTTGCCGACATTATCCGGAGCAGTCTGGATATGGAAGCGGTCTATAAGATCATTGAGAAAGGAAATGATGCACCATGCATTCTGTGATACGGATCGGGAGCAGGGAGAGCGCGCTGGCAGTGCGCCAGGCAGAGATCATCAGGGATCTGATCCTTGAAAATACCCCGGAAACAGAAGTTCAGATCATCACTATGAAGACGACCGGGGATAAGATCCTGGACAAGAGTCTGGAGAAGATCGGAGGCAAAGGGCTTTTCGTCAAGGAGCTGGACCGGGCTCTCCTGGAAGGAAGGATCGATCTTGCGGTACACAGCCTGAAAGATATGCCCATGGAGGAGAACGAGGAACTTCCGATCCTGGCATACGGAAAACGGGAAGACCCGAGGGATGTCCTGATCTATCGGAAGGGACTCGACAGACTGCCGGAGCATCCTGTGATCGGCACGTCAAGCAGGCGTCGGGCACTTCAGATGGAAAAGCTTTATCCGGGCTGCACCTTTCGGGGAATACGGGGAAATGTACAGACCCGGATGAGGAAACTGGAAGAAGAAGGATATGACGGGACCCTTCTGGCGGCAGCAGGGTTAAAGCGTCTCGGCATGGAGCATGCGGCGGGACGGTATTTTTCGGTGGAGGAGATGATCCCGGCGGCCGGGCAGGGGATCCTGGCTGTGCAGGGAAGGAAAGGCGCAGAGTTCGGATGGATCGGAAAGATAGATGATCCTGCAAGCCGTGCGGCGGCTCTTGCGGAGCGGCAGTTCATCCGCGTCCTGGGAGGGGGATGCACCTCACCGTCGGCGGCTCATGCACAGGTGAGGGGAAATGAACTGAAGCTGACAGGGCTGTACTGGAATGAGAGAACCCGTCAGCATCAAACCGGGATATTATGCGCGGATGTCAGCCGGGCACAGCAGGCGGGGGAAGAACTCGCGAAGCGGCTGATGCGGGAGATGCAATAGCAGGACGGATTCCGGGTGCCGATTCTGCGATCTGGAATGAGAACCGGAAATTTCAGGAGGAATGAGGATGGAGATCAGGCTGGAAAAGGTAAAGGCGGAGGAAAAAGAGATCCTGCACCGTCTTTTACAGTATTCTCTCTATGAGGAGAGCGGAACAGATCAAAATGAGATGGGAGATGACGGTCTCTTTGAATACCAGTGGTTTGACTGCTATTTTGAACAGCAGGATAAAATGCAGAGGGATGCTTATTTTATCCGGGAGCAGGAGACCGGGAAACTGCTAGGATTTGTCATGGTGAACGAATATCTGCAGAAGTTCAGCGAGGGACACAGTATCGCAGAATTCATGGTCCTTCCCAAATATCGCAGATGCGGGATCGGAAAGAAGGCGGCGGTCTGGTGTTTTGAAGCGTACCGGGGAAACTGGGAGGTACAGCCTTCTTATGGGAGCGAGAAAGCGTATCAGTTCTGGATGAGCGTGATCGGGGAGTATACGGACGGGGAATACAGGTTTGAGGATGGGATTTTCTTGTTTCAGAATTAAAAACAGGTGAAATCTGAAGAATAAACGGTTATTTTCTGTTTCAGACAAATTAACATATCAAATAAAATGGAGATAAACACATGTTGAAACAAAATGCAGAATATAAAACAGGAAAAGTCTGGCTTGCCGGCGCAGGTCCCGGAGATGAGGGGCTTCTCACACTGAAAACGGCGGAACTGATGAAAACTGCGGATGTGATCGTCTATGACGCGCTGATCAGCCCGGAGATCTTAAGCCGTATTCCGGCAGAGAAAGAAACGATCTACGTGGGCAAGCATTCCGGCGATCATCCTGTGCCTCAGGAGGAGATCAACCAGATCCTTGTGCGGGAGGCGAAGAAAGGAAAAAGAGTGCTTCGGTTAAAGGGCGGAGATCCGTTCGTATTCGGAAGAGGCGGGGAAGAACTGGAGCTTCTTCTCAAGGAGAGGATCCCGTTCGAAGTGGTGCCTGGGATCACTTCCTCTATGGCGGTTCCGGCTTACGCGGGCATTCCGGTCACCCATCGGGACTACACATCTTCTTTCCACGTCATCACGGGGCATGCCAGAAAGGACGGGAAACTTTCCATTGATTTTGATTCCCTTGTGAAGCTGAACGGAACGCTAGTGTTCCTTATGGGCGTGGCGTCTATGGAGAAGATACTGCTGGGACTTCTGGATGCAGGGATGGATCCGGAAACTCCGGCAGCAGTGCTGGAGAGGGGGACCACCGCAAGGCAGCGGAGAGTGACGGCAACAGTGAGAACTTTGAAAGCGAAGTCAGATCAGGCGGGGATCGGAACTCCGGCGATCATCGTGGTGGGAAAAGTATGTGCTCTCGCAGAGGAGCTTCACTGGGCAGAGGACAGGATCTTAGGCGGGCGAAGGCTTCTCCTCACCCGTCCGAGACAGAATATTTCTTCCCTGGCGGGGCGGCTGCGCAGCCTGGGCGCACAGGTGATCGAGATGCCGGCGATCCGTACAGAACCAATCTCTCCGAATCTGCTTCTGAAGGAATCCCTTGAAAGGTTTCGGGAGAGAAAAGGAGAAAAATGGCTTGTGTTCACCAGCCCGGTCGGGGTCTCGGTATTCTTTGAACAACTGGTTAAGATGAAGATGGATCTGAGAAACCTGTTCGGCGGCGCAGGCACAGTCAAAGCAGCGGCGATCGGTTCTGCCACCGCGGCGGCGCTTGCCGGTCACGGGATCTTCCCGGACCTTGTCCCTCAGACTTACAACGCCGGGAATCTTGGGAAAGAACTGGGGGAAAAGGCAGCATCAGGAAGCTATATCCTGATCGCGCGGGCAGAGCAGGGCTCGGAGGAACTGCTCCCGCCTCTGACCGGGGCAGGGCTTACCGTAGAAGACATCCCGCTGTACCGTACGGTCTGTGAGGTGAATCCGCTGTTGAAAGACCAGATCAGGGAAATGCTGGAAAACGGAGAGATCGATGGGGTGACATTTACCAGCGGCTCCACCGTGAGGGGATTTGCACAGGCGATGGGAGAGATGGATCTTAGCAATGTCTCTGCGGTGTGCATCGGAGAGCAGACTGCCAGGGAAGCGGAGAAGTATGGGATGCGGATCGAGATCTCCGGAGAAGCATCCATGGATGCGATGGTTGAAAAGATCAAGGGATCATTTGGAAATATCCCTGTAAAGTGATCGACACCAGGCGGTCAGGATAAAAGAAATCAGGAGAAGAACTATGCGGATCGGGATCATCGAAGATGACAGACTTTTAAACCAGGCGCTGGAGATCGCCCTGCGGGAAGCCGGGTACGACACAGTGAGCATTCATTCAAAGAAGGAGGCGTTGGCCCTGCTTGACGGCAGGGAGGACCTCCTTCTTATCGATATCGGGCTCCCGGACGGGGACGGAGTCCGGCTGTATCAGGAACTGCAAAAAGAGTGGAAACAGGATCAGAGGCAGGGGACTCCGGCAGTTTTCCTGACGGCAAGGGATGAGGAACGGGATATGCTGGCTGCTTTTGACGTGGGGGCGGAGGACTATGTGGTCAAACCCTTCTCCATGAAGGTGCTTCTGAAACGGATCGAGGTAGTCTTGAGGAGGAATCGTGAGGGAAGCGTCCTCACCTGCCGGGATCTGACCCTGTATCCTGAGCGGAAACAGGTCCTACTCTTTGGGGAAGAGATCAGCCTGACGGCAAAGGAATACCAGCTTCTGGAGTATTTTATGAGCAATCAGGGGCAGGTGCTGACGATAAATAATCTTCTGGAGAAGGTCTGGGGGCTGGACGGAGAATTTGTATCAGAGAATACGGTCAGTGTGACGATCGGCCGTCTGAGAAAAAAGATTGAGCCGGATCCAGGCCGTCCGGACTATATCAGAAATGTTTTTGGTCTGGGATACCGGATGGGAGAGTAAGAAGAATGGTGACAGAGATGATCATTGCCCTGGCAGCAGGAGCAGGCATCGGGTCCGGCGGGATGTATGTGATCCAGAGAAGAAACCGGATGCAGGAACTGAAACGGATTGAAAGACTGGCGGGAGATATCCTGAATGGGGAGAGACTGCGCGCGGCGGCATCCGGAGAGGAGACACTGTTCGGCAAGATCGAGCATCAGCTCGTGCGGATGCAGGAAATGCTCCTGGGACAAAAGGCGGAGGCGGAGAAAAGCCGGGATGAGATCCAGAAACTGATCTCGGAGACGGCACACCAGATGCGCACTCCTCTGACGAACATAGAGACTTACACAGGACTTCTGCGGGAACGCCTGGGAGAAGGGAAAGAGAAGCGGTCCTATCGTGCGGAGGAGGTGGAGCCTCTTTTGAATTATACGGATGCGCTGGAGGAGAGCGAGCGGAAACTGCATTTCCTGACAGAGAGTTTTATCAAGATGTCCAGGCTGGAACATGGGTTCATACAGGTCAGGAAAGAAGAGAAGGATCTTCTCAGGACGGTGAAGAATGCCCTGGGGCAGATCCAGAATCAGGCAGAGGAAAAGGAAATCTGTTTTGAAATTGAACTTCCGGAGAAAGCGGCCTGTATGCATGATGCGAACTGGCTGGGGGAAGCGGTCTATAATGTTCTGGATAACGCGGTAAAGTACAGTGAACCCGGAGGAAAGATCATTTTTTCCGTGGTGGAAAATGAAATGTTTCTCAAGATCCGGGTGAGGGATTTCGGACTGGGGATCGATCCCGGAGAAGAGAATCAGATCTTCCGGAGATTTTACAGAGGGAACCGTGTCACCACCCAGGGAGGATTCGGGATAGGACTTTATCTGGCAAGAGAGATCGTCAGTCTCCACGGCGGTTTTCTGATGGCGAAGCGGATGGAACCAGGGCTTCAGATGGAGATCATCCTTCACTGCGAAACTTAAGTGCAGGAGGAAAGATCTCTTCAAAAGAATCCTGCCGATAAGATTTTTGGAATCTGTCAGAAGATTGTCAGATCTGTCCTGTATAGTAGACTCAGAATGGGAAATCCTCCGCTTCGAAGGTACAGAGTACAGAGCGGACCATTCCGTTTTACTTTTATCTACAGTACAGGAGGCAGTTTTTGATGGAGATGATAAAAGCAGTAAATCTGAAAAAATATTATGTCGCGGATACCTATGAGGTCCACGCCCTGGACGGTGTATCCCTGACTGCGGAAGACGGGGAATTCCTCGCGGTCATAGGAACCTCCGGAAGCGGGAAGACAACTCTCCTCAATATGCTGGGAGGACTGGATGTCCCGGATTCCGGCGGAGTCTGGATCCGGGGGAACAGCCTGAAAGACATGGAAAAAGAGGAGCGGACCATCTTCCGGAGACGGAACATCGGTTTTGTCTTTCAGCAGTATAATCTGGTCCCGGTGCTTACCGTATATGAAAACATCGTGCTTCCGCTCCGGCTGGACGGGGCAGAGATCGATGGGGGATTTCTTGAGGAAGTCGTTTCTCTTCTGGGACTGGAGGACAAACTGGAACGTCTGCCGGAGACCCTCTCCGGCGGGCAGCAGCAGAGGACGGCGATCGCCAGGGCGCTCCTGGCAAAACCTGCGGTCCTTCTCTGCGATGAGCCCACGGGCAATCTGGATTCTGCCACCAGTATGGAGGTGATCGGGCTTTTGAAATCCTGTGCGGAGAGGTTCCACCAGACGGTACTGATGGTGACCCATCAGGAGGAAGCAGCACAGATGGCGGACCGGGTGATCCGGATCGAGGACGGAAAGGTCTGCAGGCCGGACGGCGGACTGGGCAGGGAACAGAACGAAGGACAGCGCAGGATGGGATCCGGAGAGGAGCAGACTTTATGAAAAACAGGAAGTTTACTCCAAACGACAACGGTTCCGTGATCCGGATGCTTTCGGGCAGATACGCAAAACGCAACCGGGGCAGGAACCGGATCCTTCTTGGCGCAGTGATCTTGGGTATTGTGACACTGACTATGGTCTTCGGGATCTCTTTTGGCAGGATCCAGGCGGAGTCCCTAAGGGCGGCGAGAGAAGCCGGGACTGCGGCGTCCGGGCAGATCGAGAAGGCAGACCGTTCTCAGTATGCCGCAGTGCGGTCCCTTGGATATATCAGGCTGGCGGGCAGAAGTGTGACCGTGGGAGAGGCAGAAGCTGTGGAGGCGCAGCACGAAGAAAAACGATCGGAAGAAGAACAATTCGAAGAAGAAACATCCGAAGAAGCGGTCCCTTCTGTCTGCCTGATCCGCTGGATGGACGGAGACGCCTGGGAGGGACTGACAGTGCCGGCTTATACAGATATCTACGGCACTTACCCGGAAAAATCTCAGGAGATCATTCTCTCTTTGAAAGCGCTGGAGAAGTTGGGAATCCGTGAGCCGCAGGAGGGGATGAAGATCAGCCTGAAAATATCTGTCGGGATATTTCGCAGTGAGACGGAAGAATTTGAACTCTGCGGCTGGTTCACAGAGTATGCGGATGAGTCGGAGGGGCTCACGCCGGGGTACATTTCCCGGGCAAAGCTTGAGGAATGGGGATTTGATGTGGATTCAGAGGCGGACATCCTGTTTCGTCAGACGGACGGGATGGACTGGCGGGAAACGGAAGAACGGCTGTATGAGGATATACAGATGAAAGATGTCTCCCAGAACATCTCAGTATCTGACACATATGCGTATGGCGCTGTGAATGAACTGACAGGAGGATATGAAATGGCGGCGATCGGCGCTCTCGCTGTGCTGATCGGCATGTTCTTCCTGGTCCACAATGTGATGCAGATCTCTATAGCGGGAGATGTCCGTCAGATGGGGCTCCTCAATGTGATCGGAACCACGGAGAGACAGATCCGTAAGATCTATTACGGGCAGATCCTTCGGGTTCTGCTCCCGGGCGTTCTGATCGGAGGCGGACTTTCCGGAATACTCCTGCTTCTGGTCATCCCTGAGATGCTGGGAGATCAGTACCTGAGCAGGTACGGAGGTGCAGGCGGTCTTCAGATCTTCCGTCCGGAGCTCCTGGCGGCATCCACGATCTTTTCTGTACTCCTTGTCTTCGCTGCATCTGCCGGCGTGATCCGGCGCGCGGTGGGGGAATCCTGTGCAGGGATGGTTAATTATACCGGACTGGGAGAAAAGAAAAAGCGAAAGAAGAAAAAGAAGCAGCGAACCGCGGCGGATGCAGGGGAAGAAAAGAACATATCCACGGAAAGGAGACACAGACGGCGGAGCGCCGGTATGGAGATCCTTTTTATGGCATGGCAGAATCTGATTCGGTACCGAAGACGGTTTATCCTGACCGTACTCTCCCTGTTTCTGGGCGCAGAGGCATTTCTCGGAGTGGCAGTCATCACTGCAGGGAGCGATCATTCGCATGTGATAGAGAGGCGGCCGGATTTCCTGATCGCAGGACAGTTCGGAGAGACCGGGCAGGAACTGGGGTATGGAAATGAGTACAGATCCAGGGATGCCGGGGAAGATCCTCTGGTCACACAGGGAGACCCTCTGTTTCTTCTGTATGACAATGATTACGATGATTTTTCTCCGATCTCTGCGGAAGTGAGGGAAGAACTCCTGAACCTGGAAGGTGTGGACAGAGAAGATTCCTATGTTATGGAAGGGGCGTTCATGGTCCCTGCATTTTCCAGAAAAGCGATCCGTCCGCTGGCAGAATCCGCAGAGACTGCGATCAGAGAAGATGAAGTCGAAGAGGGAAGCGTAAGCTTTAACTATTCGGATGGAACGGAATGGATCGAGGACTTCGGTCCGGCGGTGATCCAGATCATCTCTGAGAAAGAAATCAGCGAACTGAAAAAATATGTAGAACAGAGCGGTCTCTTGGCAGATATGGATTCGGTGGAAAATGGAACAGGGGTTCTGATCCTTCACGACCACATCCTTTCCAGGGAGCAGGAGAAGATGGCGGAGGAGAGTGTGGGAGAGCCTGTATATTTTACCAGCCTTCTTTCCAAAGAAAATCTGGAGACCTGGAACCGGATGAGTGAGGAAGAACAGCGGGAGAGCGAGGGATCGTTTTCAGGAAAGAGATCAGAAATTTTTACTCTGGGCGGTTACCTGGACAACCAGGGGGAAGGGTTCCCTGAGATAAGGCAGACCTGGCACGGTCCGGAAAGCGGAATCTATTTCCTGATCAGTGAAGCCGGTTTCGAGAGACTTCCTACTGAGAAAAAGACCTTTTATATGGAGCTGGAAGTGGAGGAAGAAATGGAACCCCGGATCAAAAACCAGATCCGGGAGATCATTGCAGAAGAGAACCGGAACCGTGAGGATATGACCGGGGCCAGCATAGACGGGGATAACGGCGAGGCGGGAATCTTCTGTATCAGCAAATCAGACCTGATGGCTGAGGCGGCGGACCAGATCCGGGGAAGCCGGCTGATCCTGGGAAGTATCAGCGCAGTGCTCCTGTGCGCCGGAATCACGAATTATCTTAATGTTATGATCACAGGGATCCTGTCGCGCAGGAGAGAACTGGCGGTGATGGAGAGCATCGGCATGACCGGGAGGCAGAAGCGGCGTATGCTGATGGCGGAGGGCGGATTCTACTGCCTGATCACGGCAGCGCTCATCCTGACGGCGGGAAGCGGGCTTCTGGCGCTGATCCGGGGGTATATGGAGGCGAGACTGTCATATTTTGTCTGGCAGTATCCCTTTGGCTGGACCATGCTTCTTCTGGCGGGGATGGCAGGGATCTGTCTGATGGTGCCTGTGGCTATGGTGCGCAGAGAGTCAGAGTCTGCTTCCAAACGTCGTCCACATGCACATTTGTTTTGAATCTGTGATCTATTTCCGGTACAGGTCTGGAGACAGCTCTGTACCGGAACTTTTTATGTATTGGTTGATTCGATGGGGGAATTGCGGTAAGATGGGCTGAGAAGATCTTTGTGAGATCATGCAGAACGGGACAGTAAAAAGGTACCTGAACTGAAAAAGGAAAGAGGAAATAGAAATGCCAAAAGTCGCTTTTATCTGCGTACACAATTCCTGCCGCAGCCAGATGGCGGAAGCGCTTGGGAAAAAGTTCGCTTCTGATGTGTTTGAAAGTTATTCTGCGGGGACCGAGACAAAGCCGCAGATCAACCAGGACGCGGTCCGAATCATGAAAAAAATGTACGGGATCGATATGGAGAAGGAGCAGTATCCAAAGCTTCTCGAAGAACTGCCCGGGATTGACATCGTCATCACCATGGGATGCAATGTGCAGTGTCCCGCCCTGCCGTGCAGATACAGGGAGGACTGGGGGCTTGAGGAGCCTTCGGGAAAAGGGGATGAAGAGTTCATCGCAGTAGCGGAGAAGATCGAGGAACATGTAAAAGATCTTGCAGCGAGGATAAAAAATAAGGAAATTGGAAAGGAGTGCGCCGGTGAAGGAAGAGTGTCTGATCTGTAAGGCTCCTCTGGAATATCTGGAAGAGGGCGTGCTGATGGAATTGGGAGAGATTTTATGCAGTCACTCCGGCAGCAATAATCAGTGTATCGGGAAACGATGTCCATATAATAAAGGGAGGGAATGAACATGAGCAGTATGAAAGAAAAGTTGCACACAGGAGAACTCTATCTTCCGGGGGACGATGAGATTGTAGAGGACCAGACAAAACGCCTGGACCGTCTCTATGACTACAATATGACGCGTCCCACAGAGGGGAAAAAGAGAGAAGAGATGTTAAAGGAAATGTTTGCAGAGATCGGGGAAGGGTGTTACATTGAACCTCCGCTCCATGCGAACATGGGCGGGGCATTCGCGCACTTCGGGAAATATATCTATGCCAATTTTAACCTGACTATGGTGGATGATACCAGCATTTATGTGGGAGACTACACCATGATCGGACCAAATGTGACCATCGCTACGGCGGGGCATCCGATCCTGCCGGAACTCAGAGAGAAGTTCTATCAGTACAATATGCCGGTCCATATCGGAAGATGCTGCTGGATCGGTGCCGGTGCGATCATCCTCCCCGGGGTTACGATCGGAGACAACACGGTCATCGGCGCGGGAAGCGTTGTGACGAAGGATATCCCGGCAAATGTGGTGGCAGTGGGAAATCCCTGCCGGGTCTTAAGGGAGATCAGTGACCACGACAGAGAATTTTACTTTAAGGACAGGAAGATCGATCATGATATCGTTTGAAAATGACTACATACAGGGAGCGCATCCCGAGATCCTGAAGCGGCTGGCAGAGACGAACCTGGAGCCGCTCTCCGGCTACGGGAGCGACCCATACTGCGAGAGCGCCAGAGAAAAGATCAGAAGGGTCTGCGGCAGTGAGAATGCGGAAGTTCATTTCCTCGCGGGCGGGACGCAGACCAACGCGGTGGTGATCGACTCCATGCTGAACGGATATGAGGGCGTCGTCGCTGCGGACAGCGGGCATATTGCCGTGCATGAGGCCGGCGCGGTGGAGTTTACCGGGCACAAAGTGCTCACGGTCCCGGGACACACAGGAAAGATCGATCCGGGAGAACTGGAGCAGTATCTGGAAGGATTTTACCGGGATGAAAATCATGAGCATATGGTATTCCCGGGGATGGTGTATCTCTCGCATCCCACAGAGTTCGGGACACTGTATACAAAAGAGGAGCTGAAACAGATCTCAGAGATCTGCAGACAATATGAGATCCCGCTGTATCTGGACGGAGCCCGTCTGGGATACGGGCTGATGAGCCGGGAGACAGATGTGACACTGCCCGATGTGGCAGAGTTCTGCGACGTTTTCTACATCGGAGGGACAAAGGTGGGAGCCCTCTGCGGGGAGGCGGTGGTGTTTCCGAAAAAGGCGCCGCGCCATTTCCTGACGTCCGTGAAACAGCACGGCGCGCTTCTGGCAAAGGGGCGTCTTCTGGGGATCCAGTTTGACACCCTCTTTACAGATGATCTGTATTTTAAGATCAGCCGCCATGCCGCCCGGATGGCGGAGAAGCTGAAGGAAGTGCTGAGAGAGAAAGGGCTTCCCTTTGCCTGGGAATCTCCCACAAACCAGCAGTTTGTTGTCATGGAAGACAGCAGGATGGAGCAGTTAAGGGAGAAGGTGGCATTCAGCTTCTGGGAGAAAGCGGATGCGGAACATACGGTGGTGAGATTCGCCACAAGCTGGGGGACAACGGAGGAAGAGATCGAGGAACTGAGAAGGCTTCTGTGAGAAAGGGGAAATGAAAACTGCAGGAGATCACTTCTCCTGCAGCGTGATGAGGTCTTCATACCATTTTTCTGTCTGTGTATCTGAAGAACTGTTGAGAAACACTGTCTGGTCCCGGAGTTCGATCCGGATCAGCGGTGTTTCTTCTTTTAGGAGGAACATCATCGTGTCCCCTGTTTTATCTCCTTCGAAATATCCTATAAGGACTGTGTCTGTATCTCCACCGTTCTCACGGTCAAAATCATCTTCCGGAAGTTCCGGGATGAGCTCGACGGACCGGACCTCGTCAGCGGAGAAACTGCAGTCGTAGAAGGAATAAGAGATCGTTACCTGATCTTCTCTTATAGTCATTTCCGGGGAAGAGCGGTCCAGACTTCCCAGGATCACTGCAAGGACAAGGCAGAGCGCCACTGCGGCGATACAGATAAAAACCGTTGCGGCAACCCACCATTTTGCGGCAGGGTGGGCAAAGTTGAGGGCGTAGCTGGAACTGTTCAGCCGGTCTTCGGTAAAAAGGTGACGGTCATATGGATTGGAATACCATCCGTTTTTCCAGTACTCGTCATCGTCAGTGAGAAGGGGCCGGGGATCCCTGTTTAAAATGTCGCGGCGGCGCTGTTTTATCAGGAGGACGCCGGTGATCACAGCGGCGGCTCCCACCATGTCCACGATAAAATAGCCACCGTAATCCCAGAGACTCAGCTCTCTGCCGAAGACGATCCGAAGACAGAGGTAGATCAGTCCGGCCATGCCGGCGTAGTCGGCGGTGAGCATGGCTGCGGACCAGGTCCGCTTTGTCAGGCGGTTCAGTTTCTCGTTTATAGTGCTGTCCTGGCTGTATACTTCATTTCTTCGTCCGGTAAAGAAGAGATGAAGGCTGAGAAAGAGCAGTGGCAGAAAGACTGCAAGTGCGGGAAAGATCCAGCCTCCGGAAAGTTTTGTAAAGGAATTGCGCAGGGCAGGGAAGATTCATAACCCGATGCCTGCGGCAAGAGCCGGAAGGTGCCACTGCCAGGGGAGCGGAAAACGGCCGGACATGGCGCCCACCCGGGTGTCCACTGACACATGAGACGGCTGGTCTTCACGGATCCAGTGCCGTTTCTTTTTGAGAGCATACATCTTACGTATGTTCTTCATCGAGCGGAACGGGAAGGCAAGGCAGTATATCAGAAGCCACAGTGTCCAGAACAGGATCCCGATCCCTGTATTCAGAAAAGAAAGAGCAGGGACCAGGATCCCGAGGACAAGGTTCAGACGTTGGAAACGGCGGAAACCGATGCGGTATGCTTCCGTGAGCGTTCTGACTTCTTCATCCTCCACGGCTTCCGGAGGAACATGGATGCCCAGGATCTTTCCTTCACTGTAGTTTTCCTTCCCTGAGCAGCAGAGTCCGCATATACCGACCATCCCTGCGTCAAACAGGACAAAAAAGACAAAGAGGATCACATCGGACATATCTCACACCTCCCCGGTCTGTTCCGGATGCATCTGCCCGAAAATCCGGCCGCATGTTTCAAGAAAATCCTGCCGGTCCATGCCGTTTAGAGATGCCTCGGCAGAGAGAAGTTCCAGTTCGCCCTCCAGTTTTTCCCGGTATTTCTCGGACAAAGCGCTGACCGGACAGACGGTGGCTCCTTTTCTCCGGTCGATCTCGATGAAGCCTTCGGATTTCAGGAGCTGATAGGTCTTATTGACCGTCATGGTGTTCACTCCGATGTCCGACGCCATCTGCCGGACCGTGGGGAGGCTTTCCCCGGCTTTCAGCTCTCCGCGCCCGATCCCGGTGACGATCTGGTTGCGGAGCTGTACATAGATGGGAGTGCTGCTCTTCATATCCAGTGAGATGATCATATGATGCACCTGCTTTCTAAATGTTATATTTGTATTACATATAATAATACAAACGATACATAAGGTCAATAGTACCATTAACAGAAAGAGCACAGGCGGCATCTTGATGCGGCAGGAGTCATCCGCTATAATGAATGCATTACGGTCACTGCGGCAGCCGGAGTCTGGGACAGAGAGCACACAACAGTGATCAGGAAAGGAGAAGGTCATGAAAAAAGTGATCATCATCGGGAGCCCCGGATCCGGGAAGAGCACATTTGCCAGGAGATTAAGAGAAAAGACCGGGCTTCCGCTTTATTATCTGGATCTGATCTGGCACAGGTCGGACCGGACGAATATCACCACAGAAGAGTTCGACAGGCGTTTGATGGCAATTTTGAGAGAGGACCAATGGATCATCGACGGGAATTATCTGCGCACTCTTGAAATAAGGCTTCAGGCATGTGATACGGTATTTCTGCTGGATTACCCGGTGGAGGTCTGCCTGCAGGGGGCGAAAGAGCGGATCGGCACCAGAAGAGAGGACCTTCCCTGGGTGGAAACGGAATTTGACGGAGAATTCCGACAGTGGATCCTGGATTTCCCGAATGACCAGCTCCCGCGGATCTATGAACTGCTCGAACAGTACCGGGATGGAAAGGAGATTCACATTTTCCGGTCCCGGGAGGAAGCGGAGGAATGGTTGGGGGCAGTTGATTCAATGTGTGAATTGCGGTAAGATGGGAAGAGATTGTCTTCATTGACGGACTTTGCAGAGACCGGTTTTTCTGCAGTGAAAGACTCTCAGAGAAAAGGAAGGTGAGAAAAAATGCTGCGCTATACATTAAAAAGGATACTGACAGGGATACTGGCACTTTTCGTGCTGGCGTGCGTGACATTTTTTCTTGTCCGACTCATGCCGGGCAGCCCTTTTCAGACTGGAAGCGTGTCGGAACAGGTGGTGGAGGCGGTGGAGCGGGAATACGGCCTGGACCGTCCTCTGCCTGAGCAGTTTATGACATATATGGGAAACCTTCTCCGGGGAGATCTGGGTGTCTCCTATGAAGATCCCGGGGTGAAGGTGACAGATATCATAGGAAGGACCTGGCGGATCACGGCTTCCCTGGGGGTGCCGGCATTGATCCTGGCGATTCTTGCAGGGACGTTTTTCGGCATCCTTCGGGCTGTGTCGAGACGGCGGATCGTGAGGGAGACTATCTCCGCTGTGGGAATGATCCTTGCAGGGATCCCGGGATTCGCAGTGGCGATCCTTCTTCTGCTCCTTTTCAGCGTGCAGCTTAGGCTGCTTCCGGCGTCAGGCCTTCTGACTCCCGCCCACTATATCCTTCCGGTCACGTCCCTGGCGGTCTATCCGGCGGCGGTCATCACCCGCCTGACAGGAAATGCGCTGGAGGCAGAGATGGAGAAAGATTACGTACTCTTTGCACGGGCAAAGGGGCTTGGAAGGAAACGGATCATCTTTACCCATGCCCTGAAAAATGCCTGGAGACCGGTCCTCAACTATATCGGACCTGCGTCCGCATTTCTTTTGACGGGAAGTTTTGTGGTGGAGAGCATCTTTACGATTCCAGGAATCGGAAGAGAGTTCGTAAATTCGATCACAAACCGGGACTATACGCTGATCATGGGGCTGACGGTGTTCATGGGAGCCGTGGTCATCGGGGTGAACCTGGTCACAGATCTCTTAGGCGCATGGCTTGATCCGGCGGTGAGGCGTGCATATCAGGAGGAGGCTGGATAAGATGGAAGGACAGAAGATAATGCCTGCGGGTGAAAAACCTGCCCGTGGGAAAAATGGCTTCCGGCGGTATTTTGTGAGTGACCGCCGGGCGGCGGCAGGATGGATCCTCCTGGGCGTCTGGATCCTGCTGGCGGTGCTTGTCCCCCTTCTTTCGCCTTATTCCTACTCAGAACAGAACGCATCCATCCAGAACAGTCTGCCTTCCCTGTCACACTGGTTCGGCACGGACAAGTTCGGGAGGGATCTCTTTGCGAGAGTCTGGTACGGGGCAGGGTTAAGCCTTCTGGTGGGGCTGGTCAGCGCGGGACTCAACGGCTGTATCGGCGTGCTTTATGGGGCTGTGTCAGGATATGCAGGGAAAACGGCGGACATGATCCTGATGCGCATCGCAGATGTGGTGTCGGCGATCCCGTCCATGCTCTATGTGATCCTGATCACCCTGGTGATGGGCGCAGGAGCGGGGAGTATCATCCTGGGACTGTGCATTGCGGGATGGATCGATATGGCGCGGATCGTCCGGGGAGAGATCCTGCGTCTGAAAGGGATGGATTTTGCCCGCGCGGCGCAGATGGAAGGAATCTCTCCGCTGCGGATCCTGGTCAGGCATCTTCTTCCCAACGCGGTGGGACCCATCACGGTAAATTTCATTTTCCTCATTCCACAGGCAATCTTTACGGAGGCGTTCTTAAGTTTCCTTGGGATCGGGATCGCGGCTCCGGCGGCGAGCCTGGGGACCATCATCCAGGAGGCAAGGAGCCAGATGATGCTGTATCCGTATCAGATGGTGTTCCCGCTGCTGGTGCTCTGCGTGATGATGGCGGCGCTGAACATGATCGGGACATCCCTGGAGCAGAGAAACAGAAGAAGGACAGAAGTATGAGAGCACTTGACATTAAGAAACTGAGCGTACAATATCATACGGAGCGGGGCGTGCACAGGGCTCTCAGAGATATGGACCTTTATGTGGAAGAGGGGGAGATCACGGGGATCGTGGGGGAGTCCGGTTCCGGAAAGACTACGGCCATGCTGGCTGTCATGGGACTTCTTGATAAGAACAGCACAGTGCGGTCTGAGAAAGTCACGGTGTGCGGGGAGCCGCCGGTGCCAGGCGTGAACATCGCCATGGTGTTCCAGGATCCTCAGAGCTGTCTGAACCCGACGGTAAAGATCGGACGGCAGATCACGGAGACGATCCGGGCGAGAAGACACTGCGGACGGAGAGAGGCACGAGACAGGGCAGTGGAACTCCTTGATATGGTGGGGATCGGAGACGGGAAAAAACGGATGCGCCAGTACCCCTTTGAACTCTCCGGCGGAATGCGCCAGAGAGTGGTCATCGCCATCGCCCTGGCCTGCGAGCCGAAGCTGATCATTGCCGATGAGCCTACTACAGCGCTGGACGCGGCGGTGCAGGCGCAGATCCTGCGGCTCCTGAAGAAAATCGTAGAAGAGACCGGGACCGCGCTCCTTCTGGTGAGCCACGATCTTGGCGTGACTGCATCCCTGTGTCAGAGAGTTTACGTGATGCACGAGGGGAAAATCGTGGAGTCGGGGACCGTGGAGGATGTTTTCTATGATCCTCAGGATGGATATACAAGACAGCTTCTGAGCAGTGCGAAACAGAAGCGGAAGAACTGCGGATCCCCGGAAAATCAGGTGCTTTTCCGGATGGAACATGTGACGAAAGAATACAACACCAGAGACGGGATCCGGGATATCAGCCTGGATTTTTGCCGGGGAGAAGTCTTTGCCCTTGCGGGGGAGAGCGGCAGCGGGAAGACCACACTTGCGAGAGTGCTGACCGGAATTTTAAAAGAAGACAAAGGAGTCCTGTACTATAAAGGACAGCCGCTGGATCAGAAACAGAGGGACCGGAGCAGGAACAAGGTCCAGATGGTGTTTCAGGACCCGTATGCTTCCCTGAATCCGTGCCTTACGGCGGGGCAGGTCCTTGAGGAGGCGCTCCGGGCTGCGGATATCCGGGATGGATCGCAGCGCCGGAGGATGGGTACAGTGCCTGCCAGGGACAATGCGGCAGAGAAGCAGTCCCGCTCTGCGCGACGACGGGACCGAAAAGCAGAGAGGGAAGCGCGGCGGAAGACCATCTGCGATATGCTGAAGAGGGTGGGGCTGACAGAGGAGTACATGGAGAAGTATCCCTCTGAACTCTCCGGCGGGCAGAGGCAGCGGATTGGGATCGCCCGCGCCCTGATCGTCCGGCCGGAGCTCCTGATCTGTGACGAGGCACTGTCCTCCCTCGACGCAGTGACGCAGGAACAGATCCTGGATCTGCTTTTGGACATTCAGCGTGAGCAGGGGATCGCCTGCCTGTTTATCTCCCATGATATGCATGTCATCCGGCGGATCAGCAGCCGGATGGGCGTAATGTATGGAGGCCGGCTGGTAGAGTCAGGGAGGACAAAGGAAATCTGTTCGGATCCCTGGCATCCCTATACGAAACAGCTTCTGGAGGCGGTCCCGGAGGCGGATCCTCTGAGGGCGCGCCGGATCCGGAGCCTTCCTCTCAGAAAGCGGACGGCAGATAAGGAGCAGACGGGAAAGGGGTGTCCCTTTGCGGGAGAATGCGGCTATGCGATGTCGTGCTGCACGGAGCAGGAGCCGGAAACGTACACCTTCGGGGAGAGGGCAGTGTCCTGCTTCCTCTACGCTGAGAAATACAGCGGAAGGCGGGACAGAGACTATATCATGACTTCACAGATCTGACAGAAAGGAAAGACAGCTCAAGAATGAAAATTTTGAAAAAAACATCTGGAGACAGAGTCTGCATCGGTGCGGGCGTGAGAAGATGCAGACGGAACGAAAACAGCAGGAAACTGCGCCAGAGAGGAAAAAGGGCAGCGTCTCTCATCCTTTCCATGCTCCTGCTCTGCACGGCAGCCCTGACAGGATGTTCCGGTGCAGGGGGCGGAGGAAGCACAGGGGCAGAGAGTGGAGAAAAGGCGATCACGGTGGCGATCAACAGCGAGACCGGGACCATGGATCCTGCCGGGTCCATTGCCCTTACCTATCTCGCCTACTCGGTGAGCGCCCTGGATGAGCTCCTCACTTTTGACGAGAACGGAGAGATCGAGTACCGGGCAGCAGAGTCTTACGAAGTGAACGAGGATTCCACGGTGTGGACCTTTCACCTGAGGGAAGACGCCCTCTGGTCGGACGGGACGCCGGTGACCTCCGCAGACTTCCTGAACACGATCACACGTGCCCTGGATCCTGTGTCCGGCAGCGGATATGCAAATTATCTGTTCCCCATCGAGAACGCAGAGGCGATCTATAACGGGGAGGCAGAGATGGACACGCTGGGGGTGGAGACTCCGGACGATCACACGCTGACCTTCCGTCTCGCGGAGCCCTGCGTATATTTCCTGGACCTTCTGCGGCTTCCGGTGTACACGCCCTCCTGTGAGAGATATGCGGACTCCCCGGACAGCGGGTGGGATACAGACCCGGAGACAAGCCTTGCGAACGGTCCGTTCTGTCTGACAGAATATGTGCCGGATCAGTATTTTGTCCTGGAGAAAAATGAAAACTACTGGGATAAGGACCGGATTCATCTGGAACGTATCACCTACCGGTTCTTTGATGACACCCAGTCCATGGCAAACGCATATCAGGCGGGAGAGGTTGATGTGGCGACCTCGCTGCCGTCCACGGTCATGGAACTTTATGACGGGCAGGACAACCTTCTTGTCACGGACCTGATCGCCACAAGATATATCTACTTCAACCTGAATGTGGAGCCCCTGGACGATGTCCGGGTCCGCGAGGCGGTCAACCTGGCGGTCAACCGGGAAGAACTCTGCCAGATCGTCGGGACGGACACAGAGCCGACCTACAACCTGATCGCAAAATATATGAAAGATAAAGAGACGGGAGAGTATTTTGTGGACGGGACAGAGCAGCCCTTTGAGGAAAATGTGGAGCGGGCACGGGAACTCCTTGCCGAAGCGGGATACCCCAATGGGGAAGGATTCCCCACTCTGACTTACAGCTATCCTACTCTGGAGATGGATTCGGATACGGCGCAGGTGATCCAGGAGCAGCTGAAAGAAAATCTGAATATCAACATCGAGTTGAACGCGCAGGAGCTGCAGTCCAACTACAGCAGCCGTTACGCAGGGAATTTTGACATGATCCGCATGAACTGGACCGCTGATTTTGCGGACCCGTATACTTACCTGTCCATGCTTTTGTCCAACAGCACGTACAACTGCAGCGGGATCCGTGATGCGGAGTATGACGCCCTGGTAGAGCAGTCAAGCTCCGAATCAGACCCGGCCAAGCGGGCAGAGCTGATGCACCAGGCAGAGCAGCTCGCTGTGGGAGAACAGTTCTATATCATGCCTCTCTACGCCATGAAGAGCGTGAACCTGGTCAATCCCAAGATCACAGGGATCCGCCAGATCCCGGCGAGCGGGGCGCTGGAATACCGCTATGCGGATATCGGATAGAGACTCAGCATCCTCCGCAGAGACTGCACGCGGTGGGCGTTGCAGCGCAGCCGCCCCGGGCAGTCTCACGGAGCTCCATGGGGAGACGCTTTCCCACTGTATACATGGCTTCCAGCATCTCATCAAAGGGGATGGGCTGGCGCACACCGCTTAAGGACAGTTCTGCGGCGATAAGAGCGTTGGCGGCTCCGGCGGCATTGCGCCCCTGGCAGGGGGATTCCACCAGTCCGCCGATGGGATCGCAGACCAGTCCAAGCATGTTCATCAGGACGGTAGAGGCTGTGCTCAGGCACTGGGACGGCGTCCCGCCCATCAGTTCCACAGCAGCAGAGGCAGCCATGGCGGATGCAACTCCGACCTCTGCCTGACAGCCGCCTACCGCACCGGCGACGGTGGCATTTCTCATGGCAAGATAGCCGATAGCTCCGGCGTTGAAGAGCACGCGGATGATCTCTTCATCGGAGAAGCCATGTTCTTCCTGCAATGCAAGGAGGACGCCGGGGACGACGCCGGAGGAACCTGCCGTGGGGGCGGCCACGATCAGTCCCATGGAGGTGTTCACTTCCAGCACTGCCATCGCGTAAGTGATGCTGCGGCTGATGACATCACCGCAGACGCTCTTCCCCTCGTCACGGTGACGGGCGAGAAGCTGCGCCTCTCCTCCGATCAGACCGCCCATGGACTTCTTCGGGGCATGGATTGGAGAGCGCGCCGATTCTTTCATGATCTCCCAGGCGTGTCCCATCCGCGCGAGAACGTCTTTGCGGGAGACTTCGGTGAATCCGCATTCCCGTCTCAGCATGATTTCCGAGATTGGAAGCCCGTGGCTGCGGCACAGGCCGGAGAGCTCTTCTGCATTTCTGAAATTGATCTTTCTCTTACATCCATCCATTTCCTATGCCTCCTTTTGTGACTGTACCAGCATCACGTCGCGGACATACTGGTTTCCCCGGATCCTGCGGACGGCTTCTTCGGGAAGGAGGTCGTCGGACTCGACGATACTGTAGGCAGTGGAGCCTTTCTCCTCCCTGTAGAGTTTCATATATGCGATATTGACATTCTTTTCGCTCAGGCACCGGGTGATGTGAGCGACCACGCCCGGCTTGTCCTGCTGCACCACGATGAGAGTGCTGTACTCACCGGAGAAGTCTACTTCCACCTGGTCGATCCGTGTGATGCGCACCTTTCCGCCTCCGATGGATTCGCCCCGGACTGTGAGGACGTGCCCCTCGACGTCTTCCATCCGGATGTCGACGGTGTTGGGATGGATCTCGGTCTCCCGGTCATTGACGGTAAAAGAATAGGAGAGTCCACGTTCTTCTGCGATGGAAAAGGAATCCGGGATGCGGCGGTCATCGGTAGAAAAGCCCATGATCCCGCCCAGAAGAGCCCGGTCTGTCCCGTGCCCCCGGTAAGTCTGCGCGAAAGAGCCGTACAGGGTGAAATCTGCCCGGACGAGCTCCCGGTTCATCATCTTTCGGGCGAGGAGGGCGATCGCCGCCGCCCCTGCCGTGTGGGAGCTGGAAGGTCCGATCATGTTCGGACCGAGTACATCGAATACACTGATAAAAGACATGCTGTTCCTCCTGACTTTTTGTACTGTTGACCTTTTAGCATCTGTAGTATATCATGACAGTATACATGAATCAAATTCATAGATTTTATAGAATGATTGAAAATAATTCATGATACGGAGATGAGAAGATGGAATTACGACAGCTTCAGACATTTATGGCGATCACCCAGACCGGCAGTTTTTCCAAAGCGGCGCAGTCACTTGGGTACTCTCAGTCTGCGGTGACGGTGCAGATCCGGCTGCTGGAACAGGAACTGGACGCCCGGCTGTTCGACCGGATGGGAAAGAGCGTGGCGCTGACGTCCCAGGGGAGGGAGTTCGAGCGGTATGCGGCGGATATCATACAGGAGATGAACCGGGCGAAAAATTTTAACCGGAAACGGGATGAACTGAGCAGTCCTCTGAGTATCGGAACGCTGGAGTCTCTCTGTTTTTCCAAGCTCCCGCCGATCCTGAACCACTTCCGTCAGGAGCATCCCAGGGTATCGATCCGGATCATCACCGGCTCTCCGAAAGAACTGATCGGCCAGATGGAAGCGAACCGGCTGGATCTGATCTATATTCTGGACAGGCAGCGATATAATGAGAACTGGAATAAAGTCATGGAAGTGGAGGAACCGATCGTCTTTGTATCCTCCGCATCCTCCCCGCTGGCAGGGAGAAAGGGGATGGAAGCGGAGGAACTGCTGGAGCATCCGTTTTTTCTGACAGAGAAAGACGAGAACTACCGGCGGGAGCTGGACAGCTCTCTCGAGACAAAGGGAAGGATGCTCACACCGGCTCTGGAGATCAGCAATACAGAATTCATCATCCGGATGGTCCGGGAGAACAGAGGAATCTCTTATCTTCCTTTGTTTGCAGTCCGTGAGTGGGTGGAGCAGGGAGAACTCGCCATACTTGACGTGCCGGAACTTAAGAGGACTCTCTACCGGCAGATCTTCTATCACAGGAATAAATGGCTGTCGCCGGAGATGGAGGAGTTTATCAGAACTGCGGAGTATGATATTGTATGAAGAGGGGCAGGAGTGGTATATTAGACAGGTATGGTGAGAAAAGAAGTCGGGGAAAAAAGAATGGATGATAAATCAACGGCAAATATGGCGGTTCTGGCAGGCGAGATCATGCTGAAGAGCGGCGCGGAGACTTACCGTGTGGAAGATACGATCAAGCACATCCTTGACACCGCGGGAACAGCGGAGACAGAGGCTCTTGTGATGCTGACCGGGATCATCGTCACGATCGACCGCCCCGGAGAAGAGGCGGTCACTGTGATGCGCCGGGTCCATGATAGGGGGACAAACATGCACCGCATCGTGGAGGTGAACGAGATCTCAAGGAAGTACTGTGCCGGGGAACTGTCAGCGGAAGAGACCTGGGAAAAGCTGAATAGCATAAAGGGAAAGCAGTATAGTGTCCGGATGTATAACCTTGCTACCGTGCTGGTGCCGGCGGGATTCGCTCCGCTGTTCGGAGGCGGGATCCGGGAGATCCTGGCTGCGGCAGGGATAGGGATCGTTCTGGCAGTCCTTATGACGATCGGGAAACGGGTACGGATCGGCAGGTTCATCCTGAACATGATCTGTGCGGCAGGCGCTGCCGTGGCGGCGGTCCTCCTGCAGCTCTGGAACCCGCTCCTGAACATGGACACGGTCATTATCAGCGGTATCATGCCCCTTGTACCTGGAGTGGCAATCACCAACGCCATACGGGATACGCTCCGGGGCGACTATATCTCGGGCGGGGCAAGAGCACTGGAGGCGTTCGTGACCGCGGCGGCAGTTGCCATCGGAGTCGGTGTGGGGATCGGACTGACAACTGTTTTCTGGCAGGGAGGTGGTCTGCTGTGATGGAACTGGTTTTGGTGACAGTGGGATGTTTCCTGGCTGTTGCGGGATTTGCGGTACTTGTGGAAACTCCGCGGAAATACATCCTGCAGGCTGGATTTGCCGGAGCGTTCGGCGGCTGGGTCTACTTTTACAGTATGCAGCGCGGTCTTGACACTGTGCCGGCATGTTTTCTCTCAGCGCTGGTGATCTCCCTGGTGGCACATATCTTTGCGAGGATCTTCAAGGCGCCGGTCACGGTGTTCCTGATCGCAGGGATCCTGCCCACTGTGCCGGGCGCGGGGATGTACAGGGCGGTCTACTATATCATCGCGGATGACCGGGCCCGGTCGTCCTATTATCTGCTCCAGACACTGGAGATCGCGGGAGTGATCGCTCTGGCGATATTTATTGTGGATACGGTGTTCCGGATCCGGATAAAGAGAAAGAAATGAGAATGATCTTAAGTCAGGAGAAGCGCGGACATGATGGAACTGGTCACGGGCGGCAGCGGCAGCGGCAAATCCGCATATGCGGAAAATATGGTCTGCCAAAGCCGCAGACGTTTACAGGAAAAAGAAAAAAGAGAGATACCCCTCTATTATATTGCAGATATGTTTCCTTATGGCAGGGAGACAGAGGAAAAGATCGAAAATCACAGACAGATGCGTGCGGGAAAGGGATTTCATACGCTGGAGTGGTACCAGGATCTGGCGGGGAAACTGACTGGAGAGGATGCGCCTGACCTGAGTGGAGCCTGTGTCCTGCTTGAGTGTGTGTCAAACCTCACTGCAAATGAGATGTACATGGAAAGCGGAGCAGGAGAAAATACCGTGGAAGCGGCAGTGAGCGGGATACGTCTCCTGAAGGAAAGATGCAGACATCTTGTGGTGGTGACGAACGAGGTGTTCGCGGAATCCGAGCCGGATTCTCCGGAGATGTCGGTCTATAAGAAAAATCTGGCGCAGATCAACCGGGCGCTGGCAGAGATGGCGGACCGGGTGAGTGAAGTGGTATACGGGCGCCGGATCCCTGTGAAGGGAGATCCTAGACAGACGGACGGACAGAAACTGCAGGAGCAGGCAGCGGAAGAAAGGGGCAGGACAGGCATGAAACTGGTGACAGGTGGCGCATATCAGGGGAAACTTGGCTATGCGAAAGAGTTGTATCCGGATGTAGTGTGGAAAGACGGGGCAGAGTGCGGACTGCAGGACATCGAGACTTGTGAGGCGCTGGACCGTTTCCATCTCTTTGTGAGAAGATGGCTGGAAGCAGGCAGGACAAAAGAAGAACTGATCGATACGGTACTTGAAAAGAACAGCGGGATCCTCATCGTATGTGATGAGGTAGGATGCGGGCTTGTCCCGGTGGACGCCTTTGAGCGGGAGTACAGGGAAGCGGTGGGGCGTATCTGCACAGCGTTTGCTGACAGAGCGGACCGGGTGGACCGGGTCGTCTGCGGGATCGGGATGCGGATCAAATAAAATGTTACAGTTTACACTGCAACAATAGAATCGAGGACAGAAGAAGGAGAAGCTGGATCATGATGACAGAACTGGAGCAGGTGCGTCCTGCTGATATTGAGAAAAGAAGCTTTGAGATCATAACAGAAGAACTGGGAAACAGGGCGCTCATCCCGGGAACGGAGCCCATTGTCAAACGATGCATCCACACCAGCGCGGACTTTGATTATGCGGATAATCTTGTCTTTTCGGAACATGCCGTGGAGAGAGCTCTTGAGGCGATCCGCAGCGGCGCTTCTATCGTGACGGATACCCAGATGGGACGGTCGGGGATCAATAAGAAACGGCTTGCCCGGTACGGAGGAGAAGTGTACTGCTTTATGTCGGATGAAGATGTGGCAGAAGCGGCGAAGCGGGATGGTACGACCAGGGCAGCAGCGAGCATGGACAAAGCGGCGGCGATGTACAGAGCAGCACAGGAACAGAAGACAGCGATATGCACCGACCGGCTGATCTTTGCCATCGGAAACGCTCCCACCGCCCTTGTGCGCCTTTATGAACTGATAAAGGAAGGGGCTCTGAAACCGGAGCTGATCATCGGGGTGCCGGTGGGATTCGTTAATGTGGTACAGTCAAAAGAGCTGATCCTGGGACTGGAAGATACGCCTTATATCGTTGCGCGGGGGCGCAAAGGCGGGAGCAACATCGCAGCGTGCATCTGCAACGCGCTGCTGTATATGCTGGATGACTGAAGGGAGAGAAAATGGAAAGACCCTATTTTCCAATGTTTGTAAATCTGACGGAAAAGCGTGTCCTGATCGCGGGAGGCGGTAAGATCGCCCTGCGGCGTGCCCGGACGCTCCTTCGTTTCGGCGCATCCGTTCATGTGACAGCGCCCAAACTGTGCAGGGAACTGGAAGAGATGGAAGGAGAGGGGCTGATCACAACAGAGCACAGACCATATCAGACAGGGGATGTGGAAGGATATGACCTGGTCCTCGCAGCGACGGATGACAGGACGGTCAACCGGAAGATTTGGGAAGAGTGCCGGGAGAGGAAGATCATGGTCAATGTGTCTGACGATAAGGCTCTCTGCGATTTTTATTTTCCTTCCGTGGTGATGACGGAGGATGCTGTGATCGGCATCAATTCAGGTGGAGACGATCCGGCAGGGACGAAGGCGCTGAGAGCAAAGATCGAGGAACTGTGCGATGCAGAACAGGATTCTCTTTACCACTGAGTACGGTGTGAATTGTAACTTGCTGAAATACAAATAGAAACAAAACATTGCCAAAAGTTTATATTTTGTTTATAATCATTTCTATGCTGTGTCACAGTACACATAAAAAGTGCCGGTTTGTACCGGCGCGCAACATAGAAAGGAAAATATGGAATGGGAGACACATTACAGATACTGATCGCCATGGTCATCTATATGGCGGCAGTCATCATTTTGGGTGTTACTTTTGCAAAAAAAGCAAATGCGAGTTCAGACGCATACTTTCTCGGGGGCAGGAGCCTTGGTCCCTGGGTGACGGCGATGAGCGCGGAGGCGTCAGATATGTCGGGCTGGCTGCTCATGGGGCTGCCGGGAGTGGCATACTGGAGCGGTATCGCGGATGCGGCTTGGACAGCGATCGGGCTGGCGGCCGGTACATATATCAACTGGCTGATCGTCTCAAAAAGGCTCCGACGTTACAGTGAGAAAGCGGGCAATGCGATCACACTGCCGGAATATTTTTCCAACCGTTTTCACGAGAAGCGGAAAGTGATCATGACGATCGCGGCGGTATTTATCCTGATCTTTTTCACGGTCTATGCGGCAAGCTGCCTTGTGACATGCGGGAAGCTTTTCTCCACGCTGTTTGATCTGCCTTATATCCCCATGATGATCGTGGGCGCACTGTTCGTCCTTATCTATACGATCATCGGCGGATTCCTTGCGGAGAGTGCTTCAGACTTCATGCAGGCGGTGGTGATGATCATCGCTCTTGGCGTGATCGTTGTCGTAGGGACTGTCTCGGCGGGCGGCCTTGGAGCTGTCATCGAGAATGCACAGTCGATCCCGGGCTTCCTTGATTTCTTCGGTATCGCGACGCCGGAGACAGCAGACGGAGTACAGCAGGCCGCGAACGGGGTGCCGCTGTTCGGGGAGGCGGCAGAGTATGGATTCCTGCCGATCGCATCTGCGCTTGCATGGGGACTGGGATATTTCGGAGTTCCGCAGGTGCTCCTGCGGTTCATGGCGATCCGACACGAAGATGAACTGACACGCTCCCGCCGGATCGCGACAGTGTGGGTGGTCATCTCCCTGACGATCGCTGTATTTATCGGGCTTGTGGGAAGAACGCTCTACCCGACAGCGCTGACAACATCATCGGATGCGGAAAATGTATTCATTCTTCTCGCTACGAATCTGCTCCCGCCGCTGATCGCGGGATTTGTAATGGCAGGGATCCTGGCAGCAACGATCAGTTCTTCAGATTCTTATCTGCTGATCGCGGCTTCCGCCTTCGCAAAGAACATCTATCAGGGACTGTTCCGCAAGAAAGCCTCTGACAGGGAAGTGCTGAATGTTTCAAGACTGACACTGCTCCTGATCGCTGTGGTGGCGATCGTCATCGCTTTGGATGAGAACAGCGTCATATTCACGATCGTAAGCTTTGCCTGGGCAGGATTCGGCGCTACGTTCGGACCGCTGATGCTCTTCAGCCTGTTCTGGAAAAGGACTACGCGTGCAGGCGCGATCGCCGGTATGGTCAGCGGAGCGGGGATGGTATTTGTGTGGAACCTGCTCGTCCGTCCGCTGGGAGGACTGTGGGATATCTATGAACTCCTGCCGGCGTTCATCTTCTCCAGTATCTGCATCGTCGTCGTGTCGCTCCTGACACCGGAGCCTTCGGCACAGATCCAGAGAGAGTTTGATGAAGTGGCTGGAATGTAAAAACGGATACCGACAAAGATCTTTATTCAGAGAATAAAAAGTTTGAAACGGCTGGATCTTAATAATGATCCATGAACAAAAAGGGCGATAGTGATGTGAAGAATTCATTATCGTCCTTTTTTGCTGCAGAGAAAAAATAGCTGTCAGGAAACAGCGCGAAGGGTATATAATATATCTGAATATAAAATGATCGGAGGAGAATGAAAGATGGAGATATTTAACTACGATGATGTGCCGGTGCTGGAAACAACAGGCGGAAAGCTGAAAGGTTACTTTTATAAAGGTGAATATATCTTCAAGGGGGTTCCCTATGCTTATGCGGACCGGTTCCGGATGCCGGAAAAAATGACGTGGGAAGGAGTGAAAGACGCGACTTCTTACGGGTTCGTATGTCCGCTCATGGCGCAGGACACGCCCAGCGCGGAACTTATGGTCCCCCATCGTTACTGGCCCCAGGATGAACATTGTCAGAACTTAAATATCTGGACAAAGACTCTGGACAGTGACAGTAAACTTCCTGTGATCGTGTGGCTGCATGGTGGAGGATATTTTGCGGGTTCTTCCATTGAGCAGGCCGCGTATGACGGATACAACATGTGCATGGAAGGGGATGTGGTAGCCGTATCGGTCAACCACAGATTGAACATCCTGGGCTATCTTGACCTGTCACCGTTTGGAGAGAAGTATAAAAATTCGGGAAACGCAGGACATGCGGATCTGGTCGCAGCGCTGCAGTGGATACATGACAACATACATCTTTTCGGCGGCGATCCGGATAATGTGACGATCTTCGGGCAGTCCGGCGGAGGGATGAAAGCCGCGGACCTGATGCAGATCGAG
This sequence comes from Mediterraneibacter glycyrrhizinilyticus, assembly GCF_016902345.1. Taxonomy (GTDB): domain Bacteria; phylum Bacillota; class Clostridia; order Lachnospirales; family Lachnospiraceae; genus Mediterraneibacter; species Mediterraneibacter glycyrrhizinilyticus_A. The sequence goes on along the minus strand of NZ_JACJLR010000010.1, from coordinate 44,283 downwards.
GCAGCGGACGGGCTGTTCCACAAAGCGCTGATCATGAGCGGGGTGAGCAATGCGTCGCTCATGCCTTCCTGTACCGGGAACGGGCGAAAGATCGTGGAAGCTCTTCTCAAGGAACTCGGTCTTTCCGGAAACGAGGTGGAAAAGCTGGAGACCATTCCCTACTATGAACTGGTCAATGCCTATACAAAGGTAAGCCCGGCGGTCGCAATGCGGGGAGGGTATATCGGAGGCGGTCCGCTCGTCAATGAGTACTACAAAGGAAATCCTCTTGATTACGGTTTCAGGGAACATGCCTTTGAGATCCCTCTTATGGTGGGCAGCGTATTTGGAGAGTTTTCTTTTGCTCCGGCAGAGTATGATAAGACACAGCTCACAGAGGAACAGATCAAGGCGATCGTGAGCGCCGTATACGGGGAGCATACCGATGAGATGATCCGGGTGTTTAAAGAGACTTACCCGGGCAAAAATGCCACTGACCTGCTGTCGGTAGACCGTGTGATGAGACAGCCCTCCAAGGAGATCGCAAAACTCCATGCGGCAGGGAAGAAGGCTGGCACTTATCTGTATGATTTTACATTGGAGTTCCCGATCCACCATAATAAGATCGCATGGCACTGCTCCGATATCCCCTTCTTCTTCCACAATACAGAGCTGGTGGAAGTGTGCCAGATCCCGGAGGTGGGAGAGCGGCTGGAGAGTCAGATGTTCGGATCGTTCATGACATTTGCAAAGAGCGGGCGCCCCCAGAGCGATAAGCTGCCGGTGTGGGAGGCCGTGACAGAGGATAAGGAGCCGACTATGATCTTTGACAGAGAATGTGAACTCCGGTACAATTTTGATGATGAACTTTATAAAAAGATCGACAGCATCCTGCCTCCGTTCAACCTGATGGCGATGATGAGTGAAGATAACACGATCCAGCATTGAAAAAGGAGGGGGCTGTGATATACTTAATTATCAGAGATATCAGAAAGGGGACTGAACTATGCAGAGAAGGATCGCCATTGGTATTCAGGACTTTACAAAAATAAAAGAGCGAAATGCATTTTATGTTGATAAAACATTATTCATTAAAGAATGGTGGGAATCCGGAGATGATGTGACGATGATCACGCGCCCCAGAAGGTTTGGGAAGACTCTGACAATGAGTATGGTGGAACAGTTCTTTTCCTCAGCCTATAAAGAACGGGCGGATCTCTTTGAAAACACGAAGATATGGAAAGAGAAAGAAATCCGCCGGCTGCAGGGGACATATCCGGTCATATCCCTGACTTTTTCTGATATTAAAGAAACAAGTTATTCGTCTGCATGGAAGAAGATCCGGGCAGTGATAGCAGACCAGTATAACAAAAACTACTTTTTGACAAAAGGTGAGCTGCTCAATGAAAATGAGAAAAAATATTTTGAACTGATCACTTCAGATGCGGAAGAATATGAGGTCGCACTAAGCCTCAGAAGATTATCGGAATTCCTGTACAGGTGTTATGGAAAAAAAGTGATCCTCCTCCTGGATGAGTATGACACTCCAATGCAGGAAGCTTATTTGGAAGGATACTGGGATGAAATGACGGCTTTTGTGAGAAGTCTGTTTAATGCATCTTTTAAAAGTAATCCCTATCTTGAGAAAGCGATCATGACAGGGATCACAAGGGTAAGTAAAGAATCCATCTTTTCCGACCTAAATAATCTGAAAGTGATCACGACTACTTCAGATGAATATGCGTCCAGTTTTGGCTTTACAGAGGAGGAAGTCTTTGCGGCATTGGATGAATACGGCATGTCAGATCAAAGAGAAAATGTTAAAAAATGGTATGACGGATTTACTTTTGGCAAGATAAAAGATATCTATAATCCCTGGTCGATCCTTAATTTCCTTGACACCGGAAAACTGGGTGCCTACTGGGCGAATACAAGTTCAAACAGCCTTGTCGGAAAACTTATCCGGGAAAGCGGAAAAGAGATCAAAGAGAATTTTGAATCGCTCATGAAAGGCGGACAGATCCATACAAAGATCGATGAGCAGATCGTTTACAGTCAGCTTGAAGTCAGTGAGAGCTCAATTTGGAGTCTGCTCCTGGCAGGAGGATATCTGAAGGCAGCTCAGACAGAGTTTGACGAGGTGACAGGTCGGACATGCTATTCTCTGGAACTTACGAACAAAGAAGTGCAGGTGATGTTCCATGGGATCATACATGAATGGTTTGCTGATTATGATTGCGGATACAATGATTTTATCCGGGCTCTGTTTGCGGATGATATAAAAGCGATGAACATCTATATGAACCGCGTCGCCATGGCAACGATCAGTTTTTTTGACAGCGGAAACAGATCCTCAGCAGAAAGTGAACCGGAGCGCTTCTATCATGGATTTGTGCTGGGGCTGCTCGTTGAAATGGGGGACCGCTATGTCATCACCTCAAACCGGGAAAGCGGATTTGGAAGATACGACGTAGTCATGGAACCCAGAGATCATGACAGCCCGGCATATATACTGGAGTTCAAAGTGAGAGATGCTGATGAAGAGGCAGATCTGTCGGAGACAGTAAAGGCTGCTTTACGTCAGATTGACGAGAAAAAATATGCATCAGATCTGATCGCTCGTGGAATTCCGCAAGAGAAGATAAGAAAATACGGATTTGCATTTCAGGGGAAAAAGGTGCTGATCGGGAGATGAACGAAAAAGGGAGAAACTTTCCTTCAATGTATCTGATAAATATTTACACTGGTTAGACAGCAGAGACAAGACTTTGGTTGCAAAAAATTAAAAATTCCTTGACTAATTTTAATCCGCTTCATATAATAAATGAGTATATTGCAAAGACGAGGAAGAGAAGTAGTAGGAGCGTACCGTTTTCAGAGAACTGCCGGGAGGTGCAAGGCAGCAGCGCAAACTCTGAACTGATCTTGGAGTCCTTCTGCTGAAACAAAAAGCTGCCGGAAGGCGGCAGGGAAGTAGGCAGGAGCGGGAATTCCCGTTACAGAATGAATGAGTGCATCTGTTCATGCCGCGGTGGGACAGCGGGATATCCGCCGGTACGAATGGCGGAAGGGACGGATGAATAAGAGTGGTACCACGGAATCAAGCCTTTTCGTCTCTTGAATTTTCAGAGTGAAAAGGCTTTTTTTATGCACATGCCGGGAATCCTTTGAGAAGGAAGCAGATGGGCAGCGCATGGTAAACTGCTAAGTAATGAAAGTGAGGAAATCATCAAATGGGTACAAAGATTGTGTACAACCACAGAGCCATCGAGAAAAAATGGCGTGAGAAATGGGCGGAGAATCCGGTCAATCCAAAGGTGGATGACAACGGAAAGAAGAAACCGAAATATTACTGCCTGGATATGTTCCCGTATCCGTCAGGAAACGGACTCCATGTAGGACACTGGAGAGGGTATGTGATCTCCGATGTCTGGAGCCGTTACAAACTGCAGCAGGGATACTATATCATCCATCCGATGGGATGGGACGCTTTCGGTCTCCCGGCGGAAAACTATGCCATTAAAATGGGAGTCCATCCCGCAAAATCCACAGCTCAGAACGTGGCAAACATCAAGAAACAGATCAATGATATCGCAGCGCTCTATGACTGGGATATGGAAGTGAATACTACGGATCCGAATTTCTATAAATGGACACAGTGGATCTTTGTGAAAATGTTCAAGGAGGGGCTTGCTTACGAGAAAGAGTTCCCGATCAACTGGTGTCCGTCCTGTAAGACAGGTCTGGCGAACGAGGAAGTCGTGAACGGTAAATGCGAGCGCTGCGGTGCTGAAGTGACAAAGAAAAACCTGCGCCAGTGGATGCTCCGCATCACGAAGTATGCAGACCGTCTGTTAAACGACCTGGACAAGCTGGACTGGCCGGAGAAGGTTAAGAAGATGCAGACAGACTGGATCGGAAAATCTTATGGCGCAGAGGTTGATTTCCCGGTAGAAGGAAGAGACGAGAAGATCACAGTCTATACGACAAGGCCGGATACACTCTATGGAGCGACCTTCATGGTGCTCGCACCGGAGCATGAGCTTGCAAAATCCCTGGCGACTCCTGAGACAAAGGACGCTGTGGAGAAATACATCTACGAGGCTTCCATGAAGTCCAACGTGGACCGTATGCAGGACAAGGAAAAGACCGGTGTGTTCACAGGAAGTTATGCGGTCAATCCGCTGAATGGGGCGAAGACTCCCATCTGGCTGTCAGATTATGTACTGGCTGATTATGGTACAGGAGCTATCATGTGTGTTCCGGCTCACGATGACCGTGACTTTGAGTTCGCGAAGAAATTCAACATTCCGATCGTTCAGGTCATCGCCAAGGACGGGAAAGAGATCGAGAACATGACGGAAGCCTACACAGAGGCGGCGGGAACCATGATCAATTCCGGTGAGTGGAACGGCATGGAGTCAGCAGTCCTCAAAAAAGAGGCTCCGCATATCATCGAGAAGAGGGGCATCGGACGTGCGACTGTAAATTATAAACTCCGTGACTGGGTATTCTCCCGTCAGCGCTACTGGGGTGAGCCAATCCCGATCGTACACTGCCCGGACTGCGGATGTGTGCCGGTGCCGGAGGAAGAACTTCCGCTCACGCTCCCGGATGTAGAATCCTACGAGCCTACAGGAACGGGAGAGTCACCGCTCGCGGCGATCGATGAGTGGGTAAACTGCACGTGTCCGGTCTGCGGAAAACCGGCGAAGCGAGAGACCAACACCATGCCTCAGTGGGCAGGATCCTCCTGGTATTTCCTTCGCTATGTTGACAATCACAATGACAAAGAACTGGTATCCAGAGAGAAGGCAGACGAGATGCTTCCGGTAGATATGTATATCGGCGGCGTGGAGCATGCGGTTCTCCATCTGCTGTACTCCAGATTCTATACAAAGTTCCTGTACGACATCGGAGTGATCGACTTTGACGAGCCGTTCCACAAGCTGTTCAACCAGGGAATGATCACCGGAAAGAACGGGATCAAGATGAGTAAGTCCAAAGGAAATGTGGTTTCTCCGGATGACCTTGTCCGTGATTACGGATGCGATTCTCTGAGAATGTACGAGCTCTTCGTCGGACCGCCGGAGCTGGATGCAGAGTGGGATGACCGCGGGATCGACGGCGTCAACCGTTTCCTGAAACGTCTCTGGAACCTGCTCATGGAAAGTACGGAGAAGGACGTAAAAGCGACAAAAGAGATGATCAAGCTTCGTCACAGAATGGTATACGATATCACGACCCGTCTTGAGAGCTTCAGCCTGAACACGGTTATCTCCGGATTTATGGAGTACAATAACAAGTTCATTGAAGTTGCGAAGAAAGAGGGCGGGATTGATAAAGAGACTCTGGAGACCATCGCAGTGCTGCTCTCCCCGTTTGCACCGCATTTTGCAGAGGAGATGTGGGAGCAGTTAGGACATACAGAGATTGTCTTCAAGGCAGGATGGCCGGCCTACGATGAGAGCCAGATGAAGGACGACGAGATCGAGATCCCGGTTCAGATCAACGGTAAGACGAAAGCGGTCATCAGCATCTCTGCGGATATCTCCAAAGAGGATGCGATCGCGGCAGGAAAAGAGGCGATTGCTGACAAGCTGACAGGGAATGTGATCAAGGAGATCTATGTTCCGAAGAAGATCATTAATATTGTGATGAAATAAGATGGTACAAGCCGGGAACCCTGCAAAGAGGGACTCGGCTTTTATCATAATTTAGGGATTTTATATCTGATAGAGCAGGCGAAACATGATATCGCCTGTTCTTTTCTTAAAAGAATAAATGATAGACAAATTCTAAATAATTATCTATTAAACAATAAAATGAAGAATAATTAATGGTTGCATTTTTTCATCAGTCTCTTATAATTTATTATGTTCAAATAAACAACATAATATCTAACAATAGACTATAAGTCTATTGTTGAATGCGAGAGGAGACTGAATGATATGTTAAGGCAGGAGTGGAAAGGACTCTTAAAAAACAGGATACTCCTGATCGTTACTATAGCGATCATAGTGATCCCGACTATTTATACGACACTGTTTCTGGGATCTATGTGGGATCCATACGGGAATCTGGGAAAACTGCCGGTCGCGGTAGTGAACAGGGATGTTCCGGTGATATATGGCGGGAGAGAACTGGCAGTGGGACGGGAGATGGAAGAGAAACTGATGACGAATGACGCTCTGGATTTCCGCTTTCCGGAAGCTGACAAAGCCAGACAGGGGCTAAAAGACGGAACATACTATATGGTCATAACAATACCGGAGGATTTTTCATCATCTGCAGCCACGGTGACTGAAGAGAAACCGGAAAAGATGCAGATTGATTTTCAGACGAATCCGGGTACAAACTATATCGCATCCAAGATGAGTGAAAGCGCAATGAAAGAACTGGAGAATACGGTGCGTGAGGAAGTGACCAGAACTTATGCGGAGGTTATGTTTGAGAAGATCAAAGAGACCGGTGAGGGAATGCAGAAGGCGTCCGAAGGTTCCGGCAGGATAAAAGACGGAGTGGATCAGATCAAATCCGGCAATGGAGCTGTCACAGAAAACCTGCATCTTCTGGCAGATAGTACATTGACCTTTTCTGACGGAAGCAGCAGGTTTGAAAAGGGCCTGAAACAATATACGGAGGGGGCGGCTTCACTGTCAGATGGTGCCAGAGCGCTGGATGAGGGAAGCGGACAGTTAAAGGAAGGAATGGGACAGATCACAGAAAAAATACCGGAACTGACAGAAGGAGTGAACGGGCTGAACCGTGGAGCATCAAAACTGCAGGATGGATTGTATGCTGCGTCTGAGGGCGGTTCAGAACTTGCAGGCGGGGCGGCAGAAGTGGATGAAAATATGAGCGTGCTTCGCGACGGACTTTCACAGTTGAATGAGGCGGCGTCTGTCCTGCCTGATTCGGCTGCTGCGCTGAACGACGGTGCAGCGGCTCTGTCTGACGGTGCAGGCGAACTCACCGGAGGGGTCCGTTCGCTGGAAGAAGGGATCTCAAATCTGCAGAGCGGGGCAGATACACTGAGCATAGGGCTCAATGAGCTGAGTGGACAGTCTCAGTCTCTCAGGGACGGCTCAGCGGATATTTCGTCCTCGCTGGCTTCACTGTCTGATCTGGCAGGCAGGCTCGCTTTGCAGACAGGAGAACTTCAGATGCATACCGGTACGGGCGAAGAAGAAGGAACGCCGGAGGAAAGCTGGATCGAAGGGCAGGAGGAACTCCAAGGCGGATTGACAGAACTGCAGTCCCAGCTTCAGGCACTCCAGGAACAGATGCAGACGTATGAGGACAGTGTTTCTGGATATACCGCCGGTGTAGATGAGGCGGCAAATGGAAGCGGCAGTCTTGCAGACCAGATTCCTGCGGTACTGTCAGGAGCAGAATCTCTCTCAGAAGGAATGGACACTCTCAGCGGCGGAATCACAGAACTGAAAAATGGAACACAGTCACTTACAGAAAAAGCGCCTGAACTGGCGGCGGGGATTTCAGGAGCCGCTTTGGGGGCAGAGGAACTAAAAGAACGTGGGACTTCTGTTTTAAGCCAGGGGGCGTCTTCTCTCAACAGCGGGCTGACTGTTCTGACATCGGGAAATGAACAGATTGAAAAAGGAATGCAAAGCCTGGCTGGGCAGATCCCACAGCTTGCAGGGGGGATCGGCAGACTGAAGGAGGGAACTGAAACTCTGAAAAACGGAACGGCTTCCCTTTTATCAGGCTCCTGTCAGTTGACGGAAAAGAGCAGTGAACTGCTTGATGGCGCAGCGCAGCTGACATCAGGAGCACACCAGCTCTATAACGGCGCGCAACAGCTTTCCGAGGGAAGCGGTGAACTTGGAGAGGGATTGGAGCAGGTGGATGAGGGAGCAAAAACGTTATCAGAAGAGTTGAAAAAAGGAACGGATGAGATCAAGAAGACAAATACAGCACAGAGCGCAGCAGAAATGTTTGCAGCTCCTGTTCAGACTGAAGAGACGCAGATCACAGATGTGCCGGACAACGGACATGCCATGGCTCCATATATGATGTCTGTGGGACTTTGGGTGGGATGCATTGCGTTCAGTCTGATGTATCCTCTTACAGAGTATTCCGGAAAACTGAGATCCGGGGCAGAATGGTGGATGAGTAAAGCGTCCGTTCTCTATCCGACCGCGTTGCTTCAGGCAGTAGTCATGGTCGTAGCGCTGCACATATTTGACGGATTTACTCCGGAAAGGATGGGGATGACAATACTGACAGCGTGCGCTGCATCCCTGGCATTTATGTCTGTTATGTATTTCTTTACCAGTCTGCTGGGACGTGTGGGAAGTTTCTTGATGCTTGTATTCATGGTGATACAGCTCGCAGGATCTGTGGGCACATATCCGCTTGAACTCTCAGGGGATTTTGTCCCTTATCTTCACGGCTGGGTACCGTTCACCTATACAGTGACCGCCTTTCGCAGCACTATCAGCGGAGGAGAGAATATAGACAGCTGTCTTGCCTTTCTTGTGATACTTTTCCTGATCTTTACTCTGCTCACAATCCTGGAGTTTCAGGTGAGGGCAAAAAAGATAGAGAATGGGAAGAGTACATGGATGGATTGGCTCGAAGTACACAGGCTGGCCTGACCGGGCAGTTTTTTACGGTAAAGTTTATGGACACGGTGCGCCACATCCGGGAACTGGATATCAGGGACAAGAAAGTCGTCTTTACAAACGGGGAAGAGTGTCTCTTTTCCCGCAAAGTAAAAAATGACCTGGTGCGGCTGCTGGATCTGGACCTTCAGACGTAGATCCGTTCAGACGCAGATCCGTTCCGGACATGGAACATGGCGTTCAGGATCAGATCTGTTCCGGGTACATATCCTGCATATCCATTCAGGCACGGATCATGCCGTTTCAGGCAGAAATCCTCCGCAGCGCAGCTAAATGCGCCATAATACAGGAGTAAACTGTAAAAGCCGGGGTCCTTCCGGGAGATCATAAGATCTGCTTCGAGGGCGGGATCCGGCGGAAAAGCGGAGGATAATTGACATGGCAAAAGAAGCAGCGGTATGGGAAGTCATCAAGAATGCAGGCTACGAACCGATAGAAAATAAAAGCATTATCGTTTCGTATGCTCCGGCAAATCTCAGTGATGCGATCGTAAAATTTTTTGGAGCAGACCATCAGTATTTCGTACTGCAGATCTGCAGGGATGAGCTGGTCCTTGTCCCCTTTGGAGTGTTTTCGATGGGACTGAAGAAGGAAGTAACTCTGTCGATCCCGTTTTCGGAGATAGAGGGGATGGAGATAGAAGAGAAAGGATTAAATTACTATCTGACGATCAGGACCAAGGATGATCGGCTCACTCTTTCTATCCAGCAGAAAGAGCTAAGCAGCCTTAGGACTTCCGGTTTTCTGGGGACCACTATGCTCGGAGGAAACTGGCACAGCAGGAACATGGACGGAACGCTGAAGATGTTAAAAGAGATTCCGGCAGGAGCTGCCGGCTTAAGCTGAAAGACTCTGGAAAATTGAAAAACCTGACATAGTTCTGTCCGGCACATCGTATGCGTGCCGGACAGAATGATGTCAGATTTCGAACAGGCAGCCCGGCGGAATGCGCGGACTGCCTGTCACTTTCTGTTGTTATCCTGCCATCTGCAGCAGTTGCAGAAAAACAGAGACAGGGATATAATCATCTCAGTGGTCCGGGGATCCCGGAAGATCCCTGGTCATTCTTTTGTACAGAAATGTTAAAAGAAAGGAGCTGTCTATGAAAAAGATCATCCTCACAGCAGCCGCAGTCATCCTTGCCCTCGGTTTGGGCGTGGCCGGGCTCCTGATGTATGCCTGGCATGAGTATGAGATGCCGCAGATCGTCGGAGACACCGTTGAAAATGAGAGCAGTGATCCGGAAGAGATAACCCGGAAATGGTTTTCCCAATATTTTGAACAGTTCGACGGATGGGTGGTGCCGTATCACTATCATGTGGTCAATGCGAGGATCACAGGAATGGAGACTCTGAACGATCTGGGCAGACCCTATATCCAGATCGATTATGAAGTTTATACGCCTGTCGGCGCCAGGGGAATCGTGCGGGAACTTGAACTGATGGAGACGGAGACCCGGAGGCTTTATACGGGACAGATGGTGCTCAGCTGGGAGACTGACGGGGAGGATGTATACCGAATTGCGGATAAGATGACCCCGGTCCAGTATCAGATATTGACACCGGAGTTCCAGAAAGAGCGGCAGGAGCCGCAGACAGAACATTTTGAGATGAAAACGGACGAACCCATGACCTACTATATCCGGGACGGTGTGCTCTATGTCACATATGACTCCGGGGAGAGTTTTGTCGAAGTCCCGGATGGGTATGAAAGAATATGCAGTCAGGGAAACGGCACTTATAACGAACTTCTTCCGTACAACAGCTATGTGATCACAGAGGAGTTCACCGGATTCGTGGCAGGACATTCCCTGTTGTACAGTATGGACCGGGGAGAGACATGGAAGGAGAGCCGGATCCGCCAGAGCGGTTATGCGGCGAATCCGTTTCTTTCTGTGACAGACAGTGGATATTATGTGACGATGGCTGTGGACCGTTCTCTGGGAAGTGACTATTACGCAACCTGTTATTCGGAAGATCTGGAAAACTGGACCTCTATTGCGCTGCCGGATGCATTCTGCACGAACCTGACCTGCTCCTTCTGGACGAAAGACGGGAAGGGATATTACGCAAAGGGAGAGGAGATGATGGTCACCCTGGACGGCGGGGAGACATTTCAGGATATCGTGCTCCCGGAAGCGGAAGAGCTCACAGAGAGGCTGGGATTTGATCCGTTTGACACGGTGGAAAAGATGTATGAAGAAGATGGGATCCTCTATGTGGTCGTTGGACAGGGAGATGACGGCGACTATATGAAGGACGGGAAGCTGGCGGAGGCGCTGTATCAGTCGGAGGATGGAGTGGATTTTTCATTTGTGGAAGAGATCGCGGACGATACCCCGGAGCAGGCAGGATGACCCCGGGGAAAAGAAAGGGAGATAAAAAGGATGAAGAGGATTTTCTTTGTAGAGGATGACTTAAGCCTCATCAACGGGCTGACGTTTGCCCTGAAAAAGCAGGGGTATGAGACCGACGTTGCCAGGACGAAAGCGGAGGCACAGAGGATGTGGGAGAGCGGGGACTATGACCTTGTCATCCTGGACGTTTCCCTTCCCGACGGTTCCGGGTATGAACTGTGCGAGGAGATGCGCAGGACCTCAAAGGTGCCTGTCATATTTCTCACCGCGGCGGATGAGGAGACAGATATCATCATGGGGCTTGATATCGGCGGAGACGACTATATCACAAAGCCGTTCAAACTGGCGGTATTCCTTTCAAGGGTAAATGCTCTCCTGCGCAGGAGCAGCAACTTTGAACAGGAGGATGCGGTTTTGGAGTCCAACGGTATAAAGGTGGAACTCCTGAAGGGAAAAGCGTACAAAAACGGGGAGGAGATCGATCTGACGGCGGGAGAGTACCGGCTGCTCTGCCTGTTTATGGAAAACCCGGATCAGGTCCTCTCTCCCGGACAGATTCTGGGAAGCCTCTGGGACCGGGAGGAGGATTATATCGACAACAGTACTTTGACAGTGTATATCCGGAGGCTGAGGACGAAGATCGAAGACGATCCGGGAAAGCCGGAGAAGATCGTGACAGTCCGCCGGATGGGATATAAGTGGAGTACAGGGAGATGAGGTGTATTATGAAGATCCTGGCGAACAGGAATGTGAAGGTCCTTTTTGGAAGAGCAGCAGGGATCATCCTGGTCGCTGCCCTGTTTTCTGCTGTGATCATTCAGACATATCCGGAAAGTTCCATCCTGTATATCCCTGGCCTTATCCTGGCAGCGGGAATCGCTCTGATGGCGGTCATGTATCTGTACTTCCGGGAGCAGAACCGGATCATGGAGGGCGCTGTGACTAGGATCCGGGATTACATCGGAGGAAACCGGGATGCAAGGATCCAATGCGACGAGGAGGGGGAACTATACCGTTTATTTCACGAAGTCAACTCACTGGCGGCGATCCTGAATGCCCATGCCGAGAACGAGGAAAAGGCAAAAATTTTCATGAAAGATACTATATCTGATATCTCTCATCAGCTTAAGACACCCCTTGCCGCCCTCAATATCTATAACGGGATCCTGCAGGGAGAAGCAGAGAACCTGCCGGCTGTCCGGGAGTTCACAGACTTGTCGGAGCAGGAACTGGACCGGATCGAGACACTGGTGCAGAATCTGCTGAAGATCACAAAACTTGACGCGGGGACGATCGTGATCGAGAAGAACCTTGAAAATGTGTCGGAGATGATGGAGGATATCGAGAAACACTTTGCATACCGCGCCGAGCGGGAGGGGAAGAAACTGACTCTTTCCGGAGATGAGACGACTTCTATGCAGTGTGACCGGACCTGGCTGACTGAGGCGGTCAGCAATATCATAAAAAATGCATTCGATCACACGGAAAAAGGTGATACGGTAAGCGTTACGTGGAGACAGACGGCGTCCCTTGTGCAGATCGTCGTGAAAGATACCGGAAGCGGGATCCATCCGGAGGATCTGAACCATATTTTTAAACGGTTTTACCGCAGCCGTTTTTCAAAGGACACTCAGGGTATCGGGCTGGGGCTTCCGCTTGCAAAGGCGGTGGTCGAGGCGCACAGCGGGACCATCGAGGTGGAGAGCAGGCTGGGAGAGGGGACCGTGTTTACCATGGATTTCCTGAGTACAGTGTGAACTGTAACTTTCTGATTCCTACAAAATTGTAGGACAGTTGTCATGTTGAGGTAGGATTCAGATGATACTCTTTCCGTATCAAGAGAGAAAGAGGTGTTTGACAAGAATGGATTTACTGGAAGTAAAGGCAGTCTCCAAAACTTATGGAAGCGGAGAGGCTGCGGTACATGCGTTAAAAGAAGTTACATTTTCTGTGCCGAAAGGAGAATTTGTGGCAGTGGTCGGAGAGTCGGGTTCCGGAAAGAGCACCCTGCTGAACCTGATCGGAGGGCTGGATACGCCGACCTCCGGGAAAGTGTGGATCGATGGAAGGGACATTTTTTCGATGAAAGAGAGAAATCTGACTGTGTTTCGGCGCAGGAATATCGGATTTGTCTTTCAGAGCTTTAACCTGATCCTCGCCGATGAGCCGACGGGAAATCTTGACACGCAGAATACCAGTGAAGTGATCGCGCTTCTGAAAGAGGCGTCAAGGAAATACGAGCAGACTATTCTCATGATCACTCACAGCAGAGGCATCGCCCAGACCGCAGACCGGATCCTGGAAGTGTCCGACGGTGTGATGAGGGACTTCGGCAGCGCGCCGGATCTGCGGGATATGAGTACCCTGCACAGAGAGGAGGGAAAGGGAGAATGCAGATGAAAAGTTATCTCAGCCTGATCCCGATCTCGGCAAAGGTACACCGCCGGCAGAACCGTATGACTCTATTGTGTATTGTTTTTGCAGTATTCCTCGTGACCGCAGTATTTAGTATGGCGGACATGGGGGTGCGAATGGAGCAGATGAGACTGACGGAACGGCACGGAAGCCTGACTTTTCAGTATGTTATGGACAGTGCCATGGGACAGTCTCTGTTCCTGGCTGCGGCAGCCCTGTTCGTGCTGATCCTGATCGCGGGGGTCCTGATGATCTCGGGAAGCATCAACAGCAATGTGGCTCAAAGGACAAAGTTTTTCGGGATGATGCGCTGTATCGGGATGAGCAGAGCGCAGATCATCCGCTTTGTCAGATTGGAAGCACTGAACTGGTGCAGGACCGCAGTGCCCGCGGGAGTTGCCCTGGGGATCGTGACTACCTGGATCCTGTGTGCCGTCCTCCGGTTCCTGGTGGGCGAAGAATTCTCACAGATCCCTCTCTTCGGGATCAGTCTGATCGGGATCATCAGTGGGATCGTGATGGGGGTCGCTGCCGTGCTGATCGCTGCGAGAGCACCGGCAAAAAGAGCGTCAAAAGTGGCTCCTGTCACAGCGGCTTCCGGAAATCAGGAGAATCCGGGAGGCGGGGAGCGTGGGATGAACTCTCGCATGGTAAGGATACCGAGAGAGAACAAAGGCGGTTTTCAGATCGAGACAGCTTTGGGGATCCATCATGCGGTATCTGCAAAGAAAAATCTGGTCCTTATGACCGGATCCTTCGCGCTGAGCATCATTCTTTTTCTGAGTTTTTCGGTGCTGATCGATTTTGTGGACTGTCTGATGCCGCAGTCGGCGGCGGCCTCTGACATTGACATCGCCAGCAGCGACGGGATGAACACAATTGAAAGCGGACTGCTCGGTACGATCCGGGGAATGGACGGAGTGAAACAGGTCTACGGGCGAAGGAATATGGCGGATGTGCCGGCGGACAGGGGAACGCTGGATCTGGTCTCTTACGATGAGTTTGATCTGGACTGCCTGAAGAAGGACGGTGCCTTGAAATGGGGAAGCGATATTACGAAAGTGTACGGTGACAGCCGCTATGTCCTTGCCACCTGGGATCCGGAGAGCACCTGGAAGATCGGAGACAGGATCCGGACCGGAGGGGAAGAACTTGAGATCGCGGGTCTGCTGAAAAATGATCCTTTCAGCAGTGACGGACTCACGGGAGGAAAGATGACACTGATCACTTCCGGGGAGACATTTACCCGCTTGACAGGAGTCAAGGATTATTCACTGCTCATGATCCAGATAAATACGGACGCGCAGGAGGAAGACATTCAGGCGATACGCAGTGCAGTGGGGGAAAACTATGTTTTTCATGACAGGCGGGACCAGAGTACCACAGGGACATATACGGCATTTGTTTTCTGCGTGTATGGTTTTCTTGTGATCATTACTTTGGTAACAGTGCTCAATATCATCAACAGTGTTTCTATGAGCGTATCTGCAAGGATCCGGCAGTACGGAGCCATGCGTGCAGTCGGAATGGAGGAATGGCAGATCAGGAAGATGATCGCTGCCGAGGCATTTACCTATGCCGTACTTGGATGTGCCGCCGGGTGCGCAGCCGGTCTTTTGCTCAGCAAAGCGCTGTATGATACACTGATCACAGCGCATTTTAAATATGCGGTATGGAGCCTGCCGGTCGGTGAGATGGTGATCATACTGGCAGTTGTCGGCTTTGCGGCGGCAGCGGCGGCGTATGCTCCGGCAAAGAGGATGAGGGAGATCTCCGTGACGGAGACCATCAATGAACTGTAACTTACTTTACCGCAGAATATAGATAAAGCTGAGGATCGTGTGCAGGAGATTTATGTTATACTGTTCTGGTAAGTTTATATTAACATAAGGAGAACTCTCTGAATGAACTATCATTTTAACCAGGAATGGTATGGAGAACGGGCCAGAATTGTCGGGCAGACAGAGGACTTTCTTATAATCGACTATGGCTGCAGGGGACGCGGCATCATTACAAATTACTTCCTTTTTGATGGTATCCAGCTTTGTTTTTTGGATTTTGACACAACTGAAGTTATGTCTTCTCAGAAATTCAATCCTGATATTATTCAGATCACCTATTGTAAGGAAGGCCGGTATGAGTGCGAGTTCGCTAACCATACAGTATCCTATTTGCCGGCGGAATTTTTTGGAGTCGCCGGCACGCAGTATCTGCCGGTTTCTTTTTCATTCCCTCTGCGGAGATGCCTTGCAGTAAGTCTCGTGATCGACAAGCAGGCGCTGTCAGCATCCACAGGAAACATGATGTCAGAAATTCCGATCGAGATTAACAAGATCGGGGAGACACTGGGGATAGAAAAGAAATGGTACGTGAGTCCGGCACCGGTGAAACTCCAGCATCTGTTCTCAGAAATATATGAGGCAAAAGGGCGGGAGAGTGCAGGATACTTCAAGATAAAAGCAGTTGAGCTGCTCTATCATATTGATCAGTTGACACAGGTGAATGGCTGTGATTTTAAGTATTTTGACAGAGGACAGATCCAGGCTGTAAAGGAGATACGAAATTATCTGGAAAGACACCTGGATGAAAGGATTTCGCTGGAGAAGCTGGCAAAAGAGGCACATTTAAGTCTGACGGTGTTTTATGATATTTTTGCGCATATTTATGGCGATA
The DNA here is from genome assembly GCF_016902345.1 of Mediterraneibacter glycyrrhizinilyticus. GTDB lineage: Bacteria > Bacillota > Clostridia > Lachnospirales > Lachnospiraceae > Mediterraneibacter > Mediterraneibacter glycyrrhizinilyticus_A. The sequence goes on along the minus strand of NZ_JACJLR010000010.1, from coordinate 28,212 downwards.
CGCCATATGCATATCTGAAAAGATATAAAATGAATCTTGCGGCAAATATGCTTCTGAATGAAGATCGAAAAATCGGAGATATTGCTTTAGAGCTGGGATACAGTAACGCCAGCAAGTTCACAAAGGCATTTCAGTCTGTCTATGGGATTCTTCCAAAGGATTACCGGAACAGAAATAAAAAGTAGGAACGGGCTATTTTAGCTTTCGATATGAAGGAACAGAGTAGAAGCTGCAGTGCGAAAACGGTAAAATGATCGCATGGTTAGAAAAAACTAACCATGCGATCATTTTTATCAGGAGGTTTCGTGCTATGTCGAAAAAACAATCAAAAGAGACAAAGCCAAAGACGGGTTTGGCACGCTGCATGGAGCTGGCTTCAGACAGGAAGGGGCTTGTTTTTTTAGCTGCTGTTCTTTCTTCTCTTGCTGCGATTGCTTCTTTTATCCCGTATATTGCGGTTTATTTTATGATCCGCTCAATTATCAGTGCATTTCCCTATCTGGGACAACTTGATATGGGAAAGGTAATGAGTTACGGCTGGATGGCATTGGCAGGGATTATTGCAAATATCCTGCTTTACTTTCTGGCTGTTTTCAGCTCACACATGGCGGCTTTTGGTACGCTTTATGATTTAAAGGTTCTGTTTGCAGATCATATTACCAAAATTCCTTTAGGTTATCATCTTACGATAGGCAGCGGACGTCTGCGAAAAATTATGGATGAAAATATTGAGAGTGTGGAAGGATTTATTGCACACCAGTTTCCGGATTTTGTTGCATCTATCACTGCGCCGATTGTCATGGTGATCATACTTTTTGCTGTAGACTGGCGTTTTGGCCTGGCATCACTTGTGGGAATCCTTCTTGCTTTTGCTGCGGAGTTTATTGGATTTGGCAGCGGAGCAATGAAAGAGAATATGGGAAAATATCAAAAAGCTTCTGAAGAAATGAACAATGCTTCTGTCGAATATGTGAGAGGGATGTCTGTCGTGAAGGCATTTAATCAGACGGCTTCCTCATTTAAAAAATTACAGGAAGCGATCAGCGGCTATACAGAATGGGTATTAAAATTTTCTCTTGGATGGCAGAATTGTATGCCGGCATTTACAACAATTATCAATAATATCTATTTGATCATTGTGCCTGTGGGTATTCTGCTCGGTTCCAATACTTCGGATTTTACAGAATTTGCTATGAAGTTTATTTTCTATCTGCTGTTTGTTCCTGCTATTGCGGGTGTCCTGAATAAAATTATGTATATTTCAGAATCCTTTATGCAGATTGACGGGAATGTAGCACGTATGGACGAAATCCTGAATATCCCGGAGATGCCGGAAACTGCGCATCCACGAAAGCCAAAGGGAGAGGATGTAGCTTTTGACCATGTGAGCTTTACTTATACTGGAAATAGTGAAGAAAAGGCTTTGGAAGACGTCTCGTTTACTGCTAAAAAAGGTCAGATCACTGCGATTGTCGGGCCATCGGGCGGCGGAAAAAGTACGATCGCCAACTTGATTTCACGTTTTTGGGATGTGTCTGACGGAAAAATTACTATTGGAGGCGTGGATGTAAGGGATATGACGCAGGACGAACTTATGCGACAGGTCAGCTTTGTATTCCAGGATATTTTTCTTTTCAAGCAGAGTATTTTAGACAATATCCGAATGGGAAATGAAAATGCCACAGAGGAACAAGTGATTGCTGCGGCTAAAGCAGCTCAGTGCCATGATTTTATCTCAAAATTGCCAGATGGTTATCACACAGTTGTGGGAACGAAAGGGGTACATCTGTCTGGCGGTGAGCGACAAAGGATTGCGATTGCCAGAGCGATCATCAAGGATTCTCCGATCATTGTCCTGGACGAGGCAACCGCTTTCAGTGATCCGGAGAATGAGTATCTGATACAGAAGGCTTTTGAAAAACTCATGCAGGGAAAGACAGTGATCATTATTGCTCACAGATTATCTACAATTCGTAATGCGGATAAGATCATTGTTATGGAAAAGGGACATTTAGTAGAAACAGGAAAGCATGATGAACTGGTTTCGGCAGGTGGCCGATATGCCCAAATGTGGGATCATTATACAGAGGCGATCGACTGGAAGATCAGCGGAAAGGCGGTGTAAAATATGAGCAAATTACAGGAAGCCCTCTTTTTATCGGATAAAGGGTATAAGGATTTAAAAAAGGCTGTTTTCGCCTGCACTTTGACGAACTTGGCTATGATTTTTCCTTTTTGTGTTACTGTAATGATTTTCAGCGAAATATTAACTCCTGCAGCAAATGGAGGAAGTGTACAGTGGAATCATATCTGGATGTTATGGGGAGCAGGAATTATTTCTGCATTACTGGTTTTTTTGGCGGCAAAAAACGATTATCGAAAGACCTATATTGCTTCTTACCAAGAATCCAATGCGACAAGGCTTCGGATTGCAGATCATTTACGAAAACTTCCGATGAGTTTTTTCAATACAAAAGACTTATCAGAACTTACCACAAACATGATGGCTGACTGCAGCAGTATGGAATCATTACTCAGCAGTACGATACCGCCATTGATCGCAAATGGGATTACGGTGACAATTACCTCTATTCTTCTTGCGTTCTTTGACTGGAGATTAGCTTTGTGTGTATTTTGTACTGTACCGATCGCATTTTTGATCATCTGGTTAAGCCGTAAACGCCAGATTAAGTTATTTGAGAAACAGGTTGATGCAAAGCTAGAGGCTTCGGACCAGGTCCAGGAATACCTGGAAGGAATGAAAATTATCAAATCCTGTGGTTTAAGTGGTTCTCGATTCAAGACGCTGGACCATGCACTTCTTGCCATGAAAAAAATAGCTGTAAAAGTTGAAATGACCGTGGGTGTCTTTATGTCCGGTGCAAGTATGGTATTGCAGGCAGGTATCGGAATTACAATTTTCGTTGGTGCAGTTTTACTTACAAGCGGGCAGATTGAATTGATCCCATTGCTGATGTTTCTGCTGATGGTAACCCGTATTTACGGTCCCATTCTTTCTATCCTTGCGAATCTGTCTTCTTTGCTGAACTTGAATGTTGTCACGAATCGTATGCGTACGCTTCTGACGACTCCGGCTATGGCAGGAGAGGAAAAGACGGTGGATAATTGTGATATTGAACTATCTCATGTTACCTTTGCATACAATCAAGACAATGTGATCAAAGATGTATCCTGTAAAATACCGCAGGGTAGTGTCACTGCATTAGTAGGACCTTCCGGCAGCGGAAAAAGCACGATATCAAAACTGATCGCCCGTTTTTGGGATATTCAAAAAGGAACGATAACTGTAGGCGGGAAAGATATCAAAACAATGGAACCGGAAAGTTTGATGTCCTATATGTCCTTCGTTTTCCAGGATGTTACATTGTTTAATGATACTGTTATGAATAATATACGTATTGGAAATCCGAATGCTGCGGATGAACAGGTGATCGCTGCGGCAAAGGCAGCTTATTGTGATGAATTTGTACGTGAAATGCCGGACGGCTATCAGACACTTCTTGGTGAAAACGGAAGCACCTTGTCCGGTGGAGAGCGCCAGCGGATCTCTATTGCACGGGCATTGCTTAAAAACGCACCGATCATTCTGCTTGATGAGGCGACAGCTTCCCTGGATCCGGAAAATGAAGTTCTGGTTCAGAGAGCAATCGCAAAGCTGGTTGAAGGGAAAACAGTTATTATGATCGCGCATCGGCTGCGAACCGTGGTGGACGCTGACCAGATACTTGTTTTAGAAGCTGGAAGATTAGTGGAAAGCGGAACTCACAATGAGTTGATGGAAAAGAAAGGTTTATATCAGAGACTGTATCATATCCAGCAGGAAAGCCTTGGCTGGGCTGTTTAAAGGATACGAGCGGTTTTTAATTGCCTGCACCATTGTATTTTTCCTCGAAAAGCGCTATATTCTGGTTAGATGAAGCTAATTAAAGAAAGAGGGAACAAACCATGGGAAGGTATTATCGGTTGTCTAAGGCGTTAAATGAAGCAGAAGCTTCAGAAATTATGCGGGAAGTCCGTGAGATTGAAGGAGTAGATGAGGCTGAGTATTCCGAAGGTTATACCAAGATCCTCGTTTTAACTGAAAAGGAAAAATATCCGGAGGTTATGACGAGGATTGTCAACATTGTCAGCCGTGTGGTCCGGGGCTGCGAATTAAGCTTTGCCGGGTTTGCGATCTGAAACAAAAACAGGGAGGCAGGGAAAGTGGAATATGTAACAGTTGCACAAGAGGGCTTCTATGGAATTTATCATGTCCCTGTTAAGGATTACGATCATAAAAAGGCAGTCATCGTAGTAGGCGGCAGCGAAGGGAATGAAAATATCCCGATGAATGTAGGCGCAATGTTTGCTGAGCACGGTATCGCTGCGCTGGGAATTTGTTACTGGAACGTAGACGGGCTGCCGAAAGAATTGGTCCGGAAGACTGCCGGCATAGCCGTGAAGACGCTTTTCGTAAAACGGTGAAATGGATATTGGATATATGATATAAAGAAGGCTCCGGAAGGAGCCTTCCTGAGTTATTTCGGATAGATTTTTGACAGATTCTCCTGCTACAGCTTCCACCCCGCAGCTTCTTTCCTGACTTCCAGGAAATCCCGGTAGATCCCGGGCGTATCCTTGAGCTCTTCATGGGTTCCCTTCTGCACGATCCGTCCCTCGTTCAGTACGAGGATCTGATCTGCTTTCTGTACTGTTTTGAGCCGGTGGGCGATCATCAGGATCGTCTTGTCGCGCATCAGTTCCTCCATGGCTTTCTGCAGTTTATCTTCATTCTCCGGATCAACATTTGCCGTTGCTTCGTCGAAAATAATGATGGGGGCATTTTTCAGCATTGCCCGCGCAATGGAGATGCGCTGTTTCTCGCCGCCGGATAATGTGGCGCCGCCTTCTCCGATCACCGTGCCATAGCCATCCGGCAAAGCGGAAATAAAATCATGGCAGCAGGCTTTTTTCGCCGCGGCGACAACCTGCTCGTGGTCAGCATCCGGCTTCCCGAATTTGATGTTATTCTCGATCGTGTCCGCGAAGAGATATACGTTTTGGAATACCATACTGATCTGGTCCATAAGGGATTCCAGTGTATACTCCCGGATATCTGTGCCGCCGATACGGATCGAGCCGCTGTCCACATCCCAGAACCGGGCGATCAGACTGCACAGAGTGGTCTTTCCGGAACCGCTGGGACCAATGATAGCAGTAGTGGTGCGATCTGGGATCATTACGCTTACGTCTTTCAGAATCGGTCTTTTATCGTAAGAAAAGTCCACATGATCGAAAGAAATGTCATGCCTTTCCGGAGATACCGGCCTTCCGGTACTGTCCATTTCCGGGATCCCGTCGATCTGATCCGCATGGTCGATGGAACTTCCGACGACACGCAGCAGGGATACCGCGCTTCCTGTTGACTGGATCTGTGAGAATACCATAAAGGAGATGATCACTGTCATCAGGGCGCTGGAAAGCGTCATGCTCCCGTTCAGGCAGAAAATGATCCCGGCACCCATGATCAGTACGGAAAACAGATGCAGGCTTAATTCCTGGGCAACCATGTAGGGCGTGAAGAGGCGTTCAATGTCGAGGTTGCTTTTCCGGTTATATTCCAGTGCTTCCCTGACCCGGCGGTCGCCTTTCCCGGTCAGGTTAAAGGATTTGATCACGCTCATCCCCTGGATCTGTTCCAGCACCGCGTCTACAAGCTGAGCTTCGGATTCCTGACGGCGGGGCGTCACCCGGGCGGATTTCTTCTCCATAGCGGAAGTGATGAGCAGATAGAGTACTGTGCCTGCAAGGGCAAGAAGCCCGATGCACCAGTCGAATCCGAACACGCAGAGGAAAAATACAATGGAATTGATAAAACCGCTGAGGATATTGACAAGAACGACAGGTCCATTGCTTTCCACAACATCAAGCACGGTGGTGGAGATTCCGGTGATCTCGCCAAGGCTCCTGGCGTTAAAATATCCCATGGGAATCCGTTTCAGTTTGTCGCCGATGGCAATTCTTTTATTTGCGACCATGAAGTACCCTGCGTGTGTCTGCTGAAGCTGGGTGAAACGGTTGATGAGAGCCCTTCCGGCTATGCTGAATACAAGCAGCAGGAGAGCAGTCCATGCCGCATGATATGTTCTGTCCCCGCCGGTAAGGGCGAGCACCACAAAATAGATTGCCGCGATCTGAAACATGTGGAATACTGCGTAGAAGAAGCCCCAGAAAATCGATTTGTTGATATTTTTCTGTTCATCTCCAGCAAACTGATAAAGTTTTTTCAATACTGCGATCATGCTGCATCACCATCCTTTGCTCCGATATGTGCCTGCCACATTTCGTGGTACATTGCACTTTGCTTTAAAAGTTCCTTATGTGTTCCGGATGCAGAGATCTGTCCGTCTGCCACGACAAAGATCCGGTCTGCGTCCGTGATGGTAGAGAGGCGGTGGGCAATGACGATCACGGTCTTTCCTTTTAGCAGTTTTGCCACAGCTTTCTGGACGACTGCCTCATTTTCGGGATCGATATATGCGGTGGCTTCATCCAGGATCACGATGGGCGCGTCTTTCAACATGGCCCGCGCGATGGCAATCCGCTGGCGTTCCCCGCCGGAGAGATGGGCGCCTCCTCCGCCGACTATGGTATCGTAGCCGTTCTCCAGTTTCCGTATAAAGGAATCACAGCCAGCGGCTTTTGCTGCGGCCTCTACTTCAGCATCGGCTGCTCCGGGTTTTCCCATGCGGATGTTTTCCCTTACAGATTCATTAAACAGATAGTTGTCCTGAGAGACGAACGCAGTCTGTTCATAGAGCTGGCGAAGCGGGATGTCCTTCAAGTCATGTCCGCCCAGCGTGATCCTGCCTTTTTTCACATCCCAGAACCCTGCAATCAGCTTTGCGATCGTTGATTTCCCGCTGCCCGACGGACCGACAAACGCAGTCATGGTTCCGGCAGGGATGGACAGAGATATATCATGCAGGATATCCTGATCCGCGTGATAGCCGAAAGACACATGATCCAGCCGGATATCCTCAGAACTGAAAGATACCGGCGTCAGACTGTGCTGCTGTTCTTCACTGCTTAAGATGGAGTCAACTTCACCTACGATGGTCCCGACCTTTGCCAGACTGTCCACGAAATCCATGGCGGCAAGCAGAGGACCGGCTATTCCGAGGGAGAGGATGATGACAGTAATAAAAGTCTCGATATCCAGAGAACCGCCCAGATACATGATCCAGCCCACGGGAAGAATAGTGATCAATGTTGTGGGCGCCAGTGTCCGTGAAATGGACACCGGGAGCTGGCAGCTTTTCATCCAGTGATAGAAGTAGGATGCGTTTGCCAGAACACGCTGAGAAAATTTCGCATAGGAATTCTTCCCCTGATTGAATGCCTTGATCACCTCAATACCGCCGATATATTCTACGATGGTGGAGTTCATTTCCTGCGTAACCTTGACAGACCCTTCATACTGTTTCCCGTAATTTGCCATCACGGCCATCATGAACGCCATGCCGACAGGAATGGAGACAAGAGAGAGCAGTGCCATCCTCCAGTCAAGGACAAACAGATAGATCAGGATGCACACCGGAGCCAGTATATTCGACGTCATCTCCGGCAGAAGATGTGCAAGAGGACGCTCCATGCTTTCAACCTGATCGACGATGATCTGTTTCAGCTGCCCGCTGGGGATGTCCATGACAGTTCCCAGAGGGAGCTTCGGAAGTTTGGCAAGGATACGTTCCCGGATATTTTTTAAAATAGAAAAGGTCGCTTTGTGTGACATGGAGAGTGCGAGCGCATAAAGAACCGCCCGCAGGATGCAGCCTCCCAGTGCCAGACAGCACCAGAACAGATAAAATGAAGTGTCCTGTTCAGAACGGATGAGACCTATGATGATCTGTGCTGCTGCAAAATACGGCAGTATGCCGCATAAAACGCCGACGGATGCGGAAAGAACCGCGCGTATCAGCCCGCCGTGATATTGTTCCCCAAGCTCCCACAGCCGGAGCATAGGTCTTTTTTCCTGCATAAGAATTCCTCCTTTTCTGGTTAGAATATACTAACTATATGTTTTATAAAAAGACCGCCGCCTGCGGTACCGGACAGGAAACGGTCTGATTACCGGTGGTTACTGCTCGCACTTTACTCAGAAACCGGCAGTGTGCCCAGTGTCAGTGCCCCCCGGAACTTCGCGCTCCGGGTTGAAGATGGTGGTAAATCCCTGCATGTGATAGTTGTTGAGGAGACGGATGTATTTTACCGCATCCGTCTTGTTCATCCGGTGCCGCACGACCTCGAACATGCCATTGAAATAGGCGGTCGTGACAATATGGATAAAATCCTCGGTGATCAGTCCGGATTTCACGCTTTCACAGCCGATGACTTCCATGTATTTATAAGTGTATTCCACCTCGATATCTACCAGCTTATCCAGAAAAGCAGAAAAGCGGGTGCCCTGTGCGCAGTCCAGAAGAAGACAGAACTCATCGAAATGGTCGTAGATAAAATCCAGCATGCCAAGCTGGGAATCTGAAGTATAGCTTCCCATTTCGGCCTGTTGGGTATCTTCATTCAGGTTATGGAAATTCTCCTGTATCTCTAAAAACATCTCCGTGAGCTGATCCGCGGCAGGGGCGACGATCGCCTCAAAAAGCCCTTCTTTATCACCGAAGCGGGTATAAATGGAACCGGTGCTTGTACCGGCTTCCTGTGCGATGACCCGCAGGGAAGCATCTTTATAGCCTTTCTCTAAAAATTCTTTTTTGGCGCAGGAGAGTATCGCTTCGTATACGCCTTCGATCTGTTTTGCCATAGTGGTGTCATTTCCTTTCGATTATTCATAACACTGTTTCAAAACACTGTTATGATTATAAATAATTTTTGGATATGTGTCAATAGGGCTTATCGAGAATTCAAAAAGAACTCTGAAAATGATAAAAGTTATTATTATTAATGTTTTTGTTGACAAGACAATAGCCTGCGGTTACAATTGAATTAGTTATAACTAACTAATAAATAAAGCTATTTAAGGAGGTATTACCTATGTCATTGATCAACAAAGAGATTGGCGAATTTTGTGTGCAGGCGTATCATAATAACGCATTTAAAGAAGTAAAAAAAGAAGATGTGCTGGGAAAATGGAGCATTTTCTTCTTTTACCCGGCAGATTTTACTTTTGTGTGCCCGACAGAACTGGAGGATCTTGCAGGCAAATATCCGGAATTCCAGGCGGCAGGATGCGAAGTGTACTCTGTATCCTGTGATACCCACTATGTCCACAAGGCATGGCATGACGCGTCTGACCGGATCAAAAAGATCGGATATCCCATGCTGGCTGACCCGACCCATGTGATCTCAAGAGATTTTGAGGTTTACATTGAGGCGGACGGCGTGGCAGAGAGGGGTACATTTATCATTAACCCCGAAGGAAAGATCGCGGCCTATGAGGTCAATGCGGGAAATGTAGGGCGCAACGCGGATGAGCTGCTGCGCAAACTGCAGGCGTGCCAGTTCGTGCATGAACATGGCGATGAGGTGTGCCCGGCGAAATGGCAGCCAGGGGCGGAGACGCTGAAGCCGAGCCTGGATCTGGTAGGCCAGTTATAAACAAAAAGAGGATTGAAAGAAGGGGCGGCTGCGTGCTGCCGCCCCTGAAATAATAAAAGCATTATTATGCGAGGAAGAGAATGATGAAGGAATTATATGATGTCGTTGTGATCGGAGGAGGCCCTGCCGGGCTGACTGCCGCTCTCTATCTGGCGAGGGCACGCTATCGCGTTGTCGTTGTAGAAAAGGAGCAGTTCGGAGGACAGATCGTGATCACAGAAGAGGTAGTGAACTATCCGGGAGTGGAGCGCACGTCAGGGAGAGCGCTGACTGAGAGCATGCGCAGGCAGGCTCAGAAATTCGGCGCGGAATTTCTGCTTGCGGAAGTGACGGAGCTTGATATGTCCGGAGACATAAAAAAAGTAAAGACCAGCCGCGGTGAGCTGTCCTGTTTCGGCGTGCTGCTGGCAGCCGGAGCCCATCCCCGCAAGGTAGGCTTTCAGGGGGAAGAGGAATTCCGCGGAAGAGGGATCGCCTACTGCGCCACCTGCGACGGGGAATTTTTTACCGGAAAGGACGTCTTCGTGGTCGGCGGCGGATTCGCGGCCGCCGAGGAGAGCGTGTTCCTGACGAAATATGCACGCCATGTGACGGTGCTGATCCGGGGGAATGGGTTCAGCTGTGCGCCGTCTGCCGCGGAGCCGGCACTGAACCATGAAAAGATCACTGTGCTCACGAATACGGAAGTGATCGAGGCGTCTGGGGAAGGAATGCTTGAATATCTGCGCTATCAGAATACCGCTACGGGAGAGGTTACGGAATACCGGCCGCCGGCAGGGGAGAATTTCGGAGTCTTTGTCTTTGCCGGATATGAGCCCGCCACAGATCTGGTGAGAGGGATCGCGGAGTGTGATGAGCGCGGTTATATCGTGACAGACCGTCTGATGAAGACAAGCTGTGACGGGTTGTATGCTGCCGGTGACGTGTGTATCAAACCTTTGCGGCAGGTGGTCACGGCAGTAGGGGACGGAGCCCTTGCAGCGACAGAACTGGAGCGTTATGCGGCTGCCATGCAGAAAAAGACCGGGCTTCACCCGGAACAGCCGCCGGCAGCGCGCTCGGAACAGGCTCCTGCGGCACCTGCGGAACGGTCGTCTTCCGTTTCCGGAGAAAACTCAGGCAGCCGTAATTCAGGATCAGCCGGTATCTTCACCACGGAGATGACCGCACAGTTAAGGACAGTGTTCGATAAGATGTCTTCTCCGCTGATATTGGAGCTGTATCTGGACGATACACCCTTTTCAATGGAACTGAAGAGCTATGCGGAAGAACTTGCCAGGCTGACAGAAAAGATACAGTTGAAAAGCATCTGGTTATCTGATCTGGACGCTGCTTCGGTGAAAGCGGAAGAACTGCCCTGTGCGCGGATATGCAGAGAAAATGGAGAGTGGAGCGGCCTCGCCTTTCACGGTGTGCCCGGAGGACATGAATTTACGTCGTTTGTCCTTGGCCTTTACAACACGTCGGGACCCGGTCAGCCGCTGGATGAGAAAACGCTGGAAGACCTGGGAAAGATATCGAGAACAGTGAATATGAAGATCCTGGTCTCCCTGTCCTGCACCATGTGTCCGGAACTGGTAACGGCTGCCCAGCGCATTGCGGCGGAGAATCCTTTTGTGACGGCGGAGGCCTACGATCTGAATTATTTTCCGGCGCTCAAAGACCGGTATCAAGTAATGAGCGTCCCCTGCCTTGTGATCAATGACGGGGAAAAGGTTGTGTTTGGAAAGAAAAATGTGGGGCAGGTAGTGGAGTTGATAAACAGTCTGTAACTTCGCTTCAGAAACAAGGGAACGTCACAGCAGATGAAGACGTCCTGGCTTACGGTATTCTAATGGGGACATCATAAAATGCTTTTTGAATACAGCAGCAAATTTACTTTGATTCAGGTAGCCCACCTGTTCTGCAACCTCAGATACAGACTGTGTAATAGTTAAGCCTGTTTTGAGCCTGATGCCATTTGGGCTTATCCTGTCGCAGCGACGTCTGAGGACAGCGGGGGCTTATCTGGTATCTTCTACGACAGTCGGCGAATTTGTGGCGGCTATGGGGCGGATACATATTTCGGATAAGATCGTAATACCACTGTCTGTCGTCTTTCGGTTTTTCCCGACCGTGGATGGCCGCTATATCTCTGACTGACCTTTGCGCGGGAATGCTTGTGATGAACCGTCTGATCCGTGTGGCAAAGGAGCAGACAAGAAAGGTGCAGGAGGCCCGGGACGCAGATGGCTGACCATTTGAATCATTTCTTAAACAACTCAGAATGCGTACCCATTCGATAAAGCATTAAAACAAGTACATCTACGAATTTCATAAATGAGCAGCCAATCCGGCTCAATGTGGCATTCACGAGTACCTTTGTACTTGCCTGTCAAATCATGGTCTCTATATTTTGCATCCAGTGTACCGCCATTCGCGAGAACATCAATCACTTCGTACAACTTATCTAGATTTTTATTTTGCTTTTTGGCAAGCTTCAAATCTCTTTTAAACTGATTGGTAAACTGTACATCGTATTTCATACATCCAATGCCGCCTTAAGCGCATCCATGCTGGAATATCTCGGGGAAGAAGGATCGGACATCATTCGGAAGGATACCGGGGACAGAGGAGATCTTTGATCGATCGGCAAAAGGATATAGAAAAAATCAATACATTTTTATACATTTCTGTGAGAAATATTGACAAAAGCAGCAGGTTCGGCATAAAATAAATAACAATGTTATTTACAGTGCTGTCCACAGCGGGGTGATCTGATGTCAAAAAAAGCAGGAAATATTCCGGAAGAGACAAGAGCGGCTCTCTTAAAAGCAGCTACAGAAGAATTTGCCGAATTTGGGTTTGAGAAATCATCCCTCAGGAGAATCTGTACCCGGGCGGGCGTGACTACCGGAGCTCTGTATGCTTCCTTTAGGGATAAAGACGATCTCTTTGAAAATGTTATAAAGCCGGTTACGGATCATATTGATTATGTCGTGGGGGAGCATTATAAGAAAGAGCGGGAATCTGCCGGCGGGGAGCTTCTGGATCCGGCAGGAGAGGAAGAGGATGTCAACGCAGTTCTGTCGCTCCTGCGGTACTATTACCGGAACAGGCAGGTGTGTTCCATTCTTTTCAGCCACAGAGAACACCCGGCGGTGGCTGCGTTCTTTGACCGGCTGATCGGTCAGATCGACGCCCAGGGGAAAGCAGTTGCGGCGCTGATCCAGAAAGGGATCAGCGCAGGAGCCGGAGAAAAAAGCGGTAATCAGGAAGTTCCGGAATTTACGGCAGATACGATCCACTGGTTTTCTCATTTACAGGTGGAGATGATCTTTTATCTGATCGAGCATGAGACAGAAGAAAGAGAGGCAGAGATGCAGGCGAGAAATATGGTACGCTTCATGCGGGGCGGATTTTATGCGCTGTTGCACAAAGGAAGTTTAACAGATATTGTAAAAGAGCGATAGATGATAAGAAAGGACCTTTGGGTCCTTTTAAATAACAATTAAATAACATTGTTATTTAAAAGAAAGGAGAGAACTATGTATATCTGTTTAAAGGATGCGGTAAAAAAATACGGAGAAGGGGAGGCGGCGGTCTATGCACTGGACCATACAGATCTTGTCATCGGAGAAGGGGAGATCTGCGTAATACTCGGACCTTCCGGTTCCGGGAAAAGCACCATATTGAACATGCTGGGAGGTCTGGATACGCTGGATGCCGGCGAACTGACCATAGAGGGAAGAAGTCTTATCGGTCTGACGCCAAAAGAACGGACCTTATACAGAAAAGAAGAGGTGGGATTTGTTTTCCAGTTCTATAATCTGATCCCGGACCTGACAGTTGAGGAGAATATCGAGGCAGTATCCGATATCTCAGAGTCTCCTCTTGATCTGAGCGAGGTGCTGGGAGCACTGGAACTGGAGCAGTACCGCAGACGTTTTCCAAGGGAGCTTTCCGGCGGGCAGCAGCAGAGGGCGGCCATTGCAAGAGCCATGATCAAAAACCCCAGGCTGCTGCTCTGCGACGAACTGACCGGAGCTCTGGATACCCGTTCTTCTAAGAACGTTCTGCGATTTGTGGAGAAGATGAACCGGAAGTACGGCACTACAGTCGTGATCATTACCCATAATGAGGCGATCGCGAAGATGGCAGATCAGATCATACGAATCCGGGACGGCAGAGTTGAGGAGAGTGTGTTCAATGAAAAGAAGATTCCGGCGGAAGAGCTGGAACTGTAGGAGGAGCGAAATGAAGCTGAGGAGAAGATACATCCGGAATATCCGGCAGAATCTGTCATTTTATATAGCCTCCACCGTACTGACCATGGCGGCGCTCTTTTTGTTTTTCCTGTTTCACATCGCGGGAAATGCAATTCTGGACTTTGCAGATGATTTTTTTGAAAAACAGAAGCTGGAGGATGCACATTTTACGACTTATATCCCGATTCCGGAATCGGATGTTGAAAAGATGGAAGAAGAGTATGGGATCACTTTAGAGGCGCAGTCCTATATAAACATTGACACTGATGGAACTACTGCGAGGGTATTCCAAAAGACACGGAAAGTGGATCTCTACGATGTGACAGAAGGAGAGGATGCCAATGAAAAAGGCGAGGTTATCCTGTCTGAAGGCTATGCCGTCAATATGGATATCTCTATAGGAGATCAGATCATGATCGGAGAAGAAGAGTATACGGTGACAGGTTTCTTCCAGCGGCCGGACTATCTGTACATGCTGGAAAATGAGGACGACTCATACAAGAGTATCTCCACCTTTTTTCTCGCATATATGTCTGAGGAAGACTTTGCAGAACTGGGAGAGACGAACTGCCAGTACCTGGTCAGATATAACGGAAATGACGATACAGATTTCCGCAGGACCGCCAATGAGAAATATCATATTCACAGCTATACAGCGGCGGAAGAAAACCAGCGGATCGTGATGGTGCGCTCACAGGCGGAAATGTTTCTGATCATGTCGTGGATGCTCCTGTGCATCCTGCCTCTAGTGGCAGTGGCGCTGATCTGTATCATTATCAGCAGAAAGGTAAAGACAGAACAGCAGATGATCGGAACGCTCTCTGCCATGGGGTACACCAGAGCGCAGTTAGCCCGTCATTATGCCGGATTTGCAGCCATTCCCGGCATTATCGGCGGCGTCCTGACTTCTGTGATTACGGCGGCTGCCGCCCAGCCATACGGGGAACTGGGGCTTACTGACTATGAACCAATGCGGATCACCTGCAGCCTGAGCTGGTATGCGGCTGTTTTAGGAATCGCCGTTCCTGCTGTCATGTATGTCCTTGCGGCGCTGCTTTCGGTAAGGCGTCTGCTGAGACAGAATACGGTGCTGCTCTTAAACGGAAGCGCGGACGAAGGCAGGCGGAAGCTGCGCAGGGTCCTTGCCGGGAGAAAGCTGTCTTTTCGCATCAAATTCTCTGTCCGCTCACTGATCGGAAGTCCGGCGAGAAGTTTTGTTGTCTTTCTGGGAATTTTTCTGGGCAGCTTTATCATGCTGACGGGATTCTCCATTTATGATTCGGTGAGGAATATGGCGGATACGGTACAGGAGGCGGCCGGCGAGTACGAATATCAGTACGTTTTAGGTGAACTTCTGTATGAGGATCCTTACGGCGGAGAGCTGATACTGGCGGTGCCTGTGGAGGGTGAAAAGGGAGACGCGCTGACTGTGATGGGAACGGACAATGAGCAGTCTCTTTTAAACCTGACAGATAAGGAAGGGCAGAAGTTCAGTACAAAGGACGGATATTACATTACAAGCCTGACTGCATATCTGTGCGGATGGGAAACCGGTGACCGGGTGACATTATATAATCCACTGTCTCTGGAACAGATCCATATCAGGATCAGCGGAATCGTGGAAAATGATACTGCGCAGATCATATATACTTCCCGGGCAAATGCCGCTGAGATGACCGGGTTGGACAAAAATGCAGGGAATATGATCATAAGCGGAGAAAAACTGGATATTCCGAAAAATATAGTAGAGAGCGAAAGCAGGAAATCCGACCTTGAAGAGCAGGTGGATACGATCATTGACCAGACCAGCTATATGATCGATACTATGGTGGGACTGGGAATCATGATCTGTATCGCATCTGTTTATGTAGCAGTCAATATGCTGGTATCAGAGAACCGAAGAAATATCTCCATGCTGAAAGTGCTGGGGTATCCGGACCGAAAGATCGGGCGTATTGTACTTGGCTGTAATCACGTCTTCCTTCCACTTGGAATCCTCCTGAGCATTCCTGGAGCGTATGTTTTCTGCGGGCTGTTCTTCCGGATCTTTGCTGATATGATGGAGATGCTGGTCAGCCCGTATCTGGAGCTTAAGAGCTGTATTGTGGCTGCAGTTCTGACAGCAGGCAGCTATCTGGCGTCAAAGTATTTCGTGGGACGGAAGACCAGGAAGGTGGATGCGGCGGAGTGTCTGAAAGCCCAGAGAGAATAGGCTCGGAAATATGATTCAAACAATAGTGGAGTAACCTCTTGACAATGATCCTGGCTTGGCGTATTATAACATTGTTACATAGCACTGTTATATCGCGGCAGAGACGGAGGAGAGAACACTGGATACACTGGAGAAGATTCAGCAGGCCGCTGTGGAAGAATTTTTGGAAAAGGGATTCCTTGAAGCCTCCCTGCGGCAGATCGTAAAACATGCAGGGGTGACCACAGGAGCCTTTTACGGCTATTTTTCCAGCAAACAGGCGCTTTTTGCTTCGATCGTGGAGCCCCATGCCGCCAAAATGATGAGCAGATATGTGGACGCCCATATCGCTTTTTCAGAACTACCCGCGGAGAAGCAGCCGGAGCACATGAGCGTAGAATCGGATTCCTATATCCACTGGCTGGTGGATTACATCTGTGAGAACCGAAAGCCTGTGAAACTGCTGATCTGCAGGGCAGAGGGCACCGGTTATGAAAACTTTATCCATGACATGGTGGAAATAGAAGTGGACAGCACTTTTAAATATTTTGAAACGCTCCGCGGCCTGGGAAAGGATATTCCTGAACTTACCCCATCGCTGTGCCATCTTATTGCAAGCGGCATGCTGGGAGGTATCTTTGAGATCGTGATCCATGATATCCCAAGAGAGCAGGCTGTGCGGGATGTGGAGCAGCTCCAGGCATTTTATACAGCCGGATGGCTCAAACTGATGTCGCCATGATGGATTCCGGAGCACAGGGATAAAACGGGCGTCCCGTCTTTCTGAACAGACAGGGCGCCACAGAAGAGGTTTTATTTTTTTGACTTTGAGTTAGGTAAAACTAACTTAAATAATATTATCACTTTAAGGAGGTCATATGATGAAACGAAAAAAGAAAAGTGATGTGGCTGTCCTGCTGGACTATGCGGGCAGCCGCAGAGGTCTGACATTTCTGGGGCTTGCCCTGTCGGCGGTGTCTATGCTCCTCAGCATGGCTCCCTATATCTGTATCTGGCTGGCAGCCCGCGATCTGATCGCTGTGGCGCCGGAGTGGACGCAGGCGCAGAATGTTTCCGGGTATGGCTGGACCGCCTTTGCTTTTGCGGTGGGCGGCATTGTCCTGTACTTTGCAGGGCTGATGTGTACCCACCTGGCAGCCTTCCGCACTGCTTCCAACATTCGCAAGCGGGGTGTCGCCCATGTGATGAAGGCGCCGCTGGGCTACTTTGATTCCAACGCATCCGGGCTGATCCGCGGGCGGCTGGATGCGGCGGCTGCTGACACGGAAACGCTGCTTGCACACAATCTGGCAGATATTGTAGGCACTGTTGTGATGTTTGTGGCCATGCTGGCAATGATGCTGGTTTTTGACTGGCGGATGGGGGCAGCCTGCCTTTTGGCGGCGGTGATCTCTGTCATCGCGATGTTTTCCATGATGGGCGGGAAGAACGCCGAACTGATGGCGGAATATCAGGCTGCCCAGGACCGCATGACGAAAGCCGGGACGGAATATGTCCGGGGCATCCCTGTGGTGAAGATCTTTCAGCAGACGGTATACTCATTCAAGGCATTCCAGGAGGCGATCGAAGATTACAGCAATAAAGCGGAGCATTATCAGGCAGACGTGTGCAGGGTGCCTCAGGCAGTCAATCTGACCTTTACCGAAGGTGCGTTTGTATTTCTTGTGCCGGCAGCCCTGTTCCTTGCCCCGGGCGCGCTCTCAGAGGGGGATCTTGCCGGATTTGTAACTGATTTTGTTTTCTATGCGGTATTTTCCGCCATTATTTCCACTGCGCTTGCAAAGATCATGTTTGCGTCCTCGGGAATCATGCTGGCAAGTACCGCCCTTGGGCGTATCGATCAGGTGATGGAGGCTCCCGCTATGAAAGTTCCGGCTCATCCGCAGACGCCTCACGGCAATAAGGTTGAATTTAAGGATGTGAGCTTTACCTACAGCGGCTCTGAAACCCCGGCACTCTCTCATGTTTCCTTCACGGTTCAGCCGGGGCAGACCGTGGCGCTGGTAGGGCCTTCCGGCGGCGGCAAGACAACGGCGGCAAGTCTGATCCCCCGTTTCTGGGACGCGACGTCGGGCGCAGTGGAGGTGGGCGGAACAGATGTTACCCGGATCGATCCCCATGTCCTGATGGATCAGGTCGCTTTTGTGTTCCAGAACGACCATCTTTTCAAGGCGTCGATCCTGGAAAATGTACGGGCTGCCCGACCGGAAGCGACAAGGGAGCAGGTAACGGAAGCGCTGATGGCTGCCCAGTGCCGGGATATCCTTGACAAACTGCCGGATGGTATTGATACGCAGATCGGGACCGAAGGCACATATCTTTCCGGAGGAGAGCAGCAGCGGATCACACTGGCAAGAGCTATTTTAAAAGATGCGCCCATTGTCGTGCTGGATGAGGCCACCGCCTTTGCCGACCCCGAGAATGAGGTGCTGATCCAGAAAGCCTTTGCTGTCCTGACGAAAGGCCGTACGGTCATTATGATCGCCCACCGACTTTCCACTGTTGTCGGCGCAGACAGGATCATCGTTCTGGAAGAAGGACATGTCGCAGAACAGGGCACGCATGAGGAACTGAATGCCGCCGGAGGGCTGTATGCGCGGATGTGGGCGGACTATAACAGGGCGGTTCAGTGGAAGATTACCAGTGAAAAGGAGGCGGAATAATTGTTTGGGGAAAAATTCCAGCGAAAATATGCCTTGACAGATCAGGGCGTTCGGAACACGAAAAAAGGAACTTTTTGGACGGTCATCGTCAATCTCATCGTCATGGGCGGCGTCAGCATCCTGTATCTGCTGACATCCTCATTTATGGGAACGCTGACGGAAGGAGAGCCGCTGCCGGGCACGGCGCTTTTTATCGGGCTGCTGCTCCTGTTTATTCTCCTTTCCTTTGTGACGCATCTGCAGCAGTACAAAGCGACTTATGGTCTGGTTTATAACGAAGTCAAAGCCACGCGGCTCAGCCTGGCAGAACGGCTCCGGAAGCTGCCGCTGGGGTATTTCGGCAGACGTGACCTGGCAGATCTGACGGAGACGATCATGGGAGACGTCAACCGGATGGAACATGTGTGGTCCCATGTGCTGGGCTATCTGTACGGTGCATATATTTCTACTGTGATCATCGCTGTGTGCCTGTTTGTGTACGACTGGCGGCTGACGATCGCATGCCTGTGGGGTGTGCCGGCTGCTTTTGGTCTGCTGTTTGGAAGCCGGAAGATCGCCGCCCGCAGCGCGGAGCGGACGAAAAAGGCTGCTGTTCGTGTATCCGACGGCATCCAGGAGGCGCTGGAAAATGTCAGGGAGATCCGCGCAACGAACCAGGAGGAACGCTATCTCAGTGGGCTGAATCAGAAGATCGATGAACATGAGCGCGTTACGATCCGGGGAGAACTGGGAACCGGCCTTTTTGTCAATGCCGCCAGCGTTATCATGAGACTCGGTGTGGCAACGACGATCCTGGCGGGTGCCGATCTGATCCTTGCCGGAAGCATCGACTTCATGCTCCTGTTCCTGTTCCTGCTTGTGATCACCCGCGTTTACGCACCCTTTGACCAGAGTCTTGCGCTGATCGCGGAAATGTTTGTTTCCCAGGTATCTGCGGACCGCATGAATGAAATCTATGACACGCCCACTGCCGAGGGAGCGGAACAATTTGAGCCGGAAGGGCATGACATTGTCTTTGAACATGTAAACTTTTCCTATGACAAAAAAGCAGTCCTACATGATGTGAGCTTTACCGCCAAAGAGGGAGAGGTGACGGCTCTGGTAGGTCCCTCAGGTTCCGGAAAAAGCACATGCATCCGGCTTGCTGCAAGACTTTGGGACATTTCCGGCGGTGCGATCCGGGTAGGGGGAGTGGACATTTCCACGGTAGACCCGGAGGTGCTGCTGCGGGATTATTCCATGGTGTTTCAGGATGTAGTGCTGTTTGATGATACCGTGATGGAAAACATCCGCCTTGGAAGACGCGGCGCAACGGATGAAGAAGTGCGGGCAGCGGCAAAGGCGGCAAACTGCGATGAATTTGTGAGACGTCTGCCGCAGGGCTATCACACCCCCCTTGGTGAGAACGGGGCGAAGCTTTCCGGCGGGGAACGGCAGCGTATTTCCATCGCGCGTGCCCTGCTGAAAGACGCGCCCATTGTCCTCCTTGACGAAGCCACCGCCAGTCTGGATGTGGAAAATGAGACAAAGGTCCAGGAAGCCCTCTCCCGGCTTCTGGCAGGCAAGACTGTACTGGTGATCGCTCACCGGATGCGTACGGTAGAGGCGGCGGATAAGATCATTGTCCTGGCGGAAGGACAGGTGGCGGAAGAAGGCGCTCCGGCAGAGCTGCTGAGGAAGAACGGCCTCTACCGGCGGATGGTGGAGCTGCAGCGTCAGAGCACATTCATTTTGCCCCGATCAGGATGACAACCCGGAACTCATCCTCTGTATAGGAGATATCCATCACCCCATTATATTTTTCGACCACCTCCCGGACGGAGGCGATCCCCAGTCCGTGGGAGCGGGCGTCTTCTTTATCTGTGAGGAAGGCGTCCTTTTTCTTTCGGACCGCATTTACTTTTGAATTCACGATCTCATAGCTGAAATACCCGTTCTGTGTGCAGCGGGCTTTCAGAGAGAGGCGGCGTTTTGCCGGATCTTCGATCTTCCGGCATGCTTCCACTGCGTTGTCCAGCGTATTGGCGAAGATCGTGCAGAGGGAGACCGCGTCGATGCCGAGGACCCTGTCGATATCTACGTGGAAGAAGCAGTCGATGCCGGATTCTTCTGCTGAGTTATATTTTGCATTGAGCACGGCATTTACGATACTGTCTTTGCAGAAACGGCGTGTCCCGGACTTGATATGCAGGTTCAGGTCCTCAAAATATTCCAGGGCTTTTTCCGTATCTCCCTTTTTCAGGAGCCCTTCCAGCACGGAAATGTGATTGTTCATGTCGTGACGGATCCTGCGGATCTGCTGCTGGTTCTTGTCCAGCTCTTCGTAGTAGCTTTTCTGAAGGCGCAGATTCCTGCGCTCCATATCTGCCAGGATGGTATCAGCCAGGTATGAGGCAAGGTATATGCTTCCGAAGTTGGTGACGAGACAGGTGAGCATACACGGATAGACGGCGACATCGGAGGGAGGCGTAAAGCAGAGCAGGCTGATGACCGCGGCAAGCGACGCAAGGCAGATGATGATCAGCAGCATCCAGGAACGTCTGTCAAGCACTCCGCTGGCTCTATCGAGATGCTTTCCCATGAAACGGTGAAAGAGATACCAGAAAATGATCGTAAGGAGACGGGCCAGAGTAGAGAAAAGGCTGTTGAAGAATCCCATGTCGTCCGAGAAGAAAAAGAAAACAGCCGCTCCGATACTGTTGTGCAGGAAGTTAAAGGCGGCGATGATCGGATAGAAGAGCATGACAACGGCCAGCTTGACAAACCACTGTCCCTGAAAAAGGAGCAGGACTGTGGCAAAAAGCAGTGACAGAGTCCCGAAGATATTTACAGGGTCACCCGAATACATTCTTATGCTGCTGACGATGATCAGGAGGAACCATGCCAGAAACCTGGCGGGGTGGTGATCCAGCGGCCGGATGAGGCAGCAGACGGACCGATAGAAGAAATGCCCCTGTATAAAATCAAAAATAACTCCGATAAGATTGATCAGTGTTTCCATATCTTTTGTCTCCTCAAAATTTTCTGCCGGGCTAATTGTCCAGCAATGTACGGGCAAAGGCTGCGGCAAGCTGCTGACGGCAAGCCCGGCTTACGGGAAGTTCTTCCCCTCCGCAGACGCAGGATGCGGGACCAAGATCTGTGATCTGCATCAGGTTCGCCAGATAGCGGTTGTGGATGCGGATGAAATGATCCGGCAGGTCATTTTCTATATCGGAAAGCTTTCCGTAGAACTCCTCTGTACCGTTTAAGGCCACGGCGGATATTTTTTTCCGGTCGCTCTTAAAATAAAGGATGTTTTTCAGAGGAATCTTCAGACTCCGGTTTTTCTGTTCGATGAGAAAATACCGGTCAGCCAGACGTTCCGTCTCGTCCAGCGCCATGCGCAGGACTTCCCGGATCTTTTCCTCGCGGTAAGGTTTCAGGATGTAGTGGAAGGCCCGGACCTCATACCCCTGGAAAACGTAGTCCGGATAGGCGGTCACGAAGATGATCACGGTCCTGGTGCATTTCTCCCGGAGTTTATGTGCGGTTTCCATCCCGCTTAAGCCCGGCATCTCGATATCGAGAAAGAGGATGTCCGGCTCAGAGGAGTCCAGGGAACCGAGAAGGTCTTCCCCGGATCCGGATTCATTGATCTCGTAGGAGACGCCCGCAAGCTGCAGTTCCGTCTCAACAGTGGTGCGCAGGGATTTCCTCAGATTTTTTTCATCATCGCAGATACAGATCAGCATGGCAGGTCACTCCTTAAAAATATCCGGATTCAAAAGTGCCTTTGTGTATTGTCTCACGCAGGGCGGAACAGGGCACCGACGGGAATTATTATAGCTGATTTGTAAATGAAATACCAGACTTTCCAAAATCAGTTCCAAACTTACCCTTCTGAGAAATGTTCTGCTTCCGCGGCATTTTTTATAATAGATACAGAAAATGCAGCAGAGGAGGACACGTCATGTTAAAAGTTGAAGATCTCAGCAAATCATACCGGACCGGAGACCATGTATATCCGGTATTAAAAAATCTGTCGTTTCAGGTGGAGAAAGGAGAGTTCGTGGCGGTCATGGGTCCCAGCGGCTCCGGGAAGACCACGCTTTTGAACTGCATCTCCTGTTTTATCCCTCACGATTCCGGAAAGATATTCTTAAACGGGAAAGACCTGTCCGGATTGGACGAGACGGGGCTTGCAAAAGTGAGAAATCAGAATCTCGGATTCGTTTTTCAGGATTTTATGCTCCTTGACGGGCTGACTGTCTTTGAGAACATCTGCCTGCCCCAGGTGATCGCATCCAGACCGGTCCCGCAGATGGAGGCGAAGGCGGCCAGGTTCTGCGAGGCGTTCGGGATCGAGAAGATCCGGGATAAATATCCGGCGGAGATCTCGGGAGGAGAGAAGCAGCGCACGGCGGTGGCGCGGGCGCTCATGAACTCACCCTATATCCTGCTTGCCGACGAGCCCACCGGAAACCTGGACAGCCGTTCCTGCCGGGCAGTGATCGACGCCTTCCTTCAGGCGAAAGAAGAGATGGACGCCACGGTGTTCATGGTGACCCACGACAGCTTTGCGGCATCGTTCTGCGACCGGGTCATCGTCTTAAGAGACGGAACGATCTATACCGAACTGACAAGGAACGGGACCAGGAGAGAGTTCATGGACGAACTTCTGGAGGTGCTCCGGGAACTGGGAGGTGCGGGCGATGACGAAGAGTAAACTGTTTGACAAGCTTCGGGAGAAGAACAGGGGACAGTACCGGATGCTCGCTTTCTGTATCTTTCTCTCGGTCCTTCTGATCGGGGCGTTTGCCATGATGTATTTCGGACCTACAGTCCAGGAGTTCCTTCCGGAGGGCGGGGACATCCGGAAGATGGCGACGCTGCTCATGGCGGCGACCGCGGCGGGATGCTCCATCTTTACCCTCTATGCGTCCATGCTGTTCTTCCGCTATAAGAGCCGGGAGTACGGCATCTTTCTGGCGCTGGGAGAGCAGAAAAGAAATCTGAACCGGCTGCTCTTTCGGGAACTTGCCGGAGTTACAGCATACGCTTCCCTTGCAGGGCTTGCGGCGGCAGTCCCGACATCCTGGCTGATCTGGAAGCTGTTCGAATCATTTCTGGTCTCCACAGATGAAATGGTGTACAGGTTTGGTTTTGGCGGAGTTGTGGTGGGAGCGGGCTTCGCAGTTCTCCTCGCCCTGCTCCTGGGGATCGCCGGATACCGCTTTGTCCGGCGGACGGATATCATGAAGATCTTAAGAACGCAGCATCAGCCGGAGATGGTGAAAAAGATCCCGTCCTGGACTCTGCCGGCAGGGATCGTGATGATCCCTCTGGGGATCCTGCTGGCGCTGGGGATCCCGCAGATGAGTGTCTATCTTCTGGGGAGGAGCGCGCCTTCTGTGACAAATCTGTTCTATGTCTTTGCGGTGGCAGGGATCTATCTGGTGCTCCTGAACATCGTGGGAGGGAGCCGGGCGGACCGGAACAGGAGGAGATTTTATAAAAACATGGTCTCGGTGAGCCTGATGAGATTCTCGGCAAGATCTGCGACGAGGAACATGTGCGTGATCGTTCTGCTTTTGTTTGCCTGTCTGTTCGCCTGTTCTTTCGGCCTGACCTACCTTGACTCGGGCAGTCTGGGAAGCATGGAGAACACGAAAGGATTTGCCATGCATTATCCTGCCGGGGAGAACACGCTCGCGAAAGAGGACATCTTTGATACGGCGGAGGAACATGACGTGCAGATCCGGGATTATGCAGAAGGAGACGGGGCGGATCTGGTGATCTCCCACAATACCACGGATTATACAGAAGATGGGCGGTATGTGTCTGCAGACCGGGAGCATGCGAAGACTTCACTGTTCCTCTCGGAGGAAATGTATGAGACGCTTACCGGGAGGACAGCAGAAGTGGAACCCGGCACGTACAGAACGGTGATCACACCGGAGTATCAGGAGAACATCTGGGAGCATGTGGACGGTCTGTACCGCGCGGCGAATCCGGACACCGGGACAGCGAAGGAACTTTCCTTTGCCGGGACGCTGGAGGACGGCAACCTGCCGAGGATGTCAGACCCCTATGCCTACGTGATCGATAGCGGAGATTACGCAGAGCTGACCGAAGGCATCAGCGGAACATGGAGCGAGCATCTTGTCCTGTTTGACGTGGATGACCTGGAAGGCTCGTATCCGTTCGCAAAAGCATTGTATGCGATGTATATTGAGAGGGCTTCTGAGGACACGTTTGTCATGTCCCTGTATGACAGGTGGGAGGAAAAGAAAGCCCAGGAAGCGGGGCAGGAGTACGATTATTCCGGACGGCTGGATGTGAGTACGGAAAATACCCAGCTGATCAATGAGTGGAAATATGTGCCGGATTTCCGGATCGTGTCCAGTCAGGACATCCTTCAGAGCATCAGCGTGTATGTCATGCTCTGCCTGTACATCTTCATCATCACTCTTGCAACGGCGGCGGTCATGACCTATGTGAGAGGGATCTCCGTGGCGGCCGACAACCGGGACGTATTTGAAAGCCTTCAGAAGCTGGGGGCGGACGGAAGGTATCAGAGAAGGGTACTGAACAGCCAGCTTTCGAAGATATTTACTTACCCGGGGATCCTGGGATGCGCTGTCGGGATGCTGTTCGTGGTGTTCCAGAACTGGATCAATGACAGGAGATATACCTTCTCAGAGATAAAAAATATCGGGATACTCTCGGTGGTCTGTGTTCTGATCCTGCTGTTTTTCTATGTGATCTACCGGTCGGCGAAAGGGAGGGCCGAAGGAATACTCGGGATCAAAACACGGGAAAAGTATGCTGACAAACGGAACTCCATCAGGTATACTTAAGTGTAGTGTTATAAGACATATACATTATTTATTCAAGGAGGAGCGGCGAATGTTCAGGATTAAAAATTTTACTGACAATGACGATGTAAAAGTGATCGATTCGATGGGTGCTTTTACCGTGATCGAATATCAGAAGGATCTGAGCGTCATGCCCGAAAATGCGGCGGTAGCATATTATGAAAGCGAGATGAATGTGCGCAGAAGACAGGTGGTATGTGATGTGTCAAAATCCAGCATCACGCTGCAGGCAGGTGCTATGCAGTGGATGGCGGGAAATGTGAACGCTACAACCGGAGTCAAAGGGGTGGGCGATTTCTTCGGAAAAGCAGTCCGTGGGTCTGTGACCGGAGAGTCGGCGATCAAGCCGGAGTATAAAGGTGATGGTATACTCATACTGGAACCGACTTACAAACACATCCTTCTGGTCGATCTGAATGACTGGAACGGATCCATCGTACTTGACGACGGCCTTTTCCTTGCCTGCGAGGCATCCCTCAAACACAAGGCGGTCATGCGGTCAAATTTTTCTTCGGCAGCGGCAGGAAATGAAGGGCTGTTTAATCTTGGGATTCAGGGGAAAGGGATTGTCTGCCTGGAATCTGCATGCCCGAAAGAAGAACTGGTTGAGATCGAACTTGAAAATGATGTACTGAAGGTGGACGGGAGTTTTGCTGTCGCATGGAGCGGGAGCCTTGATTTTACGGTGGAGAGATCCGGGAGAAGCCTGATCGGCTCCGCGGCGTCGGGCGAAGGTCTTGTAAATGTTTACAGGGGAACCGGGAGAGTCCTTCTGGCTCCGGTGCAGTGACGGCTATGGAGAGATTGGAAGCGTTTGAGGAGATGCTGCGGAATGTTCAGAAAGAATACGACAGCATCCAGAGACAGATGGATGATCTGAAAGAGAAAGGCAAGACAAAATCAGCTACATACCGGCAGCTCATGGGACGGAAGATGACTTACCAGAGCATGATCAGTATGTATGAAGTGTACGGTCTTCTGTGACAACAGTAAGAGGAAGTGCATCAGGGAGGTACAGCAGATGATAAAGCTTCTTGCAGTTGATATGGACGGCACATGCCTGGATGGGAGGAGCCGGATCACGGATGGAACGATAAGGGCGCTTCGGGATGCGGCGGCAGCGGGGATCACTGTTGTCCCCACGACCGGGCGCAGTATGGCGTGCATCCCCCACAGACTGGCGGCAGGAACACTGAGAAAAAATATAGCAGGCTATAGAAAAGCGGAGGAAGATATCCGTGAAAATCAGGGACTGTTCCGCTATGTGATCACGTCCAACGGAGCCCAGGTGACGGATATCCTGGAAAAGAAGGAGATCTTTCAGGAGATGATCCCGCAGGATTCTGCGCTGGCTCTGCTTGAGGCATGCCGCAGGATCCGGCTGGGAGTCACGTCACACATCGACCACGAGTATCTGCTCCAGGGCAGGATTCTTGTCCTACTGGGACACCTTGCCTATGGAATGGATGCAGGGGCTGTGCGCTGGGTGCGGGATATGTCCGAGACAGTGAAAAAAAGCCGATATGAAGTGGAGGAACTCCAGTTTTACTTTATGTCCCCATCAGCAAGAGAGTGTGTGCAGAAGGTGCTTGCCGGATTCCCGGAGCTGTCAGCTGCCTACACCAGGATGTATGTGGAAGTCTTTGCAGCGGAGGCTTCTAAAGGGAATGCGCTTCGGGCCCTGTCAGAATACCTGGGGATAGAGAAAGAGGAAGTCGCCTGCATCGGGGACGGAGAGAATGATCTGTCCATGTTCCGGGCAGCCGGACTTAAGATCGCCATGGGAAATGCCGTGCCGGAGCTGAAAAAAGAGGCGGATGTCATCACCGGGTCAAATGACCGGGACGGCGTGGCGGAAGCTGTGAGGAGATATATCCTGTAAAAGCTGTCAAAGTCAAAGCGTTTTCCTGGAGAACGATCAGAGATGATATCAGGAGGCGGGGGCGCAGTGGAAATGGGGATTAGATGCCGTGAAGTGTATTCGTGTATCAGAAGAAGCTCTCTGATATCACGTATCTTTTCAATTTCCGCCTTTTAAACTCGCCTATAAGCCCGGGGTATTTTGAGCTCATTATATATTCATAGAATGCAAGAGGGGGCGCAAAATCAAATCAGATGATGGAGCGACACCCCTTTCTCTATTTGGAGGAAAAACGGAAGTAAATCCACTTGGTTTATAGATTACTTTTGGAGACTACTTCCGTTTTTTCGCGCACTTTAATAAAGCTGTGCAGTTTCTGCCTGCTTAAGCACGGATTCAATCGTATGTGAATTGTCAAGGTACGAGTTTTGCATCTGTGATGCTGTATGCTGTTCCGGAATGTGATCCGGGACAATGTCAATGGGGACCACGTCCTGTTTCGGGCGGGGGACCTCAAGATGACCATAATTCGCTGGCGGGATCTGATCCGCTGCCACTTTCCGGCAGCGGCTGACCCAGTTGTAAAAGGTGCTTACTGCAATGTCGTTTTCACGGCACCAGTCAGCATCTGTCATGCCGCTTTGGCGGCATTCATTGATAAGCCGTATCTGTTCCGCCATCGGAACACGGGCTTTGCGAGTACCTGCCATAACCTACCCTCCATAATTGTAGTGAAATAGTCTAAATATCT
>NZ_JACJLR010000090.1 GCF_016902345.1 Mediterraneibacter glycyrrhizinilyticus | reverse complement strand
GAAGAACTGCTGTGCCGCAAGTGGATAGGCGCTGTATCCATCGGCGATAAAGCGGAAGTTTTCCGGAAGCTGCTTTAACTTACGGAAAGCCATGCGCATAGCAAGGATGCAGGGACCTACCCCGCGGTTATCAGAGACCTGATAGACAAGAATGGAGCGGGATACCGCATCCATGATGAACCAGATGTATCCTTTGATCCCGCGGACTTTGATATAGGTTTCATCGGCAACAAAGGTGGCTCCGGTTTTGTAATCATAGTTGTCAACGAAAGGCTTGATGACAAGGGCGGCAGTCCTGGCGTAGTTGGCGACCTGTTGGTGGGAGATCCGGATGTTGTAAAGGTCTTTAAGAGCCTCGGAGGTCTTGCGCAGGGAGAGACCAAGGTTGACATGGAAAGTCAGGCAGAGCCCCATGACATGGGCGTTATGCCGGCTGAACTTCAGGGAAGAGGCGTTTTTCGGAAGGGAGTTTAAATCCATGCGGAAGAAATCTACGGTGAATTCACGGTAGATGTAATGGATCTTGTATTTATTCTTTCCATAAGCCTCATTGAGATGTTCTGGCTCCACTTTTTTAAGGTTGTGGAGATAGTAAGGGCATTTCGGGTTCACACACTTATGCAGGACAAAAAACTTCCGGTCCTTTTTGGGGACGAGAGTATTCCCGCAGTGAGGGCAGCGCAGCTTTATCGCAGAGAAGCGGTTATCCTGCTGGGAGAACTTCGCGTCACAGATCTTACAGGAGAGCTGTCCCTTGCAGCCGTTGTTCTTGTAAAGATATTGCTTTGGAGCCTGACAACGGGGACAGGAACAGTCATCGGGGATGTCACATTCAGACCGCCGTTTGATGGGACGGATCTTCTTGCCGTAATGTTTTTCAAAGAGAGGGATCAGTTCCTTATAAGTCCAGTCCTGACGGAAATCGGTGATCAAAGGGAGTTCATCAATCTTGTACTTCTGGTATTTCGGGGAATGGGAGTCATCAAACGCCCACTGTTTGAGCGGGATGTATCTGCAGATAAAATTTAATAACCAGCAATTCATCTGATAAAGGTATTGAATGATGGTGAGAAGATAAAGTATAATGTCCATGAGCATTGGCTCCTTTCGTATAAGGTTGGTTTGGCGATTGACATTATACCAGAAAAGGGAGGTCAATGCTCTTTTTATTTGCAAACCTCCGAAAAATCAAGGTAAAGCGTAACTTTTACAATAAAAAAAGAAGGTAGTTTTGACACTACCAACATATGGCAAGAGGAATAATTTATGTAATGACGACAGTTGTGCCTGGATTGATCAAGATCGGAAAAACAGGTATGAATAACTTTGACAACAGAATGTCTACTTTGGAGCGAAACGGTTACGCAAATATCACAGGACTGAAACGGTATTTTGCGATCGAAGTGGACGATTACGATGAAAAAGAGATTATGTTGGATGAGATTTTCAGTAAAAGTCGTGTGGTGAATACAGAACTTTTTGCTCTGGATGTAGATCTGGTGGTTCAGTTGCTTTCCTCTTTTGATGGGGTACAGATATATCCGAAAACACTGTCGAAAGAAGAAATGTTTGATGAGGCGACAGAGAAAAAGTATGTAAAAGGTGACTGGTTGAAAATTCCGGATGGATTGTATTATTTTCAGGGAAATCGTCGTGGTTTTGGAAAAATTACGGCTACTATGAAAGTTGAGAATGGAGATTTTATTGTACTGAAAGGAAGTATATGCGCACCTTCTGAGGATAAGTGGCAGCCTGAGAGCAGACGGAATGCGCAGATTGAAAATAATATATTGCAGGAAGATGTGGTTTGTCATTCTCCTTCTACCGCAGCGCATGTGGTGAGGGGAAAACACACAAACGGATGGGCTGTATGGAAGAATGCCGATGGTGTTCCGATTGATGAATTTAGGAAAAAGGAATCATGATGATGCTTGTATAGGAGATGTTCGGAATGCCGAGAGCGAAGAAAGACGGAAAATATGTAAATATTTATATGGATCGGACAATTTTGGATGCGATGGGTGCCTATTCTGCTGAGACATATATTCCAAAGACAGCGATTATTGAAGAGGGGGCAAGCTGTATTTGGAAAAGCATGGAGGAGGGTTGCACCTTCATTTGAATCATAGCGTATAATGTCACAGACTTGAAGCAGGTATGTTGATGTTTCGCTTCTTATACTTGTGAATAGAGGGAAGTGTTATCAAATAAGAGTGTATATTACGGTAAAAATGGGTTCTTCCGCAAATATCCGTTTTCTTTATTGAATATCCAAAATTATGTGATAAGATTTAGGTAGATAGTCTTACTTAGCGGAGGAAATTTATGTGCACTGAAACAAG
>NZ_JACJLR010000089.1 GCF_016902345.1 Mediterraneibacter glycyrrhizinilyticus | reverse complement strand
CAGGAAGTTTTTCTCAGCATCCGGTTTCAGGTAATTATATTTGTTATAAAAATCCTCTTTATTCTGATTTATGACTGCGGCGACCTCTTCGTCAATGCGCACGACCTCGCCTGTAAACTCTTCTGTCTTTTGACTGAAATTCTCAAGAGATTCTATTTTCTTCTCCTGAATCTCCGTGGACGCCTGAATCATTCCGCTCACATCATCCAGGTCACAAACACTTTTCCTGATATTCAAAGTCTTTGACTTCAAGGAGAACAACTCGGATGAATAGTCGTCCACACTTTTTCTGACCTCGCCTATCAAAGACGACATCTGATTCATTTTTCCGGCATATAGAGCAATCGTTCCCATTCAAAACACCTCCCCGGCTCTGGAAACCTTACTGATACGAATCCTGCCATAAGAAAACGCGGATATTTCCGATGTGTTTACTGATTTGCATTTCGTATCTTTTCTTTTATCACTATTTTCTGCGGATCAACATTTTCTGCTATATAAGACTCCATCTTATCACAGCCCGTCATAAGCGTTTCCGCAGAGACATGTCTGGACTTTGTATATATGGTTATTTTGACCATTGTTCCTAAATTACTGTTTCTATTAACTCGGCGTACCACTTTTGTTATTTCATTGACATTAAAGCTGTATTCTTTTCCTATTCCCTGCCTTACTGTTATAATATCCTCACGCACAATGATCCTGAACCGATACCCCCATAATGCACCGACGAGAAGCGGACTGCAAACTACAGCAAATACAATAATGCCTTCTGGGCCGCTGTCACCTATCAGCCAAAACAGTACAGAGATCAAAATCGAAATCAGGAATGTGGTAAGCGCTAATTTATAAATCCATTTTGGCGCAAAAACCTTGAATGTTTTTTTCATATTTTTTATCATTCCTTTCCCTTTTAAGTTTCACATATTCTGTTATTTAAGGAATTACCTATAATTGTTCCGATGTCCTCACCCTGAACAAGAGATGAAACAAGAGAAATTCCCGCATTAATTTCTCCTGTTATTGCGCCTGATGCCAGTGCAGCTTTTAATCCGGAAAGCAGCATTGGTAGATAAGCCGCACTATCAAAACATATTTCCAGGAAATATTTCTCAGCATTCGGTTCCAAATAGTCATACTTGTTGTAAAAATCCTCTTTATTCTGATTTATAACGGCAGCGACCTCTTCGTAGATGCGCATCTATCTTTTGACTGAAATTCTCAAAAGATTCTATTTTCTTCTCCTGAATCTCCGTGTACTCCTGAATCATTCCGATCACATCGTCCAGGTCACAAACCAGTAATGAAAGTGATTCACACCTTCATATTTTCGTAATAAATATTAATACTACTTATGTTACCTCTTACATCATATTCAGATACAACTCTTCCCCACTTGTATTCTTTTCCATCTTCAATCCCATTTTCCTGTAGAATCGAATCATGTATATTTTTTCTCTTCCTTTCTTCATTTTCTTGAAACTCTTTATCACAATTTATTAACGTTATCATATAAATAACTCTATCTTTAAAGAAAAGTCCAACCAGAAACTTGTACTTGCCAATTTTTTGTGGCTCATCTAAATAAATTATTCTAACGCCATCTTGCCCTTTGAAATATGGTGTCCTTTCAAAATCCTTAAAAGTAAAACCTGGAAAAAATGTTAAAGTATCATTTACCTTAAACTCACCATTTTTTATATCTATCATCATATATACCTCTACTTTATAAGCGTTATGCTGTCAACTAGTACTAAAATGCCTTGTTCTATCAGTTCATCTACATTCGGAACAAAAACTTGTGGAAGTCCACCTTTCCCAAACTGAGGATTTGCCTTTGTGATTCCAAATGCTGCGTTAACATCTTTTATTACTTTGTATCCTTGCATTGTTCCTCGATATCCATGTATAGGATTTTTTTCTACCTGCAAGCCTTCAAATATTTTTGTAGCATTTCTTCCTGAACGCTCGATTGCTGACTTAGTTGTAAAGTACTCTGTACCATTTGGCTCACCTCTATATACAACTTTTCCTTTTTTCAATGTTATATCTTTATATTTGTCTATGCCTGGATATTTACCTGATCCTTGCCAACTTTTTGCAATCTCTGATGGTGTTTTAGCTCCATTCCCCCCACGATTAAAACTGCCACCAAACTTATACTTGACTGCATTATATAACAACCCAATATTATATAATCCATTCGATATTGTACTCGTCCAATTAAATACTGACTGTAATGTATTAAATGTCGGATTATCAATATTCCCCCAAGTATCAGCAATATTCAGCGCAGCCGCCCCAATCGTTGATACCACCGCAATTACTGCCACCGCTAAGCTTATATTCGCTGCTGTCCCGGCAGCTACTCCTAATGCTGTAAGTAACGGAATCAGTGCCGCGCCGCCTGTTGCAGCCACTGCCGCAATCGCCAGCGCAGCTCCTATTATGATTCCTACCGTGGTCACGATCTCCTTCCAGTGTTCTTTACACCACTCAGCCGCACTATCAAAACATATTTCCAGGAAGTTTTTCTCAGCATCCGGTTTCAGGTAATTATATTTGTTATAAAAATCCTCTTTAT
>NZ_JACJLR010000088.1 GCF_016902345.1 Mediterraneibacter glycyrrhizinilyticus | reverse complement strand
TTAAAAGTGAATAAGTTCGGAAGAATAACCAGTGTTGTGGATAACTTATTTTTTCTTAGAAATTCATTGGCATATGGCAGGCAAATATATTTTTACCGTTTAAAACTGCTCTTCCGAGAGGATAGTGGAGGACGCCTTATATTTATGCTACAATATTTGCAATGCAGGAGGGTGTTATGACAGATACATATTTTATTCTTTCGCCAATAATCACACGTAATTTCGATAAGAGTGTCTATAGAAAATTTTTATCTAAATATCGTTTGTATGCTGAATTTGAAAGAAGCGAAAAGCAATTTCATGAATTCGTGCAAGAATATATTAATAGTGGGAAAATAAGAATTTCAGAATTGGAAGAATATTTTAACGAGGAATTGTTGTATGGAAATCAACGATCTATTTATATGTATGAATTATTTGGGGACTATCGGAAAAACCAGACAGAGCAAGCGGTGCTCAACAGAATCCAAAAGCGATACCCATATATTGATTCTCTTAAATTTCATTCGATTTTGTTTCAACCGTCTAATCCTGAAATTATGGAGTTGGTTAGTGTCCAAGCAGACTTGGGGTTGGATGCAACAATTGTGCAAAAACTTACAATGATATTTAGTGAAAAGTGTACAATATCTTTAAATCAAGCATACCATTCGGAATATTCTTACGTGACGGTAGTAATTGATTTTTCGAAAAAGTTATTATTTGTTAAAGTAGAGCCTAAAACAGGAGTGGTGGAAGAGACACAAAAGCCTTCTAATTTGGCGGAAAAGTATTATGGTGTTGTAACTAAGTTATTCAACTTACGCTATAATGAATATGGCAATGTGCATAAAACAACGTTATGTAATATGAATATAGAGTTATACAATCAGGTTTATAACAAGATGGTACAAAATCAGCCAAAGGGTATTAAGGGCTATATAGATTCCATCACTGCTAGTTTTCTGGAAAAACTTAATATTAGTGACTATAAAGAGAAGTTAGCTCAGAACAATATTTTTGATATATCGGACATACTTACAAAAATGGTAGAGCATATACTAATTACGGATATTTTATATGAATCTGCCGAAACAGGGACTTTAGACGGTGTAGAAGGATATGTTACATATATCAAATTTAGTGATGGAACAAACATAAGCGCAAGAATTAGAGGAGAAACTTACACCGAACCTATATTTTCATCAGAAGCTTTTATGGCATTGAGAGCTTCTATTAATAATGCAGAGAAGATAACTGTATTGAAGATATCTTGGTTAAATGAATATTATGGTACAAGAGTTTCATATGATGCATCAGATAGCCAGTGCTTAGAAATACATTTATATAAACATCATACGAAAGAAGAATTTGAATATGCGGTTAGAAAATATAGAGAGTGTGAATCAAGAACTATTGAAGAAAGTCCGTCCATTTTTGCAATGGAAGCTTGAAAAGAAACAATTGCAGATTGATGAGAATCAGATTGCGAGGTATGCAAATGTTACAAAATCGATGGCAGAGACTGTTTTAGAATATTTAATTATTGAGCACGCAGTATGCATCGAAATTAAGACTAATTGCCCTAAATGTTTGATGTCTTATTTGATAGATGATTTAGATAAAAAAATTATTTGTACTGAATGCGGATATGAATTCATTCCTATGAAAAATAAACATTTGCTACATTACTACTATAGATTGAATGATAAAAGTAATTTTTTTGATAATTGTAAAAAGAAAGGACATCCTAGACAAACGCTTTTTCATTTGGCAAGAAAGACTTTAGGAGGCGATACGTCAATGGAGAAAAAAGTAAAGGTTTTTCTATCATATTGTCATGTAGATGAAATGTATAAAGAGGAATTAGATAAACATTTTGCACCACTAAAACGGTCTAATAAGGTTGAAACCTGGAATGACAGGGAATTAAAGGCCGGAACTAAATTTGATGACAATATAAAGAGTCATTTAAATCAAGATGATATTATAATTCTATTGATTAGTTCGGACTTTTTTGCATCCGATTACTGCTATAATATTGAAATGCAAAGAGCAATTGAACGGGCTAATAGAAGGGAATGTATACTAATTCCAATTATTGTTAGACCGTGCTTATGGACAGAAACACCTATTAAAGATATATTAGCCTTACCTAAGGATGGGAAACCAATTAGTAAATATGAGGATAAAGATGAGGCATATTTGGAAATAGTTACTGCAGTAAGTGATATGATAGATTCATTTGAAAGTGAATAGATAAATGAAATGTATTTCGATTATTTTTGATAAGCATAAAGTGTTCTAATAAATTACTGGATTTTGGATTCCTTGTGTAATTGCTAATGTTAATGCTCTCCTTGGCTGTCATGATCTCGCTCTGTCATGCTGACATGAAATTGCCAGGATATCTGTCATGGAATGTTCCCTTTGATGGGGCGGCTGTCCGCCCCATCACGGAAGGAATTAGTTCATACATCCATGCTCTGCCAGCACTTTAAGCGCCGATACGATAGTACAGGCATCTGCCTTTTTCATTCGGCTGTAATGCCGGAGGCGTTCCTCATTCCAGAAGAGATCTGTCAATGATGAGAGTTCTGTACCAACATCCCAGTTGGGGATAC
>NZ_JACJLR010000087.1 GCF_016902345.1 Mediterraneibacter glycyrrhizinilyticus | reverse complement strand
TATCGACGTATTTATCCGTAAGTAACATAATGGAAAACCCCCTTTTTCTTTAGAGTAACACAAAGGGGAAATATATAAAATAAACTTTTCCGGTTTATCCGGCTTAGGGTATAACAAAATAACCCACCCGAATATCGTTTTTTTTATTTGGTGAGTTTGTTCTTTCAAATACGAAACAAAAAGAGCCGATGATTCGTGAATTGTTCCACAATTTCATCGGCTCTGCGTCTTAAGCGTCTGGCTCTTTGATGACAGTTATCTTCAAGTTGTCAACTTTAATCAATCTTTCTTGTCTGCATTTTGGACAATAAAGGGGATAATTCTCCAAAACAGTGTCCTTCCTAATTTTATTACGGGTTTTGCTCCCACAAACAGGACACAATATCCATTCGCATTTCATCATAATTAGTCTCTAATCCTTTCAAATCTCATTTTATATGACTTTTGCAAGCTGTTAAGCTAACTTGTGGAACATATGCCGAACCTTATCTATACGGCTATTCGGGCGGCGGGGTTGGCAAATAAATTTACCAATAGCTGGCTGGTATCCTTTTAACTCTGTCAAGCAGACTCCCTGCCCATTTGTGAAATAAGTTAAATCGTTCCTGTATTCTTGAATACATCTAGCAGGGATTTCTCCTTTCAGAATGACCTCGTCATTCTTTATCTGAGTACTTACAATATCTGCACAATACCTTGGAGCATCATGATACGCCCGTGAGAGATATTCCTGCGGTGCATAAATTTCAAAGTGGAGATATGGCTCTAATAGTTCTGTCCCTGCTTTTTTTAAAGCCTGCTCCAATACGATAGGGGAAAGCAGCCGAAAGTCTGCGGGGGTACTTACAGGACTATAATACAATCCATATTCAAAACAGATTTTACAGTCTGTCACTTTCCATCCATACAGCCCCTGCTCGCAGCCATAAAGAACCCCCTCCATAACCGCATTTTGGAACGATTGATTTAAATATCCAAGTGAAACTCTGCTTTCATACTGCACTCCGCTTCCAATAGGGAGCGGCTCTATGGACAACCCGACAGAAGCCCAGAAAGGATTTGGCGGGACTTCTATGTGGATGGTATATTCTGCTTTTCTAAGCGGTCTTTCCATATATATAACAGTAGGCTCTTTTATTTCTGCCTCCACATGATATTTTTCCTCAAGGATGGCACAAATGACTTCCATCTGCACATTCCCCAAAAAAGAAAGTATAATCTCATGCGTTGTAGTATCCACATAATATTTTAAAAGAGGGTCGCCATCTGAAATTTCTGTAAGTGCCCCAAGCAATATTTCCCGCTGTTCAGATTTCTTTACTGCAATCGTTGTTTGGAGCATAGGGAGAGGATTTTCAATAAATTTTCTCTGCGGCAACAGTATTTCGTTCCCCAAAATACTGTTTAGCTGCAAAACATCATTTGGTAAAATTACAATATCACCAGAGCAGGCTGTATCGGATGAATATAATTCACCGTTTGTCGGAACACACATCTCTGTGATTTTTATTTTCTCTTTTTCAGATATTCTAATAACATCCCTCAAATGCAATGTTCCGCTATATATACGCACATAAACAAAACGCCGCCTTTTCTCTGAATATTCAATCTTAAAAACCTGCCCGCATAGTTCAGATTGACCTTCAGGCGTTGATGAATAAAATTTACTGGCAATTACTTCTATAAGCTGCCGAATCCCCAGATTGTTTTTAGCGCTTCCGTGATAAACGGGAAATAACGTTCCGTTTTGGAATCTCCTGTTTTCTTCCTGTTCCAGTTCTGACATTTTAAACGGTTTCCCTGACATATATTTCTCTAATAGTTCATCGTTTCCCATAATTACCGCATCCCACTGTTCCATATCGTCATTGTCCGTTACATTTATATGGGGATGCTGCCCAACCTTTTGCTTCACTATAATTTCCGAAGAAAGCTTTGCTTTCATTTCCCGATATACCATTGGCAAATCAATCCCCTCTTGGTCAATTTTATTGATGAAAAAAATTGTCGGAATCTTCATTATCTGTAGTGCATGAAACAGTATACGGGTCTGTGCCTGTATGCCATCCTTTGCAGAAACTAATAATACTGCTCCGTCTAATACGGATAAAGAACGGTATACTTCCGCCAAAAAATCCATATGGCCTGGCGTATCTATAATGTTGACTTTTACATCCTCCCACTGAAAAGATGTCACTGCTGTCTGGATAGTGATTCCCCTTTGACGCTCCAAATTCATTGTATCTGTCCTTGTTGTGCCTTCATCTACGCTCCCTAGTTCTGCAATTGCACCACTGGTATACAATAAACTTTCCGTTAATGTTGTCTTTCCTGCGTCAACGTGAGCCAGAATGCCTAAGTTAATTATTTTCATGTGATTTTCCTCCTATCAACACCCAAAAAAGGGCATAAAAATACCCAGTGATAAATACTCCTATCACTGGGTAAATAACTCCAATAGCCCCAAAACACTTATATGTTTTCGGGCATATAAAATTACATGATAAAAGTATTCTTAAACTGGGTACAAAAAACTAAGCCCCATATTAAAAGTGAAACGGGACTGCTACTTTTTGTTCCCACTATCAAATTGACAGTTTATTTAAGAATACCTTGCCGCATATTTATTAACTCCTTGTATAATACTGAATCTAATTATATTCCTTAACCCTTTATTTGTCAAGCTGACAAACTAAAGCACAGGGATTTCGCTTTTATATAGATTTCCCTTTTATAAATATTCACCTGCGCTATTTTCCCTTACCAATTCTCTTTCCCCTTGTCTTGTCATCTTTTGGGACAGAAAGTA
>NZ_JACJLR010000086.1 GCF_016902345.1 Mediterraneibacter glycyrrhizinilyticus | reverse complement strand
CCAACACATGTAACGCTATACATGTGTAGATAAGATCTCATTCCCGTGAGAGATTATCGTTTGGTCATGCTGATAAGAGCGTATGGTGGATGCCTTGGCACTAAGAGCCGATGAAGGACGTGATAAGCTGCGAAAAGCTTCGGGGAGGGGCAAATACCCATCGATCCGGAGATTTCCGAATGGGGAAACCTGGCTGAGAAAACCTCAGTCGTCCTGACGCCAATCCATAACGTCAGGAAGGGAACCCGGTGAACTGAAACATCTAAGTAGCCGGAGGAAGAGAAAACAACATGTGATTCCGAAAGTAGCGGCGAGCGAAATCGGAAGAGCCCAAACCAGTGTGCGTGCACACTGGGGTTCGGACCGCGGAATTGATTCAATGAGCTTAGCAGAACGGTTTTGGGAAAGCCGGCCAGAGAGGGTGAAAGCCCCGTAAGCGAAAGGCGAGTTGACATGGCGGGATCCAGAGTAGGTCGAGACACGTGGAACCTTGACTGAACACGCGGGGACCACCCCGTAAGGCTAAATACTCCTTAGTGACCGATAGCGCATAGTACTGTGAAGGAAAGGTGAAAAGGACCCCGGGAGGGGAGTGAAAAAGAACCTGAAACCATATGTTTACAAGCTGTGGAACATCTTTATATGATGAACCGCGTACTTTTTGTAGAACGGTCCGGCGAGTTGCGCTGGCTGGCGAGGTTAAGCACTTGAGGTGTGGAGCCGAAGGGAAACCAAGTCTTAATAGGGCGAATAGTCAGTCGGAGCAGACCCGAAACCGGGTGATCTACCCATGTCCAGGTTGAAGTTGCCGTAAAAGGCAATGGAGGACCGAACCCACATCCGTTGAAAAGGGTGGGGATGAGGTGTGGGTAGGGGAGAAATTCCAATCGAACCCGGAGATAGCTGGTTCTCCTCGAAATAGCTTTAGGGCTAGCCTCATGCAAGTCTTACGGAGGTAGAGCACTGAATTCCTAAGGGGGCGTCAAAGCTTACCAAGGGATATCAAACTCCGAATGCCGTGTAGATGGTGCATGGGAGTCAGACTGTCCGAGATAAGTTGGGCAGTCAAAAGGGAAAGAGCCCAGACCTGCAGCTAAGGCCCCAAAATGTGTGTTAAGTGGAAAAGGATGTGGGATTTCGAAGACAACTAGGATGTTGGCTTAGAAGCAGCCATCCATTAAAAGAGTGCGTAATAGCTCACTAGTCGAGAGGTCCTGCGCCGAAAATGTCCGGGGCTGAAACACACTGCCGAAGCTCAGGGATTGATGAATTTCAATCGGTAGAGGAGCATTGTTAACTGGACGAAGCGGTACCGGAAGGAGCCGTGGACGGTTAAGAAGAGAGAATGCCGGAATGAGTAGCGAGAGGAAGGTGGGAATCCTTCCGGCCGAATATCTAAGGTTTCCAGGGTAAAGCTGATCTGCCCTGGGTAAGTCGGGGCCTAAGGCGAGGCCGAGAGGCGTAGTCGATGGACAACAGGTTGAGATTCCTGTACTATACTGTGACAGAACTGTGGGGACGCAGAAAGAGAGCGCGAGCCGGGAATGGAAAGACCGGTGCAAGCGGGGTACCAGTACATCAGGCAAATCCGGTGTGCAATGGGAAGACGTGATGCGGACCGAAAACAAGTAGGGAAGCGCGTGAGCTGGCTGCCAAGAAAAGCCGCTATTGTTTGCAGTATACCCGTACCGTAAACCGACACAGGTGGATGAGGAGAGAATCCTAAGGCCGACGGGAGAAGCATTGTTAAGGAACTCGGCAAAATGACTCCGTAACTTCGGGAGAAGGAGTGCCAGAGAGATCTGGCCGCAGAGAATTGGCCCAAGCAACTGTTTAGCAAAAACACAGGTCTATGCGAAACCGAAAGGTGAGGTATATGGGCTGACGCCTGCCCGGTGCTGGAAGGTTAAGGGGAGAGGTTAGCGCAAGCGAAGCTTTGAACTTAAGCCCCAGTAAACGGCGGCCGTAACTATAACGGTCCTAAGGTAGCGAAATTCCTTGTCGGGTAAGTTCCGACCCGCACGAAAGGCGTAATGATTTGGGCACTGTCTCAACAATGCACCCGGTGAAATTGAAATACCAGTGAAGATGCTGGTTACCTGCGCCAGGACGGAAAGACCCCATGGAGCTTTACTCCAGCTTGATACTGGGATTCGGTATTGCATGTACAGGATAGGTGGGAGGCTAAGAAGTAAGGACGCCAGTCCTTATGGAGCCGCTGTTGGGATACCACCCTTGCAGTACTGGGTTTCTAACCAGCAGCCGTGATCCGGCTGGGGGACAATGTCAGGTGGGGAGTTTGACTGGGGCGGTCGCCTCCGAAAGGGTATCGGAGGCGCTCAAAGGTTCCCTCAGAATGGTCGGAAACCATTCGAAGAGTGCAAAGGCAGAAGGGAGCTTGACTGCGACACCGACGGGTGGAGCAGGTACGAAAGTAGGACTTAGTGATCCGGTGGTATAAAGTGGGATTGCCATCGCTCAACGGATAAAAGCTACCCTGGGGATAACAGGCTTATCACTCCCAAGAGTTCACATCGACGGAGTGGTTTGGCACCTCGATGTCGGCTCATCGCATCCTGGGGCTGTAGTCGGTCCCAAGGGTTGGGCTGTTCGCCCATTAAAGCGGTACGCGAGCTGGGTTCAGAACGTCGTGAGACAGTTCGGTCCCTATCCGGCGTGGGCGTAGGATATTTGAGAGGAGCTGTCCTTAGTACGAGAGGACCGGGATGGACTGGCCGCTGGTGTATCTGTTGTTCTGCCAAGAGCATAGCAGAGTAGCCAAGCCGGGAAGGGATAAACGCTGAAGGCATCTAAGCGTGAAGCCCCCCTCAAGATGAGATATCCCATAACGTCAAGTTAGTAAGACCCCTTGAAGACGACGAGGTAGATAGGGCAGAGGTGGAAGCATGGTAACATGTGGAGCTGACTG
>NZ_JACJLR010000085.1 GCF_016902345.1 Mediterraneibacter glycyrrhizinilyticus | reverse complement strand
TCCATGAACAGGCCGGGACGGATGTGATCCGGAATACTCTTCTTGCCCTGCGGCAACTTTGTTAGGTGAATTGTCCGGTGTGGCCAAATTTTTCCTTGTGACAGGCTACACTGATTATCCGAGAAGAATTATTATTCGAGAAGATTCCGGTTATCATAGTCAATAGCGGTATTCTCAATAATTCTTCTCGAATAATATTTTACTTTCTCTTCAGAAATCCAGGTATACTTTTTTTGACTTCCTTCACTTCTGCATTACCGGAAAACCAAGTATCATTCCATTCCTTAAGTTTCCTATCAACAGAATCTTGCGACATTTCTGCATAAATCTGTGTTGTCTGTACAGATACATGTCCAAGTATGTTTTTGATTGTCATAATATCTACTCCCGCTTCTAACAGATGACAGGCTGTACTATGCCTCATGGAATGGGGCGGATAGCTGTCCTTAAGAAACATATTTGGATGTTTCTCTTTTGCAATGGCTACATATTTTTTATATATGCCTTCAACGCAGGATACGGTCATTTGTTCATGCGTTTGGCTGGAAAATACATGCTTTTCAGGATATCCTTCAATATGTCTATGTATAATATATTTTCGAACAGTTCTTGCCAAACTTAAAGAGATCCCCACTTGCCTGGCTTTTGTTCCTTTTCCAATTAATGTAACAGATGCATTTTTGTCATTTATATGAAGAGCATCAACTGTAAAATCGCATATTTCCTGCGCTCGTGCACCAGTTGCATACATAAATGAAAGCAGAACCTTGTCTCTTAGTCCGGTTTCATAGTTTTCATCAGGGAGTGCTAATAATATTTTTATCTCATCCCTTGAAAAAACGGCTCTTGCTTTTTTGTTTCCACGCTTTATCGGAATCTTTACAATGGCACTTCTGAATACAGATGCCGCATCAAAATCTCTATTCTGCGCATACTCTGAGAACGCTGAAAGTGCTGAGAGCCGCTGGTTTCTGGTTACAGGTTTACAATGCCTTTCTTTTTCGAGCCAGTTAAAGAATTCCATCAATGTATCATAATTTAAGATTGAGAACTTGATATCATCAGGATCAATGCCCTTAACATCCGACATAAATCGGAGTAACAACATGAAGCTTTGCTTATAGGATTCTATCGTGTTTGGGCTAAGGCCTCGACTATATGGCAAGTACGTCTCAAAATAATCTTCCAACAATGACATAAATTCGATTTTTCGCTTACTCATAGATGATCACCTCCGAAAATAATTCTCCCGAATAATCATTAAACTTTGTAAGCGTATCCTCAAAGTAATTGCCACTGAATTTTAAATATTTTTCCGTCTCGTAAAGGCTGTCATGACCTAAATATGTCGATAAGAATGGAACAGATTCGCTGGCTTTTATACCATTACGCTCATTCTTATCAAAAGATCTGACAGCAAATGTATGCCTGAAGCAGTGAAGACAAGCACCGCGTCCATTCTTAATCTGCCAACTGTTGTTTATTCCAGCTCTTTTCCGAATAATCCTATAATAGTTTCCGACGTTATTAGTCGATATATGGCTATGCGCGTCTTCTCCCGGAAAGAGATACGCTTCCGAATCATTCAGTATTCCCATTCCTATGCAATAGCGATAAATGATTTCTGCCAAGTCCTTTCCAAAAGGAACCAACCTTTGCTTATATTTTTTGGTAACCCGAAGAATAATCAGATTCCTGTCAAAATCCAAGTCTCTAACTTTAATACTCACGGTTTCTCCAACGCGTAAACCACAGCAATAAAGCAGACGCAGGAATAAGGGCATTTCTTTTTCCACGTATCTGTTTTTGGTTGCCCTGGTAACCACCAATGAGTCGGCAACTTCAAATATTTTTTCTATATCCTCATCCGAATAAAGGTAAGGGACATAGGTATCATGGGTTATAAGTGTTCTTGGAATGAAACATTTGTAACCAGAGTTCACTAGAAACAGCAGCAACTGTCTGACATAGTGAACGTGCTGGCTGGATGTATTTAATGAAATGCCCACGCTAACTTCTTTGATCCAGGATTCGATTACCGATTCAGGTATTTCTTTATCGGTATGATGAATCCTGCATAGATAATTATCGAAGAGGACCATCGTTCTTCTGTAATGTCTATAAGCCTCATGACTAAGTTCCGCCTCCCTTACAGAGAGATGCATTTTTATTTCATCACGGAAAACAGAGTTGAGCCTGGTCATCTTTTTTCCACCTCCCCATATAGAAATGTGTAAAATCTCCCGACAGGTAATGGTGGCGTCAGACTATATCTTCTGAGTCTTTCTGTGTCTATGCGGGCAT
This sequence comes from Mediterraneibacter glycyrrhizinilyticus, assembly GCF_016902345.1. GTDB lineage: Bacteria > Bacillota > Clostridia > Lachnospirales > Lachnospiraceae > Mediterraneibacter > Mediterraneibacter glycyrrhizinilyticus_A. Next base: position 1,390 of record NZ_JACJLR010000085.1, on the reverse strand, counting down.
AATGTTTAATGGCATTATTAGAGCTGTGTCCCAACACCTTTCTTACAGTCTCATAGTTTATATCATCGTTGACCATGGAACTGGCCAGGGATGCTCTAAGCGCATGAGGACCACTCTTGCGTTTTCCAGGATTAATCCCCGAAAGTCTGATATATTTCCTTAATGCGGCTCTGATAGTAGAAGTTGTTACCGGATTATATGGAGCATAAACATTGATAAATACCAAATCTGACTGTGACGATGGTCTGACGGATAAATAATCATCAATAGCCGATTTAACTTCCCGAATCAGTGGAAGATGAAGAGTGTTTCCTGTCTTTTCCTGAATGATATCTAAGTCAGTTCTATTCTGAACATCCTCAATCCTTAATCTTGCGATGTCACCGGAACGCATCCCCATTCTTGAGGCAAGAAGTATCATTGCATAATCGCGTTTTCCTATGATAGTGCCAGTATCTATAGTTTCTTCTATGGCTCTTATTTCTTCGACAGAATAAACACTTGGTATAACATAAGGTTTCGTATAATGAGGAATGATCGTTGAATAGTCAGATTTGACACCTTCAAACTCCACCAGATATCTTAAAAACATCCTGATCTCACTCCAAAGATTGTGATCCGTTATCTTTATACACGTCTGTGTTATCAATATGGGGGACATCTCTTCGAGAGATCTGCACTTTTGTTTTGATAACTCATCCAAAAACCAAGAGACAGCATATCTTTTATTTCTAATAGTACCGGCTGCATGTCCTGTTCTGACATTCCAATAGCAATATCGATCTACTATTTCAACAAAAGCATCCGGCAGGCAAAAATGCTTGCCTTTATCTGAATGCACGTCCTGCCATGTATCTTTTAATATGTCGTTTAGACGGTATATCACTGTCCTTAAAGTGGTGTAATACTGGTTTTCGCCATGTTTGGCACAATAATCCTGTAAATATTTGTTCCCTCCTTCCACGCTGTAATGATCGTAGTCGTTTCTTCTCATCCATTTGAAAATGCTGTTGCATTGGTACCTATAACCAGTAATGGTAATCGGTGAACACCCTTGATTTCTCAGCTTCTCGAGAAGATTTGCTCTGAGTTCCTCGAATGAATCGTTTCGTTCTTGCATTATAACAATACCTCCTTATTGTAGTTTGTACAATAAGGATATATGTACTATCGTTATTTGAGAAGAATTATTGAGAATACCGCTATTGACTATGATTGCCGGAATCTTCTCGAATAATAATTCTTCTCGGATAATCAGTGTTATTTTAGTTCTGAAATAACACTGACATGCGAAAAAGTATCGACGGCCTGATGGCAATCGTTCGGGATACCTATCAATTAGATCCCTACAGCAATTCCCTGTTTCTTTTCTGCGGCAGACGCTGTGACC
>NZ_JACJLR010000084.1 GCF_016902345.1 Mediterraneibacter glycyrrhizinilyticus | reverse complement strand
CTCCATCTCGGTCGTGGCTTTCGCCACATGCGCTCTCGGCTCCGGCCGCAATTGCGCAACGCACCTCGATTCCGCTTCGCTCCATCTCGGTCGTGGCTTTCGCCACATGTCTAAGAAAAAGGAGGGACCCAGGGAAATGCAAGCACTTCCCTGGGTCCCTCCTTTTTCTTAGACGCGTTGCTCAATTGCTGCACGCAAAAAAACCGCCGTCCCCGCGGCTTCTCGTCCGCAAAAACAGCGATTTCTAAGTGCGCGATCAGGGGTTCGAACCCTGGACACCCTGATTAAGAGTCAGGTGCTCTGCCAGCTGAGCTAATCGCGCATTTCATATTGTTTGCATTACGTCATTCCTTAACGCAAGGGATATTATATAACACATTTCGGGAGAATGCAAGCATTTTTTTATTTTTTTCTCACATCATCTGATTCTTTCTATTTTTCACCCGTGATTTCTCCCTATTTCCGCCGAAAACAAAGCGCTTTGCGGGATAATCCGACAGAGAATGCATAAGCCGCATCTGCCTGCTTTCTCTGCCGGCCCTGAAATATGATCTTCTTTTCACACCGAACCCCTGCCGACCTGCAGATCATTCGAAAAGCCTTCCCAGCACTTTCCCCGTAACCACACCCTCGACAGTGCGCACGGGCTTCCCGGCACGGAACGACACAAAGGTCGGGACTTTTTTTACCCCAAACTCAGCGGCAAGGTTTTTATTTTGATCTGTGTCAATCTGACACACTTTGATCCTCTCAGCATTCTCCACCGCAAATTCCGCCACCACGTCTTCCATCATGGCGCATTTTCCACACCAGGATGCGTAGAATTCAACGAGTACCGGCAGCAGCGACTCAAGCACTTCCGATTTGAAAGTTTCCCCGGTAACTTTTACTGTCATGGGCGTCACCTGCATTTTCTGCTTTTCCGGTGATCCCCGCAGCGGCTCCATGTATTCAGAATATCACACACATCATTCATAGAACCACGGATGCAGAGCAGACGCCGGTTCAGCTTTGGATTACAGTAAAACAATTCGTTCAGACACATTTTCCAGCATTTTTTTCTTCGCATATCTTCTGCCTCTCTTCCGATTTCTGGATAGACTATTATATGCAGGATCAAAAATACTGTTACACCGGTCATCAGAACACGCTCAAATCACATATTTACTGACGCACCGCGATCAGTTTGTTGATCGGATTGCCTTTTGCCGAGAATTTCTCCTCATATTCTGTCATCACGTTCCCCCTGCTCATCTCCTCATGATGATGAAGGTCATAAGTAAAATTCTGCAGGATCCAGCCCGCTTCTTTTATCTGTTCCAAAGAAAAATTAAAAAGCTCGGTGTTGTCTGTTTTAAATTCAAGGAGCCCTCCCGGCTTCAGGATCTTTTCATACCTCTCCAGGAAATCTGTAGATGTCAGCCGCCGCTTTGCATGCCTTGCCTTTGGCCACGGATCGGAAAAGTTCAGATAGATCCTCGCCACCTCATTCTCTGCAAACACATCTTCCACGCATCTGGCGTCCATACAGACAAAACGCACATTTTTCAATTCCTTATATTCCTCAGTGTCATATTTTTCGATCGCTCGGAGCAGTACGCTGGAATACCGCTCAATCCCGATAAAATTAATATCCGGGTGCAGTTTTGCCATCTCCATGATAAATCTTCCTTTTCCCATCCCGATCTCAATATAGATCGGATGTTTGTTTCCGAAGACCTGCTGCCAGCATCCTCTCTGTGCCTCCGGTCTCTTTATCACAGCGTGATGTGCCTGTATCGTCCCCTCTGCTCTCGGTATGTTTCTTAATCTCATGAATGATTCCTCCCCTGATCTATATACAAAGAGACATCTCCCCCCCTGCTGATACGATGCCTCTGGCAATTTATTCTTGTTTTCTCATTAACCATCATAGCACGCAACTCCATGGAGGTCAAAAGTCAATTTAGTGAATGTTCCTCTTCCTTTACTTTTTAAATGCCTTTATTAAAAAAGGGATACCTTTTCTCTAAGCATCCCTTATATCAAATATTCAATTGTAATCATCTAAATTATTTCTTTTTCTTTAAGTTTCTTTATCTTTTCCTTGTACAACTTTTCATTTCCATAATCATGGTATTGTATAGATAATAAATAGAGGCTAAATACTTTTATAAAATCATGTACGTCATTCTGATTCTTCAATCCAACAACTAACTGTACCTCTTCCCTCTCATGTCCCTTTGTCCAATCTCTAAGGTCGAACCTGAATATGCCCTTCTTTTTATCATGTTCCATTTTGTTTCTCATGGAATTTAGTTTATTGATCGTCCGAATTGGAAATAATCCTATCTCTGCCAAAAATTGAGTTTTCTTTTCGAATTTCAGATTTTTCTTATCGAAAATACTTTTCAAGCTGATACTTTCAAAAAACATATCCATTTCACAATCCAACGCTCGTTTTAGATTAGAAATAGCGTTTATCATCCCTTCTTTTGATTCAGAAGCGATTGCATTTTCTGCAAAATCCAGAAATTCTTCAGGTGATATATCATGTATAGGAATAACAATATCCGACCCGCCACCCCCATCACGTTCTATTTCATCTGCTTGTAAAATAAACTGAATTAAATCTTCAACTGTTCTGATATCTTCCATTCTTTAAACCCTCATATGGTACAAAAATGCCTCGACGCGTTCTTTTCCACTTCCACTTTCTCCACATGGCTCAATACGATAGGCTGAATGTCTTTGTTATTTTCCTGTTTGCGGAAATATATCAACTATTCTCATTTTCATCAATTGTGAAAGTGAAGTCTTCCGCTTTAATCGTTGACAATTCCGCCCTATCCGGATTAGCCGTATTTATCACACGTCTTGCATGATTCATGACCAAATCATCATAAAGATTTCTTACCAGCCTACCATTTGCAAAATTTTCGTCTTTCGCCGATGTCTGCAGCTCAAAATACAAATGAATTTTTTCTTTTGCTTCTTCATCCAAAATATAGTCATTGTTCTTACACATAGAAACAAGTATCTTAGTTTACAAATTTCTTGTATTGTCGAATAGCCATAAAACTCAATCAGACTGGAATTAACAGCCTGTGCCGCCTTTTTTGCCTCAATTTTATGTTTAGGATTATCAACCGCCTCCGAAATTTTTCTAAGAAGTGCAATTGTAGCAGCTTTGCTGTTGTCCTCTACAATCACAGTAGCCAGTTTTGTTATTTTCCCACAAGCATCAGTGACTGAGTCTAACTTAGACGCTTTATTGATTAGAGCTTGTCCGTACTTGTCCATCATATCACCTTCATAAGAAGCAAAATTAACTCAATAATTGCAAGTCCTGCCGAGCCTCCGGCAATCCAATACGCATATTTAACTTTCTTCGTTAAAGTCCCAATAGCTGCATTAGCTGTCTGTACTGCTTCTGTGATATTCTCATTTGCTTCTTCCTTATTTTTCTGAATAGTAGCAGCGAGTTCCTCATCTCTCTTTTCACATTCAACAAGTTTAGATGTATGTTCTTCAACTTCTTTCCATATGTCATCGACGTCATCCAAATGAGAGAGGCTGCTCAATTTATTCTTCAGAAACTCGTTGACAGTTGTTTTGCTGCAGTCGCCGCAGCTTTCGGCGATTTCACGGCAGCTGAGATGGTTCACAAAGTGAAGCCTTAGTACTTTTTTGTAATCCATAGTAGGACCTCCAGATATAATATTTCTCCATTTTAAGGAGATGCGCTTATTATATCTGAAGA
>NZ_JACJLR010000083.1 GCF_016902345.1 Mediterraneibacter glycyrrhizinilyticus | reverse complement strand
AGGGTGCTCTGGAACCCTTTTTCTTTCTATATACTGATGACAGTATACAGGGCAATCCAGAGACGTGCAAGCAGAGCAGCATAATGCTAAACTATGAGGTCAAAAACACCTTTCTGCCACAGGTAAATCCTGTGGTCAATATCAGGATAGCAATTGAGGGCGTAAAGAAAAACATTATCAGCAAGAATATCTCTATAGATATCGAATTATCGGCGTATTTTGAGAATCTTTCATAGAATTGCCGATAACATTTTTTCGCCGATAATGCCGTGGGAGGAGTAATTCTTTCGTCCAGTCATTGACTTTTCGTCCAAGAAAGAGTATGATGTGGACGAAAGGATAATGGGTCGGACGAAAATTAAAGGCTATTTTGACCCAGGTGTGAAATGAGGAAATTTGACTATACGAAGCTGTCAGAAAAGATGTGGGATACAGAGATTGTATCCTACATTGCTAAAATCCACGAATGCAAGGGAAGGCAGGATTTATATATCCGGCAGAAACCGGTCGAGTTGGAACGGCTTGTTGAAATAGCCAGGGTGCAAAGTACGGAATATTCTAACAAGATCGAGGGTATCGTTACGACAAGCTCGAGGATAAAGCAGTTGATGGAGGATAAGACAACACCTCGTAACCGGGACGAAAATGAGATCATGGGATATCGTGATGTGCTGAATACGATTCACGAGAGTCACGATTTTATTCCGGTCAGGCCGACTTATATCCTTCAGCTGCATAGAGATCTGTTAAAGAGAGCCGGCTTATCCTATGGAGGGCATTTCAAAAATGTGCAGAATTATATAAATGAGACCAGACCAGATGGTTCACAGTTTACCCGATTTACTCCAGTGGCACCATATGAAACGGAAGCAGCGATAGAAGCGATATGTGCAAGCTATGAACAAACGCTTTCTGTAGAAGCGGTAGACCCTCTGATCCTGATACCAGCATTTATCTGCGATTTTCTTTGTATCCATCCTTTCAACGACGGAAACGGAAGGATGAGCAGACTCCTGACGCTGCTGCTCCTCTATCAAAATGGTTATGAGGTAGGCAAATATATCAGTATCGAAAAGCAGATAGAAAGTACAAAGGATGCTTATTATGACGCGCTCCAGAGGGCTGATTACGGTTGGCATGATGAACAGAATGACCCCACTCCGTTTATACGGTATATGCTGAAGGTGATACTTGCCTGCTATACTGAGTTTGAGGAGCGAGTTGGCATGATGAGCACCGAAGGCGCAAAAAGCACAGCTTACGATATGGCTAAGGTATACGTTTCCGGGAAAATCGGGAAGTTTACAAGTGCGGATGTGATTGCAGCCTGTCCGGGTGCAGGTCGCTCCGCGTTGTTGGCGGCTTTAAAGAGGTTGACGGAAGAAAATGTTGTTGTGAGGATGGGTAGCGGAAGAAGCACCTATTATGTTCGAAGCGATGCGTTCAAGTAAAGTTTTCATCCAAATTAAAATAGTATCGTCCATAAATCAATAAAAATGGACGAATAAAGAAAAGCATCTGTCTGCAATATGGCGGGTGCTTTTTTATGTGAATGAAGGTGGTGATAACCATTCCGAAGAGACCAAGAGTTCCCTGTGGACATCCCGGATGTCCAGCGCTTGTGGAACCGGGAACAAAGTTTTGCGAGAAACACAGGCCTCTCCATCCGGAGGTAACACGGCCGGCCGCAAAGCGCGGCTATGGCAGCCGATGGCAGAAGGCAAGCAAAGCGTTCCTTCAGAGCCACCCGCTGTGTGCGGAATGTAGAAAGCAGGGACGCTACACCAAAGCAACGGTTGTGGATCACATTGTTCCACACCGCGGCGACCAGAAACTGTTCTGGGATCAGAGCAACTGGCAAAGCCTGTGCAGGCATCATCATAACGTAAAAACAGGACACGAGGACAGCCGCCCGACATACACTTATTGAGGACAGCCACCGGGTGTCCTTTTTCTTTTGGAGAAATTATATGGTTGAGATGAAGATAAACGGTTACCATACAGATGAGCCGGTCTTCACTCTTCTGGATGAAGATGATCATGATAGATTTTGTCACTGGAAATGGCAGGAATCCAAAGGAGGATACGCAAGAAGAAACAGGCAATATGTTGATGAAAATGGAACGAAGAGATGGCAAACGGTACAACTTCATCGCGCAGTTTTGGGCCTGGTGGGTATCGATACTCCGGAGGAATGTGTAGATCATATCAATGGGAATCGATTAGATAACCGAAAAGAAAACTTAAGGCTCGTTTCGCTTTCAGAGAATGCGTTTTACCGTCATGATCCCATGCCTTTATGATTCTTCTGAAACGGAGTATGCCGACAATGGTATCGGGAAGCTCTCCGACTGCCAGTCCTGCGTGGTCACAGAGAAGCGGAACGGGAGCTATGAGCTGAAGATGGAATACCCGGCGGAGGGCATCCATGCAGATTACCTGCAGGAGGGGAACATTATCCTGGCAAAGCCGGCCGACCAGGTACAGAGCCAGCCCTTCCGGATCTATAAGATCACGACCCCGCTGTCCGGGAAACTGGAAATCTGCGCAAGGCATATCTCTTACCAGTTAAATTTTATCACGGTCTCTCCCCTGTCAGCATCCGGCTGTCCGGCTGCCCTCGCGGCCCTAAAATCCAAGGTCACCACGGACTGCCCCTTTACGTTCTGGACGGACCTGGCATCAGGGGCGGCTTTTAACCTTACCGTCCCGGTATCCCTGCGCAGTGCCCTGGGCGGTGTGGATGGGTCGGTACTGGATACCTATGGCGGGGAATATGAGTGGGACCGCTACACGGTGCGGCTCCATCAGGCCAGGGGGCGAGATAACGGGGTGCGCATCGTCTACGGCAAGAATCTCATCGACTTCAAAATGGAGCGGAATATCGAGAATGTCATCACCGGCGTCCATCCCTCCTGGAAGAACCAGGAGACAGGCGCGGTGCTGGAGCTGCCGGAGAAGGTCATCACGGTATCCGGAAAATCCGTCCCCTATGAACGGATCGTTCCCTACGACTGTACGGAGCAGTTTGAGTCGCAGCCCGGCGTGGACGCCCTCCGCAATCATGCGGCAAGTTACCTGAAGACCACGACCCTTACGGATCCCAACGTGGACATCACCATCGACTTCCTGCAGTTATGGGAAACGCCTGGGTATGAGGATATCGCGGAAGCCGAGCGTGTGCAGATGTGCGACACGGTGTGGGTGTATATCTCCAAGCTGGGCATTGAGGTTTCCTCCAAAGTGACGGAAACGGAGTACGATACACTGCTGGAAAAGTACAAGAGCGTAACGCTTTCAAACTCTGTGGTCAGCAGCCGAAGCAGCTCCCTTGCCGTCTCCCTGGGCAGCATTAAAAACGAGGCGAGCAATGCCTACCAGACCGCCATCCGGGTGGAAAGTTCCATCTCAGATGTGTCCGCCCTGGCGGAAAACCAGGGGTATTACAACGTGCTGGCGGCGGCCCTGATGGGGCTCCATTATTCCAGCGGTACGGACAATAACGGCAACGTGGTGCGCTATGCCTATAACGCGGTGTCGCTGGAAGCTTCCACCCGCGCATGGCGGAGCGGGCCGGACGGGCTGTTTTTCTCTACCAATGGCGGCGAGACCTGGCAGTACGGCTGGGATACGGATTACAAAGCAATATCCACCGTGTTTGATACCTTTTCCATCCTGGCAGGGCAGATCCGGGGCGGCACGGTTGATACACAGCTTGTGCGGATCTCAGGGAACGCCTACTTTCACTGGACAGGAGATGCTATCCTCCTGACAGACCCGCAGGATACCAAACGCATGGTAAAAATCGGGCTGTATGCAGACGGACGCTACGGCATTGCAGCAAGCTCAGACGGCGGCATGACATGGGAGGAAAGTCTGGGATTTGAGGGTGTGAGGTTATCAGAAGAGACACTGCAAAACCTCGATGAGCGGTACGGCAAGGAGCAGATCACGGTATCTGAAAAGGCACCGGAAGCACCGAAATCCGACACCCTCTGGATTGATAAGACCATAAGCCCTAAAAGGCTGAAGCTGTGGAATGGCACAGACTGGGAGATTGTGGGGTATGAGCCGCCCGTGACGGAGCCAAGTGAGCCGACTGAGCCGGAGACAGAACCTACGGAACCGGATACAGGCACCGGAGAGGATATCGGTACTGATACCGGCACAGAAGAGGATTCAAATACAACAACATCGGCAATACCGGAGGAAGGAGTTGATGCAGATGCCGAAAACAACACCGATCACGATACAGCAGGCGGTTGACCTTTCGCTGACGGAGAACCTTGTGCCGCCGGTGATCCATGTGAAGCAGTATGACCATGGTGCACGCCGCATCGGCTGCTCCCTGTACCAGGACTCCATGATTGATATGATGTATAGTCTGGGCCTGAGGATTGGAGAGGTCGCTGCTCTGAATGTGGAGGATTACAGCGGCACGGATCATTCTGTACTGATCAGGGGAAAGGGAGAGCGGGAGAGAGTGTTGTATCTCTCTTCTGAGGAAGTAAGGGAGAAGCTGAAAAAGTGGATTGGCATTAGAGAAGAGATGGAATCGGAAGATCATGCCCTTTTTCTAAACCTCCATGCCCGCACACTTGGCACCACCATAAATGAAACTGCGAGGGCTGTAGGTTATTGAATTTAGTTGTACCGTTCTTTATACTTAGTGTAACGGCAAAGATCGTGTTTATTTTGGGCCAGCAGCCCGATTTCTAAACTGATTTCAGGTACTCTCATTTGCACCACCACCTGTCCAGCC
>NZ_JACJLR010000082.1 GCF_016902345.1 Mediterraneibacter glycyrrhizinilyticus | reverse complement strand
GGATTACGAGATCTACACGGCGACGCTGAGGGAGCGGAACCGGATCGCCAGGGAGATCCATGACAACGTGGGGCATCTGCTCTCCCGCTCCATCCTTCTGGTGGGTGCGGCAAAAGCAGTCAGCCAGGATGCTTCTCTTGCTCCCACTCTCGATTCTCTGGATGCGACGCTGAACTCCGCGATGGACAGCATCCGCGCCAGCGTCCATGACCTGAAGGACGAAGCAGTGAACCTGGATGAGGCGGTACGCTCTTTGACTGAGAGCTTCACCTTCTGTCCGGTAGACTATGTATATGATGCGGGGCGTTATGTTCCCAGGGATGTGAAATATGCCTTCATCAGTATTGTGAAAGAGGCTCTCTCCAACATCATGCGTCACAGCAGCGCTACAAAGGTCTCCCTCACGATCCGGGAGCATTCTGCCCTGTATCAGCTCTGTGTTGAGGACAACGGCACCCAAATCCGGGAAAACAAAGGCGGCATGGGGCTTTCCAACATGCGTGACCGGGTGGAGAAACTGAACGGAAATATCCATTTTTTCACAGAAAACGGATTTAAGATATTAGTCACCATACCGAAAAGGAGACAAGATGATGAAACTGATACTGATCGATGATGACTGTCTCGTCGTAAATGCACTGAAGATGATCCTGGAAGCACAGTCGGACTTCGAAGTGGCTGCGACAGCCTCCGACGGCAAAGACGCTCTTCCCCTCTTCCGGCAGCATCGCCCGGACGTCCTCCTCATGGATATCCGCATGGCGGAAACAGACGGACTGGAGGCTGCGGAAGCGGTACTGAGAGAATTTCCGGATGCCAGGATCCTGCTCCTCACTACGTTTTCCGACGATGAATATATCATAAAAGCACTGAAACTCGGCGCAGCGGGATATCTTCTCAAGCAGGACTACCAGAACCTCGTTCCCGCAATCCGCGCCGCAGCCTCAGGTCAGTCGGTGTTCGGGGATGAGATCGTCTCCCGTCTGCCCGGACTGATGAACCGTGAAAAACCTTCCTATGATTATTCGGCACACGGCATCAGCGAACGCGAGCTGGACGTGATCCGGCTCATCGCGGAAGGCTTAAGCAATAAAGAGATCGCAGCCCGCCTGTATTTAAGCGAGGGGACTGTGAGAAACTATTTGAGCGTGATTCTTGATAAGCTCGATCTGCGGGACCGTACCCAGGTTGCAGTCTTTTATCTTGAAAGGAGATGACCCGTTATGTCACTGCATACATCTGATCTGGTGCTTGTCCCCGGCCGCCAGTTAAAACCGCTGGATAATATCTCCGGATTCCAGGTGCGCCCCGGATTTTTCCGTTTCTTCGGCGCCACCATCATTCCGGGCGGGGTGAACTTTACCATCCAGTCCCACGGGGCGACATCGTGCGAACTGCTCCTCTTCCACCGGGAAGCGGAGGAACCTTTCGCCGCCCTGAAATTTCCGGATAACTATAAGATCGGCTTCGTCTACTCCATGATCGTGTTCGGTCTGGACGTGGAGGAGTTCGAGTACGCCTACCGGCTGGACGGTCCCTATGATGAAAAAAAAGGGCTCCGCTTCGACAAGACAAAGATCCTGCTCGATCCTTACGCCCGCGCAGTCACCGGTCAGAGCCAGTGGGGATGCAAGAATAACACACAGCACAGCTACCGCGCCCGGGTCGTACAGAACAACTTTGACTGGGGGCTGGAGCGGAGCGAGCCCATTCCCATGGAAGATCTGGTCATCTACGAACTCCATGTCCGCGGGTTCACCAAATCCCCCACCTCGAACGTTGCCTGTCCGGGCACGTTCCGAGGGCTGGAGGAGAAGATCCCCTATCTCAAAAAGCTGGGAGTCAATGCAGTGGAGCTCATGCCGGTCTTCGAGTTTGACGAGATGAGAGACGTCCGCATGATCGACAAAAATGAACTCCTGGATTACTGGGGATATAATCCGGTCTGTTTCTTCGCGCCAAACACAAGCTATGCCTCCGGTGTAGAGTACAATCGGGAGGGGATGGAATTAAAGCATCTGATCAAAGCCCTCCACGACAATGAGATCGACGTCATCCTGGATGTGGTGTTCAACCATACCGCTGAAGGGAACGAGATGGGTCCTTCTTTCTGTTTTAAGGGCTTTGACAACAACATCTACTATATGCTGACCCCGGACGGAACGTATTACAACTTCAGCGGGTGCGGGAACACGCTGAACTGCAATCATCCTGTCGTACAGGAGCTGATCCTGGACTGTCTGCGCTACTGGGTGACGGACTACCGGGTAGACGGTTTCCGTTTCGACCTTGCCTCCATCCTGGGACGGAGCGAGAACGGCACCCCCTTAAACCAGCCCCCGCTCCTTCGAAGCCTTGCCTTCGACCCCATTCTGGGCAACGTCAAGCTGATCGCGGAGGCATGGGATGCGGGCGGTCTCTATCAGGTGGGATCCTTCCCGTCCTGGAAGAGATGGGCAGAGTGGAACGGCCGCTACCGGGACGATATGCGCTGTTTCCTGAAAGGGGACGCCGGGATGTCCGGCATTGCCGCACAAAGGATGACCGGCTCTCCGGACCTCTATGACCCGGTCTACCGGGGCGGCAACGCATCGGTCAACTTCCTGACCTGCCACGACGGCTTCACCCTGAACGACCTGTACAGCTACAACCAGAAACACAATGAGGCAAACGGCTGGGACAATACAGATGGATTTGACAACAATAACAGCTGGAACTGCGGCGTGGAAGGGGATACCGATGATCCCCAGATCCTTGCCCTGCGCAGAAAGATGATGATGAACGCCTGCGCTGTGCTCATGTGCAGCCGGGGAACGCCCATGTTCCTATCCGGAGACGAGTTCTGCGATACCCGGTTCGGAAACAACAATCCGTACTGCCAGGACAACGAGATCTCCTGGCTGGACTGGAGCCTGCTGGACGAGAACCAGGATATGTTCGAATTCTTCCGCTATATGATCGCGTTCCGCATGGCGCACCCTGCCATCCGAAAGGATCTGGAACCCAGCTATATCGGATTTCCGTCCATGAGCATCCACGGTCTCACTCCATGGGAACCGGAAGCTCCGGAAAACGCTTATGCCTCCTGCGTCCTCTTCTCAGGATATGATGAAGAAAATGATCTTGAAGACCTTGTCTATGTCGCAGTCAACGCCCACTGGAACGCGGCAGAGATGTCTCTTCCCGACCTTCCGGAAGGATACTGCTGGCGGATCGCTGTCAACACAGGCGACCCGAAACAGCAGACATTTGCCGAAGCAGAGATGCCTGAAGCACAGAAAAACCTGCTGCTGGGCGAACGCTCTGTGATCGTATTCGTGGGAGTCAGACAATAGCGGACTGACCCCCGATGTCATATGTACTCCCACACCGGAAGGCCTTGCCCAGGGCAGGGACGAACTGGTGGAAAAAGGGATCGAGCTGATATACGCTCCGGATAAAAAGTTCTAAAACACAGAAAAATACACAAGAAAAATAAAGGAACCAAACCATATGAAAAAAGACGACATTCGATATAAAACCTACATCAAGATCCTCGAGGAAGAACTGGTCCCCGCCTTCGGGTGTACCGAGCCCATCGCCCTCGCATACGCTGCCGCCAGAGCCCGTGAAGTGCTGGGCGATGTGCCGGACCGGGTCCTGCTGCAGGTCAGCGGGAGCATCATCAAAAATGTAAAGAGCGTGATCGTCCCGAACACAAATCATCTCAAAGGCATCCCCGCCGCTGCAGCCGCCGGGATCATCGCGGGCGATCCTGACAAAGAACTTGAGGTCATCTCCCAGGTCGCCGAAGACCAGGTGGATAAGATCAAAGCTTTCCTTGAAAATGCGCCGATCGAGGTCGAGCACATTGACTACGGACATGTATTTGATATCATCGTCACAGAATATAAAGGGGACGCTTACGCGAAGGTGCGTATCGCCGACTATCACACGAATATCGTGCTGATCGAAAAGAACGGAAATATCCTTCTGGAAAAAGAACTCAAGTCGGAGGAAGCCGGCTCAGAAGAACAGGCAAACCGTGCAGACCGGGGGCTTCTGAATATGGAAGACATCTGGGACTTCGCCAACACAGTGGACACTGCTGACGTCTCAAAACTTCTGGACCGCCAGATCCGCTATAACAACGCCATCGCCGAGGAAGGGCTCCTTGGCGACTACGGAGCAAATATCGGGAGCGTCCTCCTACATTCCTACGGGAACGACATCACAGTCCGGGCGAAAGCAAAAGCCGCTGCCGGATCCGATGCAAGGATGAACGGCTGCGAACTTCCCGTGATCATCAATTCCGGCAGCGGAAACCAGGGCATCACCTGTTCCGTTCCCCTGATCGAATACGCCAAGGAATTAAACTCCAGCAAGGAAGAGCTCTACCGTGCACTCGTGCTCTCCAATCTGGTCGCGATCCACGAAAAGACCGGGATCGGCACCCTCTCCGCCTACTGCGGCGCCGTGAGCGCAGGCGCAGGCGCCGGAGCCGGGATCGTATACCTCTGCGGCGGCGATTATCAGGCTGCCATCCACACAGTGGTCAATGCACTCGCCATCGTCTCCGGCATCGTCTGCGACGGGGCAAAGGCATCCTGCGCGGCAAAGATCGCATTCTCCGTGGACGCCGGCATCCTCGGTTATAACATGTACAAAAACGATCAGGAATTCAAAGGCGGCGACGGGATCGTCATGAAAGACGTAGAATCCACCATCCGCGGGATCGGACGACTTGGAAAAGACGGCATGAAAGAGACCAATGAAGAGATCATCAAACTGATGGTAAACGAGGACTGTTGACAATTTTTCACTCCTCATTGCGATTCCCCAGGGAGCAGCGTCCCGCCCGCGGGACGCGCCCCTCCCGGACCCCTTATAGAAAACTGCCGGAGGGACGCACCAGCCGGAGGGGATGCGCTGTGTTGGCTAAGGACCGTTAAAACGACGCCGGCACTTGGAGCGCGTCCTGTGCGCTCCTATGTGTCCGCTGCGCTCGTTTTCCGAGCGAAAGCGTGTCCGCAGACAATACAGCACATCCTGTTTATGAGCGAGGTCAATTCCCCATAATTGGCGTGGTACCTCCTTAAAATCATCATTGTCAGACAATTATAATTACTCATTCATGCCTTGATTACCTTTATCAATA
>NZ_JACJLR010000081.1 GCF_016902345.1 Mediterraneibacter glycyrrhizinilyticus | reverse complement strand
TTGTCGTTAGCCATCTTTTTTCTTTTTATAGGATAAATTTCGGGGGCAGATGTGACTCGTATGAGTCACATCTGCCCCTGATTTGGACTATCTATTTCCCGACAGCCCCAGTATTTTTCTTTTTGCCGCTTTTTTTGTTTTTTAAGAGGGTTCAGGATTTTCAGGATCATACCGTCCATCACCTTTCTCCTGGCTTCTCTGGAATTCCCTGATCAGGAGCGGCTGTATCTGAGGATATGTCCACTTTTCCGGCAGTTCATCAAACAAGACAACTCACTTCCATCCTATACTCCTCTTCGACGCATCTCATCACCTCAACCCAAACCGCTCTTCCGCCAGCTCTCTTATCTCCGGAAAAGCCCTGACTTCTTTCGGCTCAACTCCATGTTCTCCCAGCATTTTCTCCATCCAGACCATGTCATACCACTTCCCGGATTTGTAACCGCATCTGTGGAACCTTCCGGTAAGTTTATAGCCCAGCCGCTCATGAAACCTCACACTGTCCTGAGTCAGCCATTCGTCCTCTGTCTCCGTATAGGCGATGCAGGCGTTCAGATTCAGGATATTCTGCATAGAAAGGATGTTCTCCAGCATTTCATATAACTCCCGTCCAATTCCAGTTCTTTTCTGATCTTTCCGGACATACACTGTGGTCTCCACTGCCCAGTCGTATGCCGCCCGTTCCTTGAATGGTCCGGCATAGGCATACCCGACAAGCTCCCCGTCCCGCTCTGCCGCCAGATACGGGTACCGCTCAAGTATCCTTGAGATCCTGTTTTCAAATTCCGCAACTGTCGGGACTTCATACTCAAAAGTAATTGCCGTCTTCTCGACATACGGCGCATAGATTTTCAGCAGTCCTTCTGCATCCTGCACAGACGCGATCCTGATCTTACATTCTTTCATTCTGCTCTCCTTCCCGGAAGTCAGTCTTTTTGTCCGTTTTTAATACTGCAAAAGAGGCAGCTCACACTGCCTCCAGCTTATTTATCCCATTCTTTCCATTTCACTGTTTCCGGAACACGACCGCTTCATAAGGTCTGATCTCAATCTCTCTTTCGATCATTCTTTCCTGATAATTCCCGATCATCTGTTCCATCCGGTCAGGATCCCACCCTTCCGGGAGTTCAAACTTCCTTGTGTTTCCATAGAAATTACAGATCACAAGGAGCTTCTCATTTCCAAGCGTCCTGGTATACACATACAGCTCCGGATCATCGGGGAGCAAAAGATCGTAAGATCCATATACAATGACGTCATTCTCTTTCCTCAGCCGGATCAGTTTCTTATAATAGTTAAATACCGAATCTTCCCTTGCCATCTGCTCCCTGGCATTGATCTCTTTATAATTCGGATTCACCATGATCCACGGAGTTTGGCTGCTGAATCCTGCATTTTCCTCATCGCTCCACTGGAACGGCGTCCTGGCGTTGTCACGGCTTTTATACCGGAGATACTTCATCATCTCCTCTTCCGTAAATACTCCCTGTCCCACCAATTCATGATAGGCATTGATGCTGTCCAGATCACGGAAGTCCGAGATGTCCTGAAACGGCACATTCGTCATTCCCAGTTCTTCTCCCTGATAAACATAGGGAGTTCCCTGCATCATATGAAGACAGGTAGCGAGCATCTTCGCGGACATTTCCCTGTACTCTCCGTCGTTCCCAAACCGTGAAACAGAGCGGGGCTGGTCGTGGTTTTCCCAGAACAGGCTGTTCCACGCGATCTTCTCCAGTCCCTTCTGCCATTTTGTGAGAATATTTTTCAGGTCTCTCAAATCCATTTTTTTGTCAGACCACTTGTTTGATCCGTCCGCATCTACATCCATATGTTCAAACTGGAAGACCATGTTCAGCTCTTTTTCGTCACTGCGGGCATACTTCTTCGCCTCCTCCAGCGTCACACCGGAACACTCACCCACTGTGATCGTGTCTCTTCCATCCAGGACTCTTCTTCGCATCTCCTGAAGATATTCATGGACATGAGGACCGTTCGCCGGCTCATTGAAGCTGGCATATCCGTTGATGCCCGGCTTTCCGTCCGGCAGATCCGGTTTCTTAGAGATCAGGCTGATCACGTCCATGCGGAATCCGTCCACGCCCTTATCCAGCCACCAATTCATCATGTCAAATACCTCATCCCTTACTTTCGGGTTGTCCCAGTTCAGATCCGGCTGTTTTTTCGAAAACAGATGAAGATAGTACATATCTGTTGTGCTGTCATACTCCCAGGCAGGTCCTGAGAAACAGGAGCCCCAGTTGTTCGGCTCCTTCCCATCCTTCGCCGGACGCCAGATGTAGTAATCTCTGTACGGATTGTCCGTTGATTTCCTGCTCTCCGCAAACCAGGGATGTTCATCTGAAGTATGATTGACCACCAGATCCATCACGAGCCGGATCCCTCTCTCGTGTGCCGCCTCCAGCATCCGGTCAAAATCTTCCATCGTGCCGAACTCTTTCATGATCGCACGGTAATCACTGATATCATATCCATTGTCGTCATTCGGCGACTGATAAACCGGAGAAAGCCAGATCACATTGATCCCCAGCTCTTTCAGATAATCCATCTTCTCCGTGATCCCGTTGAGATCACCGATCCCGTCCCCGTTGCTGTCCTTGAAACTGCGGGGGTAGATCTGATATACAACACTTTCTTTCCACCATCTTTTTTCCATAAAAAACCCTCACTTTTTCAGAATATACGCAAAACACACGCCTGATTTTGCGCAAGCTCTGCATGTTTGTCGCTATATTTTAAATCTCTTTTTCTATCATAGCAAAAACAGTATCATTTGTGAAGATTTAACTAACGTCATCCATAATGCAGAAATCATCCGTATTACAATTATTTTTCCTCTCTTTTACCAGCCAGCAGCTTACAGTTTTTCAATAAATAATACCCCTTCACTTTTTCCGAACTCTTCAATTATTTCTGAATGAGTTTTTTTCTCTGAAAATCTCAGTTCTACAACAGCCGATACTTCATTCTTTCCGTCTGCACCTTTTACCTTTGTCGTCTCCAGTTCACGTACAACGCCGTTTTTTTCACGAATTTTGGAGATAAAAGAGCTCACACTGGTAATGTTTTCAAATTCGATATACAGGTGGATCACTTTTGAATTATTATAGATCCGGCTGTCGATAATACTTAATATCCCCAGTGATAGCCAGATCGCCACAAATCCGATGATCGCACCTGAATAAAATCCAGCTCCCAGCGCCAGGCCGATGCAGGCAGCCGCCCAAAGTCCCGCTGCGGTAATTTCCCGTGGTGTTCCTGACTGTTCAATCTTACCGAGGTTAAACAGATGGATCGTGTCTGACATCACCATTGCCTCTTCCTGGTCATGCGTCACAAAAATTGTAGTGATCTTCAGTTTCTGTTGGATCTTACGGATTTCCACCTGCAGATTTCTTCTAAGCAGAGCATCAATTGCGCTCAGTGGCTCATCAAGGAGCAGCACTCTGGGCTCTACGATGATCGCTCGCGCCAGGGCGACACGCTGCTGCTGTCCGCCTGACAAATTCTCTTGGATACTGGTCGATCTTTTCTGACAGTCCGACAATATCCAGTGTTTCTTTCACTTTTTCCTGAATATAGTTTTTCTTCTTCTTCTGCATTTGAAGCCCAAACGCAACATTCTGTCCAACCGTCATATTCGGGAACAGGCTATATTGCTGAAACACCATACTGATCTTTCTCTGTTTAGGCGAAAAATTCGTAATATTTGTCCCCGCCAGGTAGATTTCTCCCTCCGTAACACTTTCCAGACCAGAAAAGCATCGAAGCAGAGTACTCTTTCCACAGCCAGAAGGGCCAAGAAGCGTTACAAATTCTCCTTCCTCAATATCCAGATTAATCCCTTTGAGCACATGCGCCTCTCCAAAATATTTATGTATATCTCTAAATTCAATAAATGCCATATTTTTTCACCTATCCTTCTATCTCTTTTTCTTCCGGTTTTGCAGTTTAAAAATAATCTGCGAGAGAATCCATGTAACCACAAATGTGATAACCACAATCACACACTGATACTGTAATACGATCAGACGACTGTTATACAGAAGCATTTGAATCGTCTCATATCGATTCCCTACAATGATCTTCAATATCGTAAAATCGCCAAAAATAGAAGATAAAGAAATCAAAGAGGACACAAGAATCCCGGCCATCATATTCGGCAGGATAATGCGGCAGAACGCATACAGTTTCCCTGCGCCAAGAATTTCTGCCGCCTCGATCAGCTGTTTAACATTAATGCCATGCAGATTATTCCGTATTCCCTGATACACAAAAGGAAGGATCGAGATACAATATATACAGACCAGCATCACCATACGATTCCCCAGGATTGACGGTGATCCGGCATACAGGGACAGCACCGGAATGGCAATGATGATCCCTTTTAATGAATTGGGGATCATGCATATTGTCTGAATGATCTTTTCCATCCACTCATAATGGATAACTGCTGTGTAAAGCGCCAGTATGACCACAACGTTGCAGATCAGGATCGGCGGGATACTGATCAGCAGTCCCCGTCCAATAGCAGGCCAGATCTCCGGTTCTGTCAAAGCCTGCACCCAGTATTTCAGCGTCCAGTCGGAAGGGATAAGGGATGTCCAGCCAACAGTAAATGAATATACAAGCGTGGCAATAAAAGGCAGCATTAAAAATATAACGGCGAAGATCAAAATAATGTATGGCAACTTTTTCTTTTTTTCTTTCATACTTTACTGTCCTCCTCTGCACAGCCTTTTTTTGATGAAATTACAGACAGCAATCACAAGAAGCATCAGAAAGACCATCCAGATGGCCAGAGCCGCCCCCATTTCTTTCTGTTGTGTCATTTCTCCTGTAAACATTGTAGTGATCTTCACTGGAAGCAGAGGTATGCTTGTCGTTACGAGCAGAATAACTGTCGCATAAGCTGTGATCGCATTAGCAAAAAGAAGCCCAAATGTATCTAAAATACTGGGCATAAGGACTGGAATGCCTATTCTTGTCCAGAACTTCCACGGTGGTGCTTCCAAAAGTTCTGCCGCTTCTCTCCACGCGGGTTGAATTGCCTGAAAAGCGGGTACAAGCATCAAACTCCCGAGAGGGATCTGAAAATAAATAAACAGAAGCATCAGACCATCCATTGAATACAATCTGAATACCGAAGAAAGATTTATTCCAATTGCCCTCAGCGCTAAAACGAATACACCTGTATTTCCCAGAATTACAACAAATGCAAAATACAGAGGAAGACCAACAAAATTTGAAACCATATTTAAGATCGATAATACTCTGTTTTGACCTTTTTTTCCTATCTCATTGATCGAATAGGCGATAAAAAAAGAAAGGATCAATCCAACAACAGAGGAGATCAGCGACAGATAAATACTGTTTTTTGTGGCCACAATATAGACAGAATCCGTCAGGATCGTCTTATAATTGTCCAGTGTAAACCCACCTGCTTCCGGCATAGTAAAGCTGTCTTTGAGCATACTTGCGATCGGCAGGAAAATAAAAAACAACGCCAGGATCAAAAGAGGAAGCATTGTAATCGTGTTTTTTACTTTAAATTTTCTCATATACCTTATCTCCATTATCGTATGAGCTAAAAATGTCAGATTGGATAAACAACTTCTATATTCAAACGAAAAAGCTGTTTATCCAATCAAAATTTCACCCTGACACTATATCCGTCACTGTACTAACGGAAGCACCTCTTTCTCCCAAAGTTCAGCGATTTCAGCACATGCATCATTCAATGCTTCAACATCGGTAACATTGGTACAACTTTCATACATATCAGAAGGAAGCAGTTTTTCCTGCACTTCTTCCGGAGTAGGTCTCGCATACCCTTCCGCACGCTGAATAGCCCCTTCGTCACTGCAGAGATACTCGATCGCCAACGCAGCAGCATGAGGACGAACAGAATATTTATTTATGATCTTTCCTGAGACAGAAATATAAAAGAATACATAAAAACACCTGAAAGAATACTCTCTCAGGTGTTCCTCTCATTCCATATGTAAATATCCGTGTACCTTCAAAACTACATACAAAGAATCAATCCATCATCCATCTTTCACCTATTCCGTTCTGGTCATGCCCTCGACCTATTAGTAGCAGTCAGCTCCACATGTTACCA
>NZ_JACJLR010000009.1 GCF_016902345.1 Mediterraneibacter glycyrrhizinilyticus | reverse complement strand
GAGACAATCCACTGGAGAATTAGGGGCTTAAAAAAGCCCGAATTCTCTGGGATTGCCTCTTCCCTGCATGTCAGGGATTAAAAATCGGTATTAACCGACAGCCCCTTTCTTTTGCACCGCGGCGATGGATACACCGCTCCGGCCATCCGGAGATGTTCCCTTCAAGAATCGCATGAAACATTCGTTCCTTTGCTCCGGGGTGATCCAGATTGATCTGGCGGAGCAGTTCTTTTGCATACTGTCTCTTGGTATATCCGTCAACCGGACATTTGCTTTTTACAACAGGAAGATTGTATTTGTTTTTAAAACCGATCACATCCATCTCATCTACGAACATAAGCGGACGGATCACAGTCAGGTCCATACGGTCAAGATAGGTCTTTGGTGAGAAGGAGTGGAAACGTCCTTCAAAGATCAGGGAGAGCAGCATTGTTTCTATAATATCATCTTTATGATGCGCATATGCCACTTTATTGCATCCCATCTCCTTTATAGCCTCATTGAGTGCGCCTTTTCTCATTTTGGCGCACAGGGAGCAGGGATTGCTCTCCTTGCGGATATTGAAGAGGATGTCGTAAATCTCCGATGTAACGATCTTATACGGGACGTGAAGATCATGGCAGAGATTCTGAACCGGCGTCAAGTCAAAATCCGGAAATCCCAAATCCACTGTAACAGCGCTCAGTTCAAATTTCTGAGGATAGAACCTCTTCAGGCCATGGAGGGCATAGAGGAGGGTCAGGCTGTCTTTTCCACCTGAAATCCCGACTGCAATGTGGTCCCCTTCCTGAATCATATTATACTCATCAACAGCTTTCCTGGCAAAACTCAATAGTCTCTGTAACTGCATTATTTTTTCCCTTCTGTAACTGAATTTTCTATTCCTGAGTGAGATGTGAACTGTGGAGTTTTTATCACACATTTTAATATTATACTTATCCGGATTCACAATTACAAGAGAAACTGTGCTAAAATAAGTGAGGAGAAATAACAAAACTGAAATATATGTTTGCCATCCTTGTACAGCGGGCAGCATATTTTGTGTCCGGTGAGAGCAGTATGCTTATGCCCAAAGACGAAAAAGCAGTGAAATTCGCTCTCCAGACAGCACAATACGAGTATCGAGGGGATGCAGTATCAGAGATATGTGGAAGGAGAGCCAAAGCTCTCTGAACTCATGACACTGTATGCCCGCAACCTCTCCAGGCTGTATGTACGTGTTCTGAAAAAATATCAAAGCCCATATTCCGAAAGGACATAGGAGTGCGGGTACGCTCTGATCACTTTCTTATACCTCGCGAAGTTTTACGGCTCCTGCCGCCTGCCTGCGGCGGTTCTCATCAATCGCTGCATAGTGCTTCTTCGTTGTGTTCACATCTTTGTGTCCGAGGACATCGGCCACGAGATAGATGTCGCCTGTTTCTTTGTAAAGAGCAGTACCGTAAGTGCTGCGCAGTTTGTGAGGAGTGATCTTCTTATTCGGAGTTACTTCACGGGCATACTTTTTTACCATGTTCTCCACCGCCTGTATACCCATCCGCTTTTTCTGTGTCGAGAGAAAAAGTGCGTTCTCGTGGCCGGGAAGCGGGACCGTGTTTTTCCTTGTCGTGTAGAGGTAAGTTTTCAGAGCGTTTTCTACTTCTTCGCCAAAATACACGACCATCTCGTTCCCGCCTTTCCGGGTGACTTTGATCCCGTTGTTCTTGAAATCCACATCCTGGATATCCAGCCCCACACACTCGGATACGCGGATCCCGGTCCCAAGGAGAAGGGTAAGGATCGCCAGGTCACGATTCTTCGTCTTTTCATAATATGCCTTTCGCTGGCCGGTCAGATTATCCCCGCCATGGTCTACATAGTCCAGCAGCATGGCAACCTCATCTGTATCAAGCCGAATGATCGCCTTATCATGAAGTTTGGGCATATCCACCAGCAGAGTCGGATTTTTTGATATGATCTGCCGCTTGAAAAAATAACCGTAAAAACTTCGCAGGGCGGACATCTTGCGCGCAAGCCCTTTTTCAGTGTTGGTGATCTGTTTATTGTCTCCACCAGTATAAACTTTGAGATACTCCTGGTATTCCTCGATATCAACCGGTTCAAGACGCTCCAGATCCTGTGCGGTAAACTGATCTATCGAATAATTTTTGAAAACCGGATTATTCTCCATTAAAAAATGAAAGAAAACACGGATATCATATGCATAAGAGATCCGCGTACGCGCCGATGTAGTCGGTTCGGCTGCGCGAAAATAATCCCTGGCAAAAGGCGGCAGCGTTTTCAGGATCTCGCGAAGTCTGAGTGTGTTATCAATATATTTTTGCTCGTGATAAGTCTTTACATCAGAAAGAGAAGGACTCGGTTCATTTTTTGATTTATTCATTACAAAAACCCCTTATTTTGATCAGTGGTCAGGCATAATATACCTGTGAAACTCTGTATATTATAGCAGATATTGAAAATTTAGTCTATATCTTTTGGAAAAATCAGTATTTATCGTATAGATTCATATCTAGCATTTTATCTCCTCTTTATTGTCTTTATCATCCGGCGCTGCAGAATATACGAGAAAAGAGACCAGAAGTCTTATCATCTTATAACTGGATGAAAGACTGCTCTGGCCTCTTCTGGAGTGTATATATCAATACATAGGGATTGTATATTGATACCGTCTTTATTCGCGATACACAGTGTCATTGTATGCCACTGTCAGATACTGGCCTGCCTCGATCTGATCTGAAGTAAGGCCGTTCATTTCCTTTAAAACATCTACGTATTCAGCTGTTGAATCATATTCGGAGGTCATTGTTTTTTCTGCGATATCCCATAAAGTATCGCCGGACTGTATCTGTATACTTGTGTAATACTTATATACTGTCTGATCATCGGTATTTTCATGAGCGAATGCTATGAAATTACTGATACCAAAGAAAAACACAAGTAAAAATGCTGCTCCAATTGAAATTGTATGCAAGTATCCATTCTTTCTCTTCATTACTATACCCCCTGACGTAAAACATCTTAATCCCATTTTTGATTGTATACGAATATACAATTTCTGCTTTTGCTGTTATTTTCGAACTTCTGTTCTGTATGATTATTATAGTATGCGAACATTTGTTTGTCAACAATAATTCAATAAAAATCGAACATATTTTCGCAACAAATGTTTGCCATTTCTATAGATGTGTGTTAGTATAAATATATGTTAAATTGGATTTTATATATTGTGCTCCCCAGAGCATAAAATCAAATCAGGAGGAAATCCCATGGCACAGGGTAAGATCAGCAAGAAACAAAAAGAAATACTTGAATATATCAAATCACAGATACTTGAGAGGGGGTATCCTCCTGCTGTGAGGGAGATTTGTGAGGCGGTGAATCTGAAGTCTACCTCTTCCGTACACTCTCATCTTGAGACACTTGAGAAGAACGGCTATATACACCGCGATCCGACGAAGCCGCGGGCGATTGAGATCCTGGACGACAGTTTTAATCTGACCCGCCGTGAGATGGTCAATGTTCCGATCGTAGGGCGTGTCGCTGCAGGCGAGCCTATACTTGCACAGGAAAATGTTGAAAATTACTTCCCGATTCCGACAGAATTTATGCCAAATAATCAAACATTTCTCCTTAAAGTAAAGGGAGAAAGTATGATCAATGCAGGAATCCTGGACGGCGATATGGTCCTTGTTGAACAGACGCCATCTGCGTCGAATGGAGATATGGTCGTTGCTCTGATCGAGGATGGAGCTACTGTTAAGACTTTTTACAAAGAGGAAGGCATCTTTCGCCTTCAGCCCGAAAATGATACGATGGATCCGATCATTGTACAGGAAGTTACAATATTAGGAAAGGTTATTGGTGTTTTCCGATTTTTTAAATAGACTAAACGAAATAAGAGACCCGGCAGGTACTTTACTCTCCTGCCGGGTCTCTTGCTTTCGCGCCATTTCAATTTTTATAACATATTTTACAGTTCGTCTATTTCGACGTTTTTTCCGTCCTTCCAGATCCTCTCAAGATCGTAGAACAGCCTGTTCTCTTTGTCAAACACATGGACAATGATATCGCCGAAATCCAGCAGCACCCAGCTTCCGGAAGTCTGTCCTTCTCTCTGTCGGAGAGGATACCCTGCTTTGTGGAGTTCCTCTTCCACATTGTCTACCAGGGCGTTTACCTGGCTGTCGCTGTTACCGTTCGCGATGATAAAATAATCTGCAAGCACGGAGATTCCTGTAATATCGATGATCTTGATGTCCTCGCCTTTTTTATCGCTCAGTGCATTGTAAGCGATCTTTGCCATTTCTTTTGACTGGTTCATATCACTACTCCTTTTTATAGAAATTATACGTTCTGATCGTCATGGGGTCAACTGCTTTTCCACCGTCCTGGAGATATCGGGTCGTTGCGCCTGCTGAGCGGCAGACCGCCTGGTCAATATCTTCGAACGCAAGAAACCTCACCTCATTCAGGCCGGGAATCTCTGCCCGGTTGGGTTCAATATAATCAGCGATATAGATGATCTTCTCCAGCATCGTCATATCCGGACGCCCTGTGGTATGATACGTGATCGCATCCAATATGCCGGAGTCATTTATACTGTATTCGTGTTCGGCAAGGTATGCGCCCAGCTTTGCATGAACGAGAGCGGGCATCTCAATCTCAGAATCAGTCAGGCTGATGCCTTTCTTTCTGCACAGCTTGATCTGTTCTTTTGCAGAACAGTATTTTCCGCAGTCGTGGAGCAGCCCTGCCGTAAGAGCTTTCTGAATATCTTCACCGTACCGCATGGCAAGAGCTGCGGCAGTATACATCACCCCGATGGTATGCTCAAAGCGGTCTTTTTTCAGTTTTTTTGAGAGATCCTTTTTGATCTCCAGCAATTTCTCTGTCATGATAAACTTCACTGCTCTCTGTATAATTTGTGTTCTTTGATATACTCTTCCACTGCATCCGGAACCATGTAGCGGACACTCCGTCTGCTGCTGATGCGCGTACGTATCGTTGTGGAAGAGATCTCTACGAGCGGCGCCTGGAGCAGTTCGATCCTGGCGCCGTACTTTTCTCTCAGATATCCGATCTGACGTTTCATCTCCTCTGCATCCTTGTCATCCCGCATGGCTGCGAGGATCGTACATGTGGGAAAGATTTCCCTGAAATACATCCATTTTTCAATGGAAAACAGGGAATCCGCTCCCAGGATGAAAAAGAAGTCATCGTTCGGATAAAGCCGGTTGAACATCTGCATTGTTCTGTACGTATAAGAATGAAAATCTACTACCGCCTCACACAGATTGATCCGGAAGTAGGGAATCCCCTCAATGGCTTTCTTCACCATCTCCACACGATGGAACAGGGCGTCTTTCAGTTCACCTTCGTTTGCCGCCGTATCCTTATGAGGAGGGTTCCCGTTAGGCAGGAACCAGATCTGATCCAGTCCAAAATCTTCATATGCAAATTCTCCGAGGAGGAGATGCCCGATATGGATCGGGTCAAAGGTCCCTCCCATGATTCCAATCTTCATAATGTAACTCCTCGCAATGAAACTCTATATCCTCTCTGCGTAAGATCACGGAAGAATAATCTTTTTCTTCTCATCCTTGCCCTCACGGTAAAGAACGATCTTCTTTCCGATCACCTGTACGATCTCCGAGTGGGTCCTCTCTGCAATGATCTCGGCAAGTTCCCGGGGATCATCGGCACAGTTCTGCAGGACACTGATCTTGATCAGTTCCCGTGCGGCCAGCGCCTCAGAGATTGCCTGGGTGAGCCCGGGGGTCATGCTGGATTTCCCGATCTGAAAGATCGGTTCCGTAGTCATGGCAAGGCTTTTGAGATAAGCTCTCTGTTTTGTGGTCATATTTTCTTCTCCTGTCTCTGTCTATTCACGCGGCGCTTTTGTTCCGCTGTCGGAATATACGCCTTATTTATAGTAATCAAACTGCAGGCCATACATTTTTACTGTATCGCCTTCCTGGATTCCGGACGCTTCCAGTTCATCGAGGATTCCGGTATCTTTGAGGAATTTCTGGAAAAATGCAAATCCCTTTTCCGAATCAAGATTTGTATATCCCAGCATCTTCTCAATCTTCGGTCCCTCTACAACATATACTTCGCCATCCTTCTCCACAGTATACGGAAGATCCTCGTAGATCAGCTCATCTTCCGGGAAAAATTCCTGTTCAAACACAACCGGGGTGTCATCCATTTTCCCCAGTTCAGAACTCACATAGTAGAGAAGCTCGGAAATTCCTTTTCCGGACACACCGGAGATCGGAAATACACGGATTCCCTTCGGCTCAAATTCATCTTTCAGCCTTTTGATCTGCTCTTCGCTCCCGTCATAGATCAGATCCGTCTTGTTTGCCGCGATCACCTGGGGGCGCTTTGCGATGTCCGGATTATAGTTTTCGAGTTCTGCGTTGATCTTATAGATATCGTCTACCGGATCACGCCCTTCACTTCCTGCCGCATCGACTACGTGGATCATCATCTTGGTCCGCTCAATGTGGCGGAGGAATTCATGCCCCAGTCCAACTCCTTCGGAAGCCCCTTCGATCAGACCGGGGATATCCGCCATGACGAATCCTTTCGCACCTTCCAGGTCCACTACACCCAGGTTCGGGTTCAGGGTGGTAAAGTGATAGTTAGCGATCTTTGGCTCTGCATTGGTCACACGGGAAAGAAGGGTCGATTTACCGACATTGGGGAAACCGATCAGGCCCACATCCGCGATCACTTTCAGCTCCAGATTGACTTCCAGCTCTCTTGCCGGCTGTCCGGGCTGCGCGTATTTTGGCACCTGCATGGTGGCAGTCGCGAAATGCTGGTTTCCCAGCCCGCCTTTTCCTCCTTTGAGGACAACCTGTCTTTTGTTTTCTCCGGACATATCGGCGATCACCTTGCCGCTCGACGCTTCCTTGATGACGGTGCCTTCCGGGACATATAGGACAAGATCCTTTCCGTCCTTGCCGTGGCACCGGCGCTTTCCGCCCTGTTCACCGTCTCCTGCTGCGTATTTTCGCCTGTGGCGGTAATCTGCAAGGGTATTGAGCCCTTTGTCCACTTCGAAGATCAGGTCTCCGCCTTTTCCTCCGTCTCCGCCATCCGGTCCTCCATTTGGGACGTACAGTTCACGCCGGAAACTGCAGTGGCCATCTCCGCCTTTTCCTGATCTGATATATATTTTTGCTCTGTCTGCAAACATAAATACTCCTTTTCAGTTAACGTCATGATCAGTTAATGTCACAAAAGCCCCAGACCGAAAAGTCTGAGGCTTACTGATTATAATATACGAGTGAAAAGTTCCGACTCTGCTTTTCGCCTATATGTTACTCCGCTGCCGGATAGATAGAAACCTGTTTCTTATCTCTTCCTTTTCTTTCATATCTTACAACACCGTCTACAAGCGCAAACAGAGTGTCGTCTCCACCACGTCCTACATTCAGGCCCGGATGGATCTTTGTGCCGCGCTGTCTGTAAAGGATGTTTCCAGCCTTGACAAACTGTCCGTCCGCTCTTTTTGCACCAAGTCTCTTCGCTTCGGAATCACGTCCGTTCTTTGTAGAACCAACTCCCTTTTTGTGAGCGAAAAACTGAAGATTCATTTTCATCATGGTTCTTACACCTCCTTGAAAATTATGTCGATATATTCTTCGTGTTCACTGCTGTCTTCTATTTCTTCCAGACCAAGAATCATGGAATCCAGCAGAAGTCCGGCATCATGGGACGGCGTCTCTGAGAAGCGGAATGTGATGCTTCCGGTGTCCTCGTCAGACACGCAGCTTGTCTCGTCTTCGGTGAACTTCTCGATCGAATTGACCGCATTGATCACCAACGCAGAAACTGCAGCACAGACGATATCGCTGCCAGCTTCGGAATATCCGGCGTGGCCGGATACATCGAATCCCATATATTCATGCCTTCTGGTCTTATAAACGGTTACCCTGATCATCGTGACACAGGATTAAGCGTTGATCTTGTCGATCTTCACTGCTGTATACTGCTGTCTGTGTCCGTTTTTCTTATGGTATCCAGTTTTTCTCTTATACTTGTAGACAACGACTTTCTTTGCCTTGCCGTTTTCTACTACAGAAGCTGTGACTGTTGCGCCCTCAACTGTCGGGTTCCCGACTACGAGCTTGTCGTTGCTCACTGCAAGCACCTGGTCGAACGTATAAGTCTCTCCAGCTTCAACACCAAGTTTCTCCACTTTAATGATATCGCCTTCAGCTACTTTGTACTGTTTACCACCTGTTGCTATAATCGCGTACATATGGCACCTCCTATTATCATTACTCGCCAGTTGCGGTGTCTGCATGAGCAGAGCTTTAAAACCTCACTGTGCGGCATACTGTTGTAGTATAGCATATGACTTTTTGATAAGTCAATAGGGTTCATTACTTTTTTTGAGCTTTTCATAACAATATTCGATGATGCTCTTTCTGGTGATGATCCCGATGAACTTTTTCTGATCATCAACCACTGGTACGAAATTCTGGTTCATCGCCTTCTGGATCAGGTCCTCCATATCAGAATCCGCTGAGACAGCCTCATAATCTGCCCTTCTGGGAAAATCCTGTATGAAGATATTCTCTGCTTCCTTCAGATTAAGGTTTGTATATTTCTTGATTCCCCAGAGAAGGTCTCCCTCGGTGATCGTACCCGTGTATTCCCCTTTTTTGTTCAGCATTGGGATCGATGCATATTTGTGATACTCCATCGTCTCAAGAACCTGACGGAGTGTGCTGTAATCATAGATATAAGCAACCTCGTTTTTCGGTTTCAAGAAGAATAGAATGTTCATTTTTGTATCGTCCGCCTTTCTCGTCATGAATATTCTGTAACGTACTTCTGCTCCGAGAGATACAGGTCCGGTATATTACAGCTGAGTCAGAACAAAAATTTCATACAGAGCACGGATCGCGTTCTTAAAGTCTTCGTGACGCACTCCAACGATAATATTCAGCTCGCTGGATCCCTGATCGATCATCTTGACATTAATATGGGCATGTGCCAGAGCAGAAAAGATACGTCCCGCCGTACCTCTTGTAGATTTCATTCCTCTTCCTACGATCGCGATGAGTGCAAGGTCAGATTCCAGCTCAATATGATCCGGATTCACAGCCTTGGTGATATCAGCAAGGATCTTCTGCTCTTTCTCCTCAAATTCGTTTTTGTGTACAAAGATCGTCATCGTATCAATGCCGGAAGGCATATGCTCGATCGACACATTGTTCTCCTCGAATACCTGCAGCACTTTGCGGCAGAATCCGATCTCGGAGTTCATCATCGCCTTCTCAACTGTGATCGCCGCAAAACCATCGGTTCCGGCAATTCCTGTGATCGTGTATTTGGATTTTCTGCAGGTACTCTCGACGATCAGCGTTCCTTTATCCTCCGGTGCATTTGTGTTTCTGATGTTGATCGGGATCCCCACTTTCCGGACCGGGAAGATCGCATCTTCATGGAGTACGCTGGCCCCCATGTAAGAAAGCTCGCGCAGTTCCTTGTATGTGATGATCTCAATGGACTTTGAATTCCGGACGATCCTGGGATCCGCAATGAGGAATCCGGACACGTCGGTCCAGTTCTCGTACAGGTCAGCATGGACTGCAAGCGCCACCAGAGATCCGGTGATATCTGAACCGCCTCGGGAGAAGGTTACAACGGTCCCGTCTTCCTTAGCACCATAAAATCCCGGTATGACGGCTCTTTCAAGATCAGCCAGACGTCCGGCGAGAAGTTCGTCGGTAACTGCGTCATTAAAACTTCCATCCTCGTCAAAACGAACAACTTCCGCCGCATCCACAAACGGGATTCCAAGATAAGCCGCCATAACTTTCCCGTTCAGATATTCTCCGCGGGATGCAGCATAATCTTTTCCGGCGCCTTTTTTGAAATTTTCACTGATGACTGCAAAATCTTTTTCCAGTGAAAAATCCAGTTTCAGGCCGTCAATGATCTCCTGATATCTCTCCTCGATCTTCTCCAATTTGTCAGCAAATTCCTCTCCGCTGACTGCAGTCTCATAACAGTCATAGAGCATGTCCGTCACTTTGATATCATTTGGGAAACGTTTTCCCGGTGCGGACGGCACGACATATCTTCGTGAGCTGTCTTGACGGATGATCTCCCCTACTTTTTTAAACTGTTCAGCGCTTGCAAGAGAGCTGCCGCCGAACTTGACAACTTTTTTCATTTTTTCTCTTCCTCCAAACCTTTTGTAATGATCCGTTCCATTTATAAATATGTACGTTTTTTACATCGGAATACTTTCTTCCGACACTCTCGGTTCATTATTATAACGCCTTTGGACAGTCTCGTAAAGAGGTTTTCTCACCTTCTTTCGGGTCACTTCCACAAGGTTCAGAGGCGTAATATCGACAAGTGTTGTCTGAATCGGATCCCTCGCCAGACAACAGCGAAATTCCTTCAGCAGAGCGGCCGTATTTTCTTTTTCCTCCAGATTGATAAAATCCACGATGATGATCCCCGAGAGATTCCTGAGGCGGATCTGATGAGCCGCCTCTCTTGCGGCTTCCAGATTGATCTTCATGATTCCGGCTTCGTTCTTTTCTTTCCCGATGCTCTTTCCGGAGTTTACATCGATCACAGTGAGAGCCTCTGTTGGCTGAATCACAAGATATCCGCCGTTTCGCATCCATACTTTCTCCCGCAGGGCTTTCTCAAGAATCGTCTCTGTGCCGTAACGCTTTCCAAGAGGAAAATCCGGATCGTCACAAAGTCGGAGCAGCTCTGCCCCATCTGGGAATTCTGATTCGAAAAAAGATCGTATCCTGGCATACAATTCGGCATCTCCGACAACGATCTCGTCCAGTCCTTCTGTATATACGTTTTTCAAATCCGTTATATAGGACGGAGGAGCTGACTTCAGGCAGGAAAAACAGGTTCTAGTCGGAGCAGCTGCAGAGATCCTCTCATATTCTTCTTTCAGCTTCAGGATTTCTCCTTCTACCTCCTGAAAGGACACATCTTTTGCATTCGTGCGTACAATGATGCCGAAACGGTCATTCTGATAGGAGCAAAGCTTTTCCTTGAACTCTTCCCTCATCTTTTTGGGCAGTTTGGATGAGACGCCAATGCGTGTGTTTCCATGGGTCAGGACGGCGTATCTTCCGGTAAGGCTGATATTGCTTGTCACGGTCGGCGCTTTTGTCTTTACCGCCTCCCTGCTGATCTGTACTACAAGTTCGTCGCCGATGCAGAGAGGTTTTTTCCCGATCTTCGCCGTAAAGATCGCACTCTCTGCGTCTTTCATATCATAATAGCAGTTTACGCCGCTTTCAATCTCAATGAAAGCGGCGCCGATATTACGGACAATATTCTTTACTTTTCCAATATAGATATCTCCAATCCGGTGACCTTCTGTTTTCCTTTCATCTGATGAAGCGGCGCAGTGGATCTCCACCACAACTTCATTTTCCAGGAGAAAGGTCCGAACCTGACCTTCGGTCTTTTCGATCAGAATCTTTCGCTTCATTCTCCTTCTCCTTCCATGTCCCATCCAAGGGACTCCAGCGTGACAAGGTCTTTCCCTTCTTCTGAGTATGCGTACATCTCCAGCCGGCAGTATGAAAACCTGACTTCCTCTTCAGAAATCCCAAGGAACCGGCAGAAAGTCTCCATGACAAGATCCGGCTTCAGATTCTGTGAACTTCCCGCAGCAAGCTGAAGATAGATGCCTTCTTTTCTGAGTTCCCAGCAGAAGATCTGGGAACGGATGTCCACTTCTTTCTCGTTTCTCTTTGTCTGCTTGATCACTTTGATCTCAGGCTGCGCCATAAAGCCCCGGAACCTTTCTTCCCAGTCTTCCGGCATAGCCCCTCTACTGACGTTGACCAGATAATCCGCTCCGGCAAGGATCGTCATGCCGGTCATCTTTTTTTCCTCGCGGATCTGACGGAAACTTATGACCTCGATACCTTCCACGCAGGCTTCGTTCATCCTTCGGACAGCTTCTTCGCTGTCGATCGGCCGTGTAAGTTCAATGTCAAAATACTCTCCTTCGCTGGAAAGTCCTATCCCAAGGGGGCTTGCAAAGGACATGATCATATGAGGACTGAATCCGCCTGTAAATGCGATTGGAATATCTGCTCTGCGCATGACCTTCTGAAAGAAGCGCATAACGTCAAGATGCCCGATAAAACGGAGCGCCCCGTATTTTCTGAATTTAATTCTGGCCTTCATAACAGACACCCCCTCCGAATCCTGCGGCTCCGCAGCCGGAACACTGCATCCTGCAGTTCGGCGTCACAACGCCCTGCATCGCACGTTCCCACTCTTTATATAAGAAAGTTTTCTTTACACCGGTATCGATAAAGTCCCAGGGGAAGAGTTCATCCGGTCTTCGTTCCCGCAGATTATAGAATCCGATATCAACACCTGTTTCCTCAAACGCCTGCATCCAAAGATCATTGCGGAAGCTTTCTGTCCAGGAATCAAAAAGGCATCCCAGACGATACGCACGCTCGATCACCTTTGCGATGCGGCGGTCTCCCCTTGCTATAACACCTTCCAGAACGGTTACCTGTGCGTCATGCCAGTTATAGCGCAGGCTTTTTCTGTTTAACTGCTCCTGGAATTCCTGTTTTACAACAGAGGCGCGTCTCATATATTCTTCCGCTGTATACATGGATGCCCACTGGAAGGGCGTGAACGGTTTCGGGACAAAGAAGGAAGAACTTGCAGTGATCTGACATTTTCCCTGTCTCTGATCTTTGGGGATCTCATAGTATCTGCGTGCTACCCGGTCAGACAGACGGGCAATCTCCTTCATATCTTCTTCGGTCTCTGTTGGAAGCCCCAGCATAAAATAAAGTTTTACCTTTGTCCATCCGCCCTCAAAAGCCTGTCCTGCGCCTTCCAGGATATCCTCTTCGGTCAGCCCTTTGTTGATCACATCCCTCATTCTCTGGGAACCGGCTTCCGGAGCGAATGTAAGGCTGCTCTTGCGCACGTCCTGTACCTTGCTCATGACATCAAGAGAAAAAGCATCAATTCTCAGAGAGGGAAGGGAAATATTGATCCCCCTCTCTTTGAATTCATCGATCAGGAACAGGACCAGTTCCTTCAGTTCCGAGTAATCACTGGAACTTAAGGAACTTAAGGAGATCTCTTCATGTCCTGTGTTTTTCAGCATGGCGCGCGCATATTCTTTCAATCTCTCCACATTCCGTTCTCTTGTGGGACGGTAGATCATCCCCGCCTGACAGAATCTGCATCCGCGGATACATCCTCTCTGGATTTCCAGCACAACACGGTCCTGGGTTGCCTTGATAAAAGGCACTACAGGTTTCATCGGATAGGGAGCGTCCGTCACTTCCAGGACTACCTGTTTTTTTATTTTCTCCGGCGCGTTCGGATTATTGGGTGTAAATGATCTCAGCGTTCCATCCTCATGATACTCTGCATCATAGAACCGGGGAACATAGAGCCCTTCGATCTGAGCTGCGGCCTCAAGAAATTCTTTTCTGGATTTTCCTGCCGACTTGTATTTTTTGTACACATCCAGCAACTCATCGTAAACAGTCTCACCCTCTCCGATATAGAAAATATCGAAAAAGTCCGCCAGCGGCTCCGGGTTATAAGCGCAGGGGCCGCCTCCGATCACGATAGGGTCCTTCTCAGACCGGTCGCAGGCATGCAGAGGGATACCACTTAGTTCCAGAATCTGCAGAATATTGGTATAGCACATCTCGAACTGGATCGTAATGCCCAGAAAATCAAAATCTCTGACCGCATCCTGTGACTCCAGGGCAAAAAGCGGGATGTCTTTTTCCCGCATCACTTTGTCAAGATCCATCCATGGTGAGTAGACTCTTTCGCACCACACGTCCTCCCTGCGGTTAAACATATCATAGAGAATCTTGATTCCCAGATGGGATTCCCCGATTTCATAGACGTCCGGGAAGCACATCGCAAAACGGATATCTACCTTCCCGGCATCTTTCATAACCGAGTTTACCTCACCGCCGATATAGCGGGCAGGTTTCTCGATACTTAGCAGTATTTCATCGTTTAATGCCAGTTTTCTCATAAAAACCTCTCTTTGTTTTTCTGCTTTTCAAGCTGAAAGTTTTTCTTCCTGACATATTATAAGGGAATTCTTTCGTAAAGTAAATTTTTTTCTGAGATTGCATTGGTTTTCATACGCCGCCGGAGCATGCTCTTCCGTCGGGGGTTCGCAAAAAAAGAAGAGATCAGAGACAATGCTATGATAATCTTCCGTGATCCATCTCATACACGATGTCTGCCAGATTCATTGTGGATTTCCTGTGTGACACAAGCAGTACGGTCTTATCTCCTTTTCCTTCTTTCAGAGATTTCAGGATGATCCCCTCGTTCAGGGAATCCAGGTTGCTGGTAGGCTCATCGAGGAGGAAGAAAGGCGCATCGTGCAGGAACGCCCTGGCGATCCCGATCCGCTGTTTCTCTCCTCCGGACAAGGTGTCTCCCAGTTCCCCGACTTCTGTGTCATACCCTTTCGGCAGCGTCATGATGAAATCGTGAATTGACGCTTTCTTTGCGGCCTCCATGATCTCTTCCCTTGACGCACCGGTCTTCCCTATGGCGATATTGTTTGCAATAGAATCATGGAACAGGACAGTCTCCTGGGTCACATAGGCTTCCATCTCCCGCAGATCCGGGGTGTTGATCCCACGTACATTCCGCCCGGATATCTTCACCTGACCGCCCTGCACATCCCAGAACCGCATCAGGAGCTTCAGCAGGGTAGACTTCCCGGAACCGCTGGCCCCGTGGATGCCGATAACTTTCCCTCCCGGGATCTTGATGGAGTAGTCTTTCAAGATCTGTTCCTCGTCATATGCGAAGTCAACATTGTCCGCCTCTGCGTTGGTAAAGGAAACACTTTCTGTCCCGGCTACTTCCTCTACTTTCGGTTCTTCTTCAAGAATGGACAGGACCCGCTCCCCGCTTGCCAGCGTCTGGTTCAGGTTATTGGACAGACTGGCAAGGGCAGTCACCGGACCGAAAGAGCCCATCATGGCAATGGTTCCCACCAGCATGCCGGTAAGATCCACGCTTCCCTCCTGTTTCAGCAGGATCAGCAGGAACAGCATAGCAAAGGAGAACAGCAGGATCACAAGGTTGGTCACGGATCTCTGGGAGGCTTCCAGCCGGTTCAGCCCTTTCTGTACATTACCGAGCCGGTCCGATCGCTCTGCCATTTCTTTCCTTCTCTTCTCGCCCTGGCGATACTGGATTGTCTCGTCCAGCCCTCTGAGGGAATCCAGGATAAAGCTGTTCAGGTCCCCGAACCCGTTCCGGAATTCCATCCCCTTATCCGCACCTCTTTTCCCGAAGAGCAGGGGGATTGCCGCGCCGACTGTCAGATAACCGGCCAGTGCAAGGATTGCCGCAGCAGGCGATATCACTGCGAGAAACAGAATCATCACAAGGGACGTCAGCACTGCAATGGCGATGGGCGAAATTGTATGGGCATAAAAGACTTCCAGGAGCTCGATATCCGAAGTGATGACAGAGATCAGGTTTCCCTTGTCCCGCCCCTCCAGTTTTGCCGGGCAGAGTTTCCTGAGAGCGGCAAACACCTTATGCCGGATGATCGCCAAAAGTTTAAATGCAATGAAATGATTGCAGTACTGTTCCCCATAATGAAGGAGTCCCCGCAGCACCGCCATCACGATCAAAGCGATGAACAGCGTCCGCAGCTCCATCCGAAGGAGCATCCCGGCGCCCGAAGAAACCAGGCTCAGCCCCAGTGTCTCCATGACCGGCTCCAGCAGGATGTGTATCAGTCCGTATCCCGCCAGGATCGTAAGGAAGATGGCGCACAGGTATCCGACTGTCCCCAGCAGGATGGCAAGGAGCATCACCGGAAGGAGGGGCTTTACCAGGCCGATGAGCTGTCCCATGATACGGATGCCGCTCCTTCTTCCCTCATCCTGTTTCTCTGTCGTATCCATGCCTGCAGCCTCATGATTCATTTCTCTGCTCATGCCGTCGCCTCCTTCCCGTACTGTTCCAGCTCCATCTGCGACCGGTACAGTGCCGCATAGCTGCCGTCTGCTTCCATCAGTTTTTCATGAGGTCCTGTTTCTACGATACAGCCGTCCTTCATCATATAGATCCGGTCTGACTTCACCACGTTTGCCAGCCGGTGGGAAATCAGGAGAATGGTCTTTGTCTCTGCCAGCTTATGGACTACATCCATGATCATCTCCTCGCTCTCCGCATCGATATTTGAAGTTGCCTCGTCAAAGATATAGACCGGTGTGTTGTGCAGGAGTGCCCGTGCAATGGCGAGCCTCTGGCACTGTCCGCCGGAAAAGTTGCTTCCTTTCTCCAGGACTTTTGTGGCAAGCCCATGTTGTGCCTGGAGGAAGCCCCACAGGTTCACTTTCTCAAGGGCGTTTCGCATCTCATCTTCTGTCGCGTCCGGTTTCCCCATCCGCAGGTTGTCCTCCACAGTTCCTTTAAAGAGATAACTGTTGTGGCTGACCAGGGTGATCTGGTCCATCAGGCTGCTTTCCTGTATTTCAGAAAGTTCTTTTCCCCCGAT
This sequence comes from Mediterraneibacter glycyrrhizinilyticus, assembly GCF_016902345.1. Classification (GTDB taxonomy): domain Bacteria; phylum Bacillota; class Clostridia; order Lachnospirales; family Lachnospiraceae; genus Mediterraneibacter; species Mediterraneibacter glycyrrhizinilyticus_A. The sequence goes on along the minus strand of NZ_JACJLR010000009.1, from coordinate 70,857 downwards.
GGTCACACTCCCCTGATATCCCCGGTTCCTCCCCACGAGAACTGCCGCAGCCGTGCTTTTGCCGCAGCCGGACGTCCCCACAATGGAAGTAAAGCTTCCCACCGGAAATTCCATGTCGATCCCTTTCAGGATTTCCCGGTCCTTTTCATAGGAGAAGCGGACGTGGGAGAACCCGATGTCCATTAATGTGCCGTCCGGCCGCCCGGTTTTCTCTTCCGGCTCCGGCAGGTCAAGCAGGGCAAAGATCTTGTCGATCGCCGCCATCCCGTTCATGGCGATGTGGAAGAAGGAGCCAAGAAGCCGCAGCGGGATGAAAAATTCCGACGAAAGCAGGATAAGCATCAACGCCCCGTGGACAGTCAAATTCCCTTTCATGAATTGCATAAGTGTTACGATCATCCCCACCGCTGCACCGCCGTAAGCGATGATGTCCATAACGCTGGTGGAATTAAGCTGCATGGTCAGCACTTTCATGGTGATCTGCCGGAACCGTTGGGATTCCTCATCCATCTCCTCTGCTTTCTTCTCGTCCGCACGGTAGATCTTCAGCGTCGTCAAGCCCTGCAGGTTCTCAAGGAAGCTGTCGCCCAGTTCCGTGTAGATGCCCCAGTATTTATTCAGGAGTTTCTTTGCGATCTTCTGGACTGCGACAATGGAAATGGGAATCAGGGGAACACAGATGAGCAGGACAAGGCTTGCCTGCCAGTTTACAGAAGACAGGATAACAAACAGCGTCACCGGCGCCAGCAGGCTGTAGAAGAGCTGGGAGAGATATTTTCCGAAATAAGTCTCTAACTGCTCCACACCTTCCGCTGCCATCTGGACCACCTCAGATGTAGTTACTTTTTCCCTGTAAGCCGCACCCAGACGGAGCAGCTTGCTGTAGATCTTATCCCTCAAGATTCGTTTTACATCCACACTTGCACGGTAAGATGCATGGGATGCCTGCCTGTCACAGACAAACCGCAGGATCAGCGCCACGATTACCAATGCCCCATAGTAAATAGCCGTCCGGGACGTCACCTCCCGGAACAGCGCAGTCTCCAAAAGTATGGATGCACTGTAGATCACGACAACCTGACAGAGCAGGGCCAGCCACTGCCAGATTACCTGATATATGATATATTTCTTTGCGTGAGACAACAGCCCCACGAGTCTTTTCCTGATCATATGAGCCTCTCTTACTTCTTTTTTTCAGTCTTTCTTCCGCTGCTTACAATACTTATGTTCCGGCTGCTTCTTCCGTATGGATCGTCTTTACTCTCAGCAGAAAATACAGCAGATGGCACATCCAGATAACAGCAAGGCAGATCCGTCCCAAAGGAACTTGGCTCATCATAATGAATCCGGCTGCCATTACAGCAGTCACGGTTCCTATGATACGGAGCTTCGTCCCCACCGTCATGGCGCGCTGCTTCACGAAACTGTCCAGATGTTTTTTGTAAAGACCGGTCCCAATGAACCAGTCATGCAGCCTCCTTGAACTTTTGGCAAAACAGAACACGGTTGCCATAAAGAAAGGCACGGTCGGGAGAATCGGCAGCACAATACCCACGGAGCCAAATCCCAGGCAGAGGAATCCTGTTATGATCCATAAGATTCGTAAAGGGTTCTTATCATTCATTCGCATTTACTCCTTTCATTCAGAAAGCTTCTTCTAACTATGGTAAGTTAATACTAACACAGCATTTTTCTTATATCATGATCAAGGTAAGCTGTCAATAATAATTTATGATCTTATATTTTTTTCCTCTGAATATTTTTGTAGGAAATGCACAATTAAGATTTTGCCGATATATCTTGATAAATTATGACAAATCGAGTATTATTAATAAATATGAATTTTACTTACATATTTATTCAAATATCTTGAGGAGGAATTATTATGAAAAAGAGAATATTCGCAGTTCTTCTTGCAGCATGTACGGTGATGTCACTTGCAGCATGCGGAAGCGGCAGCGACGACGCTGCATCAAATGATTCTGCAGAGACAACGGAGTCCGGCTCCGGAGAAGGGAAAGTTCAGACTGTGACAGATGGCAAACTCACTGTCGCTACCAGCCCGGATTTCGCTCCATATGAGTTCTACGCGATCGACGAGGACGGAAATCCGACTCTGTCCGGTTTCGACATGGACCTTGCACAGTACATTGCAGATTATATGGGACTGGAACTTGAGATCGTTACCGTGGATTTTGACGGCGTTCTCAGCGAGCTGCAGACAAAATCCGTTGACCTTGGAATGGCCGGCCTTTCCCCGGATGAAAAGCGTGAATCTATCATGGATTTCAGCGACATTTACTACATGGGAGGCCAGTCTCTTGTAACAGTAAAGGATAATGCAGACAAGTACAATTCCTTTGAGGCGATCAATAAATCCGACGTCACCGTAGGTGCTCAGACCGGTTCCATTCAGCTTGATCTTGCAAACGAGAATACACCGGATGCTGATATCGTCTCTCTTCCGAAAGTAACGGATATCATCTCCGAACTGATCTCCGGAAAGATGGACGCGGCATATATCGAGACTGTCGTTGCAGAGAGTTACCAGAAAAACTATCCGGAGCTTGAGATCGTTATGGAAGTTCCTTATGATACAGAAGGATCTGCCATCGGTGTCTGCAAGGACAACCCGGAACTTCTCGCAGCGGTAAACGAAGCGATCGCAGCTGCTACTGAGGACGGAAGCCTTGATGACTATATCGCAAAAGCGACAGATCTTGCAGCCGGACAGACCTATGAAGGTCTTCTCGACGAAAGCGGAAACGTTCAGTAATTTAAGTGAAAGGGCTCCCTCGGGAGCCCATTTTCCTGAATGAAAGGAGTAACTGATGGATCATTTTATACAGTTGGAAAATTTTCCTAAAATTGCACCATACGCCGAGCTGTTCTGGCAGGGTACGCTGGTAACAGTGCTGCTGGCGCTTTTCACGGTCGTTATCGGTTTCTGCCTTGCGCTGATCCTGGCACTGATGCGTATGTCAAATATCAGGCCGTTCCGTGCGCTCGGACTTGATTCAGACGGCCATCCCCGTGAGAAAGGTTTTCTGGCGCTGTTAAGCCGGTTTAACCCACTGGAGTTCCTCGCGACCGCCTATGTGGAGATCCTGCGGTCCACCCCGGTGCTCGTACAGGTCTTCATCATATACTACGGTGTGTTCAGCATTATCGAACTGCCCGGGTTTCAGCTTTTCGGTTTCATTAAATTTGACCGTTTCCTTCCGGGTGTCGTAGCACTGGGCATGAACTCCGGCGCATACCTCTGCGAGATCATCCGCTCCGGTATCCAGTCCATCGATTCCGGACAGACAGAGGCGGCGCGTTCTCTTGGCATGTCCCAGGGACAGAATATGAGGTATATTATCCTGCCCCAGGCGATCAAGAACATCCTGCCGTCGATCGCAAACGAGTTTGTCGTTATCATCAAAGAATCTGCCATTACCTATACGATCGGTGTGCAGGACATCATGTCTGCGGTCAACGCAGTGCGCGGTGCTACATTTATCATCATTGAACCGTTGCTGGTGGCAACAGCGATCTACTTCTGTCTCTGTTTCCCCACCTCCAAGATTATCGCATATGTAGAAAGGAGGATGAGCCGTGGAGACAAGAGATAATATGATCCGTGTCAAAGATCTGAAGAAACATTATAAAGGCGGCAGCATCAGGGCACTGGACGGCGTGACCGTTGATATCAACAAGGGAGATGTGATTGCAGTCATCGGTCCTTCCGGGTCCGGGAAATCAACGTTTCTGCGCAGTCTGAACCTTTTGGAAGAACCAACTGGAGGATCCATCATCTTTAAAGGGATCGACATCACCAAGAAGAAATATAAGGATTCCAACGGAAAAACAGTAAAGCTCAACATTGACGAACTCCGCCAGAAAATGGGAATGGTATTTCAGCATTTCAATCTGTTCCCTCACATGACGATCCTCGACAATATGACCCTTGCACCCATGAAAGTGAAAGGCGTCCCCAAAGCCGAAGCAGAGAAAAAAGCGCTGGAGCTCCTTGATCGTGTTGGTCTCAAAGACCGTGCCGACGCTTATCCGATCCAGCTCTCCGGCGGTCAGAAACAGCGTGTGGCCATTGTCCGCGCACTGGCAATGGAGCCGGAAGTCATGCTCTTTGACGAGCCCACTTCCGCTCTGGATCCCGAGATGGTCGGCGAAGTTCTGGACGTTATGAAAGAACTGGCAGAAGAAGGGATGACAATGGTCGTTGTCACACACGAGATGGGATTTGCCCGCGAAGTCGGAAATCGTCTTCTGTTCATGGCGGACGGAAAGCTCCTGGAACAGGGAGATCCGAAGGAGCTCTTTGACAATCCCCAGAATCCGCGTCTGCAGGATTTTCTTTCAAAGGTTCTGTAAAGTCGTGGCGTTCAAAACGAAAAAGTTATTTTATGTTAAAATGTATGTTCCGTCCGGGCTGTAAAGTTTTCCGGACCGGATCTGAGATCCCGGGGAGATTCTCTTTCGGGATCTCATTTTATCCATATCTGTCTTACAATGTTTCAGATGTCTTATGCTGTTTCAGAAGAAAAAATGACGAAATAAGAAGATGCAGAATAAGGAGATGCAGAAAATGACACACGAAAAACAGACTGCAGTAAATGCTGTTGAGGTGAAAAAGGAACTGATCTGCCAGGCCGCAGACCACATCTGGAGTAATCCGGAACTCTCTCTTATGGAAGACAAATCCGCGGCATACTACTGTGATATTCTAGAAAAAGAGGGCTTCCAGGTGGAGCGCGGGATCTGCGGGATCCGCACCGCATTTTCGGCAAGCTTTGGGAGCGGCAGCCCCAGGATCGGCATCCTGGCGGAGTATGACGCCCTCTCCGGCCTTTCCCAGGAGGCGGGAAGCCTGGAGCAAAAAGAGATCCTTCCGGGAGGCTGCGGACATGGCTGCGGGCATAACCTGCTGGGAGCCGGAGCCTTTGGAGCGGCCCTCGGTGTAAAAGCATATCTGGAGGAAACGGGGCATGACGGAACGGTGATCCTGTTTGGCTGTCCCGGTGAGGAAGGCGGCGCCGCGAAAGCTTTTATGGCAAGGGAAGGTTTGTGGAAAGCACTGGATGCTGCTCTTACCTGGCATCCTGAAGATGTGAACGAGGTCCGGACAGGCTCTTCCAACTCCTGTATCCAGATCCAGTATAAATTTTCCGGGATCGCCTCCCATGCAGCAGGAGCTCCTGAGATGGGACGCAGCGCCCTGGATGCGGTAGAACTGATGAATATCGGAGTCCAGTTTCTGAGGGAGCATATGAGCGACCGGGCAAGGATCCATTATGCCATCACCGACGCCGGCGGAGTCAGTCCCAACGTGGTCCAGCCAAAAGCAAGCGTTCTCTATATGATCCGTTCCAACCATGTAGCAGAGGCGGTGCAGCTTCAGGCGAGAGTAGACCGGATCGCAGACGGAGCCGCACTGATGACGGACACAACGGTGGAACGGAAATTTATTGACGGACTTGCCGATACCGTCAGCAACCATACGCTCGAAAACATTCTGTACCGTAATTTTCAGGAGATCGGTGTGCCGGAGCACACGCCTGAAGAACTGGACTTTGCAGACAAACTTGCCGGAACCTATGACGGAAACGATCATGTGCCCGGACTGGGCGCAGCAAACGATGCAGCCCTCCGGGATAAAGTGATCCGTCTTCAGAAAGAAGCCGGACATGCGATGAACGATTTTCTCTGCCCTCTCTATCAGGGTGAAGCGTTCAATCCCGGGTCCACAGATGTAGGCGATGTGAGCTGGCTCACTCCCACAGCCCAGATCCATGTGGCATCATGGCCGAACGGCTGTCCCGGACACAGCTGGCAGAATGTTTCCTGTGACGGTACTTCCATCGGGAAAAAAGCAGCTGTCTGTGCAGCAAAAGTAATCGCTGCTGCTGCAGTCGATCTGTTCCAGGATCCTGAGCTTCTAAAAAAAGCACGGGCAGAGTTTGAAAAGAGCACAGCGTCAGGATATGTGTGCCCGATCCCGGAAGACGCCGTGCCCACAGTTCCGGATTATTGATCCCCGGATAGATTTTATCTTATTCCCTTCCTATGCCTTTTTCTTCCGGCACATGGGATACCAGAGGATACCTGTCACAAATGCAGTTGCCGACAGCACGCCCGCTGTCATAAGGCTCGCCGTCTCCGGTATTCCGGAGGCGGCTTTCCATATCCCGGAGTATCCCATTGCTGCTCCTCCAAAACAGAGAACAGCGATCGCCGGATGGCAGATCAGCCAGAATCCGTTCACACAGCCGATCACATATTTCATCAGTCTGATTTCCTGGCAGTACAGGATCAACGGGATGATGTAGCTTCCGCCGCACCAGAGCAGGTTATAGAACATCCCGTAACTTCCAAAACGAGTCCCGGTCGCCGAAAGCGGCGTAAGGGTGACCATCACCAGTTCCATACAGAATGTCCCTGCCGCCAGGCCGGTCCATAAGATCACATTTCTCTTTTCATCCATAGTGTCATCTCCTTTTTCGGATCTTTCTTTTCCATTATCATACCAGAGAAAGCGGATGCGACTCTGAACCTGTCATTTTCAGTATCCCAGTCCGTCATTTTTGGTATTCGAAGCCGCTTGTCAGCCTTCTCTAAAAGAACTATACTATAGGGAGTAAGAGACTGGTCATGTCAGGCAGTAGCTGAGAAAAGAAAGGAAGCAGGATATGATTCATATTGCGATCTGCGAGGACAATATCCCTGTGCAGGCACAGATTGAAAATTATATTTCGGAAATACTGAAGGACTGTCCTGTAGATGTATTTTCTTCCGGAGAGGAACTGCTCTCTTTTCTTTCTAAGGAAAAGCAGAGATTTTCTCTCTATCTCATGGATATCTCCATGCCCGGCATCTCCGGGATCGAGACTGCGGCGGCGATCCGGGAGAGAGACCCTTACGCTCTGATCATCTATATCACGGACTATAAAGAGTATGTATACGAGGTCTTCGAGACACTGCCCTATCGCTTTATCACGAAACCGATCGATAAAGAGATCTTTCACAGAGCACTTTCTGATGCAGTGAACTATATCACAGACCGAGGAGAACTGTTTCATTTCCATGTGGACCGGGTACAGTATCAGATTCCTTTTCAGGAGATTATTTATTTTGAATCCCATCTGCGCAGGATCACGCTCCACACTGGGGAGGAAACGGTCTCTTTCTACGGAAAGCTTCAGGAACTTCCGGAGCGTCTGAATCCGATGCTTTTTGTGCGGACCCATGCATCTTATCTCGTAAATATGGAGTATATCCGATGCATCCGCGACACAGAAGTCCTGCTCAGTACAGGGGAGCACATTCCCGTGAGCAGGAAATACCGTCCATCTGTGCGAAGCAGACATCTTGAATATTTAAAATGGAGGACAGCACAATGATCTATGTAAATGACTGGGACTTCATACTGAACGCCTTTCTCTGTCTGATCGATATGCTCCTGGTCTGGGAACTGAGAGAACAGGTCTACGGGCATATCCGGCGGAGACGGCTTCTCTGCGCTTTTCTCGCCGTCGCGCTTACTCTGATCCTGATGATCCCTCCCTATGCATATGAGAACTCCATCTATGTGATTCCGGCAAGCTGCCTGCTCCTGCCTTTTTATCCGAAGAATCTGAAGAAGAAAGTGTTTTTTGAGACGTGCCTGATCTCCATCCTCTTCTCCTGCCTGATGATCCTCAACGATCTCACGAATCTGTTTCCCCTTTCCGCCCGCTGGGGCATGATCTATATCATGATGATCCACGCAGTGGTCTGGCTGGTTCTGTTTTTCTGTCTCAGACTGTGCAGGAACATTGATACGGATCTCCCTCTTTCTCTGTGGCTGTTTTTTCTTTTTATTCCATCCTGCACCTTTGCAAGTTCAGTGTCACTGATCTTTCTTCTGAACGGAAGCATGATCACCAGATCTGCGGGAGCGCTCTGCCATCTGGTAATACAGGCAACTCTCCTGCTCATCGATCTTGCTCTCCTTGAATTTCTAAGAAGGTTTACGGGATACTATCAGAAAGAAAAAGAGCGCCAGCTTCTTGGCCAGCAGCTCAGGTATCAGGAAACGCACTATAAACAGCTGATCGAATCCCACGAGCAGATCCGAAAATTGAGACACGATATGAAAAATCATCTGAATACCATCGCCCTTCTCTGTCAGAAGGGCTCTTCGGACAGCCTTCTGGATTATCTTCATACAACACTCGGGGCGCTGGAACAGACAGAACAGGTTATCTCTACCGGAAACCCGGCATTTGACGCAGTACTGAACATGAAATTAAAAGAAATGAAAGAGAAAGGGATCCTCTGCTCTCCCACTCTTTCCATTCCGAAAGATATGGGACTTCCATTTTCCGATGCAGTAACGATCCTTGGGAATCTTCTGGACAATGCCCTCCATGCGTCTGTGTCCCGGCGGCTTCAGACCGGGGCGTTCCGGCAGACGATAAACACGCAGCACCCCCAGACAAAGGCGCTCCGCCAGACGGGGAACACACAGGAAAAAGAGCCTCCCATGCAGCCTGAGAATGAGTCATCTGTAGATTTATCCGTCATCTGGCAGCAGGGAACCCTGTTCCTGCATATGAGCAATCCATGCACTGCTGACACGGTGGCGGAGTACGGTATCGGGATGAAAAATGTAGAGGAGGCCGTCCGGAAGTACTCTGGGACGATGAAGACGGAGGTGGAGAAAGGGCGATATATTACGGATATTGTATTGTTTTTACAAATGTAGGGCTAAATACATCTACAGCTATCAACCTTTTTGTAAAAGCAGTTCTCCGTGAACGGCGTATCCCTTTTGAAATCCAACAGTCTCCTGACCCATTTTTTTCTGAGCGAAATCTATAAAAAACTCAGTAATTCTGCCTTGTGCCTGTCTGCAGTTTCAGACTCCTTTCGTCTCGTCCTGTGCCAGCGCCTTCAGATTTTGCCTTCCATAGAGCACCAGTGAGATCGCCATCATGACCACACAGGCACCGATCAGCACCTTTGACACGGCATCCGGGATATTGTACCAGAACACATGCAGGATCATCATGATATAGAGAAGCCAGGTGGCTGCCTTTCCGTGCCATTCTGCTCCGAACACTTTTCCTGTCTTCTGTATGACAAGGAATCCTGTCACTCCCATGAAGAACTCTTTCAGGACCATGAGGCCAAGAGGCAGAATCATAAGCGGGAAGCGCGTCAGAAGACAGAACAGCATGGCTGCCTGCGTCATCTTGTCCGCGATCGGATCCAGCACCTTCCCCAGGTCGCTGACCATATTAAAATGCCTTGCGACAAATCCGTCCACCGTATCTGTGATGCCGGATACGATCAATATGATCCCCGTCCATATATAGTCTTTTTCCACACAATACAGCCACATGAAGACCGGGATCAGGCAAAGCCGGAAAAGCGACAGCATATTCGGGATCGTCAGGATCTTGCTGCGAGTACTGTTTGTGTTTTCTGCTTTTGATTTCATTCGTTCATCCTCTTTACTTTTTCTTTTTGTCAGACAAATATAAGTATATTGCTGTATGCATACATATCACTTTCATGTCTGCATGTATGTATACGCATGAATGCCATGCATAGTAAATGATAGGCTGACTGCAGCGTTCTGTCAATGTTTTTCTGAAAATACTTGCAGCTTACAGTTCAGCCATGCGCCATGATAAAAGAGAGGAGGCACGTAAACTGGCTTACAAGTGTCTACTCTCTTTTATCATGGCATAGGGCGTACGCCCTCAGCGAGTAGGAGCTGCAAAGCAGCGGATTCGAGCTGCATGGCTGAACTCTTATCTACAGATTTTTCCATACTTCTTTGATCGTATCCGCGTCTACATTCTTTTCAATCTGGTTGACGATCGCGGTACTGTCCACCTCGGCAACACTTATCTTACTCTGATCCATGTAGACAAAACCTGCAAAGCATAGGATCCCGATCACAAGCCTTATGTAGAAACTTCCCGCCAGTGATGTCTGCTCTTCTTCCCCGTCGTCATACAGGCTATGGTAGACACTGCCGTACCGTGGATGTACGGCAGGGACGTCCCGTCTCTCGTCATAGAGTTTCCGCGTCTGTCTCAGCAGTTCTCTCCGACGCATTTCCGAATCATTCATATAGCTATCCTTTTCCGTCCCGACAATGGAAAGTCGCTGAAAATGATCTTTTACAGCAGACCACCACAAAAGAGACATAAGTTCTTGATTACAACAACTTATGTCCCTGATATTTACGATAGAACTTTTATTTATCTCTCCGCCAGCTCATTCGTGATATCTTCCCATGTCACGCCCCGCTCTACCATGAGCACCATCGCGTGATAGAGGAAATCACTGATCTCATATTTTATCTCTTCCGGATTCGGATTCTTTGCCGCAATGACGATCTCTGTCGCCTCCTCGCCGACTTTTTTCAGGATCTTGTCGATTCCCTTTTCAAAAAGGTAATTGGTGTAGGATCCTTCCTTCGGATTCTGTCTGCGGTCCAGGATCGTGGCGTAGACGGACTCAAATACCTGAAGAGGATTCTTTGCGTCATAATCATTCCCCACGATCGGTGTATAGAAGCAGGAACGGTTTCCGGTATGGCATGCCGCACCGACCTGATCCACTTTTGCAAGGAGAGTGTCTTTGTCGCAGTCCACAGAGATTCCTTTCACATACTGGAAATGTCCGGAAGTCTCTCCCTTTAACCACAGGCACTGCCTGCTCCTGCTGTAATAAGTCATCCTGCCGGTCTTGACTGTATTGTCAAAGGCTTCCTCGTTCATGTACGCCATCATCAGGACTTCATTCGTCTTATAATCCTGGACAATGACCGGGATCAGCCCGTCCGAATTCAGTTTGAACTCAGAGAAATCCATCAGACTTTCAAAGGATGTCATCTGGATCCCCTCCTTGGCACAGATTTCTTTAAACGCACTGAAATCCATCTCCGGACGGCTGACAAACATGCCGGATACGCCTTTTACACCGTCGCTTTTTAAGATCCGCAGAATCTCACTCTGCTCCATGGTGTCCGTGAGGACAACGCAGGGAATCTCCGTCACGTTCATGACCGAATTCAGGTCAAGGCGGTGCATGAAGATGATCTCCGTGCTGTACTCTTCGATCAGATGCTGCTGCTTGAAAAGGGCATCAAAATCATTCAGCGACACAGCGATCCGTTCTTTCCCGAAGCGTTTTGACACCTCCTCGATCAGGTCAATGGAAACCCGCTTCGAGAAATTGAGCAGAGCCCGCTTTGCACCTGCATAAAGGATCTTTTTCACATCCTCCATCCTTCGTATATTTCCGCCTGCGATCATGGGGATGCTGATGACACGGCTGATCTTCTTGAGCAGATCAATGGACTCGTCATGCTCCTCATCCGAATTGGAGAGGTCAAACACGATCAGTTCATCCGCTCCCCTCTCGCAGTACTGTTTTGCAAGCCCGATGACATCTTCCGAGACGATCGTGCTGTCATCGAACCATTTCACCGCCTTCCCATGACTGATAAAGATAGACGGGGTTAATCTTTTATAACTCATGTATCGTATTCTCCTTTATAAACTGCCTTTTGTGGACCACACGTCCTTTATCCTGGGTTCTTCCGACACCGCCATATCCAAAGCCTTCCCGAACGCCTTGAACAGTGCTTCCGCCATATGATGGCTGTTGCCTGCGTCCAGGATCTTGAGATGCAGGTTCATGGCTGCGCTGTAGGAGACCGCATAAAAAAATTCGTGCACCATCTCCGTATCCATATCTCCCAGTCTGGGTACAGTAAACTCTGCCTGAAAATTCAGGAACGGTCTTCCGGAGAGGTCCACAGCTCCCAGAGCCAGTGTCTCGTCCATGGGGAGGATAAAATAACCGTACCGCTTGATCCCTTTCTTGCTGCCCAGGGCTTCAGCAATCGCCTGCCCCAGCACGATCCCGGTATCTTCAATGGTGTGATGGCTGTCCACCTCCACGTCACCTTTCACTGACACTTCCAGGTCAAAAAGCCCGTGCCGCGCAAATCCGTCCAGCATATGGTCAAAAAACGGGATTCCTGTATCGATCCGGTTCTTCCCCTGGCCGTCAAGATTGATGCTCAGAGTGATATCCGTCTCTTTTGTCTTCCTTGATACCCGCCCGATCCTCTCTTTCATATCATTCCCACCTCCGAAGTCCTGTTTTATCTCGTTTTCTCAAACCGCACGCGGATCGAATTGGCATGGGCTGTCAGATGCTCTGCCTCCGCGAATTTTTCAATATCCGTGTGGATCTTTTCAAGCGCATCCCTGGAGTAGGAAATAATGCTTGATTTCTTGATAAAATCATCCACAGAAAGGGGCGAGAAGAATTTCGCCGTACCGTTTGTCGGCAGGACATGGTTCGGTCCTGCAAAATAGTCTCCCAGTGGCTCACTGGAGTATTCCCCGATGAAGATCGCGCCTGCATTGCGGATCTTTGTCATCACTTCAAAGGGATTCGCGGTCACGATCTCCAGATGCTCGGAAGCGATCTCATTTGCCGCCTCAATGGCATCCTCCAGTGTCTCTGCAACAAGGATATGTCCGTAGTTATCCAGCGATTTCTGTATGATCTCTCCGCGGGAAAGTTCTCTGATAAACTCATCCGTCTGGGCGGATACCTTCTCCGCCAGTTCCATACTGGTGGTGACAAGGATCGCGCTCGCCATCTCATCGTGCTCTGCCTGGGATAAAAGATCCGCCGCAACGTAACGCGGGTTCGCGGTCTCATCCGCAAGTACCAGGATCTCGCTCGGTCCTGCGATGGAATCGATGCTTACATGTCCGTAAACCGCCTTTTTTGCCAGAGCCACATAGATATTTCCCGGACCGACGATCTTATCCACCTTTGGGATACTCTCTGTTCCGTAGGCAAGTGCTCCGATTGCCTGTGCCCCGCCTACTTTATAGACTTTATCCGCCCCTGCCTCTTTTGCAGCGACCAGTGTGGTGGGAGTGACTTTCCCATCTTTTCCGGGAGGAGTCACCATGATGATCTCATCCACTCCCGCCACTTTGGCAGGCAGGATGTTCATGAGTACGGATGACGGATACGCCGCCTTTCCGCCCGGGACATAGACTCCGACTCTCTGGAGAGCAGTCACCTTCTGCCCCAGAATGGTTCCGTCCGGTTTACTGTCAAACCAGCTGTACTGCATCTGTTTTGCGTGGTAGGATTCGATGTTTTTCAGAGCTCTGCGGATGATCCCCAGCAGCTCCTCTCCCACTTCCTGATAGGCCTCGTTGATCTCCGTTTCAGTCACCTCAAGATTCGAAGCAGAAATCTCCACACCGTCAAATTTCTTTGTATATTCAAAAACAGCTGCATCCCGTTTTTCTTTTACATTGGCGAGGATCTGCTGAACACTTTCCTCATATTTGCCGTAACTGTTGGGACTGCGCTTCAGCAGGTCCTCGAGCAGATTTTTTTTCGTGCTTTCATCCAGTTTTTCGATTCGCATAGTTTCTAGCCCTCCCTGACCAGATTTCTCAGATTGTTGATCAGCTCCCGGATCCTGTCGTTCTCCATCCTCATGCTGACCGGATTGACGATCATGCGCGCGGACAGCGGGCACACTTCCTCCAGGACGACAAGACCGTTCTCCTTCAGCGTAGATCCGGTCTCAACGATATCCACGATCACTTCTGACAGCCCTACTATGGGCGCCAGCTCAATGGACCCATTCATTTTGATGATCTCCACAGTCTGATGTTTTTTATTATAGAAGTAATCTTTTGCGATGTTTGGATACTTTGTTGCCACACGAATCAGTTCGTGGTGCTTCAGCCACTCAGCAGCCGTTTCATAGCCGCACACACACATCCTGCACTTGCCGAAGCCTAAGTCCAGCACTTCGTGAACTTTCCTGCCTTCCTCGATGATCGTATCCTTCCCCACGACACCGATATCCGCCGCGCCGTACTCCACATAAGTCGGCACATCCGGTCCCTTTGCAAGGAAAAATTTGAGCTTCAGATCTTCATTCACAAAAATCAGTTTTCTCGACTCCTTGTCTTTCATCTCATCGCAGGTGATCCCCAGCTGTTCCAGCATATCAAGCGTCTTGCTGGCGAGACGCCCCTTTGTCAGGGCAAATGTCAGATATCTCATACCGTTTACGCTCCTTTATCTCCGCTTCTTTTTTGCATCTATGATCTTCTCTTCGCCGGTGCGGAGATTCACCATCTCGATCTTAAAATCGTCCCTGAGATAGAGCATACTGATGATGCCGCTGCGTTTTCCGTACTTCTCGTATTTCTCCCGCCGGTCTTCCTGCTCTCTTTTGAGCATCTCGATATTTTTCCCTTTTTCCCGGAAATCTCTTGCAAGGAAGATCGCCCACCGCTGGGTCTCTTCTGTATAGACCAGAAGGTTTCTGTGGGAAGTTTCCACTGCGATCTTCTGCCGGTTCAGCGCACTCATCAGTTCATCCACTATGATTGCAAATCCAATAGAAGGAGTGTTCTTCCCGAATTTCCCGAGCAGATGGTCATATCTTCCTCCCCGGACGACTGCATCTCCGGTCCCGTATGTATAGGCACGGAAGATGATCCCTGTATAGTATCCGTAGCTTCCGCTCATACTCAGGTCAAAAGTAATATGCTCCTCCGCTTTGTAGATCATGAGCAGGCGGTAGATCTGCTGGAGCCTCGTGAGCGCAAGGCGGGCATTGACCGTCGGTGCGATCCTTGCTGCCCGTTCCAGAATTTCCTGACCGCCTACCAGCTCGGGGAGAATGCGGAATGCTTCTTTCACACTTCCTCTGACACTGCGGTTATCCAGGATTTCCTCAACCCCGAAATAATTTCTGTTAGCAATGAGCTCCCGGATCTCGTCCTTCTCTTCCTCTTCCAGCCCGGTCGCTTCCAGAAGGCTCTGGATAAAGTCAACATGTCCGATATTAACCTGAAATTCCGTAAGCCCTGTCTTCTTCATTCCGTCAACCACCATAGCGAGCATCTCCGCATCCGCCTCAACGGAATCCAGACCGATCAGCTCTGCTCCCATCTGCGTATTCTCTTTGAGACGTCCCTGGTAACTGGAATGATTGATAAAGGTGTTCCCCACATAGCAGAGCCGGATCGGCAGCTCCTCGCCTTCAAACAGCGTTGCTGCCGCCCTGGCGACGGAAGGAGTGATATCCGGGCGCAGTGCCAGGATATTTCCCTCCCGGTCAAAGAAACGGTACAGTTCCTTTGTGGAAGTGGAGCCGATCTCCTTGCGGAACACATCGTCGTATTCAAATGTCGGTGTCTGTATATCCTGATATCCGTACAGATGGAGCACAGTCTCCAGTTTTTTCTGCAATGTAAGTTTTGTCTCGCATTCTCTGTTGTAAATATCCCTTACTCCCTCCGGAGTATGTAGTTTTTGTTCCATATACAGTCCCCTTTCACTTTAGCGTGCTACCACGTTAAAAACCTTTTGCTATTATATCGAATTTAGTGTCAGTCTGTCAATCCCTCAGGTCCAAATCCTTCTGGATACAGTCCAGATAGGGCACAAAACATCCGTTTTTCAGTTCCATGAACCATCCCGCATCCAGTTCTTCCAGCCGGAAGCTCTTACGTCCGCCCTGTGCTGCCCTGTCCCAGAATCTTTTGATCTGCGCGAATCTCATATAGTACAGTTCATTTCTGGTGCTGTAATAGATCAACAGAAAAGAGATCCCTCCCTGTTGCTCAAATTTCTCCATAAAATCCATCTGATGCTCATGTACATTCTGAAGAGGAAACGTGTCAGAGCTGCACTCCTTTGCGTCAAAACATACCGGGATTCCCTGGACGGCTCCGATATAGTCCACGGTACTGATCTTGTCAAAATAGGCAAGAGTGATATGTCTGTGTTCCTTGTCGATCCGTACAGGGGTAATCGGGGTGGGGATCTTCTGGATCAGCGCCAGCCCCAGCTCGCCATACCGTTCATTGGTCCGGTTCACCAGATCTTCCAGCGTAGAGCCCCGAAGTCCT
The DNA here is from genome assembly GCF_016902345.1 of Mediterraneibacter glycyrrhizinilyticus. Classification (GTDB taxonomy): domain Bacteria; phylum Bacillota; class Clostridia; order Lachnospirales; family Lachnospiraceae; genus Mediterraneibacter; species Mediterraneibacter glycyrrhizinilyticus_A. The sequence continues at coordinate 54,874 of NZ_JACJLR010000009.1, read as the reverse complement.
CTTGAATTCCATGTGGCCATCTCACATCACCCCGCTGTCTTTACATATCTTGCGAAAAAGCTCCGGGACCGGCGCCTTGATCTCTTTTCCGGAAAGCGCTGTCAGTTTACCGTCACACTCCGGAAAACAGAGCCGGTATGAATGGAGGAGCTGGGAGGCCAGACCGTATTTCTTCTGAAATCTGTCATTTACAGTACGGATTCCATATTTGTAATCCCCGATGATGGGATGGCCTTCTGAAGCCAGGTGAGCACGGATCTGATGCGTTTTTCCCGTGATCAGATGAACTTCAAGGAGGGTGACGTCTTTCGCTGATTGAAGGGCACGGTATTTTGTCTCAATGAAATGCCCCTCCCCGAAAAGTCTCTCTGCGGAGGTAGTTTCTCCCGGAATGTCTGCAGAGAGGGACGCCTCCCCAGATCCGTCCCTTACGACGGTCACACGGTTCGTCTTCTCGTCCTTCGTAAGGATCCCCTTTATTCTCCGCTCACCGGTAACGGTCCCATGTACCAGACAGAGATAATACTTTCGCACTGTCCGTTCCCGAAACATCTGGCTTAACTCCTGCAGAGCTGCCAGCGTCTTGCCCGCCGCAACGATACCGCTTGTATTCCGGTCAAGGCGGTTGCACACAGAAGGCCGGAAGGTCTTAAGATCTTCCTCCGTGATCTGCCCGGAGTCAAGCATGTAGGCGGTTAGGTATTCCACCAGAGACCAGTCAGAAGGCTTTGCCTTCTGAGAGAGCATGCCCGCCGGCTTATTGAGGAGCAGCACCTGTTCATCTTCATACAGGATATCCAGTTTTTCCTTTTTAAACGTCCCTCTCTTAACAGCACTCTGCTTTTCCGTGAACTTCTCGATCGTCTCATCCGAAAGAAAGAGTTTCACCACATCGCCGTTTTTCAGCTGTTCGTTTCCCTGTGCCTTTTTCCCATTCAGCGTGATATTCTTCTTCCTCATCATTTTGTAGAAGAAGCTCTTCGGTGCAAGTCCCATATACTTTGCCAGGAATTTGTCCAGCCGCTGGCCGGATTCGTTTCCCCGGATCCTGATCTCTCTCATTTTACGTATCCCGTCCTGTTTCTATCTCTCAGATTTCTGCATATCAAGGAAGATCCTGCGAATCTCCTCTTCTCTCTCTTTCGTGTCTTCTCTCTCCACCGCTGCAATGTTGTTCAGTCCCTCCACGCGGGCGAGGAAGGGGGTATACCTGTCCAGGACTTTTACCGGGATCCCGGTATATCCGTTCTGTTCCAGGATACTCCGGATCTGTCCGGATAATTCCTCTGTGTCGGCCTTTTCATAATGCGTATAGACGAAAACATTATGTACTGAGATCACAATGCAGTCCACAGGAGTTTTCTGTTTTCCCTCCCCGATAAGGACATCATAACAGGCTGTGAGAAGATCTGTTTTTGATGCGATCTCCTTCGCCTTATCCTGGTCAATAGAAGACCAGGAACTGTGCGCGATCACATCCAGCAGAACCATTATCGCAGGGATACATACCAGAACTGCAGCAGCTGAGAGCAGGTTCAGGACCGTATGCACCCAGTCGTATCCAGCACACAGAAGGACAGCCGCTATCACAAAACATACGGTTGTCCGGATGATCTCTCCTTTTTTTATCTGATCCAGGTATCCCGGATTTCCTTTTTCTATCTTTCTCATCGTATCTTTTTTCCTCTGATGTTTCTTTCTTTTTGATTCGCTTCCTCTGTACATCAATTTATTATCTCTCTCTGTACAGCGATCTGATGATCGGCCCATGTGGAACCAGTTTCGCCCCCAGATATGCCGCCTTCATGGGAACACCGTAAATTGAGACCGCTTTTCCCGCACGGCTGTCCTTCAGCGCCCGGTGGACAACTTTCGGCGCCTGCGCCATGGTCAGTTTCTTCAGGGGATTTTCCAGCTTTCCGCTCACGTCGAAAAATTCTGTATCGACCGGACCCGGACATACGGCCGTCACCCGGATCCCCCTGTATGCCAGCTCTGCTCCCAGCGCCCTGGAAAAACTGAGCACATAGGATTTCGTGGCCGCATAGACTGCAAAAAGAGGCTGAGGACAAAATGCCGCCGCAGAAGCAAGGTTCACGATCCGGCTTCCCTTTTTCATATATGGAAGACACAAAAGCGTCATCCTTGTGAGGGCACGGCAGTTTAGATCCACCATATCCGGCTGTGCGCGGAACTCTTCTTTTGCGAGTTCTGTCACCGCTCCTGATTTGCCAAAACCTGCGCTGTTGACCAGCATACGGATATCCGGCTGTTCTTCTTTCAGCGCCTCGCAGAGCTTTTTGTACACTTTTTTCTTCTGGAGATCTCCGTCAAAGATCTTAAGAGGCACCCTGCTCTTTTCGGCAAGCTCCACCAGCCGTTCCCGACGCCGTGCGATCACCCAGATCTCATCCAGATTTTTATAAAAGTACCCGAGCTGCAGTACGAATTCTCTCCCCATCCCGGAGGAAGCTCCGGTCACAACTGCAATCTTCATTTCTGGCATCTCCCCTTTCTCTGATCCGGTACTTGTTCATCCTTTACTTTTTCCGTCATTTTTTTCTGTGAACGTTCCGGATCGTCTTCTTCTTTTTCCGTCTGTTTGTCCCGCCGTTCCCGGACCGGTCTCCCTTTTTCTTTCCCCGGTTTCCCCAATCCGTTCTTCCCTGGCCATTATTGTCCCTCCGGGGACGGATCAGGCATTTCGGGCCGTATCCGATCAGATCCTGTCTTCCCGCTTTCTGAAGCGCCTCGTATACCAGATCGTAAAGCGCCGGATTCCTGTACTGGATCAATGCTCTCTGCATCGCCTTCTCATGGGGATTTTTCGGCACATAGACCGGTTTCATATTTCTCGGGTCAAGCCCGGTATAATACATGCATGTTGACAGAGTAGACGGAGTGGGATAAAAATCCTGCACCTGCTCCGGCATATAGCCCAGATCCCGGCAGTACTCCGCCAGTTCCACAGCCTCTTTCAGTCCGGATCCCGGATGGGATGACATCAGATATGGGACCAGATACTGCTTTTTCCCGATCCTCTGGTTCATCTTATCAAACTGCCGTGTAAACTCTTCATATACACTATGTTCCGGTTTTCCCATCAGGGATAACACCGGCGCCGCCACGTGTTCCGGCGCCACTTTCAGCTGGCCGCTGACATGATATTCGCAGAGTTCACGAAGAAACTCCTTCTTCTTATCCGCAAGGAGATAGTCAAACCGGATCCCGGAGCGTATGAACACCTTCTTTACCTTGGGGATCTCCCTCAGCTTTTTCAGGAGTTTTACATAATCGCTGTGATCCGCATCCAGGTTCGGACAGGGTGTCGGGAAAAGGCACTGCCGGTTCCTGCATACGCCGTGCTCCATCTGTTTTTCACAGGAGGGATGACGGAAGTTTGCAGTGGGACCTCCCACGTCGTGGATATAGCCCTTGAAATCCTTTTCCCCGGTGATCGCCTCTGCTTCTTTCAGGAGGGAATCGTGGCTTCTTACCTGTACGATCCGCCCCTGGTGGAAGGTCAGCGCGCAGAAGCTGCATCCACCGAAACAGCCCCGGCTGCTGGTCAGGCTGAACCGGATCTCAGAGGTCGCCGGCACGCCGCCCGCCTCTTCATAGGAAGGATGATAGGTCCGCATATAGGGAAGCCCGTAGACGTCGTCCATCTCCGCCTCTGAGAGTGGTTTCGCCGGAGGGTTCTGTATCACATATAAGCGGTCTGAGTAGGGCTCAACAAGACGTTTTGCCGTAAACGGATCCGTGTTCAGATACTGGGTATAGAAGCTTTTCGCATACTCACGTTTGTCTTCTCTGAGTCTGTCAAAAGAGGGGAGCAGTTCAGCGTCATACACACTGTCCAGAGAACGTGCTTTCACAGCAGTACCGTCGATGTAACTCAGCTCTTCCACAGGAATCCCCGCATCCAGCGCCTCTGCGATCTCCACAATGGAACGCTCTCCCATTCCATAGGAAATGATATCTGCGCCGGAGTCCAGAAGCACAGACCGTTTGAGCCGGTCGGACCAGTAGTCGTAATGCGCCAGGCGCCGCAGGCTTGCCTCGATCCCGCCCAGGATCACTGGCGTCTTCTTATAGGTGTGCCGGATCAGATTACCATAGACCGTGCAGGCATGATCCGGACGTTTTCCCATCACGCCGCCGGGTGTGTAGGCATCCGTCTTTCTCCTTTTCTTAGAGACAGAATAATGGTTCACCATGGAGTCCATATTTCCCGCTGAGACGAGAAAGGCAAGCCTGGGTTCGCCATATATGGCGATGCTTTCCGGATCTTTCCAGTCCGGCTGGGAGATGATCCCGACCCGGTACCCCTTTGTCTCTAAAAGACGGCTTATGATGGCATGCCCGAAAGAAGGATGGTCCACATAGGCATCCCCGATCACATAGGCAAAATCCACCCTGTCCCATCCACGTTCTTCCATATCCTCTCTGCACACTGGCAAGAATCTATTTTCCATTCTGTCCGCACCTTTCATAGGTATTGTCTCTGATCTCATAAAAATCGTGTATGAAATAATCCGCCAGCCGTTTCTTTTCCTGCTCGTCCGGCCTGGAAAACGCATCATCCACGGCACACACTTCCATCCCGGCATTCTTCCCTGCAAGGATCCCGTTGGGTACATCCTCAAACACAAGGCAGGACGACGGACTGACGCTTAAGTCCTCCGCAACTTTCAGATAAACATCCGGTGCCGGTTTTCCCGCAGCCACTTCACAGGAAGTCCGCACAGAGTCAAAATATCCGAAGATCCCCTGAGCCTTCAGGGCAGCCTCTGCGAGAACGCGGTCATTGCTGGTAGCGATCCCGAGAAGCACGCCTTTCTGCCGCATCGCCTTTAAAAAGTCCACTGCCCCAGGTTTCGGGAGAACCTTTGTAGAGTAGAGTTCCATGGTCATCTCCTTCCACTCTTCCTTGACCTGATCCACACTCCGGTGCAGATCATGGAACGTATCCACAAAATACTGCGCCGTCTCAGTATAGCTCTTTCCCTCGATCGCCTTGTGGAAATCCGCCGGCTGCTTTAGCCCGTATTTCTCCATATAGATGCGGTCCACTTCCGGCCAGATCCACATGGAATCCACCAGAGAGCCGTCCATATCAAATATTACTGCTTTCTTTCCTCTCAGCATAATCCTTCTCTTTCTTTCTCCGTCAGTCTTCTGTACTGCCCCGGTTTCAGGCCTTCGTCCAGCACAAGAGTCCCCATGCGCAGCCTTTTTAAATACAGGACCTCTTTGCCAAGCGCATGGAACATCCTCTTCACCTGGTGGAACTTTCCTTCCTGTATGGTAATTTCCGCCTCGGAGATTTCTCCGCTTTTCAGGATGGCAAGCCCTGCCGGGAGCGCAGGTCTCGCCTCTCCGATGTCGATCCCTTCCGCCAGCCTTTCTTCGTCCTCTGCGGTGAGCCGTCCCTGCACTTTTACATAGTATACCTTGTCCACATGTTTCTTCGGCGAGAGCAGCCGGTGCGCCAGTTCCCCGTCATTTGTGATCAACAGGAGTCCTTCTGTATCCTTGTCCAGCCGTCCCACAGGGAACAGGTCCTTTCTCTGCCGCTCCCCGATGAGATCCAGGACAGTCCGGTCTTTCCGGTCGAAAGTAGCTGAGACCACGCCTGCAGGCTTGTTCAGCATATAATACTCATATTCCTCATAGACAGCCGAATTGCCCTGGTAGGTCACTTCATCTTTCTCCGTATCGAGCTTTGTCTCCGGTCTGCGTACAGGAACGCCGTTTATCTGTACATTTCCTCTTGTGATCTCTTTTTTCACTTCGCTGCGGGTCCCGTACCCCATGTCAGCGAGGTATTTGTCCAGTCTGATCTTCACAGTGACATCCACCGCCATCCCGGGAGATATTTATTCTTCAGGGTCTGATTCCCCAGTTTTCCAAACCCCAGCGGATACCCGTCCACACAGACCAGATACCATCCCTTTTCCTTCGGGCCGGCAAGATCTTCTACATCCAGAGTCTCCCCTTTGAGATAGCGGATCACCCGCTCGTCGGAAGCGGGAAGGTCCAGTGTATACCGGTACTCCTCCTTCTTCAGGTTCATCGCAAGTGCCTGGCTGGGCTCAAACCGTTTTTTCTTGAGTTCTCCAAGGAGCAGGCCTGTCCTTAAGAACCGGACGCCCTTCAGGTCCGGGACGCCTTCCGGCATGTAATAGACTTTCTCACCCCGGATCTCAATCCTGGACAGATCAAAAGGCCTGTCCACCCCCTTCAGGAACGCATCCAGCTCCTCCGGGATCTTCCCTGTTTTTCCCTTTCCCAGGGCATAGTGTGACGGAACGCCGTCTCCTTTTCTTAACAGCGCGATAAAATGCCCCTCGCCCTCCATCCGGTGAGGAAAGATCCGTACCGTCTTTTTCAGGTTCTCATCTCTTTTTTCCGCCACTTCCGGCATTCCCTCTGAGAAGCCTTCATATCCCTCCATCTCACAGATCTCAAACTCCGGATACTGTTCCAGGAGGTATTCCACTGTCCGTTCATTCTCAAGCGGCGAGAAGGTACAGGTCGAGTACAGGAGCATGCCTCCCGGCCGGAGCATCTGGGCAGCCTGGGTCACGATGCTGCGCTGGATCTTTGAGAAAAATTCCGGTCCATGTTCCTCCCAGGCGCGGACCATCTTCCGGTCTTTCCGGAACATGCCCTCCCCGGAACAGGGCGCATCGATCAGGATCTTATCAAAATACTCCCGGAAATACGGCACCAGTTTTCCCGGCTCCTCGCTTAAGACAAGCACATTTCCGATGCCGAAGAGTTCCAGGTTCTTCAGAAGACCTTTCGCCCGGGAACTGCTCAGGTCATTTGCCGCCAGTACCCCCGTCCCTTGAAGTTTTGCCCCAAGCTCCGTCGCCTTTCCTCCTGGCGCGGCGCACACGTCCAGTACCCGGTCCCCCGGTTCCACAGGCAGACGGTCCGCCGGCGTCATGGCACTGGGTTCCTGAAGGTAATAGAGCCCTGCAAAATAATACGGATGCTTTGCAGGCTGGACCTTCTCCCCGTCATAGTAGAAGCCGTTGTGGATCCAGGGCACGGGCCTTAGCGGCCAGGGAGCGATCTTCAGAAATTCTTCCACAGAAATCTTTGCCGTGTTCACCCGCAGTCCGTAATGCCTGCTCTCATCAAAACAATCTGTATATTTCCTATAATCTTCCTCTCCTAAAAGGGAGATCATCTCTTCTTCAAATGCTATTGGTAAATCCATTGCTTTTCCTCCATAGTGGACAGTATAACATGATTTTATTCAGTAAGCCAGCTTCCGCGGAAAAATTGCTCTTTATCGCATTTGTTCCACCATACAGCCCGAATCCGCTGCTTTCCATTTCTATTACTGCATGGAACTGATACACTGTATCCGCGAGTTCTCGACAAATTTCAATACGGGATACGGATTCACGCTGATCTCTTTCCCATCAGGATAAAGATAAATTCCCAGGTGCAGATGGACTGGAAAATTTCCTGTCGTGCCTTCCACCTTACTGTACCCGGTGTCGCCCATATAGCCCAGCAGATCCCCTGCTTTTACCTGGTCTCCTTCTTCGATGTCCGCATAGGAATCCAGATGGGCATAGTAAAAATAAGCCCCTCCCGATGCCCGGATTCCCAGGCGGTAACCGCCCAGCTCCAGCCAGCCTTTGTTCTCCACAGTCCCGTCGGTCATGCTCACCACCGGATAAAGCCCTCTCTCATTGACCGATGCCATTATGTCCGTTCCCTCGTGCCCCCGCTCTCCGCCATAACTTCTCCCGAACAGCCAGGAATCCTCATAGGTCACCGACATGTCTCTTCGGTTGACCGCCTCTGCCACCGGGAAATATACTGCGTCATCCCAGACCGCCCGGCACGCCGAGACATAGTTGCTCCATCCCGGCCGGACTGCCCAGCGTTCTCTTTGTTCTGTCAGGTTATCTGCTGAGAGGTCTGTCTCCTCTCTCAGAAAATCGCTCTCAAGCCAGTACAAGGCCGCCGCCTCTCCCGGGGATTCCCACTCCCCTGCCAGCTCCAGCAGCTTTTCACTGGACGGCTGGCTCCTGAAATCAGCAGAAAACAGGATCTCGTCCGTCAGCCGGCTGACCTGGCTCATCTCTTTGAGATGCGGGATCCATACCGCCGAGAAAAAAATAAGAAGAAAGAGAAAGAAAACGGGTACGGACAGCTTCGTCTTTCTCAGAAAAATCACCTTTTTCTTTTACCATATGACCTGCTCATAAAAATCATTCCCGTATCATATATCTGATATAACAACGGACACGCAAGGCTGGTATTTCCATGAAACATTTTCCTGCCGGGATCGCTCTTACCGCACTGTTCACTGCTATGCTCTTTTTCCCGAAAGCAGTCTTCAATGGCGCGAGTGAAGGGCTGCTCCTGTGGTTTCAGATCATAGTTCCTACGCTCTTCCCCTTTCTCGTGATCACAAATCTCCTGATGTCCTCAGGCGGTCTCCGTTTTATAGCAGACGTGTTTGGGAAACCGTTCCGGTGTCTGTTCCGTGTTTCACAGAACGGGGCATTTGCCGTGCTCTCCGGGTTTCTGTGCGGATATCCCATGGGCGCCAAAGTAACGGCTGATCTTCTCAGGAAAAAGCTGATCACAAAGGAGGAAGCACAGTATCTCCTCTCTTTCTGCAATAATACAAGCCCCATCTTTATCATAAATTACATTGTCTGGAAAACATTCGGGCAGAAAGATCTGCTCTTTCCCACACTTTCCATCCTGATCCTCACACCGGCTCTTTTAAGCTTTATCTTTCGCAGATTTTATCTCCGGGGACAGAAATACTTCACAGAGCCTTCCCGGGATCCCGGCTCGCAAAAATCGTCGTTCCGGTTTTCGGATCTGGATGCCTGCCTCAATGACAGTTTCGAGGCAATCGTAAAAGTAGGCGGATACATCATCATTTTTTCCGTTCTTCTCTCCCTCCTGAGCATCCTGCCGATCCGGAAAGATCTTTTCCTTATGACCGCACCTGCCCTTGAGATGACCAATGGAATCCTCCTTCTGAAAGAGCGGATCCATAACCTTTTCCTCTGTTATCCCGCAGTCCTCGCCCTGACTTCCTTCGGAGGACTGTGCGCGGCAGCACAGACACAGTGCATGCTGGATGGCACCGGACTGCCCTTTCTTCCCTATATCATAGAAAAACTGGCTGCCGCATTGGCAGCCAGTCTGTTGGCTATCCTGTATCTTCTTTTCCTTTATCCTAGCTGATCCCGTCCTGTGAATCGTACCCGTCTTCTTCCGGGATATCCAATTCAGCACGATTGGAGCGGACTGTATCGTAACACTCCTGCAGGGAGTTGATCAGACCATCATACTTTGTCGTATAGCTGTCGAGTGTATGTCCGATAATGCTCTCAGCATTGGCAAGAAGATCATCCGTATACTGGATCGCTCCAATGCGGATGGTATTCGCATCCCGGGTCGCATTGTCTATGATCTCCTGTGCCTGCGCGGTCGCCTGAGTCACGATCTCGTTTGCCTGTGCATACGCCTGCTGCATGATCTCATGCTCACTCACAAGTTCCGTGGTCTGAACCTGCGCCTCCTCAATCATGGCATCCGCCTTCGCCTTTGCATCCGCAAGGATCGCGTCCCTGTTAGCGATAATCTTCTGATAACGTTTAATCTCATCCGGAGTCTTCATGCGCAGTTCTCTGAGAAGTTCATCCAGATGCTCCTTGTTCACGATGATCTTGGTCGTGGAAAGGGGCTGGAATTTACAGTCTCTGTCGATGTATTCCTCGATCTCTTCAATAATCTGCTCAATACGGCTGCTCATTGTTACACTCTCCTTTTTGTATTCATCTTTTTCCTAAGTTCTTCCGCCACTGCTTCCGGCACAAACTGTGACAGATCTCCCCCAAAAGCAGCGATCTCTCTTACTGTAGTAGAACTCAAATAAGAATATTCAATACTTGTTGTCAGAAACATGGTCTCCACTTCGGGAGCCAGTTTGTGATTCGTCTGCGACATCTGCAGTTCATATTCAAAATCTGTGATCGCTCTCAGACCTCTGATAACGACATCTGCCTTAACTCTCTTCGCAAAGTCTACCAGGAGGCCGTCGAACGGCAGAATCCTGACATTTGGCAGATCTTTCGTCACTTCCTCTAACATTTTAACACGTTCTTCTACAGAAAACAACGGCATTTTCGCTTTATTATTCAACACTCCGACAATTAATTCATCCACGATCTTGCATGATCTTAATATAATGTCGTAATGCCCGTATGTAACCGGGTCAAAACTTCCCGGATAGACTGCTCTCAACATATTTCTTCCTTTCCCGACCTTTCCAGAAACACATGTTTGTTTGTCTTATAGAGCTTCTCTCTTGTGACTTCAAACCCCAGCTTCTCCACATAGGAGAAATCCGTTTCCTTCGAAGCCTCCACGATAATAACCGTATCTTCATATATCAGTTCCGAATCCGCAAGATACTCCAGAACAGACTTCTCCAGTCCCCGGTCGTAGGGCGGGTCCATAAAGACAAAATCAAATACCTTTTCTCCTTCCAGCTGGTACAGCGCATTCATCACATCTCTTGTCATCGTCAGCGCTTTTGCATCAAGATGTGTAAATTTCAAATTTTCCTTGATACATGCCATGGCTTTCGGATTGTTCTCTACGAACACAGCTTCCTTCGCCCCCCGGCTCAGCGCCTCGATCCCGATCCCGCCGCTCCCGCTGAACAGATCCAGAAACATGCAGTCATACATGGATGGACCGATCATGTTGAACAGGGTCTCCTTGATCCGGTCTGTTGTCGGTCTTGTATCCAGCCCCTCCAGAGTCTTAAGCCGAAGCCGCTTTGCACTTCCAGCGATCACTCTCATATTCCGACACCTCTCTTACTTAACTATGCTGAATTTTAGCAGAAAAAAGCACCCAGGTCAATCCCGAGTGCTTTTCTCCGCCTCACTTTGATGATCCCGGCATTTCAAGGCATGTCCTTTGGCATCCCGTCATGCCGCTGACCACTGTTTGGCGCAGTTTCCGGCCGGAAATCTTATTTTCCTGCCATCTGTTTCTCCTGCTGTTCGATCATTTTCTTGACCATATATCCACCTACAGATCCGTTCTGCTTGGAGGTAAGGTCTCCGTTGTAGCCGTCAGATAACGGTACTCCGAGTTCGTTAGCTACCTCGTACTTGAATTTGTCCAGCGCGCCTTTTGCCTCTGGCACTGCTGCTCTGTTAGATGAACGACTTGCCATTTCTGTTTCCTCCTTCTGCATTGTAGTAACTGTATCAGTTACTTTCTTGTGTTCTGTAACAGATCCTTCCGGCTGCATCTGTATGTAGTCTGCCGCCTGATGCAGCCGTCTGCCATACATCTGCTTCCGTCTGTGTTTCTGTTACGCTGTTAGTATATGGAGGATCTTCACTTTTAAACTGGAAATCATTTCTTTTCCTGATATATCTCAAAACTCACGCTCTCGCCGGCCTGTCTGCCGTACAGGAGTGGGTGAGCTGCGTGAACACGGAAGAACTGGATCAGCGGTCCATTGAAACATGCGTTGATGACAGTCCCGATCCCGACGATCATCCAGAGATCGTCTCCCGCAGTCAGGCAGAATGCGATTCCGATCACCACACAGGTCACGTCGCTTATGACCCTTGCATACTGAAACGGAATCTTCTTACCGGACACTTTTTCAATGATCAGCGCAACACTGTCGTAAGGCGCGATTCCCATATCCGCCTCCATGTATAATGCCACTCCCAGTCCGGCAAACAGCGATCCCATCACCAGAGCAGAAATCTGAAGCAGCAGCGTCATTTCGATTTCAAACACATCCTGCGCCATCCAGCAGATAAAATCCGCTCCGTAACCAACACAGACCATGTTCACGACAGTACCCACGCCAATACATTTTCTTACAGTAAAAAATACTGCAATCAGGATCACAACATTCATGATCAACTGCCACGTCCCGAACATCATATTGAGAAATCCGCTGATCCCCAGGTTCATACAGGTGAATGCATCCACTCCGAATCCGCTGAGGCGGTAGCACCCAACACAGATACTGATAAACAGGATTCCTGTAAACATCATCAGAAAACGCTTTACAAAAAATTTTTTTGAATCCATTGATTCCGTCTCCTTACTGTTGAAATTCTTTCGTCCCTTTTATTATTCACAAAAACGATTCGCACTCAATAATATAATGTTCAGAGAAACAGTCATAATGTTTTGAATTATCGTCTGTCAAAGTGTCGCCTCCAGATTCTGATCTGTGATGTACCGTTCCAGTGCCGAGGAAAGTCTCGTATATTCCGGGTTTCTCAGTTCCGGATCTTTTCCCAGCATCTCACCTGCAGCCTCTGCCGCCTGCTTTAAGATGACAGAATCCTGGAACACATCGCCCAGTTTAAAATTCATGATTCCGCTCTGACGGATGCCAAAAAGATCCCCCGGTCCTCTGAGCCTGAGATCTTCGCCCGCGATAAAAAACCCGTCGTTGGAATGGTTCAGGATATCCAGACGTTCCTTCGTCTCGTCTGACTTTGATCCCGTCATAAAAATGCAGTAGGACTGATATTTCCCTCTCCCGACTCTTCCCCGGAGCTGATGAAGCTGTGCCAGACCGAACCGCTCTGCATTCTCGATCATGATCACCGTAGCATTTGGCACATCGATCCCAACTTCCACCACTGTTGTGGATACGAGAATCTGAATCTCGTTCTTGCCGAACGATTCCATGATCTCGTCCTTCTCCTGCTGTTTCATCCTTCCGTGAAGGCATCCCACCCGAACACTATCCCCCATGATCTCGGACAGCATTTCCGAATAATCAAGAACGTTCTCCGCTTCCAGCGCCTCGCTCTCTTCCACCATGGGACAGATCACATAGCACTGCCGTCCGTCTTCCACCTGCTTTTTCATGAAATTGTATGCTGTTTTACGATATCCGGTATCCACCACGCAGTTCTTGATCGGCAGACGGTTCTTGGGCATCTCGTCGATCACAGAGATATCCAGATCACCATACAGGATGATCGCGAGGGTTCTTGGGATAGGAGTAGCACTCATCACCAGGATATGGGGCATTTTCCCCTTTCCTGCCAGAGCCTCTCTCTGCTTCACGCCGAACCGATGCTGTTCGTCTGTCACCACGAGAGCAAGATCCCGGTAGGATACTTTTTCCTGGATCAGGGCATGGGTCCCGATCACGATCGACGCTTCCCCACTCTCTATCCGCTCGTATGCCTCCCGCTTCTGTTTTGCAGTCATGGATCCTGTGAGGAGTTCTGCCTGAAGCGGGATGTGATGCTCCTCAAGCATAGCTGATATATTCTCATAATGCTGCCTCGCCAGCACTTCCGTGGGTGCCATCAGAGCTCCCTGATATCTGTTCAGTCCGGCAAGCAGAAGGGCAAGGAAAGCCACCACAGTCTTTCCGGATCCCACATCTCCCTGTACCAGCCTGGACATAATAAAATCACCCTGCATGTCAGACCGGATCTCATTCCACACTTTTCTCTGTGCCCCTGTAAGGCTGTAAGGCAGTTCTTCCAGAAACCGGTCGATCTCCGGGCAGTCACGCAGTTCAAATGTGTTCCCCGCCCGGTCCTCCCTGTCTTTCAGCCTGCGAAGGGAAAGGGTGAATATCAGAAACTCTTCGAAAACAAACCTCTTACGCGCTTCCAGGAACTCGCCCTTATTTTCCGGAAAATGCATTTTCTTTACCGCCGCCTCGTAGGGCATGAAATCATACTTTGCCGCCAATGACTCCGGCAGGATGTCCTGCCGGGCGTTCACACATTCCAGCGCCTGCCGGACCGCCTTGACAACAGCATTGTTTGTCAGTCCTGCAGTCAGCGTATAGACCGGCTGCATGGAATCCTTCTTCTCTTCATATTTTGATGAGGGATAATAAATCTCAGGATGTTCCATGACAAGCCCGTCCCTTTTCCGCATCACCCGTCCCCGCAGGGTCAGTGCCCCGCCTTTGCCCAGGGTGGTCCGCAGGAACGGCATCCGAAACCAGATCACTTTCAAAGTTCCGGTCAGATCCTTCAAATAGAGAGTTGTCACCTGCATATTCCTGTTTCCCGACACCTGGATCCGTCCGAACACGGCTCCGCTCACCGTACATACCCACCCCTCACAGACTTCAGCGATCGGGACCGGATCTTCAAAGATCTCATAAGACCTCGGATAATAACGGATCAGATCCCCCACCGTGCGGACCCCAGCCCGTGCAAAGAGCTCCGCAGTCTTCTCCCCGATCCCTTTCAGCTCAATGATTCGCGAATTTTCATTCATCCTTAACTTCTCCTGCCGTCATTTTATTCCCGCAGGCAGCGAGCCATGCAGACATGCTTGCATGTCCGTTTGACGGCTGCCGCGAGGGCCTGATCCCCAATGCCTGCGTCACTGCTGGCTTGATACCCTGCAGTCTTGCATCGTGGGGCTTTGATTAAAAAATCGGGACCCTCCTCCATCTCGAAGAGTGTCCCTCTTTTTCTTTCAAAATATGTTCTGGCTGCTCATCTCGTTTCCTGTGCATGCACATTCCGGATGGCCTCCGCATACAGCACTGCCTATTCCACGGAGATCACATAATAGTAGATCGGCTGTCCTCCTGAATGAAGGTCAATATCCACATCAGGATAAAGCTCCTCCACAGCTGCAGCAAATTTCTCCGCATCCTCAGCAAGAACATCCTGACCATAGTAGAGACTGATCAGCTCAGAATCGTCGTCAACGAGCTGTCCGAGCATCTCTTTCGTCGTCTCTTCCACGGACTGTCCCACAGAAAGGATTCCCTTATCTCCGATTCCCATGATGTCGCCCTCATGGATCTCTTTGTCGTCAATATGGGTATCCCGAACCGCATAAGTTACCTGTCCGGTCTTTACATTACCGATTGCCTCCTTCATGGACTCAAAGTTGGTGTCCACGTCCGCCTCCGGCATATAGCTGATGACAGCGGTGATTCCCTGGGGAACTGTCTTTGTCGGGATTACAAGGATATCCTTGTCCTTAGTGAGCGACTGTGCCTGGTTTGCTGCAAGAATAATATTCTTATTATTCGGAAGGATAAAGATATGATCCGCATTTACATTATCGATCGCCGTCAGCATATCATCCGTACTCGGGTTCATTGTCTGGCCGCCCTCTATAATATAGTCTACTCCAAGTTCGCAGAAGATATCATTCATTCCTTCCCCGATAGATACTGCAATGAATCCCACCGGTTTCCTCGGCTCTTTCTTTTTCTTCTGCTGTGCGCTTTCAGCCTGCTGTGCCGCCACTTTCTCCGCATCGCGGATCAGTTTCTCGTGATGTTCCTCACGCATGTTGTCGATCTTCATCCGTGAGAGCTGTCCGTAGGAGAGTCCCTTCTGGATCGCAAGCCCCGGGTCATTGGTGTGTACATGTACCTTCACCACATCTTCGTCCGCAACACAGACGATGGAATCACCGATGGATTCCAGATATCCCTTGAACTCTGTCTCGTCTTTCTCTGTGAATTCTTTCTCCGTCATGATAATGAATTCTGTACAGTAACCGAACTTGATATCCGTCTCCACCTGCTGTGACGGCTTGACCATCTTTGTCGCCGGCCCCGCCTCGATCGCGGAGTAATCGATCTCTTTTCCGAGAAAGGCATCATACGCTCCGTGCAGTACTTCAATGAGGCCCTGCCCGCCGGAATCGACAACGCCGGCTTCTTTAAGCACCGGGAGCATCTCAGGAGTCTGCTCCAGTACTTCTTCTGCATACCTGATGACCTCCGGAATGAACACCTCAAGGTCCTCTGTCGTCTCAGCAAGTTCAGCCGCTTTCTGTGCCGCCCCTTTTGCCACGGTCAGAATCGTTCCTTCCTTTGGCTTCATGACTGCCTTGTAGGCCGTTGCAGTTGCCCGTTCACAGGCCTGCGCAAGTATATTAACATCAATCTCCCCGTACTCTCTGATCTCTTTTGTAAATCCACGGAGAAGCTGGGAAAGGATCACGCCTGAATTTCCTCTTGCCCCTCTGAGGGAGCCGGAAGAAATTGCCTTTGCTATTGATACCATATCCGGGTTTTCCAGAGCACTTACTTCCTTTGCTGCTGACATGATAGTCAGCGTCATATTTGTTCCCGTATCTCCGTCGGGTACAGGAAATACATTCAGTTCATTAATGTATTCTTTTTTTGCTTCCAGATTCGCTGCTCCGGCAAGAAACATCTTCTGAAGCATCTCCGTATTTATCGTCTTAACAGCCACGACAAAATCCTCCTTAATCTATCACTCTCACACCTTCAACGAAGATGTTGATCTTATCCACCGTCATGCCGGTAAATTCTTCTACCTTATATTTGACATTGCTCATAAGGTTATCAGAGACCGAAAGGATATTTACGCCATAGGATACTATGACATGAAAATTCAGTGTGAGGGCGTTCTCATCTGAGATCTCAACCTGGATCCCGTGCGTCAGGCTGTCTTTCTTCAGAAGACGCACCAGCCCGTCCTTCATATTTACCGCAGCCATCCCCACGATGCCGAAACATTCGACTGCGACTGACCCTGCGTATTTCGCGATTACTTCAGGGTTGATCGTAATGATTCCAAGATCCGTGCTCATACTTCCCTTCATCATTTATTACCTCCAGTTCTACTATTGGATTTTTCCACAAATAACATGATTATTATACTATCAGTTCCGTATTTTTACAACATTGTTTCACTTTTTTTAAAAAATACTTGCAAAGGGAAAATCTTTCTGCTAGAATATCATTGTTATGAGTCTAAATGACCAGTTCAGATCGTTAGGAGGTGCAGTCATGGCTAAATGTGCTATTTGCGAAAAGGGTGCTCACTTTGGTAACAGTGTAAGCCACTCTCATAGAAAAACACCAAAAATGTGGAAATCAAACGTAAAGTCCGTTAGAGTAAAAACAGAAGGCGGATCCAAGAAAATGTACGTTTGCACATCCTGCTTAAAGTCAGGACGCGTAGAGCGTGCATAAACAGTTTGAACCTGCAAAAGAATGAAAAAGAGATTGATGCAAGCTGGCTTGTAATCAATCTCTTTTTTATTCTTTTATAGTGCGGACGCCCTGAGCGAGATGCAGCGCAGCGGAATCGAGCTGCAGGTTCAAACGGACGCCGCCATAATTCTTATCGATCAGCCGATCAATGCATCCTCTAACAGCAGAACAGCCGGTACCCCACCAGCAGCAGCCCCACCAGCACAATCACGCCCCAGACAAGATTCGGAAGCAGCATCATGATGAACATTCCAAGCGCCATACAAAACAGCGCAAAACCCAGTACCTTTTTCATTCTGCCACTTCCGATATTTTTCTTAACACATTCTATGCTTTTAATTTTGCTTTTATGAATCCTCCTCCGAATCAAGGATATCCATGACCTCTTTTTCCGTCATCCGTTCTTCCTTGTCCGTTGTAAACCGGTCGACCACATCCGGGATCATATCGAGGATCTTCGTGATCGTATCCTGATTCTTGATGTTTACAAGTTTTGTTCTTCCATCCTGGATCACGATCACCGCGCTGGGAGATATCTTCCCTCCCATACCGCCCATGCCCTTCTCCTTCTTGTCTGCATTGAATGCTCCTGCACCGATCCCAAAGGACACATCCACAAGAGGAAGTATGATCGTCCCATTGATGTGGATTGCCTCTCCCACTACAGTTTTTGATGTGACGACACTGTCCATTCCCTGAAAGAGCGCCGCTACTGTATCTTTAAAATTATTACCGTCAGCCATTTTTGTATCCTCCTCTTATGGTTTTATAACTTGAACTTCCGGATATGCCGGTATGTTGTCCTTACATTTTTATTCCAGATCAGGTTCCACGCTGTGATCAGGACATACATAATTCTGAATTTCCCTTCAATATAAGCATTTCCCTTTAAAATTCTCCGCTCGAAATCCGGCTGCAGCTGAGTAAACTCTCCGATCACCGGGTAGATCATGCTGATCCCAGCCAGAATGTATCCGGTATACTCCGGATTCCTGCAGCCAAACTCTACATTGATATTCAGCTTCTTTGGCCGGAGAAATCTGAGAAATCGCTTCAGTTCCCGCACCACTCTGAAAAAAGCGTTTCTGTGCACTTCGCTTTCGATGAATGCCTTCAGCCTGTCCTTCTTTCTTGTCAGCACTTTCATTTTATCACAGAATTTACGAAATGTATATTTTATCCGCTCCACATATTTCTCGAGGCGTTCAGACAAAGATTCTTTCTCTGCTTCCTTTTTCTCTGTCCTCACTGCGGGTCCCCGCATCTCTTTCTGTGAAACCTTCCGGCGCTGCGCATTTTGGGCTGGTGCCGGTCCTTTCTGGGGTTCTGTTTTCGAAATATCCGGTGTTTTCTCTGGGTGTGGCTCTTTCTCATCCATATCATGATCATGAACTGATTTTTTCACATCTTCTTCCGGTGCTTTCTCCGGATAATGTCTATCCCGTTTCGCCAGGGTTTGCCCTTCATCCGGCGGTATTGTTTTCTCTTCCGCTTTCCTGGAATTCCGGCTTTGGTCAGGATATCCGTCCGGTTCCGTGTCTTCCTCCTCTTCGCCTCCCATATGTTTCCAGGCGAGCCGCATCCACCATTTCACTTCACCGCCGTCGTAGACGACCTCTCCCGAGATCAGATGGAAGAGCCAGTAAAACCGCACCCGGCCAAAAAGAGTGTCCGGATTTCCCTGACAGGACGCCTCCGCCCTGTAACAGAGCGGCGAGATCGAGACAGTCAGAAAGAGGAGAAATATCAGCAGGATCAAAACAAGGAGCAAAATCCCGATGATCTTTAAGATCAACAGAAGTATATGTAACATCAGTATTACCCTCCTGTCCTTTCATATTCATCCTGCCGTGCCAGAAGATACTGACGGATCTCTGCTTTTCCGGTTTCCCGGAACACATCATCCGCAATGCGTTCCGCCATGTACAACGCATCCGTATATCCGTCAGCGATCCCCACGACAAAGATCTCTTCCCTGTCAAAAATGTGCTGTTTGAGGAGCATGCTGGAATAGAATTCCAGATTGTTCTGCTCCCCTCCTGCAAGGGTTATGACATACACTGCAGGCTGCAGTCGGTTCTCCTGTAATTTTTTCATGATCTTCTTCTTTTTATTCATCCAGGTCTCACTGACATAGAGATCATGGTAAAATTTCACCTGCATATTTTGTCATCCCCGTCAATTATAATATGAGTCAAGTATCTGCTTTGCGATCGATACCGCTTTTCCGCTTGCACTTCCGTCCGATCCTTCCGTGATCACGCTGATGACCAGCTCCGGATTATCCACATTGGCAAATCCCATAAACCAGGAGTGGGTCTTTTCCCCGTCTGACAGACTGTACTCAGCAGTACCTGTCTTTCCGGCAGCAGTATAGGATGCGCCGTTTAATACAGATCCGGTCCCTTCTTCCACAACTGCTGTCATATATTCCTTCAGCTGAGCTGCCTCCTCCGAAGTCATAAGACGCCGGTAGCTCTTCGGGACATTTCTTCGGATCTCTGTCCCCGTATAATTTGTCACACCGTCCACCAGATAAGGCTCCATCAGGGTTCCGCCGTTGGCGATCGCCTGCGTGATCAGCGCCATATGGTACGGGCTGACCGTGGTTTTCCCCTGCCCCATCGCCGTCATCATGATCTCCGCCTCATTGGACTCCGATGTCAGCGCGAAAGAACTTTTTGTATATCCGAGAACGGAAGGAAGGTCACTGTTAAACAGAAGGTCTTCTGCCGTATCTCTGTAGCCGTCAATGTCCAGAAGTGTTCCGATATTGGCAAAGGAAGCATTACAGGAGTTTGCGATCGAGGATCTCAGATCTTCAAATCCGTGTACGGTCCCGTTAAAGCAGTGGATCGTCGTATCTCCAGTGGTGATCTCTCCTGCACAGTCGTAGGTATAGTCAGCGTAATTACTGTTCTGCCGCATAAATGCAAGGGTGGTCACGATCTTAAATGTGGATCCCGGAGCATAGGAACCCTGTGTCGCCCTGTTCAGGAGAGGACTGTTCTCCTCGTCCGAATTGAGTGCAGACCAGTCGCTTAAAATTGAATTCGGATCATAATCCGGTTTGGATACCATGGACAAGATCTTTCCCGTGCTCGCCTCCATCACTACCACAGCTCCCCGATTATCCCCGAGTGCATCATAAGCTGCCTGCTGAAGATCTGCGTCCAGAGTTGTCACCACGGTATCCCCGCGGTTCTTTGAATCCGTAAACTGATTCTGCAGTTTTTCAAGGAAAAAGGCGTTAGAAGTCAGAAGCTCAAAATTCTCTACGGACTCCAGCCCGGTATTTCCCAGCTCCGGATCGCTGTAACCGATCACATGGGCAAACACATTGCCGTACGGATAGCTTCTCGTCTCCGTGCCGTCGTCCGCTATGGTCGTCGTTGCAAGAACATTGCCGTTCCGGTCCAAGATATCGCCTCTCACAACAGTCTCCGCAAAGCTGTCCTGGCGCTGATTATAAGGACTGTTCACCACAGTGCGTGCCCTGACTATGGTAAAATACAAAAGGTAAACGATAAGAGCGATAAAAAGGATAACAAAGAAATATGTTACTCTAGCGAACTCTTTGTTTCTTGCGCGTTCTCTGTTTTGGGACTTCCTCGAACCTCGGTCCTGCCTTCGCTGTGTTCTTTCTGTTCGTCTTTCTCGGCTCATTTCTCAACTCTCTTTCTCTCTTTCTTTCAATCCTCTCTTCTTCCTCGTCCTCGCGGATGATGTACAGCCCCTGGATAATGCCAAACATGATCATCGTACTCAGAAGGGAACTTCCGCCGTAACTCACGAGAGGAAGGGTCACTCCGGTGGAGGGGATGAATTTTGTCACTCCCCCGATCTGGAGAAACACCTGAAAGATATAACATGTGCCTAATCCCAGCGCGATCAGCTTATAGAACGGATCACGCAGTTCCATCGCGATGTTCAAAAACATCACATAACAGCTCACACAGATCAGAATGAGACAAAGCGCATAGATCACGCCCATCTCCTCTGTGATCGCCGAAAAAATAAAGTCTGTCTCCGCTACAGGGATCGTGTCCGGCTGTCCCTGGAACAGACCGGTCCCGAACCAGCTTCCGGTCCCGATGGCGAAGAGCGACTGTGCGAGCTGATATCCGCCTCCGCTGTAAGCGGCAAATGGATCCTGCCACGCCTGGACCCTCACCTGGATATGCGAAAACAGATTGTATCCCACTATGGCCGCCACCACTCCTGCTCCGACTCCCGCCAGCGCATACAGGGGCTGTCTGGTCGCCACATAAAGCATGACCAGATATACAACAAAAAAGATCAATGCTGCTCCAAGATCCGTAGACATCACAAGAATCAGGACATGTCCCGCCGCGACCGCGGTAGTCACGACCACATTTTTAAACTCCGTTGATTTCTTCAGGCTTGATGCCACGAAGAAGACGAAGAGGATCTTAACAAATTCCGAGGGCTGGATACTGACCGGTCCCAGATCGAAACTCAGCTTTGCACCTCCGGATGAGACCGCGAAAACTGCAACCAGAAGAAGCGCTGCACCTCCGGCACCTGCGTAGATGTAAGTCCAGTTCTCCAAAAATTTCAGTTTACGGATCAGGATCGGTACGGTCAGCCCAAAGACGATACCCAATACGACAAAAATCATCTGCCGCACGGCACTTCCATAAGGCGATTCATTGTCGTAAGACAGCCGTGTGATCATGATCATGCCCGCATTGATCAGCATACACATATTATTTACGACCAGCCTGGAGACATTTGGATAGATCAGATTATACAAAAGGATCACCGCCAGAAGCGTCACCGCCAGCGCAGCATAGATAAACATGATGCTGATGTCGTCTGTTGCCAGATACATGGAGCCGAATGCAGTAAACTGCAGAAGAAACATGAGCACATTCTGCCGGATCAGCACTCGTTTTTCTTCATTCTCATAGTTTCTCGTAAAGATTGAGAAACATGAAAACGTATATGCGGCCATCAGGATAATAATGATGTATTTTGCTATTTGAATGACTATATTGACCACTTGTTCACCTGCTTTATATTATTCCTCTTTTAAAATGACCCTGCGTATATCCGGGCAGGAATTCGGAAATATCTTTCTTCTTCCCGGAAAACACATCGCAAAGCCCGGCGAGCAGCTCTTCCATCTCTTTCCCGGTCTCTGTGCTGAACTGAAATCTCAGAGACGCGGGAGCCAGTTGTCCAAGCCGCTGAACCTGCTTTCCCAGATAAAGAGGTTCTGAATTATAAATGATATTGTAGCAGAACTGGCAGCAGTTCTCCACCTTAAATTTCTTTTTATACCTGTCAGTCAGAACCGTGACCCCCGGCTTTTTACTGCAGCCGGAGAGAGTCTTCCGGACACACTGTGCCGAGAGCATCACCGGGAGCGCTCCGTATGCGACTATCTCGCAGTCTTCCATTCCCAGTTCTTCCAGCTCATTTTCGTTGAGTTCCAGGGGGGCTGTAAAATGAGAAATCCCCTGTTCTATCCAGAACGCTTTCGCATACCGGTTAAACACATATAGATTATGGTCTAATATGACCGTTTTGTCAAACCGCAGTTTTCTGAGAAAGTAAACGCTTTCTATATTCCGGATCAAAAATCCGTCTGCCGGGAATCCTGCCACAGCGTCCTTTTCCCCTGTAAGATAGTCTGACGCTTCTTCACGGAATATATGCGGGAGCGCTGGCATGACTTGTATCCCCAATCCTCTTATACGCTCCACCGAACGTTTTATCTTAGGATTATGGAAGAAGTCCCTGCTCATCCTACACTCCGGATATACGCAACGGATCCCGCTGTCCGGATGATCTGAAAGAAACTGCTCTGCCATCTGCAGCTGTTCTGCTGTAGAGACCAGAAGCGTGACAGGCAAAGACGACGCTGCACTCTCTGTTCTCACTTTTCCTGATGTCTGTATTCTTCCGGTATCAGACTCATACTTTCTGCACGGAGTCTTTCTCCTGTCCTGCTGAAGGAGAACTTCTTTCAGCCCCGCAAATGCCTCTCTTCTCAGCGTTTTCAGCTGCTGGACCGGGAGAAAGATATTTTCTCCGGCAGTGATCTCCAGTTTTTCAAAACAGAACTCTGAGTTTCCTGTTTTCCGGATCTGCCTTTCCACGTCGCTCTCCGACAGAGGACGATTCTGCGCGGTCTGCACAATTTCCGATGACTCTGCTGTATACACAATATCCCCGCTGCTTACCGTGAGACAGGCCGGGGACCCTGCACGGAGAGCAAGGACTCCCGTAACCCGTATCTGTCTCCCCCCGCCAAGATACTTCTCCCGGATCTCACGGATGAGCTGTTCATTTCGGATCCGGTTAAACACGGTTCCCCTTTTAAACGAAGTTCCTTTCTGTACCAAGAAACTCACGTTTCCGCCCTCTTGTACTTTTTCCCCGAGAGTATAGTTATTCTTCCCCCCTCCGGTCTCCAGTACGTCACCCCGGTCCAGTCCGGTCAGCGCGATTCCACGAATCTCTCTTCCCTGCTGCGAGGTCATTCGCACCGCCGGCACACCTGCATGGTTCGGCCGGTCCAGCGCAAGCATGTCCCGGCCATTGTGCACTTTATAGTATCCTGAATGGGACCCTCCCCGGTTGTAGAGATCCATCAAAATCTCTCTGTCCCGGTGTTCCACCCGGAAATTTTTCTTTCCCTTCTGATGATACAGATCGGTATACTTTCTGTACATTGCTGTCACGGCAGCAACATACTCCGGATTCTTCATCCTCCCTTCGATCTTGAAAGAATCGATCCCTGCCTCGATCAGCTCCGGGATCAGTTCCAGCGTGCAGATATCCTTCAGGCTCAGAAAATATTTTGTCTCCCCATTCACAGTATAGGGAAGGCGGCAGGGCTGGGCGCACTGTCCCCGGTTTCCGCTCCGTCCGCCGATCATACTGCTCAAAAGACACTGCCCGGAATAACAGTAGCAGAGCGCTCCGTGGACAAAGCACTCGATCTCCAATCCTGTTTCCTGCCGGATACTGCGGATCTCTGAAAGCGAAAGTTCTCTTGCCGGCACTACTCTCACTGCTCCCCGTTCCTCCAGAAATCCCGCTCCCCTAGCATTTGTGACCGTCATCTGCGTACTGGCATGAATATCCATCCCCGGAAAATTTTCTCTTATCAGCTTGAACACTCCTGTATCCTGAACTATGACCGCGTCAAGCCCCGCTTCATAGAGAGGCGCCAAATAGTCATACAGATCTTTGATCTCTGTTTCTTTCAGAAGTGTGTTCACTGTCAGATAAAAACGGCAGCCGTGAAGATGTGCCTCCCCGATTGCCTGGATAAGTTCTCTCTCCGAGAAATTATCCGCATATGCCCTGGCTCCAAACCTGGGGCCTCCTGCATAAACGGCATCGGCGCCGGCGTTCACCGCCGCCCGGAAGCAGTCATAGGAACCCGCCGGTGCCAGGATTTCTATCTTTCTCTGTAAATTGTTACTGTTCATATTTCTATTTTCCGTTTCTTTCCTGTTAATGAAATAGGCTGTCGTTTCTGACAGCCTATCTTTTACCTTCTCCGGTTTTTCATCTCTGTTTCCAGCTTGACGATCTGCATCTGGAGATCGTTATTCTCCTCTTTCATCTTCGCAAGTTCTTTCTCCGCGTTCTCCAATTTGATCTGCGCGGAAATCAGCTCATGCTTCAGATCGTACATTTCCTTGTCTTTCATCTCGATATCATTCTCGAGGGAATCTCCCTGCTTTTTCGCCTTGAAATAATCATCCGCAATGTTCAGTGCCAGGAGAACATTCCTCGTATCCGCACTCTGCTTCCGATATCCTTCGCTGTTCGCACACTCTGTTATCTTATGGTTCAGATAGGAAGATACTTTCTGCAGATACTCTTCTCCCTCAAATCCACTGAGAGTGTATACTTTTCCCCCGATCAATACCTCTGTAAAATGTTTTGCCGAACTCATAGCATCCTCCTCGTGTTTCCTAAAAGCTATTATAAACTATTTGCCAGTAAAAACCAACAGTTTTTTCAGTAAATGTGGATTGCACTGACCGGCAGGTGTTCAAGACGGCTTCAGTCAGATGTGTGCGTAGTTCCCAGCGGAGACGGGATCCCAAGATGACCATAGGCACGCTCTGTCACGATACGCCCGCGGGGTGTCCTCTGAATAAACCCGTTCTGCAGGAGGTATGGCTCGTACACATCTTCCAGTGTCCCGGCGTCTTCCGAGATGGCTGCGGCAAGTGTATCCAGCCCAACGGGACCACCCTGAAATTTCTCGATCATGGTCAGAAGGATCATCCTGTCATTGTGATCCAGGCCATATCTGTCTACATCCAGAAGATCCAGCGCGTAATCCGCCACCCTCCGTGTGATCTTTCCATCATATTTTACCTGGGCAAAATCCCGCACTCTTTTCAGAAGGCGGTTTGCCAGTCGGGGCGTTCCCCTGGATCTCCTCGCAAGTTCCAGTGCCCCCTCCTCCTCGATCTCCACATCCAGCACGCGGGCAGACCGCAGGATAATGGTCTTTAATTCCTCGTTCGTGTAGAACTCCAGCCGGTCCACCACGCCAAAGCGGTCCCGCAGAGGGGCTGTCAGCATTCCCACTCTCGTCGTTGCTCCTACCAGGGTAAATTGGGGCAGGTTCAGCCGGATCGACCTGGCGCTGGCTCCTTTTCCTATCATAATGTCGATGGCGTAGTCTTCCATCGCCGGATAAAGCACTTCTTCTACCTGGCGGTTCAGACGGTGGATCTCATCTACAAAGAGTACGTCGTTCTCCTGAAGGCTGTTCAGGATCGCCGCGATCTCGCCCGGTTTCTCGATCGCCGGACCAGATGTCACTTTCAGATTGACTCCCATCTCATTTGCAATGATCCCGGCCAGAGTTGTCTTTCCAAGCCCGGGAGGGCCGTAAAAAAGCACATGGTCCAGCGCCTCTCCCCGTGCTTTCGCCGCCTCGATATAGACCTTCAGTGTCTTCTTCGCCTTTTCCTGCCCGATATAGTCTTCCAGCGTCTGAGGGCGCAGCTGTCCCTCGATCTTAATATCTTCTTCCAGATTTTCTGTTGTTATGATTCGCTTTCCCACCACGTTCACCTTTCGCTGTACTTCATATTCTTCCCGCCCCATTCAGGCATTTTCCGCCTCGGCATCATTCCTGCCGGCTGTTTCTCCGTTCAGGCACTTTTCCTGATCAAAAGAGATATTTCAAAGCTTCTTTCAGGATATCCTCCACTGTCCCACACTCCTGAGAGGTCTTTTTCACGGCGCGCATGCTCTCCGCGCTCCCGTATCCGAGAGCCACAAGAGCCTGCACTGCCTCCGCCTGCATCCCGCTCTCCGATGCTCCGGATACTGCGCCGGGGGCTTCATCGCCATGGGCCGCATGTTCCAGCACATCCTCGATCTTCATCTTGTCTTTCAGTTC
Organism: Mediterraneibacter glycyrrhizinilyticus; assembly: GCF_016902345.1. GTDB lineage: Bacteria > Bacillota > Clostridia > Lachnospirales > Lachnospiraceae > Mediterraneibacter > Mediterraneibacter glycyrrhizinilyticus_A. Next base: position 28,436 of record NZ_JACJLR010000009.1, on the reverse strand, counting down.
CAAGATCAATTTCTCTGCCGTCTTCTTACCGATTCCCGGCGCCGCCGAGATCGCTTTCGCATCTCCTGACATGACTGCGAAACGAAGTTCATCCGGAGACAGACAGGAAAGGATGTTCAGACCACCCTTCGGTCCGATCCCGCTCACCCCGATCACCAGACGGAAGACCTCAAGATCCTCTCTGGTCAGAAAGCCAAAGAGCTGCATTGAATCCTCTTTCACATTAAGATATGTATGAATCTTCACTTCATTTCCAACCGGAGGCAGAATGCTCAATGCCTGTCCGGACATGAAGACGCCATATCCGACGCCCCCCACATCAATGACTGCCTTGTCCTCTTCTACCGCCGCCAGTTCTCCGCGCACATATGTTATCATGGTTTTCCTCTTTCTTCTCTGTCATATTTTTTTGCCAATAGCAGATCCTTATTCCATTGTCAGATCGATCTGCCGGATCCGCTTCAGCACTTCCCCGGAAATAATACCGATCAAAAGTCCGGTCAGGACTCCGGCGATCAAAAGAACCGGGAGATAATACCCCACCTGATAGGTCTCGACAACGATCATTGCCACAATAAGCTGCCCGATATTATGGCTGACACCGCCTGCAATGCTGACTCCTGTCACACTGAAACTTCCCTGCTTTTTCAACAGCGCCTGAACTGCAAGGCTAAGGACGCCGCCCGCCAGGCTGTACAGGATACTGAACATATTTCCAAAGATAAACCCTGCCAGCACGACCCTCACGACAGAAAGGAGCAGCGCTTCCTTCCAGTCTGTTTTGTAGAGCACGATCACGATGATGAGATTTGCAAGTCCCAGCTTTGCACCGGGAATGCCAAAATTGATCGGGATCAGCATCTCTACATAGCTTAAGATCAGCGCCAGCGCCGTAAATACCCCAAAATAAGCTGCTCTGCTCTTCATCACTGCACCTCTTCAGCGGACCACTCCGTCCAGTTCAGCTTCCTCGCCGCTTTCCACAGAAACGACCACCTGATTTGGAAGGCAGATGATGCTCTCACCCTCCCGTGATATCGCACTGTGATCCACGCAGACCTGATCCGGGCAGTCCGCCCACTCCATCTGCGCCGTTCCATCTTGAATAATAAGACGGTTCGTTCCGCCAATATCCACAGTCTGATTTTCCGCCAGACTGTATGTTCCAAATGTCTCCCCGTCCACAGTGACAATCACCTCTCCTGCTCCGCTGTCCCCTCTTGTAAGCTGAAACAGCAGGATCGCAGCCGCGATCACGATGATCACTCCGGCAAGGATCCAGTCATTTTTCTTCATGCCGTTACCTCTTTCGTCCAATATCATAGCACACAAAAAAACGGAATGCAACCAAACGTTCGATTGTACATCTCATCCAAAACCAGTATAATAGCGTCATGGCTTAAAACAGAAAACAAAAACGCCGCCTTTTTCGCGGCAGAATGGAGCAATCTTATGAATAGAACAAGGTTGTCAAAACCGCTTTTATGCTCTCCTTCCTCAGACCGAAGGGGATGGAACACTTTATGCGCCGTCCTGGCCACTTCAGCTTCCCTTATAGTCTCTATCGGCGGATGTAGTTCTCCCCGGGATAACGAGTCGCTGAGCATGACCGGAATGTATTTTGATACCGTAGTGACCGTGGAAGTCTGGGGCGCAGACAGAGATGTACTGGACCACTGCGAAGAGCTCTGCGGATACTATGAACAGCTCTTCAGCCGAACGATCGAGGACAGCGAAGTGTCGAAGATCAACAATTCCGGCGGCCAGCCTGTCACCGTGTCAGATGAGACAGCCGAGCTGATCCGTCTCGGACTGGAATACGGGGATATCTCAAACGGGTATTTTGATATCACGATCGCTTCTGCCAGCGAACTGTGGGACTTTACTGACAACGAGGACAAGACACTGCCGGATCCGGAAGAGCTCGCCGAGGCTGTCACTCACATTGATTACCGCAATGTAAAAGTTGACGGGAACACGGTCACGCTTTCCGATCCGGATACAAAGATCGATCTGGGAGGCATCGCAAAAGGCTATATCGCTGATCAGCTGAAAGAGTATCTTAAGGAAGAAGGCGTCGAGCACGCTCTGATCAACCTGGGCGGGAACATGCTCGCCGTCGGTTCCAAATATGACGGTTCCCCCTTCCGGATCGGGCTTCAGAAGCCCTTTGAGTCTGACGGGACGCCGATCGCCGTCCTGGAGATAGACGATCAGTCCGTTGTGACATCCGGAAACTATGAACGATATTTTGAAAAAGACGGAACCATCTACCACCACATTCTGGATCCCGGCACAGGCTATCCCATTCAGAACGACCTGTATCAGGTTTCCATCATCTCCGACAATTCTGTGGATGGAGATGCCCTCAGTACAACCTGCTATGCGCTGGGGCTCGAAAAAGGGATGGAACTGATTCAGAGCCTGGACGGGGTTGAGGCTGTATTTGTCACCTCAGACTACGAACTTCACACCACCACGGAAGATCTGCCCCTGTCGCAGTGAGTCCCTGCCGTTTGGGGATAAAAGTCCGCCGGAGGTATCCATTGTCTGCGGGCACGCTCGCGCTCGGAAACCAATGCAGCGGACACGTAGGCGCGCAAAGGACACACGCCAAGTGCCGGCATTGGTTTAACGGCCCTTAGACAACGGATGCCTCCGGCTGGGCTTCTTCCGGTCGGCAGGAGCCTGCTGGACAGGGGACGGGAGGAACGCGCCGCGGGCGGCGCTGCCTCCCTGGAAGCATCAAAAGTGAAGGTGAAATTTGTGCTAAAAAAGGGGAGCGTTCCTGGCTGAACAGTATGGCTGTTCAGCCAGGAACGCTCCCTTTTCATCCCAGAAATCAAGCGGGGGAAGGCAGCGCCAAAGGCGCGCACCCGCCCCCCGCTCTAAATCCTTCCGGCAGGGAAAACCCAGCCGGAGGTACGTGTTGTCTAAGGACCGTTAAAACAATGCCGGCACTTAGAGCGCGTCCTTTGCGCTCTTACGTGTCCGCTGCATTGTTTTCCGAGCGAAAGCGTGTCTGCAGACAATATGTACCTCCGGCGGAAGTTTTACCTCTGCATCGTAATGATCTTCCTCGGGCACTTCTCTGCGCACAGGCCGCAGTTTGTACACTTGTCTGCATCGATATGTGCCAGGAAGTTGTTTACAGTGACGGCACCTGCCTCACAGTTCTTCTCACAGAGGCGGCAGCCGATACAGCCTACTTCACAGACTGACATGAGTGCTTTTCCTTTTTCATTGGAGTTACACTGTACAAATGTCTTCTGTTTATACGGGATCAGTTCGATCAGATGTTTCGGACATGCTGCAACGCATTTTCCGCAGGCTTTACAAGCCTCTTTATCTACCACTGCGATCCCGTCCACAACGTGGATAGCATCAAACGGACATGCCTTCACACAGGAGCCGTAGCCGAGACACCCGTAAGCGCAGCCTTTTGCTCCGCCGTCCTGCATCTGGCTTGCGAAAGTACAGTCCTGAATCCCGTGATATTCGTATTCATTTTTTGCTTTCTCGCAGGTTCCTCCACATTTTACAAATGCGACTTTTCTCTCCTGCGCACCGGCATCTACCCCCATGATCTTACCGATCTTCTCTGCAACAGGCGCGCCGCCCACAGGGCATCCGCCTACTTCTGCCTCGCCGGCAACGATCGCCGCCGCAAGACCGGAACATCCTGCGTATCCACATCCGCCGCAGTTATTTCCCGGAAGCACATCAAGGATGGCTTCCTCTCTCTCATCCACTTCAACAGCAAATTTTTTGCCTGAGATCCCAAGGAAGACACCGATGAATAAACCTGTGCCGCCGACAACGACAGCGGCTATTATAATTCCAGTTATGCTCATAACTTCTGTCCTCCTATATCAAACCTGAAAATCCGAAGAACGCGATCGCCATCAGACCTGCTGTCACAAGTACGATCGGCGTTCCCTGAAATGATTCTGTAATGTCGTTATGTTCGATCTTCTCACGGATACCTGCCATCAGGACGATGGATACAAGGAAGCCGAACGCTGTGGCAAATCCGTTCACAACACCTGTGAGGATCCCATATCCGCTCTCTACGTTGGTCAGCGCGACACCGAGCACCGCACAGTTTGTGGTGATCAGCGGAAGGTACACACCAAGCGCATTGTAGAGGGACGGCATGGATTTCTTCAGGAACATTTCAACGAACTGCACCAGAGCCGCGATAACAAGGATGAACACGATCGTATTCAGATACTCCAGTTCTCCGTTCATGATGTTCGGGTTTCCGAGTATAAATTTATAGATCACGCCGGTAACAAAGGATGCGATCGTGATGACGAACACAACAGCGCTTCCCATTCCGGCAGCAGTCTTGACGTTCTTAGAAACGCCCAGGAACGGACAGATCCCGAGGAACTGACTGAGCACGACGTTATTTACAAAAGCAGATCCAACTGCGATCAATAATAATTCCTGCATTTACTGTACCCCCTGTTCCTTTCCTTTTTCTTCCGCCTCTGTCTTGATCAGATGACCTCCGCATGCACTGCGGTTTCCACATGATGCACATCCTTCTCCACATCCCGCGGACTGCGGTACTGCTTTTCCTTTCTTTGCAGCAGCCTTCTTGATCTTGTTCTGAAGTGCGACAAGACAGGACAGTACGAAGAATGCTCCCGGCGCAAGGATGAAGATCGTGATCGGCTGATAGGACTCCGGCATAACCTGGATTCCGAAGATCTGCCCTGCTCCGAGCAGTTCCCTCACGATACCGATGCAGGTAAGACCCAGAGTAAAACCAAGTCCCATACCTACACCGTCGAAAATAGACGGAAGCACCGGATTCTTCGATGCATAACTCTCGGCTCTTCCGAGGATGATACAGTTTACAACGATCAGCGGAATGTAAAGTCCGAGTGAATCATACAGACTCGGCACAAAACCTTCCAGAAGGAAATCCACGATCGTCACGAAAGATGCGACCACAACGATAAACGCCGGCATCCTGACAGAATCCGGGATGATCTTTCTCAACATGGAGATGAGCATGTTTGACATGATCAGAACCGCCGTTGTGGACAATCCCATTCCGATACCGTTGACCGCAGAAGTCGTGACCGCCAGTGTGGGACACATACCAAGCATGAGGACAAAGGTCGGATTCTCTTTTATAAGGCCGTTATAAATACGTTCTACACATTTATTCATTCTGCACCGCCTCCTAACTCATTCTGAAAATAAACCAGTGCGGAATTGACAGCATTTGTGACGGCATTCGTTGTGATCGTTGCACCGCTTATAGCGTCAATCTTGTCATCGCCTTCCTCACCTGTCTTCGTATAGGAAAACTGTGCCACGTTTTTGTCCTTGAACTGGTCCTTGAACTCTGCTTCATCCGCCTTCATTCCAAGGCCGGCGGTCTCGCTGATAGAGAGCATCTCAACACCCTTTACCGTTCCGTCTGAAGCGATTCCAACTGAAAGCTGAAGCTCTCCATCATAAGCTTCGCTTGAAGTCACGTTGATCACATAGCCGATGGTCTCACCGCCGGCATCCTGAGCCACAGCGACCTCGGAGATCGAATCAGACGTATAACCATTGTCACTCAGAAGAGCAGAAGCCGATTCTGCGTCAAAATCCTCATAGGTAACGAATTCAGAAGCATCCGCCATAACAGCCCGGAACGCTTCCTGTTTAGTATTTTCCTGTGCTGCCGCGATCGGCTCTTTGGTAACTCCGTACACTGCACCGAGGAGCAGTCCGGATACCACAGTGATCGCAGTCAGAATCAATGTATTCTTTACTATCTTGTTCATCACTTCTCTCCTCCTTTGCCGAAGGGTTTGGGAACCGTGATCTTTTCGATCAGCGGTACCAGAAGGTTGCTTATGATGATCGCATAGGATACGCCTTCCGCCGAACCGCCAAACAGACGGAAGAGGCCGGTCAGAAGTCCCAGACAGATTCCATACAGTATCCTTCCCTTTGTGGTAATCGGCGAAGTCACATAATCGGTCGCCATGAACCATGCTCCAAGCATCAGTCCGCCGCCGCACAGGTGTGCAGTGATATACTGTGCATCCAGGCCGTGTCCGCCGAAGATCACGATAAATACAACAAACGAGATCAGGTAGGATGCAGGAATCGTCAGATCGATCACGCCCATCAGAAGCAGGAACATGGCCCCGATCATGATCGCGATGACAGAAGTCTCTCCGATCGTTCCCCTGATGTTTCCGATCAGCATATCCATTGTGTTCACGGCCTCTCCGGCTTTTAACTGTGCAAGAGGAGTTGCCCCTGTCACTCCGTCATATACGAAGTATGTCATATCGCCCGTAAAAGAAATCAGCAGGAAACATCTTGCAGCCAGCGCCGGGTTCATAAAGTTCTGCCCCAGACCGCCGAAAAGCTGTTTTACAACAACGATCGCGAACACAGCGCCCAGAACGCCCATCCACCACGGAAGTGTTGGCGGAAGGTTCAGCGCCAGCAGAAGGCCGGTGACGACCGCACTGAAATCATTGATCGTGATCGGTTTATGCATCAGTTTTTCATATATGTATTCTGCCAGCACCGCGGAAGCTGTCGTTACAACAACAAGGATCCAGGCATTCTCATGGCGGAAATTCCAGATTCCGAAGATCGTTGCCGGAAGAAGGGCGATGACCACCATAAGCATGATATTGCTGCTCTTTATCCTGTCGCGGATATGCGGCGATGCTGATACTTTGTAATTCTCGTTCACTTTTCAGTCACCTCTCTTATTTTTTCCTCTTATTTGCAAGTGCGATCTTTCTCATTCCGCCGATTGCCTGTTTCAGCTGTCGCTTCGCAGGACAGACATAACTGCAGGAGCCGCACTCTACACACTCCAGTCCATTCATGGCTACAAAGGACTCTTCATCCTGTCGTCTTGCATAATCTGCAAGTCTGGACGGGATGATCCTGCTCGGGCAGACCTCCACACATCTTCCGCAGTTAATGCAGGCCGTCTCCGGATTTTTTGCCACCACATCCTCCTTAAATGCAAGGATAGAAGACGAGGTTTTTGTCACAGGTGCGTCCAATGTCACCATGGCAAATCCCATCATTGGTCCTCCAGAGATCAGCTTTTCAGGCTCTGTCTTAAATCCGCCTGCCGCCTCGATCAGTTCTCTGTGGTTTGTTCCCAGGAGCACCCGGAAGTTGCCCGGGGTTTCCACCGCGTCACCACTCACTGTGACAACGCGTTCTGTCAGAGGTCTTCCATTGATGACTGCGTTATGGATGGCGATCAGTGTTTCCACATTATCAACGATACATCCTGCATCAGCGGGAAGCATACTGGAGTTGATCGCGCGCTTTGTTACCGCATAGATCAGCTGTCTCTCAGCTCCCTGGGGATATTTTGTCATCAATGCTTTCACATCCATCCTGGGCTCATTCGCCACCACCTGGTTCAGCTTCTCAATACAGTCTTTCTTGTTATCCTCAACCGCAAAGATTCCCTTCGCATTCGGGAACAGTGAAAGGACGACTCTCATCCCGCTGACCAGGTCCTTCGTATTCTCAAGCATTCTTCTGTAGTCAGCAGTGATATACGGCTCACATTCCGCACAGTTTGCGATGATGTAATCAATCTTGTCCGGTTCCTTCGGAGAAAGTTTCACCCTGGTCGGGAATCCCGCGCCGCCCATACCAACAATGCCGGCACGTGCGATCATTTCAAGGATCTCTTCTCTGCTCAGTTCATCCAGAGGCTTCACCGGCTCGTACTCAGCTTCGCTGTATTCGCCGTCATTTTCGATCACGATACATTCTACTTTTGTACCGGTCGGATTAAAACGCTGTTCCAGACCTTTCACGGTTCCGGATACAGAAGAATAGACCGGAGCAGAAACAAAACCACCTGCATCAGCGATCAACTGACCTTTCAGGACATGATCCCCTTTCTTTACAACAGGATTGGCCGGAGCCCCTATATGCTGGGAGAGCGGGTAAACCATATCTCCTTTTGGCAAAAGAGGTTTCACTGCCTGGTCTTTCGAAAAACGTTTTCCATCGTCCGGATGAATGCCGCCTTTAAATGTCAAAAGTCCCATTTTACTCTTCCTTTCTTTTTGCAGAGATTTCCGCAGAAGCAGAAACTCCACTTATTTTTCACAATAAAACTATTCTACTAAAAAAAAGTTTTAAAATCCAGAACTTTATCGACAATCCATGTATATTTTCACAAACATACTGTCGAATTTTTAACAAAAAATAGTACATTTTTTTGTAAAACTAGTATAAAAAAAACAGCCGTCACTCCGGCTGTTTTTTCCTTTTATTCGTTTTCGTCGTCCTCAGTATGAGTCTCTGATTCGAGAGCTTTCATACTGAGACTGATCTTTTTCTCTGCCTCGTTGAGATCAACAATCTTTGCTGTGATCTCCTGACCGATTGAAAGGACATCGGACGGTTTATCAACATGTGCTTTTGAGATCTGTGAAACATGAAGCAGGGCATCAACCCCCGGAGCAAGTTCAACAAATGCTCCGAAGTCCGTCATACGTGCAACTGTTCCGGTGATAACTGTTCCCACAGCAAAATCCTCTGCCGCATTTGCCCACGGATTTGTCTCCGGGAACTTGAGGCTGAGTGCGATCTTTGTATCGTGGATATCTTTTACAAGGACTTTCAGCTGGTCGCCTACGTGGAAAAGCTTCTTCGGATTATCAACCCGTCCCCAGGACATCTCTGAGATATGAAGCAGGCCGTCCACACCGCCCAGATCAACAAAAGCTCCGAAATCTGTCACATTCTTAACAGTTCCTTCTACCGTATCGCCAACTTTGAGTTTTGCGAAAAGCTCTTTCTGTTTTTCAGCGCGCTCTGCCACAAGAAGCTGACGTCTGTCGCCGATCACACGGTTTCTTCTCGGATTAAACTCACTGATCACGAACTCGATCTCTTTTCCTTCGTATTTGCTGAGATCTTTTTCATAAGAATCGGAAACAAGGCTCGCCGGGATAAACACGCGAACCTCATCCACCGTCGCGCAGATACCTCCGCCGAGAATCTGGGTAACCGTTGCTTTCAGGACTTCCTTGTTCTCAAACGCTTCGCGCAGGCGCTCATTTCCTTTTTCGGCTGCAAGTCTCTTATATGTAAGAAGAACCTGCCCTTCGCCGTCATTCACTTTCAATACCTTGACTGTCATCGTATCCCCTACAGACACGACTGTTGTCAGATCAAGCGACTGGTCATTTGAATATTCATTCTTTGTGATGATACCATCAGCCTTATAACCGATGTTAAGGATGATCTCATCCGGTTTTACATCGATCACAGTACCTTCAACCACCTCACCGTTATGAATTGTTTTAAATGACTCGTCTAACATCTGTTCAAAAGATAATTCTGACATTATTTTGAACCTCCTCAATTATATTGTTGGGCGTGGATGCCCCTGCTGTAATACCTACTGTTTCCACTGACCCTAATTGATTCAAATCCAAATCGTCAAGTGTCTGTATATAGTACGTATTGTTACATGCCCGATGGCATATTTCAAATAACTTTTGGGTATTGGAACTATGCTTGTCACCAATCACTATCATAGCATCCACCGTTTCTGCTATGCTCTGAGCCTCTGTCTGACGCTCTTTCGTAGCATTGCAGATTGTATTTAAAACACTTACATCATAACTCTTTTCAGAGATAATTTCAACTAAATCTTTAAATTTATTGTAATTAAATGTCGTCTGAGAGACAATACAGATTTTTTCGTTTTCCTCAACAGAAAACTTCAGCGCATCTTCCCGGTCCTCTATGACACAGGCGCATTCTCCGGCCCAGCCTCTGATTCCCTGCACCTCGGGATGGTCCGGGTTTCCGATGATCACGATTCTTTTTCCTGCCGCACTTTCTTTCTGTACGATATTGTGGATCTTCTTTACAAACGGACAGGTTGCGTCAACAATCTTCAGTTTCTTCTCTTCCAGTTTGTCATAGATCTTTTTTTCGACACCGTGGGAACGGATGATGACTGTACCGCCGCAGAGTCCTTCCAGTTCCTCTTCCGAGCGGAGGACCCGCACCCCTTTCGCCTCCATGTCTTTGATGACCTCCTCATTATGGATGATGGGACCATAAGTGTAGATCTTTTCTCCTGCTCCCTTCTTGTTCACCTGCTCATAAACCGTATCGACAGCCCGTTTCACTCCGAAGCAGAATCCTGCCGTTTTCGCTTTTATCACTTTCATTTCGCTGTCTCCTGTTTCGTCCGGCGGCACAAACTGCAGATCTCGCTGACCACTTCTTCGATCGTCATGTCCGAACTGTCCACAAGGACTGCATCCTCCGCTTTTTTCAGCGGTGCGATATCCCGGGTCATATCTCTCTCGTCCCGTGCCTTGATGTCTCTTGCGATCTCTTCCAGGTCGCAGGACTCACCCTTTTCTTTCAGTTCATCGTATCTGCGCTTTGCACGTGTCTCAACACTTGCCGTCAGATAGATCTTCACATCCGCGTCCGGAAGGATATTGGTCCCGATATCCCTTCCGTCCATGATCACATCTTTCTCCCTTGCAAGAGAGCGCTGAAGCTCCAGGAGTTTTTCCCTCACCTCAGGGATTGCCGATGTCCTGGAAGCCATATTTCCTACTTCCTCAGTCCGGAGCATGTCTGTCACATTTTCTCCATTCAGGTAAATCTGCTGTACGCCAGACTCATATCCGATGGTCACTTCCGCGTCCCGGCATGCTTCCACGACCGCTTCTTTCTCTTCCGGGTCAATCCCTTTTTTCAGAAAATGGATCGCAAGTCCGCGGTACATCGCGCCGGTATCCACATAGATATACCCCATCTTTTTCGCCACCAGCTTCGCGATCGTGCTTTTCCCCGCACCTGCCGGTCCGTCGACTGCTACATTATATCCCATCTCTTTATTCCTCCATGTGATTTTATTCCTGCGCCGCATTGATCCCTGCGAGATATCCCGTGGACCAGGCGATCTGCAGATTATATCCCCCGGTCACCGCATCCAGGTCAAGAACTTCCCCCGCAAAATACAGCCCTTCCACGTTTTTCGATTCCATTGATCCCGGATCGATCTCTCTGACGGACACTCCGCCTTTTGTGATGATTGCCTCATTATATCCCCTGAGCCCGGTCAGCGTCATAGTGAGATCCTTGATCAGATGTACAAACCGGATCCGTTCTTCCCTTGTGATCTCGTTCACTTTCTTCTCTTCCGGGATCCCGGAAAGTTCTACCATCACCGGCTTTAGCTTTGCCGGAAACAGGCTGTCCACCGAGTTCTTGAACTGGCGGTTCTGGTTCGCCTCGAACTCTCTTAGGACTCTTTTATCCAGCTGTTCCTCCGTCAGCGCCGGTTTTAAGTCAATGTGAAGGGTCAGTTCTTTCTTTTTCAGCCCTTTTCCCACTACACTGCTGGCGCTCAGAATCACCGGGCCGGTCACCCCGTAATGTGTAAAAAGCATCTCGCCGAACTCTTCATACAGCTTTTTCTTTCCATCGGTGATCCGGATCTCAATATTTCGCAGAGACAGTCCCATCAGTTCTTTTGCATACCACTCTTTCACTTCCATCGGGACAAGAGAAGGAAGGAGCTCTGTCACTTTATGACCGCATTCTTTTGCAAAGCGGTAGCCGTCCCCTGTGGAGCCGGTAGAGGGATAAGAGATCCCTCCGGAAGCCACGATCACCGCATCCGAAACCAGCTTTTTGCCGGACGCGAGCAGGACGCCTGTCACCCGTCCCCCCTCCACGATCAGTTCCTTCACTTCCGTGTTCAGAGACACCTCCACGCCCAGCCGCGACAGTTCTCTGCTCAGGGCACTGATCACATCAGAAGAATGATCCGACTGGGGAAACACTCTCCCGCCGCGCTCAACCTTTGTCTTTACCCCTAATTCTTCAAAAAAATCGATCGTCTGATCGTTCGTGAAGCTGTAAAAACTGCTGTAAAGGAACTTCGGATTGCTGACCACTGCATTAAATAACTCTTCAATGTCCGCGGCGTTTGTCAGGTTGCAGCGTCCTTTTCCCGTGATGAACAGCTTCTTTCCCAGCTTTTCGTTTTTCTCCAAAAGATGGACTTTTCCTCCCTGCCGTGCGGCAAAGACAGCCGCCATCATCCCTGCAGCGCCGCCTCCGACCACGATCACTTTTCTCATTTCCTTACCTGCCTCCCCGCGTTTTTCCGTCATGCTCTACAGAGACTTTTCCGCTCACCGGATTCAGTTCGTCTCCGCTGTACACTTGATACTCTCCCCAGATCTCCTCCAGCGTTTCCAGCGTGCTGACCACTTCTTTCTGCTTTTTCATACAGAGTGCAACGACCAGCGCATTGATCACACTCAGAGGCGCGACCAGGGAATCCACGATGGATGCCATATCGCTGCGTGCGATCAGGTTACAGGAAGAGTACAGGTTCATCGGGGAATGGACACTGTCCGTCAGTGTGATCACTTTTGCCTTCCGGTTGCTCGCAAACTCCAGGGCCTTCAGCGTACGCATGGAGTAGCGTGGGAAGCTGATGCCGATGATGACATCCTTCTCCCCGATCCGTATGAGCTGTTCAAATATCTCACTGGAACTGTTTGTCGTGACCGCAGTCACGTCATCGCAGACCAGGTTCAGATAGAAACTCAGAAACGAAGCAAGAGGCGCACAGCTCCGGATCCCGATAACGTAGATCTTCTTCGCCTCCAGTATGGTGTCAATGGCAAGATCAAATGCTTTATGGTCGATGGCAGAGAGGGTCAGTTTGATCTTTTCGATGTCCGAGTGGAGCACAGTCTCCAGTATCTCACTCTGGCTGATCCTTCCGTAAGTCACTTCCATCCTCTGGATGGAATTCAGTTTATTCCTGACCAGCTCTTCCAGGGCTTTCTGGAATCCCGGATATCCTTTGTATCCCAGCTGCGTGGCAAAACGGACTACCGTAGATTCACTGACTCCCACGATCTCCCCCAGACGGGCCGCGGTCAGAAAGACCGCTTTGTCGTAGTTCTGGCACACATAGTCCGCGAGACGCTTCTGCCCTTTGCTCAGTTTAGAGTATTTTGATTCGATTCTGACGATCAGTTCATTCGTCGTATTTTCTGTTGGTTCCATTTTTCTGTCTTTCCTTGTTACTTTCTCTCTTCCGTCAGCATCACTAAGGCAGACTCTCTCGGCGAAGAACGCATTGAGAGCTGTGTTCTTATGACGCGCATTATATCTGACGGGTATATTCTTTCAGCCACTCTCGTTCCTCCTCGTTCAGATGAGGACCGATCAGCTCGTATACTTTTCTATGATAATCATTGAGCATGCTCCGCTCTTCTTCCGTCATCCGCTCCGGAAGCAGGGCGTCAAGATCGATGGGCACCCAGGTCAGGATCTCGAATCTCATAAACTGCCCATATTCATTTTCTTCATCTTTCTGTACAAGAAGGAGATTTTCCAGACGGATCCCGTGGGAGTCTTCGATGTAGATCCCCGGTTCATCTGAGATCACCATATTCTTTTCCAGCGGCTGGGCAGGGAAGTTTCCCTCTTTCCAGCGAAAATTAATAGGGGCCTCATGGACATTCGTGAGATAGCCCACTCCGTGCCCTGTCCCATGATTGAAGTTCAGTTTCTCCTTCCAGAAGATCTCCCGCGCGATACAGTCAAGATTCGCCCCTGTACATCCGTGGAGGAACTCCGTATTCGCAAGACGCAGCATTGCCCTTGCAACAAGAGTGAAATGCTCCTTCTCCGTCTCTCCCACTTCGCCCAGCGCCACAGTCCGGGTGATGTCTGTCGACCCTTCCCAGTAATGTCCGCCGGTATCCGTCAGGAAGAGTTTTCCTTCCTTCAGTTCCACATTCGTCTCTTCCGTGGCGCTGTAGTGGATCACCGCCCCATGATCGGCAAATGCGCTGATCGGCGCAAAGCTGGCGCCGAGATATCCCTCCTGCTCCGACCGGAACTCTTCCAGTTTAGCAGATGCGGACATTTCTGTCATGGGGATTTTTCCGATATTTTTCTTCAGCCAGTACATGAAACGTGTGTGGGCGATCCCGTCTTTCAGATGGGCGTTCCGGATGTTTTCCGCCTCCGTGTCATTCTTCATGGATTTCATGAGAATGGACGGATTCTGTTCTTCTATCGTACTCACATGCTCCGGCAGGTTTTTATAAAGGGCATAGCTTATCCTCTCCGGGTCGAGCAGAACGACCGTGTCTTTTTCCAGTCGTTTTACATCTTCATAGACCTGAGCGTATGGAAGAAGACGGACGCCATCTTCGTTCAGTTCTTCCAGAAGTTCATCAGAAAATTTGTCCCGGTCTGCATAGAAGTCCACATGGTCCATCCAGATCAGCGCATAGGAAAGGACCAGAGGGCAGTACGCAACGTCTCCTCCCCTGATATTGAGCATCCATGCGATATCATCCAGGCTGGAAACGAGGTGAACATCCGCACCGCAGTCCTCCATCTTTTCCCGGATGCGGGCAAGTTTGGAACTTGTACTCTCCCCGGCGTATTTCACGTCCAGGCGGAAAGCCTTCTCTTTTGGCATCTCCGGGCGGTCTGTCCAGACAGTTCCTCCCAGGTCCCTGCCCTGGTCCAGCCTGCCTTTCTTCTTCTCTGCGATCTTCTCGTATTCTCTGCCCTCGGCGATCCCGACAGTGCGCCCGTCAAAACCGATCACACCGCCCTGGGGCAGTTCCTTTTCCACAAATTCTTCCACCGTATCCACGCCCGGTTCCCCCATCCGGTACAGCGTGATCACGCTCCCGGAGAGCTGGCGGTCTGCCTGGATAAAGTATCTCCCGTCTGTCCAAAGTCCCGCCTTGTCCCTCGTGACCACCGCAGTCCCTGCCGAGCCGGTAAACCCGGTAAGGAACTGACGTACTTTAAAATATTCCCCCACATATTCACTGTGGTGATGATCTGCAGTCGGGACGATGTAAATATCGATTCCCGCGCTCTCCATCTCACGGCGGAGAGCATCTATCCTATCATGAACGTTCATAGAAATCCTCCTGTCAGTAAAATCCATTCCCATGATAACACTAAAGTATTCGCAAAACAATAAATTTTGTGCGATTTGGCGGGGCGGGGGATGAGGGCGTCCGCCGGAGGGATGTATTGTCTGCGGACACGCTCCCGCTCGGAAACCAATGCAGCGGACGCGCTTTGCGCGCTCCCTGTCATCCAAAGGCAGAAAGGGGACATTTCCGGCTGCGGCACTCTCTCTGTCCGGCCAAAAACATCCCCTTCCCATCCAACAATTTTACACTCCCGGGGCCGGACAGTCGGGAGCAGCGCGCAAGCGCGTCCTCCCAGCCGCTCCTGAACCGGAACTGCCGGTTGGAAAAGCCCAGCCGGAAGGGATGTGTTGCTCGAAGACCGTTAAAACCGCGCCGGCACTTAGATCGCGTTTTTTGCGATCTTATGTACCGCTGCGCGGTTTTCCGAACGAAAGTGTGTCTGAGAGCAATACATCCCTTCCGGCGGATCTTCTCCCCGGCAGTCCCGCTTTAGTGACGGTTCCTGTACTGCACCGGTGTGATATTATACATTTTCTTAAAGATGCGGTTAAAGTGTTCTACATTCTGATATCCCACGGATTCCGCGATACTCTCCACCGTGGCGCTGCTGCTCTTTAACATGGCGCGCGCTTTTTTCATGCGGACTTTCTTCAGGATATCCCCGAAGGTCATCCCGGATTTCTCCTTGATATATTTGGAGAGATACGGTTTGGAGAGAAAGAACTTCTCCGCAAGGTCATCCAGTGTGACGTCTTTATAGTTTGCATAGATATAATTTGTAATCTCCAGCAGTCTCTCGTCTTTGTTCACGTTGGACTCCGCGATCTCTTTGATCTTATTTACCGCTACGACAAGCGCCTCGATGGAAGCCTTGATGATATCGGGATCGATCCCGACACCCCAGTAGCGTTTCTTGTTGCAGACTACGCCCACATAGGCAACCGCTCTCGAGGAGGAACCTTTTGTCAGGGAGTGTTCCTCGTAAACTGCCAGCTCGTAGCTCACATCGAAATAATGCTTGATGGCATTGCTCACCGCGTCCAGACGTCCGTTTCCAACCCCTGTGATCTTCAGATTATTTCCGTTGTGATGGATCGTGGCCTCTGCGACGATTCCGTCCTCCTGTTTAAAGTGACATTCATCCACTGTAAACACTGGTTTCGCATTGATGTAGTTGTCCTCGAAGATATGGTATACCAGATCTGGAGTCAGTTCTTTGTGCGCCTTGTCGGACACATCTTTCACAAGATATCCAACTTCCTCTCTCATCTTCTCTGGCAGGCTGATCCCGAAGCCCTGCTTCAGGATATAGTTCACGCCGCCTTTTCCGGACTGGCTGTTGATACGGATCACATCGGAATCGTATCTCCTTCCCACATCCTGAGGATCGATGGGCAGATAGGGCACGCTCCATTTGTCCAGGTTCTTCTCCTCTCTCCACGCCATTCCTTTTGCGATAGCGTCCTGATGAGAGCCGGAAAATGCAGTGAATACAAGTTCTCCGGCGTAGGGCTGCCGTGGAGAGACGTTCATCCTTGTGACCCGCTCATATACCTCGCAGATATCGCTCATATTAGAGAAATCCAGTCCCGGATCCACTCCCTGGGAGAACATGTTCATCGCCAGAGTCACGATATCAACATTTCCGGTACGCTCCCCGTTGCCGAAGAGTGTTCCCTCGATCCGGTCCGCGCCGGCAAGGATCCCCAGTTCTGCGTCGCAGACTCCGGATCCCCGGTCATTGTGGGGATGCAGGGAAAGGATCACGCTGTCACGGTATACCAGATGCTTGTTAAAATATTCCACCTGGCTCGCAAACACATGGGGCATCGCGTTCTCCACTGTTGTCGGGAGATTGATGACCGCCTTGTTCTCCGGCGTCGGCTTCCAGATCTCCAGCACCGCATTACAGACCTCAAGCGCATAATCCACTTCTGTTCCCTGGAAACTCTCCGGGCTGTACTCAAAGGTGAAATTTCCATTTGTCTCGTCCGCCAGCTTTTTCAGGAGTTCCGCTCCGTCCGTCGCGATCTTCTTGACCTGCTCCTTGTCTTTTTTAAACACCTGTTCTCTCTGTGCAACAGATGTGGAATTGTAGACGTGGATAATCGCGTGGGGCGCGCCTTTGACCGCTTCAAAGGTACGCTTGATGATGTGTTCCCTCGCCTGGGTCAGCACCTGGATCGTAACGTCATCCGGGATCATGTTCTGCTCGATCAGAGTCCGCACGAACTGGTACTCGGTCTCAGAGGCGGCTGGGAATCCTACTTCGATCACCTTGAACCCCACATCAAGAAGGAGCTGGAAGAATTCCAGTTTTTCATCCAGGCTCATAGGTTCGATCAACGCCTGATTTCCGTCGCGCAGATCCACGCTGCACCAGATCGGATGTTTCTCGATCGAATCTTTTTTCACCCAGTCATAGCACGGCTCGGGCGGCATAAAATATGATTTTTCGTATTTCTTCCAGTTTTCCATGATCATTCGTCTCCTTATATTTAATCAATTTGGTTGTTTTATTTTATCTTCACTTATACTAACACATGATTCGAATCGATACTAGTGACAAAATTAATCATTCGCATTGATCTTTTTTAATATCCAAAGCAAAACACACCACAAATATAATTCAGACAGACTTTAAACGTCCTTCGTTCAATCGTTTTCGAAGCCGTCACCGGGTAGGTTTTCAATCTGATCCCATCCAGGCTGTAAGTCACTGATCCCAGCTCCTGTCCTTTCTGCACAGGAGCAAAAACACTCTCCGGGAGGTCATAAGTAACGGAGACATCTTCATTCCGCCTGAGCAGGACACGGAACGGCTCCGCCTGCGCTTCTGTTTTCAGCAGCACTTCCTCCGTCCGCGGGAATCCCCCGTCCGTCCCTTCCCTGACGCGCACCGCCCCTGCATCCAGACTCACGTCGATCTGCCGGTACTCATAGTTCTCCAGTGCATATTCCATCAGTTTCTTCGTATCCGACCATTTGTATCCTTTGTTGTTCGGCCACCCACATGCAAGCAGGGCAACGATAAAGGTCCTTTCATCCCACCGGAGCGCTCCCACATAACAGTACCCTGCATCAGCAGTAAACCCCGTCTTTCCCGAAAGAGCCCCCTCCATCATCTGAAGAAAAAGGTTGTGGTTCTGGCACGAATAGGAACCCTCGCCGTCACAGTCCGCAAACTGATAAGTCTGTGTCCGGGTAATCGTAAGAAAGTCCTCTTTTTTCTCCGACTCCATGATACAGTACTTCATGATCCGCGCCAGGTCTTCCGCAGTTGTATGGTGCGTCCCAGTCTCATCCTGCGCATCCAGGCCGTTCGGGGTGATAAAATATGTACTGCTGCATGAAAGGTCCATTGCCTTTTGATTCATCATAGAGGCGAAGCCTTCCACGCTCCCGCCAATATGTTCTGCGATCGCGACAGCAGAGTCATTGTGGGACTCCAGCATGAGTGAATACAGAAGATCTTCAAGATAAAACTTCTGTCCCTCCCGCATTCCCAGCCTGACTTCAGGCTGGGAGGAAGCGTTTGCGCTGACCTGGACCGGGTCGGAAAGGATGCCGTTCTCCAGTGCCAGGATACAGGTCATGATCTTCGTCGTGCTCGCCATGGCAAGTTCTTCCTGTCCGTTTTTGGCAAATAAAATACGCCCGCTGTCCGCGTCCATCAGGACCGCCGACCGGGCGTACAGTTCTGAGCCTGTGATCTCGTCCGCATTTTCCTCTGCCTCTGCTGCAAATCCCGCGCAGACTGTTATAAAGAAGAGGAAACACGCAAGGACAAGGGCCTTTTTTCTCCGATTATTTTCTCTGCTTTTCTTCATTGCAGACCGCTCCCGCGCATATGTCTTACTGATAATCTATGCCTGTTCTCCCGAGGCTAGAACTTTCCTTCCCGCGCCGCCAGTCTGCCCGGATACCCTGGCAGAGCCGGCTGATCCCAGATCCGATCAGATATCCAGTTTCAACTGCGCCTCGTCCTCTGCCTCTTCCTTAAAGTGTTCGATCTGTTCTTCGTTGAGAGTCGGAAGTTCGTCCAGAGAATGGACGCTGAACCTGCGAAGAAATTCTTCTGTAGTTCCAAAAAGGAGCGGTCTTCCGGGCGCCTCCAGACGCCCCGTCTCCTCCACCAGCCCGTACTCAACCAGCTTGTTCACCGCATGGTCTGACTTGACACCGCGGATCTTTTCAATCTCAAGCTTGGTCACCGGCTGCTTGTACGCAATGATCGAAAGAGTCTCCAGGAGAACATCTGTCAGGACATACCGCTTGGGCTGTTTTGCGACACGGATCAAATATTCATACATTTCTTTCTTTGTGCACAGCTGAAAAGAATGATCCAGCTCTATGATGCGGATGCCGCGGCTCTCCTCTTCATAGCGGTCCATCATGTTATGTATGAGCTTTCTCGTCGTCTCTTCATCGTGCCCGATCGCCGCCGCGATCTTCTCCAGTTCCACGGAATCTCCCATGGTAAAAAGGATCGCCTCAATCGCCCCCTGAAGCTTCTCTATCTCCATTGATATATCCAGTCCTTTCAATCATAATCTCGCCACAGTTCTCCTCCTGCTCCACGCGGATCTCTCCCAGCTTCATCATTTCCAGGATCGCAAGAAACGTCACCACGATATGCATCTTGCTCCTCTGTTTTTCCAGAAGCTGACGAAAACTGAAACGTGCATGTTCCTTCATGTATTCATGAATATGGTCAAATTTATCAGAGAGCGAGACTTCTTCCTTCTCGATCTTCCCGAATTTGCTCCTGACAGGGTCGATCTTGTCTGTCTGGCGTCTCATCACTTCATGGAAAACCTTGTTCAGCTTTCTCAATGTCAGCCCGTCCAGCAGGACATCCAGATCTACCGGTTCTACATACTCCGCCACTTCCTCCGGTATGGTCGGGGATTTGTACATGATCTGGTCCGAATCCACCTGACGGTCTTTCAGCTCATACGCCATATACTTGTACATCTTATACTGCAGGAGCTGTTCAACCAGTTCCTGCCTCGGATCCACTTCCTCGCCCTCTTCCGTCACTTCTTTCGGAAGGAGCATCCGGCACTTGATATCCAGAAGGGTCGCCGCCATGACAAGGAACTCGCTCATGACGTTCAGATCTTCCTTCTGCATCTGTTTGATATAATCCATATATTGGTTCGTGATCTCAACGATCGGTATGTCATAGATATCGATCTTATTCTTATCGATCAGGTGAAGAAGCAGGTCAAGCGGTCCTTCAAACACCTCTAACTTAACCGGTATTCCCATAGAAATCTCCCTCAAAACATAAATACACCAGCGTCTCTGCACCCCTGCACGATTTTTCTTTGCCAGATAATGCACAGACGGTTCGGCAGCACCGGCACGCGCTGCCGCGCGTCAATATTTCTATTATAAGGGAAACCAGCCTCATTTACAACGGTTTTTTCAGCTCGATCAGGATCACT
Source organism: Mediterraneibacter glycyrrhizinilyticus (assembly GCF_016902345.1). Classification (GTDB taxonomy): domain Bacteria; phylum Bacillota; class Clostridia; order Lachnospirales; family Lachnospiraceae; genus Mediterraneibacter; species Mediterraneibacter glycyrrhizinilyticus_A. Next base: position 7,990 of record NZ_JACJLR010000009.1, on the reverse strand, counting down.
TCCGGCAGATTGAACAGCCGCAGATTGATCGTGTGGGTTCCCAGCCCCCTGCTCACGATGATCGTCTGCTCCCCCTCTACAGTCATCTCCCCGGAATATTTTGGAAAGAGAAATGCCTGGGGAGTGATGACGCCGCCGACCCCCGGGATCCTGACGATCCCTCCGTGAAGGTGTCCGGACAGGATCATGTCCGCCCCCCATTCCTTATACGCATTCATATATGTTGGATTATGCGCAAGAAGGATCTGATAATCCTGGTCCTTCCTCTCTTTTGGCATGAATCCCAGACATGCCTCCACCGTGCTGCCGTCAACCTGCTCCCTGCGGAATTTTTTATACGTATCCAGGGGCAGTTCCAGTCCGCTTATGCGGAACCGTTTCCCGTGCAGCTTCACCACAGTGCTTCCATTTTCCAGAAACAGCACGCCTTTTCCCCGCAGTTTTCTTTTATATTCTTTATAGGAAGCTTCATATTTTTCCGGTTCCTCTTTCATCCTCTGTTCGTGATTTCCATTTGCATAGATCACAGGACACAGTGCAGTGAGTTTCTCCACGAAAGACAGCGCCGGATCGAAAGAGGCATGCTCTTTTCCCACCAGCATATCGCCGCCGATCAGGATCAGGTCCGGATAAGTCTGACGTACAGCGCGCAGAAGTCGCTCATTTTTCTCTCCATATTCCCTGTTATGAAGATCGCTGAGAAAAACGATCTTGATCTTCTCCTCTTCCAACCCTTCCATTTTCTTCGGATGGACACGGTATCGCGTCACGCAGAAATTGTGGGTCTCTCTGTAGATTTCAACGCAGACTGCCGCCATAATGACAGCCGCTGCAATGATCAGAATCCAAATAAACGTCATATCTTCCCTTTACTGTCCTCTCTGTTCTTTTACAATCGCGATCCCTGCGCTCGCACCGATCCGGTCAGCCCCGGCTTCCACCATCCTCCTGGCATCATCCATAGACCGGATCCCGCCGGACGCCTTCACGCCCATCTCCGGTCCGACCACAGAGCGCATGAGCGCCACATCCTCCGCCGTCGCCCCGCCTGTGGAAAATCCGGTGGATGTCTTGACGAATGCGGCCCCGGCTTCCTTTGCGATCCGGCAGGCCGTCTTTTTCTCCTCCTCGGTGAGGAGGCAGGTCTCCAGGATCACCTTGACGATCGCCTTCTCCCCCGCTTCTTCCACGACAGAGGCGATATCCTGCTTCACATAATCCCAGTCCCCGCTCTTGATCATCCCCACATGGATCACCATATCCAGTTCCTGCGCTCCGTCTTTTACCGCCGCCTTCGCCTCTGCCGCCTTTCCTGCGGTAGACATGGCACCCAGCGGGAAACCGATCACAGTGCACACCTTCACATCCGAATCCTTCAGAAGCTGAGTGCAGTAATATACGAAGCTGGAATTGACGCATACGGAATGGAACCCGTACTCCATCGCTTCCTCGCAGAGTTTCTTCACCTGCTCTTTTGTGGCATCCGCCTTTAATAATGTATGGTCGATCATATTTGCATAATCCATGATGTCATCCTCCTTGTATTTTTTTTGCAGGACGGGCTCTTCCGCCCTGCGGCTGTCCTTCATTATAATGCATCCTGCATCTCCGGCACAAGTAGGTTTTCCGCTTTTTTCTCCGTTCGGATCTGCCCTCCGGTTTTCTCCTTTTCTCATCATACTCTTCTGCCATTTCCCATCATCGGCTCAAAGCCGCAGCTAAAGGCGCAGTTCTCCAGCCGCTTTCTTCAGATAATCCAGAAATCCGGCTTTCTCCACATCCTCTGTCGCAAGGATATCCACATGTCCGATCTCCTTTCCATTCAGGAAATAGGTGAGCCGCCCCAGCACATCTCCCTTTTTCACGGGTGCCTTGATCTGTCGTCCCCTCTGTTCTTCCTTCTCGATCTGGTTCAGGTTCGCCCCGGATGTATCCAGATAGGTAAAGCTGCCGGAATACTCCGCTCTCACCTGATCTTCCACGCCGCCCTCGACTTCTGCCGGCGCAGGAATCCCCTGATCCTCATCGGTGTAGAGCTGACATTTGCCAAACCCGTAATTGAGAAGCGTGACTGCATCCTGGAAGCGCTCCTTGGAATTTTCCGCTGCCATGATAACGGCGATCAGCTCCACTCCGTTCTTCTCTGCCGTGGCGGAAACACAGAATTTTGCCTCCCCAGTCGAGCCGGTCTTCAAACCTGTGGCATACTCATACTGGCGTACCAGTTTGTTCGTGTTCGTGAGTCCGAACTCACTGGTCCCTTTTGAGGTCGTATGGGTGATATTCTCCATCCAGATCATGCAGTAATCCCGGATCTGAGGATGCTTTGTGATCAGCTCTCTCGACATCAGGGCGATGTCCCTAGCGCTGGTCTCATGTCCGTCCGCATCCAGTCCGTTGCAGTTGACAAAATTCGTATTCTCCATGCCAAGCTCGCCCGCCCTCTGGTTCATCCTGTTTACAAATTCTTCCTCATTTCCGCATATGTATTCCGCCATCGCCACACAGGCGTCGTTTGCGCTGGCAACGGAAATGCACTTCAGCAGCGTATCCACCGTCTGCACCTCTTCCGGCTCCAGAAACACCTGGGAGCCGCCCATGGAAGCCGCATACTCCGAAGTCGTCACTTCGTCTTCCAGGCTGATATCTCCCCGTTCGACCGCCTCAAAGATCAGAAGCATGGTCATGACCTTTGTCACACTTGCTGGCGGTCTTGCCGTGTCCCCATCCTTCTCATAAAGCACCGTCCCGGTGGATGCCTCCATCAGGACTGCGGACGGAGCGCTTACCTCTGGTCCTTCCTGAGACTCTTCCGCCTCAGCATTCTCTCCCTGTGTATCTTCCTCTGTTTCTTTCACTGTAGTCTCTTCCCCTTCCGGCTCCTCCGCAGATACAAGGAGCGGTGCTGCAGCCTGAATCTGCAGGAGAAGGACAAGCCCGAGAACAACTGCAAGAACCCGTTTCATTTTTATGTTCTCCTCCGAAATATATCGTCTGTTAACAATATAGTCTGTGAAAAATAAAAATATGTCTCGGATTGACTTTTGGAAATACCTGGCGTATATTAATCGATGGGAGAATAAAGGAAGAGTTAATAAGGAGGTCATTCATGAAATCTCGCACGTATTATGATGTATTAGGTGTTTCCAGAGATGCGACTCTGGAAGAGATCACGAATGCAAAAAATGCATTGGCAAAGGTATATCATCCCGATGCGAATGTACACAAAGATATAGATACTACAGCTTTCATGCAGGAGATCCTGGAGGCATATCGTGTCCTCTCAGATTCTGAGAAAAGGAAAGCATATAATCATGAAATGTTCGGTGAGACCGCGCCAAGGGTCTTCCGCACTTTCAAGGTGGGGCCGGATGACGACAGTAAAGACGACTCGTCTTCCTTTGTCACTTACTGGAACGCGGCAAGCCGTCTTAACGAAACACTCCGCCGGAGCATGCGGCTGATGGAAAAGGAATCCCAGAAAAAGTCTCTGCCCCAGAGGATCTTTCGAAAAATTGGTCAATCCGGAAATGACAGTCTGGATGATCACCGCAGCCGTCAGATCGCAAGGCTTTCCATGGAGGCAGTCCAGTACATCACGACCCTGAAAATGGCCGGGATCCCGATGCAGTACTGGCATTCTGATGCAATGAACTGGGTCCTCGTCCGCTGGGGTCAGAAACAGGACACTGACTACCACGTTCTGTTTTCCCGCTACGCGGCATATGTAGAGCAGAACAAATCCAACTCTGAAAAAATGAAGATCCGCTCACACAACCGCCAGTTCCACAACAATTTAAAAAAGCTGCTCTCCTACTCTTTAGAGGCGTAGGAGGCATTCATCAAGGAGGGCTTCGCAGCCCTCTTTTACGTCTCTGTATGTCTCGTCGAAATTCCCGGTATACCAGGGATCCGCGATGTCCTGCCCTTTCCGTTCCGTAAAATCCAGAAGCTTGGACACTTTTCCGTCCGGATCTCCGTTCCCGATGATCCGGTTGATATTCCGGATATTCCAGGAATCCATCCCGATGATGTAGTCAAACTGGTCATACTCCTCCCGGCGCATCTGGCGCGCGCGGTGATCCCCGCAGGGGATGCCGACTTCCTTTAACTTCCGCCTGGTCCCGTAGTGGACCGGGTTTCCGATCTCCTCGCGGCTAGTGGCGGCGGAGTCGATGTGGAAAGAGTCGGAAAGATTCATCTTGTTGACCATATCTTTCATAACATATTCAGCCATTGTTGAACGGCAGATGTTGCCGTGGCAGATGAATAATACTTTTATCATATATCTAAAACTCCTTGAAAATGCTGATTTTCCTTGATTTTACGCCACTTTTCGGCATTACTACGACAGAAGGCATACAACCATAACTTGGTATAATTACGCTTATTTTGGCTTGTTTTTGCCATCATTTGTCGTAAATTCTGTCGTAAATTCTAAAGATTTACGACACGCACCTTTTACGGTGCGTTGTCGATTTCTTGGAAGATGATTCCACTACTTTCTGCATTTCTTCCTCTGCATCATCGTAATTCAAATGAGTGTAAACATTCAACGTTACGCTGATGTCACTATGACCCATAATATATTGAAGCGTCTTCGGATTCATTCCAGACTTCGCCATATTGGAACAGAAAGTATGTCTGCAAACATGAGGAGTAATTTTCGGCATCTGTACCCTGTAAATCTTGTTGTACTTCTCACGGATATGCTGAAAATATTTCTCCCAGTGAAGTGCCACCATCGGTCTTCCGTTTTTGTCCAAGAACAGAAATCCGCTGTAACCATCTACCATTGGTTCAATCTTTGGGTTCTGTCTGTTGGCAAGGATACGCTGAAAGGCTTCCTTAACTTCCGGTGTCATAGGCACCATACGTTCGCCGCTTTCTGTCTTGGTATCTTCAATGATATATTTCATATCTCTGGTTCTCTGAAGCTGATGATCCACAATGATTCTGCTGTTCTCAAAATCAAGGTTTTTTTTCGTTAATCCAACAAATTCAAAGATACGAAGCCCTGTCTTAAACAGGATATAGATACCGTCATAGTATTTACAGAAACGCTTGTCGTTCTTCACAAACTCCAAGAAATCTCTTTCCTGCTTTCGTGTGATAGCTTCCCTTGTTACGCTATCGTTCACAACAACAGTGTTCAGTTGAAACCCAAACGGATTCTTCACCAGCAAATCATCATCCACCGCCATCTGAAAGGCAGGTCTTACCACACCACGGATCGTGTGAATCGAACTATAACCTCGCCCGTCAATCTGCTGCATCTTAATCAGCCATTCTTTTGCATCAGATACCGTTATCTTGTCAATACGCTTCTGCCCAAAGGCTTCTTTCTTAATTACATTAACCACAAAGTTATAATTCGCCCTTGTGTTATGACGGACACCGGTTTTCTGGGAAATATATTTTTCCACCAGTTCCAGAACTGTGAAATTACCGCCATCCGGTGTGATGTTGCTGTTTAAATCCTTTTGAATTTGCTTAATCTTTTCTCGCAGGGAAATATCATCACGTTTTCCTGCAGGAACTCGGTCAGTCGGAGTCAGTTTCCAACTGTAGACAGTCTTTCTCTTGCCCCATGCATCGTGATATTTGTATTCATATTTCCCGTCTTTGCGCTGGCTCTCTCCATTAAATAACTTGCGCCCCTTATTGTCTCGTCTGACTTCTGACATTCAGTTTCTCCTTTCTATCAACCTAACTGTCATAGAAAAGAGCCAAGCTATGATATTCCTATAATATCATAAACTTGGCTCCGAATCTATCGTGTATTTGCCGTTTTTATATGGCAGATAATTTTTCGTCTACATATTGTTCAAACACTCTGCGCTTAATCTGAGGTCTTGACCCGTTCCACAGAATGAACTCTGCATCCGGATTTTCGTCAATCAGCTTTCGCAGCTTTTTATCTCCGATGTGAAAATATTTTGCCGCTTCCTGCACACTCAGAGTGTACTTTCTCCAGATAGGAATATCATACTTATCTACATTCAGATTCTGTTCTTTCACCATAGGCACTTACCCCCTCTTTTTCCAAACAATCTCGTAGCCCAGCACATCTGCCAGTTCTACGGCTTCTTTATAGCGCAGCGTTTCTCGATGGAGTTTCCCCGACAGGTTTGAAATACCCCTGTTCCATCCATACTGCTGTTCCAATTTTCCAAGCACATCCTGCATGGTCACTCCCTCGCACACAAGGTGTGATTTCACTTCATTTCGTACATTCACTTTCGCTTACCTCCATAAAAAGAGCCTTGCAAGGGGAAATGACAACGAAGTTCGACAACCGACCTTAACAAACTGCAAAATCCTAACACAAAGCTCTGTAACTATATTTCTATTCTTTTTATAATTATGGGTTGTTTTTGTTGCCAAAGTAGAAAACCCCTTGAAAAATAAGGATTTTTCCAGACAACCAAATCGACAACCCGATGACATTTTAGCTGACAATTTAACCTGTATTTCCAAAAGGCAGCTCCATCTGTTTGGCTTCTTCCTCCGTCAGTTCCACAAACCCGTCTAAAGAATTGGTTTTAGTTGCCACGGTCTGGTTGTCACGCTCCCAGCCTTTTTGCCTGCCATATCCAGCAAAATGCCTTGGGTTCGTAAACTGCTTCCAACCTACAATGGAGTTGTTCATAATATCATTAATTTCACGGATTTCCCATTGTTTTGGCTCATCAAATGGATGATTCAATGCTTCCTTATAAAGCATCTTAGAACAAACCATATTGCCCTTGTAGCTATCTAAGAATCCCTGAATCATACCTGCTTTGGTATCTTCCGGCATGAACTGCTTCTGAAATTCTTTCAAATACTGCTCCATTTCTTTAGAAAGTGCAAGCTGATACTTTTTGCTTCGGTAAATCACCATAGCTTCTGCCCACATCTGTTCGATATAGGCTCTGGACGCCTTTTCGTCTTCCATAATGTGCACCTCTGCTTTTTCCGGATAGACCATGATAGGAAGAAATCTTCGGTTTCCACTACGGTCAAGAGGCAGAAAATCCAAAGTGTTGGACGTGCCACCGAACACACACTGACGAAGCCTGTCTTCAGGCTGTTTATCATAAGGAACTTTATAGATTTCCTTTTGACGGCTGAGGAACGATTTAATATCTTCAATGCTTTTTGCGTTGGCTGTAGCAATCATCTCCGACATTTCCACAATCCAATGCCCTTGCATTTTACGGAACACATTGTCATCCTCCAGCTTTTTTAAGTCATCTGTAAACCACTCATCTTTTATTGCAAGAAAACGAAAGAATGTGGACTTACCTGCACCTTGCCCTCCCACAAGACACAACATCATTTCAAATTTGCATCTAGGGCGAAAGATTCTGTGAATGGCACCCAGCATAAACAACTGCATCGCTGTACTGGTATATTCGTTCTTTTCCACTCCAAGAAAATGTGGCAAGGCATTTTCGATACGCCTCTTTTCGTCCCACACTAAACTTTTCAATTTTTCCTGAATCGGATGATACTTATTTTTATCAGCAATTATCGAAATCGCTCTCGAAATTTTTGCTTCCACACTAAGTCCATAATTTTCTTCCAAATATAACATCAGATAGTTTACATCTGTTTCATTCATCACTGGACTTCGCTTATGCCACCATAACGTTTTCACAATATCCGTTTTTTCCGTGAACAGATTGTAGCGGATACTTTGATGAAGCACTTCGTCCAGACGAAATACGGTAAGACAGTTTTTGATGCTGTTCTTCACACCGCCATTCTCCGTTCGGTCTAAGCGCTCCCTGACCTCGGCAGGACTACACGGCTTTTCCATATCACTGGCTGCTTCCAATATTTGTTTCTGCTTCTCGGCAGGTAAATTTTGAAATTCGTTGTTCAAGCGATGCCACCTCCTAGTATAATAATGGTGTAGTCAATAATGACTACGAGTTAATAGTTACAAAATCTAAATGAATAACTGAAGGAGGGATTCCCTCTCCATCAGAAGTTATTGTTT
>NZ_JACJLR010000080.1 GCF_016902345.1 Mediterraneibacter glycyrrhizinilyticus | reverse complement strand
CCAGTCCTATATTGGAGAATGGTCTGTTAAGGTTACCCTTTTTTGCTCTATTGTAATAAATTTAATCTTTTTCATATCACCTCTTGACATTTCTTAGCTGGACTTTTAATAATCTGTGAGGTTAATTATACGCTATTGTTATTCGAGAAAACGACATGTAGCATCAGCTTTTAAGCTGAGATCTGCATTTCTTCTGGAATAATAATACTTCTGGGATAATGCGCCTTATCTCAGAACTGGAATAAGGCGCATATCCGTCGATACTTTATCGACGCCGTTCCCAAAGGAAAACAGTATGACTACAGCCAGCCGGCAGTGCAGGGCGTCCAGTACTGCAACCGGGTGTTCGCCATTGAGGACTCCATTAACAAAAAGTATCCCGGTGATTATGAAAAGCGGAAGCAGCTGCGTCTCGAGAAGGAAAAACCCGTTCTGGAGGCTTTCTGGTCGTGGCTCGATCAGCAGAAGCCCGTCCGGAATACCCGGATGGATAAAGCCGTGAATTACGTTCTTAACCGACGTGATACAGCGGAGACTTACCTGGAAGACGGACGGTGCAGCTTTACCAATAATCTCAGTGAGAATGCAATTCGTCCATTCGCAGTAGGCCGGAAGAACTGGCTCTTCAGCAATTCCGTTGACGGAGCGAATGCCAGTGCGGTAGTCTACACAATGGTTGAGATGGCAAAAGCATACGATCTGAATATTTATGGATACCTCAAATTTTTACTGGAGCACCGGCCAAGTAAAGATATGACCGATGAACAGCTTGCAGAGCTGGCACCTTGGAGTGAAAAACTCCAATCTATCAAAAATCGCATGTGAATTATAGTGAATTACTCCAACCCGCAAAGGGCTGGGGTAATTTTGTATCTGAACGCATTAATATTGGGCGCTTACACTCCGCCGTCATAAATCGCACAAATTCTTTCTGAAAAGCATTCTCCTTCTTTTTCCTGTTTTTCGCCAGCACCAGATTCAATGATACCGGAGGATCCAGGGGAAGTGAAGTAATCCCTGAATGACGGAAAAGCTCCAGGTTGCTCTTGGGAATCAGGCTGACAGCCTCGCCTTCTGCCACTGTGCTTATGATCGTCTCAACACGGGCTGTGCGGACGATATCCGGCTGGATTCCCAGACGGGCAAATTCTTCCAGGCACAGATGATACACGCTGGTATATTTGTGCATGAGGATAAAAGGTTCCTCTTCAATCTGTTTGAGTGACAGAGCGGTGTGTAAATTTGAAGTATGTGCAGCAGGATGGCGGCTGGGAAGAACTGCCACCAGTTCATCCTCTGCCAGGAGGTATGTCTTAAAATCATGATCCCGGACCAGATCTTCCCGGGCTATGATCAGGTCATATTTTCCGTATTTGATCCCCTCCAGGAGTTCCTGCTCTTCTGCCTCTTCGAGAATGATCTGTGCGTCATCATGAAGCTCCCGGAAGGATTTCAGGCGGGCAGTCAGTCCGTACTGAGCCAGGACCGGCAGGGCGCCAATGCGGATCACCTGGTTCGATGCAGTGCGGCAGGAAGCCATCCGATCGAGCATCCTTTCATACTGACGGATCAGGATGAGAGCCTCCCGGTAGAAGACTTTCCCGGAGTCTGTCAGGGAAGCCTTTCTATGGCTTCTGTCCATGAGTGTGATATTCAGTTCTTCTTCCAGTTTCCGGATGTGCTACGCGACACATCCGGACACAGGTGCAAGTGATGTGACGATCCACCGGCTCTGCGTACAGGGGAAAGAGGAACTGTCAATCTTCTTTACCCCGGGGGCAAGGCATATCGGAGCTATGGCTGACCGTGCAGAGCAGCTGGGAGTTCCCCTTCCGATTTCTATCAGCATCGGAGTGGACCCGGCGATCGAGATCGGCTCCTGCTTTGAGCCGCCGACAACACCTATGGGCTATGACGAGCTTGCCGTGGCAGGAGCGCTCCGGGAGGAGCCGGTAGAACTGTGCCGGTGTCTGACGATAAATGAGAAAGCGATAGCGAATGCGGAATATGTGATCGAGGGTGAGGTCGTGCCTGGAGCACGTGTCCGGGAGGACAAGAACAGCGGAACAGGGTACGCGATGCCGGAATTCCCGGGATATACGGGACCAGCCAGCAGTGAGTGCAGGCTGATCAAGGTGAAGGCGGTCACGCACAGGGAGAATCCGATCATGCAGACCTGCATCGGCCCCAGCGAGGAGCATGTATCTATGGCCGGGATCCCGACAGAGGCGAGTATCTACGGCATGATCGAAAAGGCAATGCCCGGACGTCTTCAGAATGTATACTGTGCGTCGCCGGGAGGCGGAAAATTCATGGCGGTCCTTCAGTTCAAAAAACTTTCTCCCAGCGATGAGGGAAGACAGAGACAGGCAGCGCTTCTTGCATTTTCGGCATTCAGTGAGCTGAAGCATATCTTTCTGGTGGACGAAGATGTGGACTGCTTTGATATGAACGACGTCCTCTGGGCGATGAACACCCGGTTCCAGGGAGATGCAGATATCATTACGATTCCCGGAGTGAGATGCCATCCGCTGGATCCGTCCAATGATCCTGCCTGTGACCCGAGCATCCGAGATCACGGGATCGCTTGCAAGACCATTTTTGACTGTACTGTACCATATGACCAGAAGAAACGGTTTGTGCGTGCGCGCTTTATGGAGGTGGAACCGGAAAGATGGCTGAACGGACAGGAGAAATAAAAAAGAAAAGGATCATCGTAGGAGCTGCGGGAGCGAGCGGGAGTCCGCTCCTGCTCAGCTGCCTCCGTCTGATCCGGGAAGCGGAGGAATATGAATCCTGGCTGGTGATGAGTAACAGCGCCCGGCTGACGATGGAAGAAGAGACGGGGGTGCCTGCCTCGGAAGCAGAGAAACTTGCAGATCATGTGCTGGGCCCCGGGGAGATCGGTGCGGGACCGGCGAGCGGATCATTTCAGACTGCGGGCATGCTGATCGTGCCGTGCAGTATGAAGACGGTAGCAGGGATCTGCAGCGGATATGCGGACAATCTGATCCTCCGCGCAGCGGATGTGACGATCAAAGAGCAGAGGACTCTCGTGCTGGCGGCGCGGGAGACGCCTTTGAGCGTGATCCATCTGCGCAACTTGAATACACTGGCAGGCATTCCTGGAGTCCGGATCATTCCGCCCATGATGACGTTTTATAATCATCCGGAAACGATAGAGGATATGACATACCATATCGCGGCGAAACTGCTGGAGCCCTTCGGGATTGAGGCGGCAGAATACAAAAGGTGGAATGGACTTGCGAAGGGAGAATGGGGAAGGGAGAACATTTTAAGGTATGATGGGGAAAAGAAATGAGATCCGGTGTAAAATCCTACCGGGAGGATTTCTCATATCGGGCAGGATCCGATGCGGGACACAGGAGCCGTTAACAGAAGGAGAAAACTGTGCAGGCGATACGGCGGGCCGGAATACGGAGATAGGATTGAAGATCCGGGCAGAACGGACGGGAAAGGACTGGACCGTTATCTTTAACGGAGGCACGGAGCCGCACATCGGCTGCGCTGTGCTGGCCGTCCCCAGAGAGTCCCTTCGGGGGAACGGGAAACGGAGCAGCACGGCGTCGGTCCTGAATGTGACCGGACATAAAGACGAGGAAATCTGCAGGCATGTGGCAGAGAGACTTTCAGCAGAGACAGGCAGGACCGTTGTGTGCACGGGCGGTGTCCATCTGGACGGGATCACACCGGAAGAGATAGGTGCGGTCCGGGAAGCGGCTGGAAGGATGACGGAGAGGCTGATCGAAGAGGCGGTTCGGCAAGAGAAAGAAGGGAAAACAGATGAGCGATAAGCTGAAATTTGATGACAGGAAGTATACAGTGGAGACTTTGGAAATGGAAGGCCGGACATTGACCTTCCGGGCATTTGAGAACATCCCGTATGTGGAGCATCCGGCAGATTCAAAGATGCAGAGACTGAGCATTTTTGTTCCGGAGGGATATTATGAAGAACAGAAGATCGGTCCTTATGATCTTAAAAATGCGCCGATCTTCATGCCGAACACGGTGGGAGGCTACATGCCGGGACCACAGGAGAGACCGGGAAGAGATTTTATGGGGAGGGTAAACGCGTCGTTTTTTGCGCTGCTCCACGGCTATGTAGTCGTATCCCCGGGCGTGCGGGGACGTGAGATGAAGGATGGAAACGGGACATTTAAAGAGTTTGTTGCGTCTGTTGTGGCAGCGTCCGCCCAGAAGGAGATTGATCTGGATCAGGTCGGGAAAGAGAATGCAGAGACAGGAAAGAGTGATCTATCGACAGACAGAACGGAGAACAGGAGGAGAACGCAGCATCCGGGGATGCCGCCCTATGCGGATCCGATGGAACAGGAGTGGCTCACTGTCAAGGAGGGAAAGGTAACAGATGTTGATTTTTCTGCATATGTGAGATTCCGTACGAGGATGAAACAGACGCCTGCATTCGACAACACTTCTCTTGGAACGCCTGAGAATGAACTGTTCGGAAATGCAGATACACAGTTCAGACATTTTACAGAATTCAGTGCATCCCACAGCAAAGCGGGTGGAGAGATGGCAGAAGAGCCGCAGATCCGGATGATGAATCCCATGTATTATATTGAGGATGAGAAGGCTGATAAGGCCCGGCACTACCGGATCCGTCATGGTTCTGTTGACAGGGACACATCTCTTGCTATTTCTGCGATGCTGGCACTGAAGCTGAAAAATCAAGGGGTAGATACAGATCTTGCTTATCCGTGGGGACTGCCCCATGCGGGAGACTATGATCTGGAGGAGCTGTTTGCGTGGATCGATGAGATCTGTGCGGAGTGATCTGTCAGGGGAAAACGGAAGGATGTAAATAAGAGAAGCTGGTAGAAAAAGCTGCAAAAAAATATCTGTTTTACGCGGAGATTCCCGGAACCGATCAAGTGCGATCCCGGGAATCTCCGCGTTCTGTTTGAATATTTACTTTGAGCCGAAAAATTCCCGGATCTGTCCTTCAATGATCTTCATCAGCCTCTGGCGGGCTTCCACGGTCGCCCAGGCGATATGAGGAGTGATGAGGAGACGGTCCTTGTCATGTACATCCAGGAGCGGATTGTCCTTTGCCATGGGCTCTGAGCACAGAACGTCCAGCCCGGCAGCTTTGAGTTCTCCGGCATTCAGCGCTGCGGCAAGGTCTGCTTCATTGATGATCGGACCTCTTCCCAGATTCAGAAGGATGGCGGAAGATTTCATTTTCCGGAACGCTTCGGCATCCATGATCCCTTCGGTGTATTCGTTCAGAGGAGCGTGGATGGAAAGAATATCAGATTCTGAGAGCAGAGTGTCAAAGTCTACCTGATGATAGCCTTCCTGCGCAGGTGCGCCGGAAGCAGAATAGTAGATCACTCTGGCGCCGAACATCCCGGCGATATCTGCAACGCGCCGGCCGATGGCACCCAGTCCAAGGATACCCCATGTCATGCCCTGAAGCTCATGGAAAGTTCTCGCAAAATGAGTGAAGATCCGGTCGTTGACATAGCGGCCGTCTCTGACATAGTCGTCGTAATATCTCAGATTTTCCATCAGATAGAACAGGATGGCGAAAGTGTGCTGCGCTACAGATTCTGTAGAATAACCCGCAACATTACGCCATTCAATTCCGCGCTCCGCCAGGTAGTCTTTATCCAGATTGTTGGTCCCTGTTGCAGTCACGCAGACCAGCTTCAGGTTTCCGGCGGATGAGATCGTCTGTCTGTTGATCAGGACTTTGTTCACTATGAGCACATCTGCGTCTTTCACACGGTCCGGAGCTTCCTCCGCAGTGGTGAAAGGATATTTTACGACTTCACCCATCTGTTCAAAGCCTGTAAGATCAATGTCGTCGCCCAGTGTCTTGGCGTCTAAAAATACGATTTTCATATGAGTTCTCCTGCATAAATTATATTTTGATGGTGCAGCCTGAGCCGAGGGACAGGCTGTAACGGTTTGATTATAGCATTTTTTCATGCAGGGGAAAAGAGAATGATTTGGGAGATAAAAGCTAGGGGGAAATGCCGGAGCCGTAGCGGGAGGAATGCCGGAGCAGCTTTGACAGGTAAAAATAATTCGCACTAAATCTATTGAAAATGCACAGCTTCACTGCGAAAATAGAATTATTACAAAAAATTTTTTCGCGGTGAGGCTGAAATGG
>NZ_JACJLR010000079.1 GCF_016902345.1 Mediterraneibacter glycyrrhizinilyticus | reverse complement strand
GAGGGTGCTCTGGAACCCTTTTTCTTTCTGTATACTGATGACAGTATACAGGGCAATACAGAGACATGCAAGCAGAGCAGTATAATGCTAAACTATGAGGTCAAAAACACCGTGTTCCGGCACAGCTGATAGATTTCTTTGTAATAAACTTTGAACTGGGGATACTCTGTGATCAGTTTTACGATCATATCCGGTCCATCCACACTCAGAAATGTCAGCCATGCGTCAAGTTCGTCTCTGATACCTTCATTGTGCAGAATCCCCCGGAAAATGTCAAGAGGTATAAAAACCCCGAGAAAAAGGACCCACACATCTTTTTCGATGTGTCAGCCCCTTCTCTCCGTTCGCTCAGTCTGTCTGTTATTTGTCGTCTTCTTCCTCTGCCTCCGGCATCCTGCCGTACAGCTTCGTCACCCTCGCGATCTCTTTTACAACCTCGTCCGAGAACTCTTTCTTCTTCATCCTCCAGGTCCAGTTTCCTCCCAGGGTGGACGGCGTATTGATCCTCGCCTCGCTTCCAAGGTTCAGATGATCCTGCATCGGGATCACGCACAGATCCGCCACGCTGCTCATCGCCATGGCGATAAAGTCATGCACCAGCGAATCCTCATCCAGCCTCGGCTTGCACATATATTCCTTTGAAAAATCCCTCGCTGCTTTTCCCACCTCATGATACCATCCTCTTGTCGTATCATTGTCGTGGGTTCCTGTGTACACGACGCAGTTTGTCGGATAGGTGTGGGGCAGATAGTTGGAGGACTCCCTTGCATCGAACGCAAACTGGAGTACCTTCATACCCGGGAATCCGCTGTCTTTTAAGAGTTTCAGCACACTGGGAGTCAGGAATCCCAGATCCTCCGCGATGATCTCCGGTCTGCCAAGTTTTGCCTCGATGGCGCGGAACAAATCCATCCCCGGTCCCGGCATCCACTTTCCGTTTACCGCCGTCTCATCGCCGTAGGGGATCGCATAATACTCGTCAAACCCGCGGAAATGATCGATCCTCACCACATCGTAGAGTTTCAGGCAGTAATCAATGCGGCGGATCCACCATTCGTACCCTGTCTCTTTGTGATACTCCCAGTTGTAAAGCGGATTTCCCCAGAGCTGTCCTGTGGCGGAAAATGCATCCGGCGGGCACCCTGCCACTCCGGTCGGGTTATTCTCCTCGTCAAACTGGAAAAGCTGCGGCGCCGCCCAGGTATCTGCGCTGTCAAACGCCACATAGATTGGGATGTCCCCGATGATCTTTACGCCCTGCTCGTTGGCATATGCATGAAGTTTTTTCCACTGTCTGTCAAACTCATACTGCTGGAACCGATAGAAGTCGATCTCTTCTGCCAGTTCTTCTCTCGCTGTTGTAAGAGCAGCTTCCTCCCGGTCGCGCAGCGGCGCCTCCCACTCTTTCCAGCTCACGCCTCCGTTTCTGTCCTTGATCGCCATATAGAGGGCATAGTCCTCCAGCCAGTAAGCGTTTTCTTTTACAAAGCACTCATAATCTTCGCTTTTCACAAACCTGTCATACGCTTTTTTCAGCACTTTAAACCTTGAACGGTAGATCTTCTCGTAATCGATCTCATCTTCCCGGTCTCCAAAATCACACGCTTTGCATTCTTTCTTTGTCAGAAGCCCCTCTTTGATCAGTGTCTTCAGATCGATAAAATAAGGATTTCCCGCGAACGTGGAAAAAGACTGGTACGGAGAATCTCCGTATCCGGTCGGTCCCAGGGGCAGGATCTGCCAGTAGCTCTGTCCCGCTTCTTTGAGTTTATCAACAAACTTGTACGCCTCTTTGGAAAAGCATCCGATCCCGTATCTGGACGGAAGTGAAAATACGGGCATTAAAATTCCACTTGCTCTCTTCATTTTTCTCTCCCTTTCAGGAATACCCCCGGCATATCTGCCGGAGGTCTCCCGATGATCTCTGTTTTATGAATATAAAATCTTATGAAGGTTCAGTCATCAGGACAGGCTGTCCATGAAGACTTTCCATATTCGTTTAAACTGTCTCTGCCGTTTACAGCACGATCTTACAGGTGCCAGATATCGTTGTTGTACTCTTCGATCGTTCTGTCAGATGAGAAGAATCCTGCCTTCGCGATATTCGTGAGCATCATCTTAGCCCATGCTTTTCTGTCTGCGTAAGCCGCAAGAGCCTTCTCCTTTGTCTCCTTGTAGGAATCAAAGTCAAGCAGCGTCATGAACCAGTCTTTGCCGATCAGTTCTTTCTGCAGGCGCTCCAGGTTCTCTTTCTGCCCCACTTCCAGCATCTCATCGCTTGTGATGAAATCGATCGCTGCTTTGATCGCCGGATTGTTCTCATAATAGTCTTTTGCAACGTAGTCTGCCTTTGCATAGTGCTCGATGACCTCGTCGCTGGATGCTCCGAACACGAAGATATTGTCATCGCCCACGGCTTCGTGGATCTCTACGTTCGCTCCGTCCTCTGTTCCCAGTGTCACCGCGCCGTTGAGCATGAACTTCATGTTTCCTGTTCCGCTGGCTTCCTTGGAGGCAAGGGAGATCTGCTCGGAGATGTCGCATGCCGGGATCAGTTTTCCTGCCTTTGTCACATTGTAGTTCTCAACCATGACAACTTTGAGATATTTGTTTACCTCCGGGTCATTGTTGATGATCTCCTGCAGGCAGAGGATCAGGTGGATGATATCCTTTGCGATCACATATGCCGGAGCCGCCTTTGCGCCGAAGATCGCGGTCACCGGAGCCGCCGGGATCTTTCCTGCCTTGATCTCAAGGTATTTGTCGATAATGTAGAGTGCGTTGAGCTGCTGGCGTTTGTACTCGTGGAGACGTTTTACCTGGATATCAAAGATCGTATCCGCACTGATATCAATGTCCTGCGTCTCTTTCAGGTAAGCGCACAGCGTCTCTTTGTTCTTGTGCTTGATCTCAAGGAGCTTTTCAAGTACAGCGTCATCATCTTTGTACTCAAGCAGTTTCTCGAGCTCTGTCGCATCCTTCTTATATCCTTCTCCGATCAGGCTGTCGATATAATCCGTCAGGAGCGGGTTGCAGTGGATCAGCCAGCGGCGGAATGTGATGCCGTTCGTCTTGTTGTTGAACTTCTCCGGATAGATCCTGTAGAAGTTGTTCAGCTCAGAATTTTTCAGGATCTCCGTGTGGAGAGCGGCAACACCGTTTACGCTGAATCCGTAGTGGATATCGATGTGAGCCATGTGTACCGTATCGTTTCTGTCGATCACGGCAACGCTCTCATCGTCGTATTTCCTTCTCACCTTATCGTCCAGCACCTCGATGATCGGCATGAGCTGCGGAACAACTTTTTTCAGGTAGTGTACCGGCCATTTCTCAAGCGCCTCAGCAAGGATCGTGTGGTTTGTGTAAGCGCATGTCCTGGAAACCACATCGATGGCGTCATCCATCTCCATTCCGCGCTGCACGAGCAGTCGGATCAGTTCCGGGATCACCATAGTCGGGTGTGTATCGTTGATCTGGATCACCGCATAATCCGGCAGGTCATACAGATCGCAGCCCTTTGCAGTGCACTCGTCGAGAATAAGCTGAGCACCCGCGCTGACCATAAAATACTGCTGATAGATACGGAGCAGTCTTCCCTGCTCGTCGCTGTCATCCGGATAGAGGAACAGAGTCAGATTCTTCTCAATGTCCTCTTTATTGAAATCAATTCCATCCTCCACAATGGTCTCGTCAACAGAGTCAAGATCGAACAGATGCAGTTTATTTGTCTTATTGTTGTATCCTGTCACTTCTACGTCATACATCCTCGCATTGACTCTCAGTCCCCTGAAGTCTACCGGGTATGTCACCTCTGTTTTCTTCAGCCAGGATTTCTCCTCGATCCACGGGTTCGGAGTCTCTTTCTGAAGATGGTTCTCAAACTCCTGCTTGAACAGTCCGAGGTGGTAGTTCAGCCCAACGCCGTCCCCTGCAAGCCCGAGTGTTGCGATAGAATCCAGGAAACATGCTGCAAGACGTCCCAGTCCGCCGTTTCCAAGTGACGGTTCCGGCTCTGCCTCCTCGATCTGGGCGATATCTTTTCCATTCGCCTCCAGGATCTCTTTTACTTCTTTATAGATGCCAAGATTAATCATATTGTTGGAAAGAAGCTTTCCGATAAGGAACTCCGCAGAGATATAGTAAAGCTTTTTCTTGCTGTCTGTGCGTTCCTTCTCCGCTGCCATCACCTGCACGATCGTCATGAGTGCGTGGTAGATTTCCTCATTGGACGCCTGTGCGATCTCTTTTCCAAGAATCTGTGTTAACTTTTCCTGAATGTTCATGGTGCTTCTCCTTTCAAAACCATTCGTATTCGTTTCGTTACAGTTCACACCGTAACCTTCTATACCGCATTATAGTACGCTTTTTATCATATTTCTTGCAAAATACTTTCATTTTATTGTACAATACTATCATCATATATTCAGCCAGCCTTTCTGTGCATCCTCGATCCCGGGGATGAAAAAGACGGGAGCATCCGGCAGATCACCCGAAAGGAGACGCTCTTTACCATGAACCTCAACGAATACCAGAACTATCATGAGACCAAGACCCACACTGCCTCTGACTTTCCATATACCACCTATCTCTGTTCGATCCCGCTTGATTTCACCCAAGTACCGACGCACTGGCATTCTGAGATCGAGCTGATCGTGATCAAGAAAGGGCGAGGTGTCGTTTCCGTGGACTTCCAGAGTCAGAACGTCTCCGCCGGAGACATCATCTTCATCCGCCCCGGACAGCTCCACTCCATCGAGCAGGAGCAGGGCCGATCCATGGAGTACGAAAATATCATTTTAAAACCGGACCTTCTGATGTCCGGGACAAACGACCTGTGTGCGGTCCGTTTCATCACCCCGCTCATGACAGGAAGGCTTACCGTGGACACCTTCCTCACCCCCTCACTCTCCTACCACAGGGAGGCATCGGAATACATCCGCCAGATCGATCTTCTCTGCGGCACCACCCCGGAGGGGTATCAGCTTGCGGTGAAAGGATATCTCTTTCAGCTCATTTTCCTCCTGATCTCCAACCGCCTGAAAGAAGAGGCAGAGCCTGCCATCCAGTCAAAAACCCTAGAAAAGCTCAAGACCATACTGAAATATGTAGAAGAACACTATCCTGACCATATTACCATAGAGGATATGGCCGCCCTGACCTACTACAGCAAATCTCATTTCATGAAGTTTTTCAAATCTCATATGGGAAGGGGATTTATTGAATATCTGAACGACTACCGGCTGACCATGGCGGAGAGGCTTTTAAGGTCTTCTGATCTGTCTGTGCTGGAAGTCGCGCAGCAGAGCGGGTTTGACAACCTCTCCTACTTCAACCGGATCTTTAAGAAAAAATATGGAAACTCCCCCGGGAAATACCGGGGGAGTATGGCAAGGCCATCCTGAGACGTTTGAAGCGGTCTGCTGCCGTGCATCCGGGATCCGAAGGGAGTTCTGTATCTCTCACACGAGAGCGTACACCGTCATCATCATGACGATCCCCACCAGGATGCTGATCGAATTGACCTGTGCAGCCTTGGCTCCGTCCCCGCCTGCATTCACTGTCAGCAGCGGGGCAACACTTGCCACCGGCGCCATCAAAAGCACGCAGACTGCCTGACGGATGTCGTCCGGGAACGGGACAAAAAGGGCGACGCACACCGCGATCACCAGCACGGTCACATATCTCAGGGAGAAAAACTTCAGGATCATCTTCAGGTTCTTCCTGTCCAGATTCCACTCAAAAAGGATCCCGATGCTGAGCATCGCCAGGAATGCGTTTGCGTTCCCCGCCACTTCCGCGAGCTTCAGGATCGGCGCCGGCAGCCGCACCGAAAGTGCTGCCAGCAGGATCATGATCAGGTACGCATCAGTGATCGGTGAGCAGAACAGCTTTTTCAGGAGAAGTTTCAGGGAAAAACCGCCTCCTTCCCCTTTGATGTTCTCAGCGACACTGTAGTCTACACCGTACAGGAAAATGGCAACAGAGATATCAAACAGGCAGATCGCAGCAAATCCGTTTGCGGAGATCAGCCCGGTCAGAAAAGGGATCGCAAAATTTCCCACATTGAAACTGTTGAAGCTGAACAGGTACAACAGTTTCCCTGATGCATCTGACTTTCTCGACACAGCCATCCCCACTGCCATAAGCAGACTGCATGTCACAAATCCGATCAGAAAGCACCACAGAAAAGAAGTCTGCAGTTCCAGGTGAATATTCTGCGGTGGCGGAGCCACCCAATCTCCTGGAATAGAGCCATGGAATCCGTTATCGAGAGCCACTCGTCCGATGGTGGGAGCCATGACCCGTGTCGTGGCT
>NZ_JACJLR010000078.1 GCF_016902345.1 Mediterraneibacter glycyrrhizinilyticus | reverse complement strand
GCCGCTTCGCTGCTCCTTCTCGCTGAGGGCGTCCGCCCTATAGTGAGTAATGTGCGATTTCCCCTGTGTAAGCCTGCTTTCACGGTGTAATCGCACACCACTCACTGCACGGCTGAACTGTTACATGTACTAAACTAAGTACATGAAAATCCCTTGTATAATTAAACTGATTGTATTAAAATAAGGATAACGAAAAGCGAAATGGCTTTCCGAATCAGAAGAAGGAGGGTACATACTATGGCACACGTAATTAGTGATGAATGCGTAAGCTGTGGTTCTTGCGAAGGCGAATGTCCAGTAGGCGCTATCTCCGAAGGCGATGGCAAATATGAGATCGACGCTGATGCATGTGTAGACTGCGGAGCATGTGAAGCTGCATGTCCTACAGGTGCTATCTCAGCAGAGTAATAGTATAGACCGCAAAGTGATCACAAGCAAGAATACCGTCCGGTGTGGGCGGTATTTTTTATTGCCAGATTTTCTCACATGCCAGCTCGATTCCACGGCTTCGCCGCTCCATCTCACTGTATGGCGTTCGCCATATGCCGGGATAGCCGGCATCGCTCTTATGCAAGCCAGCTTGCAACGGGTTCCGCACGGTACTTCTCCGGCTCCGGGCGTTCTCACATGCCAGCTCGATTCCGCGGCTTCGCCGCTCCATCTCACTGTATGGCGTCCGCCATATGCCGGGATAGCCGGCATCGCTCTTATGCAAGCCAGCTTGCAACGATCGATACCGTCTATCCCGGCGCATGTGAGAACTTGTGTAACATTTTGACGAACGATTGGGAGGGTTTGTTGGGGACAAGTATGGTATAATATGAACATGCTAAGGCAAGGAGGTATAAATATTAATGGGCGAAGTCAGGTTTATGATTTCTGAAGCGGCAAAGCAGGTCCGGGTTGAATCTCATGTCTTAAGATATTGGGAAGAGGAACTCGGTCTTACGATTGGACGCACAGAAATGGGACATCGATATTATACCAAAGATGATATACAGCTCTTCCGCTGTATCAAGAAGTTAAAAAACGAAGGGATGCTTCTCAAGGACTTAAAGCCTCTCATCCCTGAGCTCAAAGCAACCCGTCTCAAGCTGAAGGAATCAGAGGCCCCATCTGTACCGGTAAGCGAAGCGTCTGACGCCGGTTTGGAAAAAAAGAACATTTCTGAGGTTTCCAGTCATACTGGAAGCAAAAACTCCGGTTCCGGGCAGAAAGAAGGCAAGACCGAGGAATCCGGTTCTGCATCTGTCACAGCACTTTCCGCAAAATCCGCAGAACCTGCAGAAGTGATCCCGGTCACTCAGCTGGAACAGGTCCGTTCTCTGATCGGGGATGTCCTCACCGAAGTGGTCACAGACAACAACGAGACATTAAAAAAAGACATCAGCAAGGCTGTCACCACTGATGTCATGCGAGAAATGGACTTTCTCTTCCAGGCAAAGGAACGCCAGGAGGAGGAGCATTTCCGTAAACTGGACTGCCTGATCCGCCAGCAGCAGGCTAACCGCCGCGAAACGGTCAAAGGCAATCCTATTCTCAAATTGAAGAAAATGTTTACATAAGCGTCATTGATCCTGCTGCCGCAGTTCATTTCCGAATCGGGTATACTGCGGCATCCAGGCAAGCCTCACGGTCCCGATCGGGCCGTTTCTCTGTTTTGCGATGATGATCTCCGCAATATTCTTATCTTCCGTATCCGGATTGTAATAATCATCCCTGTAAATGAACATGCAGACATCGGCGTCCTGCTCTATGGCCCCGGATTCCCGGAGGTCCGAGAGCATCGGTCTCTTGTCCGTTCTCTGCTCCACCGCACGGCTTAGCTGAGAAAGCGCGATCACAGGAACATTCAGTTCCCTGGCCAGTCCTTTCAGAGAACGTGAGATCTCTGAGATCTCCTGCTGACGGCTCTCATTTTTCCTTCCGCCGCTTCCTGTCATGAGCTGAAGGTAGTCGATGATGATCAGATCAAGACCCAGTTCCAGTTTATATTTCCTGCATTTGGAACGCATTTCCGCAATAGAGATACCGGAAGTATCGTCGATGATCATTCTGGAATTTCCTATCGTTCCGGCACCCTCGATCAGTTTCTCCCAGTCGGTATCCGTAAGGTTTCCCGTCCTCAGGACCTGTGCGTCCACGTGGGATTCCAGAGAGAACAGACGGTTCACCAGCTGTTCCTTTGACATCTCAAGACTGAAGATCGCCACCGCCAGATTCTGCCGGAATGCCACATGCTGCGCGATGTTAAGCACGAACGCTGTCTTTCCCATAGAAGGACGAGCTGCGATAAGCACCAGGTCCGAACGCTGCAGACCGGATAACTTGTAATCCAGATCAATAAATCCGGTAGGGATACCTGTCACAGTTCCCTTGGTCTTAGATGCCTTCTCGATCACATCCAGGGCGTTCAGAACGACCTGCTTGATCGGAGTGTATTCCTGGGAATTTCCTCTCTCCACCAGTTCAAATACACGTTTTTCCGTCTGTTCCAAGATATCCTCAATGGGCTGGTTTTCAAGGTAACATGTATTCGCGATCTCCTCATTGATCCGAATCAGTCTTCGCAGCACCGCCTTGTCTCTGACAATCTCTGCGTAATACTTCACATTTGCCGAAGTCTGCGTCCTGACCAGAAGCTCCCTTGCGAACTCCATGCTGCTCACCTCCGGCGGGACATCCTTTTCCTTCAGATGTTCCTGCAGAGTGATCAGGTCAACCGGCTTCCCCGCATGAAAAAGTTCCACCACTGCATCAAACAGGATCCCGTAGGCTGTCTGGTAGAAATCCTCTCCCGAGATCATCTCCGACGCAGTCAGCACGGCATCCCTGTTCATCAGCATTGCTCCCAGTACAGCCTGTTCCGCCTCCGCGCTGTGAGGCGGTATCCTTTTCATTGCTGCTTCCATATCCATAGAGCATCTGTCTCCTTATTCTGTCCTGCTTCACATACTCTGCGTCCGCCTGTACATATTACATATCCGGGCAGACGCACTTTCCAGTCCGTACATTTTCCGTTCAGGCTTCTTCCTTCACATGCACTTTCAGCTCTGCAGTCACTTCCGGATGGAGTTTCACTGCCACGTTGTGGAATCCCAGCGATTTGATGGCTTCTTTGAGCTGGATCTTCTTTTTATCCACATCAAGCCCCATCTGCTCTTTCACCGCCGCTGCGATCTCCTTGCTGGACACAGAGCCGAACGTTCTTCCGCCCTCTCCCACTTTGATCTGCAGTTCTACCTGGCCTTCCGCCAGTTTCGCTGCCAGCTCTTTTGCGTTGTCCAGATTTTCCTGAGCAACCTTCTTCTCATTATTCTTCTGGAGTTTCAGGTCATTTAAATTCTTTCCTGTCGCCTCCACACCCATTTTCTTGGGCAGGATAAAGTTCCTTGCATATCCGTCGTTTACATTTACGATCTCCCCTTTTTTCCCGAGAGATTTCACATCCTGTAATAATATCACTTTCATCTGGTCAAATATCTCCTTCCTCGATCATTGTATCGATCGTCTGTTTTAAAGCCTTGATCGCTTCTTCTACGTTGGTATGATCAAACTGTGCTCCGGACGAATTGATATGTCCTCCTCCGCCCAGTTTCTCTGCGATGATCTGGACATTCACTTCGTCTATGGAACGGGCGCTCATATAAATCTTCCCCTCATAGACCGTCAGCACAAAAGATGCCTTGATGCCGCTGATATCCAGAAGTTCGTTCGCAGCCTGCGCCGCCAGCACGGTCGGGCTTTCAATATTGCTCGGACACACTGCAACGGCAAACTCTTTCCTGTAGACTTCCGCATTGTGCACTGCCTCCGCCTTTGCCCGGTATGACGCCATATCGTCGCGGAACATCTTGCGCACGCGGGTAATATCTGCGCCGCATCTTCGCAGGAATGCTGCCGCCTCAAACGTCCTCACGCCGGTCCGGTTCATAAAGTTCCTGGTATCGATCATGATCCCGGCATACAGACAGTCCGCCTCCACCGACGGGAATCGGATGTCATCCACAATATACTGCAGCACCTCCGCCACCATCTCACAGGTTGAGGAGGAATACGGCTCCACATAGGAGAGGACTGCATTTTCTATGATGTTGCTTCCCTGCCGGTGATGATCCAGCACCGCGATCA
This sequence comes from Mediterraneibacter glycyrrhizinilyticus, assembly GCF_016902345.1. Lineage (GTDB taxonomy): Bacteria > Bacillota > Clostridia > Lachnospirales > Lachnospiraceae > Mediterraneibacter > Mediterraneibacter glycyrrhizinilyticus_A. The sequence continues at coordinate 2,814 of NZ_JACJLR010000078.1, read as the reverse complement.
TCTTAGACCGCTTCAGCAGTTCCGGACACTCTGTCATCTGTGGCTTATTCGTATCCACAACGATCACCATCGTGTTGTCCGAGACATAATCCAGAGCCTGCTCCGAGGTCAGGAAAATATCATCCTCATACGCCGGGCTCTCTGCGATCTCGTCATAAAGCGGGCGCACGGACTGGGTCACTTCATTGATGACAATATGAGCCTTCTTCTCCAGGCTGACTGCAGCCCTGTAGATTCCCATGCAGGCTCCGAACGAATCCGGATCCGCGATCTTGTGTCCCATGACGATGACCTGATCCTTGGTCACGATAAACTCGCGGAGCGCCTCAGCCTTGACACGGGCTTTCACACGGGTATTCTTTGCAGTCTGTTCTTTCTTTCCGCCAAAGTAGGTGATCCCGTTGCAGTCCTTGATGACAGCCTGGTCACCGCCTCTCGCCAGCGCCAGGTCGATCGCCACACGTGCAAACTGATAGCTGAGAGCATACGTCGCCGTATTCAGTCCCAGACCAATACTCAGGGTTGCGGAGCGGGCATTTCCGATGTTGACCTGTTTCACTTCCTCAAGGATGGAGAACTTATCCTCTTTGATCTTTTTATAACTTTCTTTCCGGATCACGACAAAATACTTGTCCTTCTCCATCTTCTTTACAATGCCGTCCACATCCCCGATATATTTGTTGATCTTCCGGTCGATCAGAGCGACGAGCAGAGACTGGCGCACTTCTTCCACGCTCTCCATAACTTCGTCGTAGTTGTCGATATAGATCAGACCTGCGATCATCCTCTGGTCTTCATTCTCACGGATATAAGCATTCAGCTCTGTCACGTCTCTGAGGGACACAGCAACAAAATATTCTTTTTCTTCCGGAATCTGAAGAAGCTCTTCTTTCTCACTGAACCCTTCCAGATTCACCCTTCTCAGCTCCGCCTGATAATCGCGATCACGGTATGTGACTTCCAGTTCCACATGCTCCATATCGTCTTTCGGGAAAACACCCGGATGCAGTTCAGGGATCAGGTGGTTCAGCGTCTTTTCCTTCTTCTGCCCGGTCATCAGAGCCTTAAAACTGTCGTTCGTCCACAGGATCCTGCCATCCTCCAGCGCGATCGCATAGGGGATCGACAATTCTTTCAAAAGCGTATTCTCGATTCCCTTGTACTGCACCGAAAACTGGATCAGATCCGCCAGGATCAGTGAACGGTTATAAAAGTACAGCCCTCCTGCGATCCCCAGATAAATAAGGATAAAGACCGACATAAGAAAACCGGCCCTTTTATCGATCACATAGATCCAGATGTTCATCGCGATCAGGAGCACCGCCATGATAAGTGGCCAGTGCATATACATCCTGAGCTGTCCTTTCAAACGCATTTTCTTATTCTTCATAATGATGCAACCTCACTTCAGCGCTGTGCCTAAGCACAGAAAACTCAGCGTTCTGACAGGGCGGCATAATGCCGTCTCACATAGAATGTCATTATTATAGCATCTTTTTCTGTTTTAATCCACTACTGTTTCAAATGTGTCCGGAAGGTCCGGGAGGGGCCATGTTGCCCCGGCGTCCCCGCTCTCGCTCGGAGCATGACACAGCGGTACTAAGGCTGCAAAGAACGCAGCCTAAGGACCGGTGTCCTGCTACGGGCCTTCGTGACAGCATGGTCCCTCCCTGCGAAACGGCTGCGGCAGGTTCTCTCGCGGCTGGACGGAAGAAAAAGGCTGTTGAATAGTTTTCCCGGAAGACGGGGAAGGGGCTGTCGCACTAAATAATTAGTGCGGCAGCACTTTTTTGCAGAGAATAAGAGCCAGGTCTGTGCAAGGCCTGGCTCTTGGTGTAAAATTTATTTATGCGAATAAATAAAATCCTACAGAAAGATTATACCTTATCTTCTCAGTACTATCAAATCAAACTTCCGCTGGATGTGGAAATTTTGATTCCGGCAGATGATCCGGTCCGTCTTCTGAGTGCATTTGTGGAGGGAATGGAACTCAGCGATCTTTATCAGACTTATGGAAAGATAAAGAAAAATCAGGCGACACCGAGACAGCTGTTTAAGATCATGGTCTACGCCAGCATGAATCGGATCTATTCCAGCCGGGATATCGAAACTGCATGCCGCAGGGATATCAACTTCATGTACCTTTTGGAAGGGAAACCAGCACCTGACCATGCAACCTTTGCACGTTTTATTTCTCTGCATTTCGCACAATGCTCGAAAAAGACATTGGCCGAGGTGTCGAAACTCTTATATTCCCTTGGGGAGATTTCCGGGAAAAGTATCTTTATTGACGGAACGAAAATAGAATCCGTTGCGAATAAATATACTTTTGTCTGGAAAAAAGCCATTACGAAAAATCAGGCAAAACTATTCGATAAGATTCTTGTCTTTGTGGAAGAGTGTGAAAATCTTTACGGTTTCAGGATCGCTTATAACGGGAAAGTCTCTCTTCACACATTAAAAAGGCTGCGAAAAAAGCTGTGCAGGATCAGGCAGGAGGAAGGGATTGTCTTTGTTCATGGAACCGGACGACGAAAAACACACCTTCAGAAATCGCTGGAAACTCTGGAAACTTACATAGCAAAACTGAAGGAGTACAATAAAAAGCTTTATGTCTGTGGAGACCGTAACAGTTATTCTAGAACAGACCCGGATGCGACTTTTATGCGGATGAAAGAAGATGCCATGCTCAATGGGCAGCTGAAACCGGCTTATAATCTTCAGCATGGAGTGGATTCAGAATACATCACATGGCTGGATATCAGTCCACGGCCTACGGATACGAGGACCTTGATCCCATTCCTGAAAGATATG
>NZ_JACJLR010000077.1 GCF_016902345.1 Mediterraneibacter glycyrrhizinilyticus | reverse complement strand
GGGTGCTCTGGAACCCTTTTTCTTTCTATATACTGATGACAGTATACAGGGCAATCCAGAGACGTGCAAGCAGAGCAGCATAATGCTAAACTATGAGGTCAAAAACAGCTAATAATATAATATTTTACTACAATTATGTGGAATAAGTTGAAAATATTTAAACTTTTGAAAATTGCAAAACTGATATAAAATATATTATTAGTTGTTTGGGGCAGAACCAATTTTGGCGGTTCTGCCCTTACTTAATTATTTTGAATCTGATCAGTATAAAATGTGGAATATTCAATATTTTTTATGCTATCATGATATGAATAGAAAATATAGTATGTCACTAGAGTGGGAGGTTTTTATGAGTCGTCAATCTGAGTATGAGGTGGAAACACTTTTTATTGATCGATTAGAGAGTATAGGATACCAATATATTGAGTTAAGTAACTATGATGATGTGCTTACAAATTTCCGGGAACAGCTTGCCAAATTCAATGCAAAGAAGTTGACAGAGAAAAAAGGTTCTGCAGAGTTCTCAGATGCTGAATTTAACAGGATCTTAATCCATGTGGAAAATCATACGGTTTACGAATCTGCCAAGATTCTACGGGATAAATATGTATTGCAGTTGGATAATGGTGAAACAGTTTACATTGATTTCTTTTCCGCAGATACGGACCGCAATATTTATCAGGTGGCTCATCAGATTACGATGGACAAGGCTCATAAAGATGATGTGGATTATAAGAACCGTTATGATGTGACTGTTCTTATCAATGGTCTGCCTGTTGTCCAGATTGAACTGAAACGTCCCGGTGTGGAAATCAATGAAGCAATCAATCAGATCAACCGTTATCGGAAGTTTTCTTTCAAAGGCCTGTTTCGGTATCTACAGATTTTTGTCGTATCCAATTCTGTCCAGACGAAGTATTTCTGTAATGAGAACGAAATGGAAGATGGAGAGTATAAACCAATCTTGAAATCTCTGGTGTTTTTCTGGACGGATGAGAAAAATATGCGAATAAATGATCTGCATAATTTCACTGGAGAATTTTTCCGAAAGACAGCTCTAACAGAGATAATTGATAAATATATGGTGATCAAGACCACAGAGCCTGTCCTGATGGTTATGCGTCCGTATCAGATTTTTGCGGTAAAGGCAGCAAAAAAGCGGGTTCTGGAAGTGAATCAGAACGGGTATGTCTTTGCCTGTACTGGATCCGGAAAGACCCTGACCAGTTTCAAACTGGCACAGCTGTTGCGGGATGAACCTCAGGTGGATCTGGTTGTCTTTCTGATTGACCGGAAAGATTTGGATGATCAGACGGTAGATGAGTATAACAGTTTTGAAAAAGACTGTGTGGACAACACCACGAGTACAGTGGTCCTGATCAATGAATTAAAGAAATCCGATAAAAAGCTGATCGTGACAACGATCCAGAAGATGGCAAATGCTGTGAAGAATGAGCGGTATGCGTCTGTTATGGACGCTTATCGGGATAAGAAAGTAGTATTTATCATTGATGAGTGTCACCGCAGCCAGTTTGGAAAGATGCACGGACAGATTCAGAAGCACTTTAACAATGCCAATTATATCGGATTTACCGGAACGCCGATTTTTGAGAAGAATAAGGGGGCTGACGGGCGTACCACTGCGGATATTTTCTATGCCGGGTCAAAACTGGATGCCTGCCTGCACCGGTATATGATCAAGGATGCGATTGCGGACGGGAATGTGCTGCGGTTCTCTGTAGAGTATCAGCGTACGATTTTTACGCATGAGGTCGCAAAGAACGGAATTGATCCGGAGAAGCTTGATGATCCGGAATACTGCAGCCGTCATAAGATTGATATGACAGGGCTGTATCATGATGAGGAACGATTCCACATCATAGCGAAACATATCATGGATCATCATGAACAGCATGTCCATCCTCAGGGCAAGGACATCTATACAGCGTTGTTTGCTGTAGATACGATCAAGACATTAGGTGAATATTACGATATTTTTAAAGGATTGAATGACCAGAGACCAGAAGAGGACAGGCTCAAAATTGCGGCAATCTTTACATATCAGGCGAATGAGGATATGGATGAAGGCGGGGACGAGCATTCTCAGGAATTGCTGAAACGCTGCATGATAGACTACAATGGAATGTTCGGAACCGAATTTGAACTTGAAACGTTTGACGGGTATCGGAAGGATATTGCAAGGCGTTTAAAACAGAAGGATTTGCCGCAGGTAGATATCCTTTTAGTCGTAAATATGTTCTTGACCGGGTTTGACGCAAAACCGTTGAATACGCTGTATCTGGATAAGAATCTGATCTGGCACTCCTTGGTACAGGCATACAGCAGGACGAACCGTGTGGATAAACCGACAAAGCAGTTCGGGCAGATTGTGACATACCGGAATATTAAGAAATGGCAGGATGAGGCATTGACCCTGTTTTCTGGAGACGGGGATCCTAATGAATATCTTCTGGAAAGCTACGAGTATTATGTAAATCAGTGGATTAATCAGGAGCCTACATTGCGGAAAATCACGGCGACAGTGGAGGATGCCGGACAGCTTAAAAGTGAAGATGAGATCCGAATGTTTATCATTGCATTCCGGTCTATGGCAAGGACGCTGGCGACGTTAAAGACCTTTTCGAAGTTTGATTGGAACGATCTGGCTGTTGTCATGGATGAGAACGAGTATGAGGGGTACAAAAGCTGGTATTTGTATTACAAAGATATCCAGGCAGGCGGCGGAGAAACGAAGGTGCCGGTCCCTGTGGATGTGGACTTTGACATCGAGCTGGTGCGGACGGACCGGATCAATGTGGTTTATATCCTGAATCTTCTGAAAAAGGCAAAGGCTGGCGAGAAAACAGAGGAAGAGAAACAGCAGGATGTGGATCTGATCCTCCGGGAAATTGAGCGTTCGGATAATGAAGCGTTACGACTGAAAAAGGATATCATGAAGGAATTTATCCTGACAAGATTTTACGATCTGCCGGAAGAAGCAGACATTATGGAAGCCTTTACGCAGTTTGAGAAAGAGCAGATGCGGGCAGATATGGAATCTTTTGCGTATGAGAACGGTCTGGATTATGATGCGATTTCGGAACTGTTTTCTAGTTATGTATTCAGCGGACGTGTTTCCGATGAGAAAATTCGTCAGAGATTGAGCGCATATAAATTAGGATTCTTGAAGATGACAAAATTAGTCGATGAGATCCATAACTTTATTGAGGATATGGGCAAGAAATACAAGGCAGAAGGAGAATAAGAGATGATGGATTCGAACAAGTATCAGGCGCAGGCAAGTGAGTTGTCACAGAAGCTGTGGGCGATTGCAAACGATCTGCGGGGAAATATGGATGCGTCGAAGTTTAAAAATTATATTTTGGGCACGATTTTTTATCGTTATCTGTCTGAAAGAACAGAAATGTATATGGAATCGCTGCTTAAAAATGATGATATGACCTATGTTCAGGCATATGCGGAAGAATCATTTCGGGAGCAGTTAGAGAAATGGTCTTTGGGAGGCCTTGGATATGTCATCAAGCCCAGTAATCTGTTCCGGGAGCTGGTCCGCAAGATTGTGAAATTTACGGATGATGCGGACAAGTTCAGTATTGAAGATTTTGAACGTGCTATTTCCGAGCTGATCGGTTCTACGCAGGGGCATCCGTCCAATAAAGCATTTGACGGTCTGTTTAATGATATGCGTCTGCAGGATCCGGATTTGGGCGATACGGTATCGGAAAGGACGGATCTGATTGGAAAAGTAATAGTCCGTGTATCTGACATTGATTTTGACCTGCAGGATTCTCAGTTTGACGTCCTTGGTACGGCATACATGATCCTGATCGGGCTGTTTGCATCAGACGCCGGAAAGAAAGGTGGGGAATTCTTTACTCCTGCCGGTCCATCCCGGCTGTGTGCGACTTTGGCAACCCTTGGATTGGACGAGGCAAAGACGGTCGGGGATTGTACCTGCGGTTCTGCTTCCATGCTGCTGGAAGTGCAGAAGCACCTGAAAACAGAGCGTGTAGGGCATTTCTACGGGCAGGAGCAGAATGCCACCACGTACAACCTGGCACGGATGAACATGCTCATGCATGGCGTCAACTGGGCGGATTTTGACATCTACAAAGGGGATACGCTGACAGATGACAAATATGGCGATGTGCAGATGACGGTTCAGGTATGTAATCCACCTTATTCTCTGAAATGGTCTGCGGATCCGAAGCATCTGGATGATCCCCGGTACAGCGGGATTGGCAAGCTGGCTCCGAAATCCCATTCGGATTTGGCGTTCTTGCAGCATATGATCTATCATATGGAAGAAGAGGACGGGCGGATCGCCGTCTTACTGCCGCATGGTGTCCTGTTCCGTGGCGGTTCGGAAGAAGCAATCCGGAAGTACATGATTGACAAATTGAACCGTCTGGATGCAGTGATTGGGCTTCCGGCAAACCTGTTCCATGGAACGACGATTCCAGTGTGTCTTTTGGTGTTAAAGAGTAAACGGAATGGCAATTCCGGAAATATTCTGTTTATTGATGCCAGCAAGGAATTTAAGCCGGGGAAAAATCAGAACACACTGGAGCAGGAGCATATTGATAAGATTGTCAAGGCATATGAGGAGAGGAAAGACATTCCGAAGTTTGCTCATGTGGCGGACATGTCTGAGATCATTGATAATGGACATAACCTGAATATTCCGAGGTATGTGGATACATTTGAGGAAGAGAAACCGGTAAATCTGGTTGCTGTAAAGGCTGAGATCAAGGAGATCGAGACGAAGAAGCAGGCTGCGATTGAGAAAGCAGAAGGGTTCTTAAAGGAGCTGGGGTTATGAGTTGGGAAGAAATGGGGACAGAATCAGTAACATGTCCGTGTGGGAAAGGGAAGATCGTTCGTACTAATTATGGTGATGACTGGAATAGGTTCAAAGAAAGTATTTCTATTTGTTGCCCTGAATGCAGTAAAAAGTATGATTTGGTTACGAAATCTTGGTATAAACATGCAGGTGATTATGGTGATGCTTATTATCTTTTAGAAAAAAATTATCCGGAATACACAGGTGTAAATCTTCAAGACGTTTTTCCAGATAAAGTGGATATTAACAAAATACCTTTTGTAGAATATTTGATTAAAACGTATAAAAGGACGGATTTATTTGATGTGGAAAGAGAATTAAATAATGTTACTGCTGTATCCCGACTTACTGGAATAGCTGCGGATATTGCCCAAAAACACAAAAGAGCTTTTGATTCTGCGAAAATCACTGTTTTACGTCAGTGTGTTGCGGAAGCGGGCAGGAGATATAATGAATTTGCTGATAATAAAGAACATCGTTTGCCAATCGAGGAGCAGGAAAGACAAGAAAGATATGCATATGAGGAAGAAAAACGAAAGCACATGATATTTATACCATGTAAGGAGATCGGAAATGATTAAACCACAGTTAAGATTTAAAGCTGATGAAGGATTTGATTTTCCAGAGTGGGAAACTGTTTGTTTTGGAGATGTTTTTAAAGAAATAATAGAACGTACAAATGATATTTATACGTATCCACTTTATAGTTTGACTATTGAAGATGGTGTTACTCCCAAAACGGAACAATACGAAAGAAGTTATCTTGTGAAAAAGGAAGACTCATATAAAATAGTGCCGCCAAATGCATTTGTATATAACCCTATGAATTTACGTTTTGGTGCATTGGCAGTAAATCACGAGAAGTTTTCGGTTTCTGTATCTGGCTATTATAATGTATTTGCGATAAATGATATTTCAACATTAAAATTCTGGGAAAATTATCTGGTGTCGAAAAGAATGCTTAATTTTTATTTTTCGATTGCTACGGGTTCACTGATTGAAAAATTACGGGTGCATTATAGTAATTTTATTCGGATTGAAAAAGTGTTACCTTCCCTCCCCGAGCAGCGTAAGATTGCCACCTTTCTGTCTACTATTGATGAGATCATAGCCACCACTGAGGCGGAAGTCTCTGCATGGGAGGAACGCAAGAAAGGCGTAATGCAGAAACTGTTCAGTCAGGAAGTGCGGTTCAGGGAGGATGATGGGTCTGATTTCCCAGAGTGGGAAGATAAGAAATTGGGAGAAGTGTTTGTAGAGCGTTCTGAACGTTCTGCAGATAACTTAGATTTGTTGTCGGTAACAATTGCGAATGGCGTAGTGCGACAGAATGAATCGGATAAGAGAAATGTTTCTTCTGTAGATAAATCAAATTACAAAAGAGTTTGTGTAGGGGATTTGGCATATAATTCTATGCGAATGTGGCAGGGGGCTGAGGGGGTATCTGCATATGAGGGTATTGTTAGCCCGGCATATACGGTGTTAGTTCCCAAAACGCAAGAATATGCATATTTTTATGAGTATATGTTTAAAAGAACAGAAATGTTGCATATTTTCCAAAGGTATTCCCAGGGTTTAACCTCTGATACATGGAATTTAAAGTATCCTGTATTATCACATATTTCTGTAGTTGTTCCATTTTATTCTGAACAGAAAAAAATTGCCGACTGTCTGTCCTCGTTGGATGATGTGATCAATCAAACAAAAGCAGAGCTCGCCACATGGCAGGAATTTAAGAAAGGTTTGCTGCAGCAGATGTTTGTGTAACATATTTTATGGATAAAGATTGGAGTAACATATGGGTAGTGTCAAATGAGTTATGAAAAAATGAAGTCTAAGAAATAGGCTCAGATTGAACCTTGAAAATTGCAGATATGATGTATGATGGCAGCTTACGCCACCCTTGACAGCACACAAAAGCAATGCTCTGAACACCTTATCGACGGCGAAGAACTCAGGAACAGGCTGGTTTCTCCGTCTGGGTCACAGCATTGTAGCATTGCTTTTGTGTGCCATCAAGGGTAAATCCCTCCGGGATGGCTGAGTTGTTATCTCCGGCTCTGAATCTAGGAACAGACTTCTCCTCCTGCTTGAGTCTTCTGCATCTGCAGGATCGTCTGTTGGCCCAGGAAGATGAGCAATTGCCACTTGCCCGGCATGTTGTCGGCATTTTCCAGATGCTCTACTTTATTGAGGACACGGTAGTTGTTGTGCTGATGCGGTCTGAGGAAGTTATAATAGGCGACCCAGAGGGCGACATTGTAGTTGGCACCCTCATAGTTGTCATAGCCGCAGGTTATGCGGTAGGAGGCTTTAAACGTACGGTTGAGACGCTCGATCATCTGTTTGAAAGGCCGGAACTCTTTGGAGACTTC
>NZ_JACJLR010000076.1 GCF_016902345.1 Mediterraneibacter glycyrrhizinilyticus | reverse complement strand
ACTTGTTTCAGTGCACATAAATTTCCTCCGCTAAGTAAGACTATCTACCTAAATCTTATCACATAATTTTGGATATTCAATAAAGAAAACGGATATTTGCGGAAGAACCAAAATCAGGACCGGTATCACAATAGAAATGAGCATGCTCAGGATCGGATTCATCTGCTCCTGCGCCACCCTGCCGAACTCGCATCCTGCCTCCTCAAGCCGGTTTACAAGTTCCGGATCATCAAATGTTGTTGTTTCGTATTGCTGAGGTTCCTCACTTTTATCCATAAAGAAGATCGTGTCTCCCTCAAGCTGTACTTTTGAGACCTGCCGTTCCTCGATCATGGTCAGGAACGTCCCGTAATCCACTTCTGTAACGTTTGATCCCATAAACATGGGAAATACAAACCAGTTCAAAAGTATCAGTACGATAAATGCGATCAGATAGTATATGACCAGCGGTTTCTTCGGTTTCTGTACCTGTTTCATCTGTTTCCTCCTTTGCCACTCTCTGATCCGCCCTCATGTATCATCTCTCTTATTTCTTCTTTTTCAGAGCCATCCGGACCGCTTTGAGAAGCTGGATGACAGGAATGTTAACTGCTGCAAGTCCATAGACTGTAAGAAGCTGTGTGAATGTCAGGGTCTGTACCTGGAAAATATTGTGCAGTCCCGGTATCATCACAACAGAAGTGATCAGGACAAGTCCGAGGAGGAACGCTCCGATCAGCCATTTGTTGTCAACAACCCTTCTTGTAAATACTACCGGCCTGTCAGACTTACAGTTGAAACCATGGAACAGCCTTGCTGAACAGAGCGTTGCAAAGGCCATTGTGCTTCCAAGCAGCTCATTTTCTCCGTGATAACCGATCAGGAATGCAATCATCGTCGTCACACCGATAGAAAGTCCTTCCGTTCCGATCTTGATCAGGAAATCTCTCGTAAGGATCGACTCGTTCATCGGCCTCGGCTTCTCATCCATCACTTCTATGGAATGCGGCTCCAGTCCGAGGGCGATCGCCGGAAGACTGTCTGTCAGAAGGTTGATAAACAGCAGATGTACCGGCGCAAACGGTACCGGCAGAGCCGTGATGGATGCATAGAGCACTGCAAGGATCGCTCCAAAGTTTCCTGAAAGCAGGAACTGGATCGCGCTCTTGATATTCCTGTAGATGTTGCGTCCGTTCTCCACTGCCTTGACGATCGTTGCAAAGTTATCGTCGGTCAGTACCATGGCAGCTGCATCCTTGGACACTTCGCTTCCGGTGATACCCATTGCCACACCGATGTTCGCCTGTTTCAGTGCCGGCGCGTCATTTACACCGTCACCGGTCATGGCAACGATATTTCCTTTATCCTGCCATGCCCTGACGATACGGATCTTATGCTCCGGTGAGACCCTCGCATAAACGGAGATGCCCTCCACAAAATCCTGGAGTTCTTCATCTGACATGTTCTCGATCACAGCGCCTTCGCACGCCTCTGACTCATCTTCAAGGATGCCGATCCTCTTAGCGATGGCAGCCGCCGTCACCTTATGGTCTCCCGTGATCATGATCGGACGGATACCTGCACGCTTACATTCTGCAACAGCCGCCTGGGATTCCAGCCTCGGCGGATCCATCATCGCGATCAGACCGAGGAAGGTCAGATCATATTCATCGTCAAGAGACAGTTCCAGTTCGTCAGATACGACTTTATATGCAAATGCCAGAACACGGAGTCCCGATCTCGAGAATTCCTGGTTCTGATCCTCGATCTGCTTTCTGTCCTCCGGTGTGATCGGGCGGACTTCACTGCCGATCTGGATGTTCACCATTCTGTCAAGGAGCACATCGACCGCTCCCTTTACGACCATGGTAGGAGTTCCTTCCATTGTATGTTTCGTGGACATCAGCTTACGGTCGCTGTCAAAAGGATTCTCGCTCTCTCTCGGATATTTCGCCTTGACGTCATCCGGGGAAAGCCCGAGTTTTGTCCCGAGGTTGAGAAGCGCCGTCTCCGTCGGATCACCGATCTCCACACCGTCTGTATTTGAAGAATCATTGCACAGGATACTGCTGATCAGAAGCCTGCTCTGAGAAGGATCGTTCAGGTCGATATCCTCTGCCTTGATACGCAGCCCGTCTACATAGTAGTCTTCCACTGTCATCTTGTTCTGTGTCAGGGTTCCTGTTTTATCCGAGCAGATGATAGATACACTTCCAAGACCCTCTACAGCCTGGAGTTTTCTCATGATCGCATGTTCTTTTGCCATCTTCTGTGTACCGAAAGAAAGCACGATCGTAACGATAGAACTGAGCGCCTCCGGGATCGCTGCAACTGCAAGTGCTACGGCAAAGAGGAATGCGTCTCCGATGTTGTCCCCTCGGAAAATACTGATGCCGAAAAGGATTCCGCAGAAGATCAGAATCAGGATCGATAACTTCTGCCCAAACTGGTCCAGATTGATCTGGAGCGGTGTTCTCTTCTCAGAAGTAGTCTTCAGCAGGCTGGCAATCTTTCCAACTTCGGTCTCCATTCCGATGCCTGTCACAACAAAGGAACCGCGCCCGTATGTGACAAAGCTTCCTGAGTAGACCATATTGACCCGGTCTCCCAGCGGCACTTCTTCTTTGTCGATAACATCTGTCATCTTTTCAACGCCAAGGCTTTCTCCTGTCAGTGCACTCTCGTCCACTTTCAGGCTGGTACATTCAATGATACGTCCGTCCGCGGGGATATAATCTCCCGCATCCAGCATAACGATATCTCCCACCGTAACTTCAGACGACGGGATCTGTACCACACTTCCCCCGCGAAGGACCTTTGCCTCCGGACCGGACAGTTTCTTCAGACTTGCCAGTGATTGTTCTGCCTTGACAGTCTGTACTGTTCCAAGAATCGCATTCATCGTGATAACAATCAGGATAACAGCAGCACTCTCTGCATCTCCCATAAATCCGGACACGATCGCCGCAATGATCAGGATAATGACCAGAAAGTCTTTATACTGTTCCAAAAAAATCTGAAGAACTGTTTTTTTCTTTCCTTCCACCAGTTCGTTCGGTCCGTACTTCTCTTTATGTTCCTTCACCTGTTCGTCGGTGAGAGGTTCAGTAGAGCCGTTGATCTTTCTCATTGTCTCTTCTGCGGACAACTGATAATAATTTTTCATTTCTCTGACCTCCGTTTTTTCAGTGCAATAAAAAAGAGACATTTATTGCACTCTTTTATTATGCAATAAAAGTCTCACCATTTAATCGCGATACGGATGGAGCATCCATCGTACTGACGACATCGCAAACACCCTGAGCAGGTGCCAGTTACTCCCTTTTACCAAAAACAAATATAAATGATTTTCCTGAATCTGTCAATAATTTTCACACAATTTTAACTTATGGAGTATCAGTCCAGCCATAAGGTAAAGGCTGAACCGTTGACAGGGTGCCTCTCATTGCGTCACAGACAGTATTTCCCAGATCACATCTTCTATTCACGATCCCGAAAATATCCTTTGCAATTCGCTCAGACTCTGTCCTCCTGTTTTACCTGCTGTATCTGCCAGGCGTACCGGACAGGACAGAACAAAGCGGTTAAGACCGGACTTTGGCTCATCGCCATTGCAAAAAGGACTGCCGCATTCCTGCAGCAGTCCTGTATCCACAGATGATCTTATACGATTCCCTGTGCCTCCATTGCGTCGACGACTTTCTCGAATCCTGCAATGTTTGCACCTACAACATAGTTGCCTTTGAAGCCGTATTTCTCAGCAGCCTCAGAAGCGTTGTGGCAGATATTTACCATGATGTCTTTCAGTTTTGCGTCAACTTCCTCAAAGGACCAGCTCAGACGTTCGCTGTTCTGTGACATCTCAAGTGCAGATGTAGCAACACCGCCTGCGTTTGCAGCCTTTCCAGGTGCGAACAGGACGCCGTTCTGCTGCAGGTACTCTGTAGCCTCGATCGTTGTAGGCATGTTCGCGCCCTCTGCTACGACCTTGCATCCGTTCTCTACCAGCATCTTTGCATCCTCAAGGAGCAGCTCGTTCTGAGTTGCACACGGAAGAGCAACGTCAACTTTAACTGACCATACGCCTCTTCCCTCATGATACTCTGAGTTCGGACGATATTTCTTGTACTCTGTCAGTCTTTCGCGGTTTACTTCCTTGATCTCTTTGAGAGCCGCAACATCGATTCCTTCCGGATCGTATACCCATCCGTTGGAGTCGCTCACTGTTACAACCTTTGCGCCCAGCTCCTGAGCTTTCTCTGTCGCATAGATCGCAACGTTTCCAGAACCGGATACTGCAACTGTCTTTCCAGCCAGTTCCATTCCGTTCAGTTTCATCATCTCGTCTGTAAAGTACAGAAGTCCATATCCTGTTGCCTCAGTACGTGCAAGGGATCCGCCGTAGGAAAGTCCTTTTCCTGTGAGAACACCCTCATACACGCCGCGGATCCTCTTGTACTGTCCGAACATGTAACCGATCTCTCTTGCGCCTGTTCCGATATCGCCTGCCGGAACGTCTGTATCAGCGCCGATATGTTTGCAGAGCTCTGTCATGAAGCTCTGGCAGAATGCCATGATCTCTCTGTCTGATTTTCCCTTCGGATCGAAATCAGAACCACCTTTTCCTCCGCCGATCGGAAGACCTGTCAGTGAATTTTTGAACACCTGCTCAAATCCAAGGAATTTGATGATACCAAGGTTTACGGACGGGTGAAGACGGAGACCTCCCTTGTACGGTCCGATCGCGCTGTTGAACTGTACACGGTATCCTGTGTTCACATGAGCCTGTCCGTTGTCGTCAACCCACGGCACGCGGAACTTAATCTGTCTCTCCGGCTCTGTCAGTCTCTCAAGAAGAGCTTCTTTGCGGTATTTCTCTTCATTTGCCTCGATCACCGGGCGCAGAGACTCCAGCACTTCTTTGACAGCCTGATGGAATTCCGGCTCAGCCGGGTTTTTCTTTACGACTAAATCAATTACCTCATCAACGTAAGACATCTCAATTACCTCCTGAAATTATAAAGTAGTGTCTCTTTTGCAGAAGATCCGCAGATTTTCCGCAAAAAAAGCGGACAGACAAGCCGCCCGCTTTCAGACACCGTTGTCTACCCGTTTATTTTACTGGCAAAATGCATGAATGTCAATCAAAACTTTCATCCTTTTACAGTTTTATCACTTTATCTTGATAAATTTGCAGGAAATCTTCTCTTTTGCTTCAATTCTCCATGATTTCACCAAAGCATCCTTATCTTATCAGACACTTCTAATGCATATAAAAGCCATTTCGTCCCCTCTGGTCTTTCACCAGCAGACACCTTGGCCTCTCATAAAGAAAAAGATACCGGAACCGGGCTCTCACCCTTTTCCGATATCTCCTTTTAAGTGCACATATTAATTATACTTACGTTTTCTAGCAGCTTCAGATTTTTTCTTACGTCTTACGCTTGGCTTCTCGTAGTGTTCTCTTTTGCGAATCTCCTGCTGAATGCCAGCTTTTGCACAGTTTCTTTTGAATCTGCGTAAAGCGCTGTCTAACGTCTCGTTTTCTTTAACGATTACATTTGACATAGTCTCACACCTAACCTCCCCTCCAGCCTGGTATTGTGCATCATACGACTGTTCGGGTATTTTTATTGCACTACAAATGATTATAGCATATTTTTCTTTTCCGTCAACAGTTTTTCCTGAAATCTGAGGATTTTTTGTATCGGCCTTCTATTTGATCTGGCCTTCCAGCACTTCTTCCGCTTTCGCAAGAGCGTCTTTGATGCCTGCCGGGTTCTTTCCGCCGGCCTGTGCCATATTCGGACGTCCGCCGCCGCCACCGCCGACACAGCCTGCAATGCCTTTGACAAGGTTGCCCGCATGGGCTCCCATCTTCATGGCGCCCTCTGTGGCAGTCGCCATCAGGCTGACTTTTCCGTCGTTTGCGGATGCAAGTACCACGACTCCGTCGCCCAGCTTTTCTTTGAGCTGGTCTCCCAGATCTCTCAAGCCGTTCATATCCACGCCGTCAACCTCTGCCGCCAAAAGTTTCACGCCTTTGACTTCCTTCACCTGATCCATCACATCGCCCACAGCATCCTGAGCCATCCTGCTCTTTAAGCTTTCCACTTCACTGTGAAGGGCTTTGTTCTCGCTCATCATATGAGTGATCTTGTCCGCCAGGTTATCCGGTGTCGCCTTCAGGAGATGAGCCGCGTTCTTCAGCTTCTCTTCCAGGTCATTGTAATACTTCATAAGACCTTCTGAGGTGAGCGCCTCGATCCTGCGCACACCGGCTGCAACACCTGTCTCTGAGACGATCTTGAACGCCATGATCTCAGACGTATTGCTCACATGGGTTCCGCCGCAGAACTCGATGGAGAAATCACTCATATTGACCACGCGGACGATATCTCCGTATTTCTCACCAAACAGGGCCTGGGCTCCCGTCTTTTTCGCCTCTTCGATGGGCATGTTCTTCACGACAACAGGAAGCGCCTCACGGATCTTCTCGTTGACCATATCCTCGACCTTCTGCAGTTCCTCCGGTGTCATGGCAGAGAAATGGGTAAAATCGAAGCGCAGCCTGTCCTCGTTCACACTGGATCCCGCCTGCTCAACATGGGTTCCGAGCACTGTGCGGAGCGCTTTCTGAAGAAGATGGGTCGCACTGTGGTTCCTTGCAGAGAGCGCACGCTTCTTTGCGTCCACTTCCAGGGTGACTTTGTCCCCGCTCTTGATCATTCCTTTGGTCACAACTCCGATGTGTCCGATCTTTCCGCCGAGAAGTTTGACCGTATCTTCCACGCGGAACTCGCCGTCTGCTGTGCGGATGTATCCGGTATCCGCCTCCTGGCCGCCGCTGGTCGCATAGAACGGTGTTTCATTTACAAAGATCGTTCCTTTCTCGCCGTCAGACAGAGCGTCCACCAGTTCCGTCTCCGTAGTCAGCACGGTGACATCTGACTCGTAAGTGAGATTGTCATATCCCACAAATGTACTTGTCACAGACGGATCGATGGACTCGTATACGGTTACGTCAGCGCCCATATAGTTAGTCACTTCACGGGCATCACGTGCTTTCTTTCTCTGGACTTCCATACATTCCTGGAAGCCTTCTTCATCCACGCCGATCTCTTTCTCCTCAAGGATCTCCTTTGTCAGATCAAGCGGGAATCCATAGGTGTCATACAGACGGAACGCATCCTCGCCCGCAAGCGTCTTTTTCCCTTCTGCTTCCAGTTTTTCGATCAGATCGGAGAGGATGCCAAGCCCCTGGTCGATCGTCTTATTAAACTGTTCCTCCTCTTTCGTGATGACTTTGAGGATGAACTCTTTCTTCTCTTCCAGCTCCGGATATCCGTCCTTTGATCCCTCTATCACCGTCTCCGCAAGCTCCGGCAGGAATCCTTTGTGAATGCCAAGAAGTCTTCCGTGGCGGCACGCTCTTCTTAAAAGACGGCGGAGCACATAGCCGCGCCCTTCGTTGGAAGGCATGATCCCGTCAGAGATCATAAAGGTGACAGAACGGATGTGATCCGTGATCACACGGATGGAAACATCATCGTTGTATTCCTTACCGTACTCTTTGTCCGCAAGACGGCACACATGGTCTCTGAGTGCCTTGATCGTGTCCACGTCAAAGATTGAATCCACATCCTGGACTACAGAGGCAAGACGCTCCAGTCCCATTCCCGTATCAATATTCTTCTGCTCCAGTTCACTGTAATTGCCGTTCCCGTCATTGTCAAACTGGGTGAACACATCATTCCAGATCTCCATATACCGGTCACAATCGCAGCCTACTGTACAGCCCGGCTTTCCGCATCCGTATTTTTCCCCTCTGTCATAATATACTTCTGAGCAGGGACCGCATGGACCGGAACCGTGCTCCCAGAAGTTATCTTCTTTCCCGAATTTAAAGATCCTCTCTGCCGGGATCCCCATCTTCTTGTTCCAGATCTCAAACGCCTCGTCGTCGTCCACATACACAGACGGATAGAGACGGTCCGGATCAAGACCTACTACCTCTGTCAGAAACTCCCATGTCCACTGGATCGCCTCTTCCTTGAAATAGTCTCCAAAGGAAAAGTTTCCGAGCATCTCAAAGAACGTACCGTGTCGGGCTGTCTTTCCAACATTCTCGATATCTCCCGTTCTGATACATTTCTGGCATGTGGTCACTCGTTTCCTGGGCGGGATCTCCTGTCCTGTAAAGTATGGTTTCAGGGGTGCCATCCCTGAGTTGATGAGCAGAAGGCTCTTATCGTTGTGCGGCACTAAAGAAAAGCTCTTGAGGGCCAGATGTCCCTTGCTCTCGAAGAACTCCAAAAACATTTTTCTCAACTGGTTTACTCCGTATGGCTGCATACCTAATCCTCCTCTTTTGCTCCAAAAAGCCAATCTATAATATACCACAGGCACATAAATTTGTAAAGCGGGCAGCCTCCCTAACAGTTTTAAACGGTAAAAATATATTTGCCTGCCATATGCCAATGAATTTCTAAGAAAAAATAAGTTATCCACAACACTGGTTATTCTTCCGAACTTATTCACTTTT
>NZ_JACJLR010000075.1 GCF_016902345.1 Mediterraneibacter glycyrrhizinilyticus | reverse complement strand
CGTTAGCCATCTTTTTTCTTTTTATAGGATAAATTTCGGGGGCAGATGTGACTCGTATGAGTCACATCTACCCCTGATTTGGACTATCTATTTCCCGACAGCCCCATTTCCAGTTATCTTGTACTTATTTCTTCTTTGAATTTGCCATCGTAGCAATATCCCCCACACCATTTAAAACCATAGTTGGACGATATGCATAAGTTTTAAGTGTATCTTTCGTTGAGCATCCTGAGAGAACCAATACAGTAGACATACCACTTTCCATACCTGAAATCACATCTGTATCCATGCGATCTCCAACCATTACAGCTTCTGCGGAATGACATCCAAGCATATTTAAACCTGTTCGCATCATCAATGGATTCGGTTTCCCACAGAAATATGCCTGTATGCCTGTTGCCATTTCTATAGGTGCAACCAATGCACGACAAGCAGGAGCAATGCCGTTCTCAATCGGTCCGGAAACATCTGAGTTTGCTCCGATCAGCTTTGCACCTTTCAGGACCAAATTCGTTGCTTTTGTTAATGTATCCAATGAATAGGATCGTCCCTCTCCCACAACAACATAATCCGGATTCACATCATTCATTGTGATACCTACATCATAAAGTGCATTTAACAGACCGGCTTCTCCTATCACAAATGCTGAACATCCTGCCGCCTGTTCTTTTAAAAAAGCTGCTGTTGCCAATGCACTGGTATAAAAATGTTCTTCCGGCACATCAAGTCCCATCCTTGCCAGTTTCTGATTTAATTCCCGTGGTGTATACCCGCTATTATTTGTCAAAAATAAGTATTCCTTCTTTTCATCATGTAACCACTGAATGAATTCTGGAACACCTGGCAATATCTGATTGCCATGATAAATCACACCATCCATATCGCAGATGAACCCTTTTTTCTCGTTAAAATCAATTATGGAATTTCCCATATTCATATATGCCCTGCCTTTCTTTTTCTTTAGAGTACGCCTTGTTCTTTTACTTCTGAAAAATCTATTTTCTACGACCATTGTAATATCGTATCATACGCACATAAAATCAAATACATAACGGCGTGAAATCAAAGTAAATTATTCTATCAGCAGAACCTTTTATGACAATATATCTTTTACACATGTGCTCCGATAGTCACTAGGCGATATTTTATATCTTTTCTTAAATACCCGGTTAAATGTTCTCTGACTTTCAAAGCCACTATCCAGGCAAATATTTGTAATAGAATCACTCGTATTTTCCAAACGATGACATGCGTAGTTGAGCCTTGCATCGTTAAGATACTGGTTGAAATTCCTATGAAATGTTTTGGAAAAGAGTCTGGATAAGACATATTTGCTTACTCCAAGGTCTTTCGCCATCTCTTCCAGTGAAAGCTTCTTTTTGAAATTTGCTGATATATAGGAAACCGTCTGGTAAATAAGGTCATTGCTCCCCACATGGCTCTTCTCTACCAGATTCAGTTTTCCTATGCAGCGTGCCAACACAATTTGAAGATAAGCCTGTGCGACTGTAATATCCGACTGTTCTGTCTCTAAGATCGCATTGATAACCCTATATACCTCCGGCTCAACCTTTTCCGCTTTGATAACTGGATATTCAGGAGCCATGGACTGCATGATATCTGCAAATTTGCCAATCGTAAAGGGCGATGCGATCAGATAAGTCGCTTTATTTACACCGGGTGTCAGTACCTGATAGTGATGAATAATATCCGGAAATACAAAGCCTATATCTCCTTTTTCCATATGGTAAAGTTCCTGTCCGACACCAAGCTCTAATGTTCCACTTGTTACACAAACAATCTCCAGTGCATTATGAAGATGTGGTTCAATATGTTTTGACTTTTTATTTACTGCTATGATCTCCTCTTTTGTGTCAACATATTTTAACTGCATGAAATACTCCCCTTTGCAACATTTGTCTATATCTTCTTTCGATTTGGCAAGCAATCCTTTTTCATCTATCCTATAATCAACTTGTAAACAAGGAAAGGAGGAATCGCAAATGAGCAATCTTAAAAAATATCTGAACGACCTTTTAGTATTCTACGCTGACTATTTTGAGCATCCATATCATGTATAAATACTAAAAGGACTATTTTGTGAAAACTGAATATTTTTTCTTAAGACCATTTCACAAAAATGAAGTGGTCCTTTTTTTATAAACTTTCAATAAATCTTTTGAATGCAGCTTTCCCTTCCTCTGTTCTCTTATAAACTCCTGCATCCTCCAGGACTTTCGTAAATACAATTCCAATTGCTTCTTCTATATTCAAAATACTGTCCCCCTCTCTTTTGCCTGTTTCATTGTTTCATAATATGTAAAAGCATTGTCTAATTGAAGATTCAATCAGACAATGCTTTTTCCTTCAAATCTTACTCCATGTCTGATGCATCTGTTACTTCATCTGCAGTAATCCCTTTTTCTGCTTTCAGTTTCTTATTTGCACCTTCTACATTCATTCTTGAAAGTACAAACATAATCAATACATCAAAGATTAATGGAAGCCACAGATACATAAACTGCATCATATCAAGTGCTGATTGTGGCTGAGTTGCATTTGTTCCTACATAGCCGCTGAACTCGAGCATCCATCCAACAACAGCTGTTCCAATACCTCCACCGATCTTTACACCAAGAGACGTACAAGAGTACATAGTTCCGTCAATTCTCTTTCCCTGTGTAAGATAAGTGTATTCAGAGCAGGATGCGATAACCGCATTCATATCTCCCTGCCATGGTCCCTGTCCTAATGCTGCAAGAGCCGTAAATGCCATCATCAGCGGAACGCTACCCATATATCCGGCAACAACAACAAGTGCTCTACCGATAACTGCTAAGATATAACCTCTTAAGTTCAGTTTGTACATACCTTTCCACTTACCAACTAAAGTTGGTGTGAAAATCAAAGCAATGATCAGTGGAATATTAACTGCCCATGCAAACTGTCCGAACAAGTTTTTGTTTTTCAGTACCCATGTCATGTAATAAATACCGGCTCCAATCATGGCACTGTATAACTGCTGTAAAATGTAAGTTCCACAGATCATCATGTAATATTTGTTTTTGATAAGAAGCTTAAATGCCTGTACCATTCCGTACTTCTCATCCTCATTTTTTACTTCTCCTTCGTTAAGTTCCTCTTCTGGAAGTTCTTTAACAGAAAGAGCAGAAATTGTATTTACAATAAGACCAATAATTGCATAAATAATTGCTACAGTTCTCCATGCAGCTGCATCTCCACCACACTTATCTACAAATCCAACTGTAATTGCCTGAATCAGAACGCTTGTTGAAAATGCAAAAATGAAACGGTAAGATCCCATCTGCACACGTTCTTTGCTGTTCTTTGTGATGAGTGATGTAAGTGCTGAATATGCAATATTATTAGCTGTATAAAACACACCATTTAACAGTGTATAAGAAATAAAGAACCATGCATATTTAGCGGTTGTTCCCCAGCTGACTGGTACTGCAAAACAGCAGACTAATGTAATGGCACATCCAATATAGCCATACAACATCCAAGGCTTTGCTTTTCCCATTTTGCTGTGTGTTTTGTCGATCATTGATCCAAAGAATATATCTGTAAAACCATCAAATAATTTTGATACGGCAATCAGGGTACCTACGACACCAGCAGCAAGTCCTACTAAGTCTGTCAGATAGACCATCATAAAAGATGTCAGGAACGCATAGACTACATTACCTGCGATATCACCTGAACCATATCCAATTTTGTTATACCATTTTAAATACTTTTTTTCTTCCATAGAATTCTTTTGCTCCTCATATTCATCGCACTTAGAATCTCAAGATGCCTAACAGTATGGTGCCTAATTCTAAATTTTTTGCTTTGTTTTTGTCTGATTGTTCTGTATATCCGGACTTTACAAAACACCCAGACTCTCCTTCCTTGTTAACGGGTTACTTAAAACTTTATTATCCCTTTACATACGGAACCAGAGTAAACTGGAACCGGAATAATACATCATTAAATCGATACTGATCCAATACAACCGGACCACAACTGTTAGAACCTATTCCATTTAATGCATAGTCAACACAAAATACCACGCCGTCTGATTCTGTCAATTCATAATTATGCGTTTTCTTCTCAAGTTCTTCCTGTGTATAATAAGAAGCATTGAATGAAAATGCCTTTTCTGCGGATGCCACAATTCCATATCGGCTGTTGTTAAGCTCTACATATTCACAATCATAATGGCTTCCGTTTTCCTGTGGACGGATATAGTCCTCATGTAAATCCCCTACATTTGCCCGGTACAGACCGTGACTCGCTGCCTGATGTTTATCACGATAGCTCTCCTGTGGTCCCATTCCAAAGTATCTGGCATCTGAAAGTTTCTTATCCAAAAACATTCTCACTCCAAATCTCGGAAGATCCGGGAACTCTCCATCTTTTGTTACTGCTATATCTGCATCAATCTTTCCTGCAGCATCTATTTTCCATGTAATCGTCACATCAAGAATCTTCTGTACCGTCTCTGCCACAACGGAAGCATGGCTTGTAATCTTCACACCATGTTTTCCCTGTGCAACCTCTGTCGTATAGGCTCTTGTGTAAGCCTTATCATAGTGAGCTTTCTTCCATTCAGACTTGATGTACATATCGTTATCTGTTGGAGCTCTCCAAATATTCAACTCCATCGGATGATTCAGATATTCCCGTCCTGCAAATTTCATCTCTGTAAAGAGAGCCGTACGTCTGTCTATGGTGTAGGAAAATTCACGACCTTTGATATGAATCTGTGTATCATTTTCATTCACCTGTAATTCAGAGTTCGTTGCTGTTTTTTCCATCCATTTCTCTGCGAGCTGACATTTTGCATCTTTCTGACTTACCTCAATTTCATCAAATCCCAGAATGTGGTCTTCCTCTAACAGTGGCATTTCTTTTTTCAGATGGTAAATAAGTTTTAAATAGCATTTTCCGCTTTCTGGAACATTGACTTTCAGATTTGTCTTTCCTTCACTGTGTGGTGCCACAGACACTTCTGAAAGTTTACCTTTTCCGATTACAAGACCATCTTGCGTCAGTTCATAACTGATGTTTACATAATCATTCAGGTCATCAAAATCCATATAATTGTGAAGTACCAGCTCTCCACTTTCTTTATCATAAGAAACCACCCTTGCCGGACGATAGACATTCTTGTATTCCAAAAGTCCTGTGTGGGCAGTTCTGTCCGGATATACTAATCCATCCATGCAGAAATTGCCATCATGGATATCTTCGCCATGATCTCCTCCGTAGGCATAGATTGTCTTTCCATTCTCAGCAGTGCCATGAGCAATCGCATGGTCACACCATTCCCAGACAAAGCCGCCGCACATTTTATCATTATCCTGTATCATCTGGAAGTAATCTTCAAAATCTCCAGGGCCATTTCCCATGCTGTGGCAATATTCTACCAGAAGGAATGGTTTGCTTCCGTCCTTGTCCAAATATTCCTGAATCTCGGAAAGTGCCGGGTACATACGGCTGTACACATCCAAGTTGCTGTAATCATATGTTTCATCATAATTACGGTATCTTGCACTCTCATACTGTGTGATACGGTCCGGATCAAATTTCTTTGTCCAAGCAAGTGCTTTTTCAAAGTTGCAACCATAAGCACTTTCATTTCCCATTGACCACATAACAATACAAAAACGGTTTTTATCACGTTCTACCATGAGTTTCACACGGTCAACGATAGCTGATTCCCATGCCGGATCATCGGCAATCTTTTCATTCCACCGCTTGAATCGATTGTAATCCGTGTCTTCTTTTCTGTAGAGCATAAATGGTCCATGAGCTTCTATATCTGCTTCATCTATCACCATAAATCCATACTTGTCACACATTTCATAGAAAAATGGTGCATTCGGATAATGGCTGGAACGGATAGCGTTAAAATTGTGCTGCTTCATTAGCGTAAGATCGGTTGTAATCTGTTCCACACTAATTGTAAATCCAGTAACCGGATCGGAATCATGTCGATTGACACCACGGAATTTAATCTTCTGTCCGTTTAAGTAAATAACCTGATCTTTGATCTCTATCTTTCTGAGTGCGATATGATCTACAATTACTTCATTTTCTGTTTCAAGGATCAGTTTGTACAGGTATGGATTTTCTGTATTCCAAAGCTCCGGACTTGCAATCTCTAACACCGCTGTTCCTTCTTCGGTAATACTTCCTACTGCGACAACTGCTCCATTTTTATCTTCAATCGAAATTTTTACATTTGCCGGAGAGTAGAATTTCACATCAAGTTCTATCTTTGCAAGCATATCCCCAATCTTTGTTTTTATATGATAATCGCTGATTGCCTGCTCCGGACGTTTCAAAATGTACACATCCCGGAAAATTCCACTCATACGGAATTTGTCCTGATCTTCCAAGTAAGAACCGTCACACCACTTCATTACCAATACTGCTATGGTATTCTTTCCATCCTGAAGAAGGTCGGTAATATCAAACTCACTGGTCATATGAGAAACCTGGCTGTATCCCACATAAGAACCATTGACCCATACATAAAAGCAACTGTCTACTCCCTCAAAATTTAAAAATGCTTTTGGTGCATTTTCATCTTTATGATAGTCAAAAGTATGTGCATATGCTCCACACGGGATATCCTGTGGTACATACGGTGGATCAAATGGGAACGGATACCGGATGTTTGTATACTGGTGTGTGTCATATCCTGCCATCTGCCATACACTCGGAACCTGAATCTCGTCAAAGTTTTCTGTATCATAATCCTTCTCAAAAAAAGATTCCTGAATATCATAGATGCTGTTATAATACTGAAATTTCCAAGTTCCGTTTAATAACTGCATACGGTCTGATTCTTCCCTGTGTTCCACCAGGTTGTCCATTCTTTTGGATGCCGGAACATAATAGGCTCTGGCTGGCATTGTGTTTTCATGCAGTACACTTAAATCCTCATAATAACGTGGTACAATCATAAATAACTCTCCTTCAATACATATACATTTTTTTATACGTTGTTCTCCCACAGCAAGTCTTGTTCTTTACTTTTTTGTTTACGTTTCTTTGTTTTTCTATACATAGTTTATCCTAATCCGCAAAATATGTCTATGAATTGGATTAGACAAAATATGCACTAAATGATACAATGGTAAAAAGTAGGAAAAGAGGTGCTGCCCTATGTATATGAATACTGGTTATCTGAACCACTCCCATATGGATTTCAAAGACAAAAGTCGCCCACTGATTGTAGGAAGCTGTGGTACTTATCGCCTTTCCAGCCATCCAAAATTACCAACCTACCGTCCAAGGGGACGCCTGGATTATCAGATCATCTATATCACCGCTGGTTGTGGGCATTTTCATTTTGGCAATGTAGGTAACGAAACGATTGTTCCCGCCGGTAATATTGTGCTGTACAGACCGAAGGAACTTCAGAAATATGAATATTATGGGGAAGATAAGACAGAAGTATACTGGATTCATTTTACAGGCAGCAATGTTAAAAATATCTTGCGTCAGTATGGATTTCCGGATAAAGAACGGGTTTTCCAAGTCGGCACATCTATGGAATATGAACGGGTTTTTAAGCGTATTATCATCGAACTCCAACGCTGTCAGGATGATTATGAGGAAATGCTTGTTCTTCTGCTTCGTCATCTACTAATCACTTTCCACCGAGAACTGACACGAGAACATATCCTGAAAAACGAATACCTGGAGCAGGAAATGAACACTGCAGTTACCTATTTCAGCGAAAATTATAATCAGGACATCAACATAGAGGATTACGCAGCCTCACGAGGCATGAGCGTCAGTTGGTTTATCCGGAATTTCAAAAAATACACCGGTTCCACACCAATGCAATTCATCGTAGGAATCCGGATCAACAATGCTCAGATGTTACTTGAAACAACAACCTATTCCATCAATGAAATCTCTAAAATCGTCGGATATGATAACCAGCTGTATTTCAGTCGGCTTTTTCACAAGCTGAAAGGATATTCACCGAGAGAATACCGAAAACTGAGAAACAAATTCTGAAATCCACAAAGAGGATACCACCGAATCATCAACGCAATGATTTGTGGTATCCTCTTCTCTCTTTAACTATTCTTATTTTACAAACTCAACCGAATAATAATACATATACTCATTCTCTGTATCTATGTATTCACCTTTAATATCCTGTATCGGCAACGAACTCACTCCTTGTTCGCCATAGATCAGTGCTGCCAATCCTTGCTCTGTTCCGTATTCTATCGGGCTTTTGTTCTCTATAGATGTTGCAGATCTGCCATAATATTCTCTGTTTGCAGCACCCTCCAAGATTGGCGTTTCTGTCATATATTTTGAATATTCATCTGCCGCAATAAGCTTTGCAGTAAAATTATCAAAATCCGGCGTAATAACAATCAATCCATTTTTTGCAGATTTCACATCCTCATAGGAAAGTTCCAAAACCTTCTTATGAGAAATTCGTTTTCCAGACTGGTATTCTGACAAGTAAACATACAATGTTTGGAATGTATCTTTTGAATTGTATCGAAACATCATGGTTCCATCAATTCCAGATAACAATTCAGCTGTTTTCATTTCTACACTATCTGGTGCTACTGCTTCTATATAATTTTGTGGTTGCCGCAATTTATTACATACCATGATGTTGCTGATTTCATGAGCTGTCACCAGACTGCTCTCATGAGTTGTCTTTAAACTGCTAAGTTTACTGTCACCGTGATGGTTGATGTATGGGCCGTCCGGATTCCGGACGGCACCTTCTCTATCCGGTTACGGTTCCAAGCATTTCGTGTTCCACTACATACTTGATCATGTAATCATCGATCAGCCGTTTTTGCTGTTGGAACGCATACATAAGCGATTTTTCGCACACCCGGTTGACCATTCTCGGAATCCCGGCCGAAGCTTTATGGATCTCGTCCATTGCTTTGGTTGTAAAGATCTCCTGGCTGCATTCCGCATAATCCATATGGCTTTTGACATACTGTTCTGTCTCTGCCCGGTCCAGATGCGGGAGTGTACAGTACATATCGATCCGCTGGCGGATCGCTGCGTACCGTTGAAGTTTCAGCTTGTTATCCCACAGTTCTGTCTGCCCTACGAGCACGACGGCCATGGGACTTACAGAATCGAACCTGTAGTTCAGAAGGAAACGGAATTCCTCATTAATCGAGATCTTGAATAATGAGGAGTTTCGCTTTCTCTTAAACTACCGCTTTGATTCCATCAGCCCGATGGCGCTTGTCCTTGTGGGGCAGACGGAACTGTGGGATAAACTCCGGATGCAGCGGTAC
>NZ_JACJLR010000074.1 GCF_016902345.1 Mediterraneibacter glycyrrhizinilyticus | reverse complement strand
AGGGTGCTCTGGAACCCTTTTTCTTTCTGTATACTGATGACAGTATACAGGGCAATACAGAGACATGCAAGCAGAGCAGTATAATGCTAAACTATGAGGTCAAAAACAATGTGTGTTCCCTGGTCATCGAGTTTTATCTCCAACAGTCGATAAACTAAAAGTGCCGTATAGCAGATTAGGAAGTGCGCTTTGATCCGTTCACGCAGCCTGTGGTTTACCGGACGGCCATCAAAGTTTGTTTTCATGATCCTGAAGCAGTCTTCGATCTGATATCTTTTATTCGATACGGCAAGGATCTCTTTTGCCGGTTCCGACAGATTCGTTGCCACTGCATTGTAACCGTCATATTTTTCTTCTTCCGCTATCTTCTCTTCGTCCAGAATATGTTCTATAGTTGCCGTTTCTCCTGATTTGGTTTTCGCTACCCTTTTTAAGAAACGTTTCACATCGTTTGGCCCTTTTTTGATCTCTTCGGGATCTTTCAGATTTATCATTTTCCGGGCACGTTCAATCTGCCTGTTGCGCACTGCCCTCTGGTATTCCATTGCTTTTCTGGAAAAAGTAACAATGATCCGCTGCTTAAGGATCCCTTTTGCTTTCCCCCGGACTGTTCGTCCATTTTTTAATGTCACATCTTCATATAACCCCAGGTCAAGCGTCTTGTCAGCCTCCAGTACCTTATATGCGGAATCATTATACAGCTCCAGATTTTTCCTGTCATACAGGTCAAAGCTTTTCATCCCGGATATCGTAACAGGAGTATCATCAGAAAGGAGCCGGTAGTCATAATCATTGAATACTGCCTGTTTCAGGACATCGCTTAGTTTTTTGATGGATTGGGTTACAATAAACGCGCGGCCGCCCATGCTGTTAAACTTCCGAATGTTATAGGAACCGAGCCCGGCATCTGCGCAATAGATAAACTTTGTGTCCGGCAGCATTTTCATCACTTCTTTTTCCAGAGGGACCGCTGTCAGCTGTTCACTGGTGTTGCCGGGATGAAGGCACATCGTGATTGGGATCCCCCGGGTATCCATAAACAGTCCCATCTCTACAATGGGATTCGGACGGTGTTCTTTGCTGACGCCATACTGCCGCATCCCTTTAAATATTTCCACGGTAACTTCATCTACGACATCCTCTTTTTGATTGGAGGAATGAACATGAATGATACGGAATTTATCGAAGCATTGAAGACAAAACGGAATGCCTGCGCTTATTCCCAAAGCAGGCTGGCAAGAGAACTGCATATCAGCAGACAGAACCTGAACGAAATCGAAAACGGGAAAACAGGAGCCGACAGGGAGATGAAGCATATGCTCCTGCATTATCTGGACTTCTGCCAATGTACACAGCCATTCACGCTGAATATCGATTATCTGCATGTCCGCTTTCCCGCTACGGACGCACTGGAAATAAAAAACGTGCTGGCGATGAAAAGCGAATACTTTATCCATGAAGGGTATACGTTAGAAAGAAAAGATATATCATCTTTCCGGTTCTTTGTGGCGTTTTACCCTGTCTGTTAATCTGCTTTGTCTTCGTATTGTCTCCTTCTCCATACGCTTCCTGAAAGCCTGCTCCCGGAAAATATCTGGATCTTCCTTCAAGCGGTCATCCACTGCATTGACTGCATCATGGAACCGGAAAGAGTCATATTTCTGCCCGAACTTTTCCTGCAAAGTAAAGCGTGTCTGATCACGGACAGCTTCCCGTAGCTCGGATCTGGCTTCTAGCAGTTCATAGGATTTCTCCGAACTGACGGATGCTTTGAGCTTCTGGAAATGTTCCTGGCTGTCATCTAGCTGTGCAGACAAAGTATCATATTGCTGATCCAGCCGGTTTAAGAAGTCCTGCTGTTTCTGGCAGACGGATTCGCTGGTTTTTAATTCTGCTTCACTGTGAAAATAGTTGTCAAAAATCAGCCGTTCTTTTTGAGACAGAAGTTCTTCGATATCCTCGGTGAGAGTAGTGATCTTCTGGTTGATCTGATAATAGCGGACAGGCTGCAGGAGACTGAGCGCCTTTTTCTCAGTTGCGAGGGTTTTCTTTTCTGCCCGTTTTTCTTTGATCTTTTTGGTCAGATTCTTGTATTTAGCCAGTACAGGTGTAACGTAATCGATCCATTCCCTGGCGGAAGAAGCCTGGGAGCGGTTGTGGAGCAGATGATACTGCAGCAGTATCATTGTTCCACGGAGTTTTTCCAATGCATCTGCAATGGAGCGGATATTGTCCATGACTGCGCTTGTAAGTTTTACTACCTGTTTTTTCAGTTCCCGAAGCAGCCGGTTGTCTTTCCGGATCTGTCGGTTGATCTCACAGCGGTCAGAGGGAAAGCCACGTTTCTCCATATCACGGGCATGGTAGCCTTCATGAATCGTTGGCTGTTCCAGGCGCCCCTGATCGGCAAAACTGCGGTGATCCACTCTTGCGTCAATCTGGTGAGCATCAAGTGTCTGGTTGACTGCATCTGCCCATGCTTTCCGCCATTTTCGGAGCTGCGTTTCACTGTTCCATTGCTCGGAAATGGGATTCTGTCTGCCGAAGCGGGTGCTTTTGGGGTGCTTGTCTGCCCGGAGATATCCTTCTTTTTGTGCGGCTGAGGTTGTCATATAAATCTTCTTTTTTCCTACCTTATAAGCATATTGTTTTTCCCAGCCTTCCCGCTGGGCAGTCTTGAACTCAGCAGCGGTAAAGCCTTTTTCCTCACCGTTTCGGACACAGAGGTATTCTTTCTGTGTCTTATACTGCCAGCTTCCGTCTGCCTCCAGCGGTCGGACGGTCAGCAGGATATGGGCATGGGGATTGTGGCCGTCTGTATCGTGGATGGCAAAGTCAGCGCACATTCCCAGATCTACAAAGTTTTTCTGAATGAAATTCCGGAGAAAGGCGATCTGGCTTTCTCTTGAAAGTTCAATAGGCAACGCTACGACAAATTCACGGGCAAGACGGCTGTCCTTCGTCTTTTCAGCCTGCTCTACGGCGTTCCAGAGCTGTTCCCGGTCTTTCCATTCCGGCGGAGCCATAGGCGGAAGAAGGACTTCCTGATAGGCAAGACCGTGTTTCCTAGTATAATCGTGCTGGATCCCGTCATAATCATTGTACATGCGGCTGCAACTCAAATAAGCGGAAGCGGCGACAGCGGAGCGGCCTGCGCCACGGCTGACCACTTTTGCTGACATATGGTAAATTGCGATAGCGATCATCTCCTTCCTGTGAATATCGCCGGACTATGAAGGAACATGGCTGTTTCCATGTTCCTCTGCAGAAAAGCTGTCGGTGGCAGGTTTTCGCAGGCAGCCATCTCCGGCTGGAGTATCCTGCCGGAAAACTTGCCGGTGTTCTTCCGGCAGGTATATCCGCCGGAGTCCGGCGGATGGATGGCTGCATAGCCGGTGCTGCCTGCCAGCAGCGGATAGCCCTCGGCAGAGCGCATGAGCCCGACCAGCGGGAGGGATACCACCGCTGCCCTACAGGGCAGTGGTGAATAAGTGCGCCCTTCGGGAATAAAACCTGCAGGGCTATTGCTGGTTAAGAATGTTTCTGCAAATGGAGCAGAAGAAAATGCCGAAGCTCTTCTGTCGTCATCTCCCGGACTTCCGGGACAACACGCTCCAGTTCCGCTCCTTCCAGGATCAGCCGCCTTGTCCGGACGCTCCGCTCTTTTTTCCGGTCTCTTGCCTGGGCAGCTTCCATCCGGTGTTTTGCCTGAAGCAATTGCTTTTTTGTTTCTTCTGTTGATAATTTTTCCATATAGACTCCTTTCCGGTATCTGTCCGGTACCGGCTGTGCCGTGTTCCGGTACTAATACCTGTATGTGTGTGCGGCCTTGATCTGACCGGTATGGTTTTCCTGTTCTTCTGGTATGCTATTTCCTGTCCCCGGTGTCAGATTGGAACAGTTTCCGTACTTCTTTCAGGTTAGAAGCGGCATTCATCTCCCGGATATTCTGACGGCTGATCTTCACGGGAATACAGCGCTCCAGTATGCGGTCATAAATTCTGGCGTGTGCCAGATCCGGCGGATTTTTCAGCTCTTCCAGAGTCAGATTTGTTGTGATGATCATGGGTTTCCTGCTCCGGTAGCGGCTGTTGATAACGCCGAATACCTGCTCCAGAGCAAACTCGGAACTGCGTTCTACGCCAAGGTCATCAATGATCAGCAGGCTGTATTGATTGAAGCTTTCGATGAACCGGTTCCGGTCATTGGAGTACATCCCGGTCAGGGTGTTCAGGATGCGGGCGAAATTGGTCATCAGAACCGGCACGCCCTGTTCCAACAGAGCATTTTTCTTTCATCTCCTTCCAGTGAGCGACATACTCATGCGCTTTCCGGATCTCCGGGTTATAGCCCCTGTCATTGGAAAAGTTGTAATCCCGCAGCGCTTTGTCCTGCAGACCGCTGGCCTTGAGCCGTGAGATATGCTCCAGGAATTCCCGCTGTTTCCGTTCTTTCTCCTGCAGTTCGTATGCTTCCTGATGACAGTGGCACCGTATGGCTGGACGGAATTCTTTCCCGCCAAGCTGTACTCTGCATTGCCGAGGCGTATGGCATTTGGAACAGTAAAGGAGCCCGTCCGCTTCGTTTAAATACTCGTCCTCTTTTAAGGTCATAGGCTTTCCTCCTCCTTGCATTCATATTTCCGG
Source organism: Mediterraneibacter glycyrrhizinilyticus (assembly GCF_016902345.1). Taxonomy (GTDB): domain Bacteria; phylum Bacillota; class Clostridia; order Lachnospirales; family Lachnospiraceae; genus Mediterraneibacter; species Mediterraneibacter glycyrrhizinilyticus_A. The sequence goes on along the minus strand of NZ_JACJLR010000074.1, from coordinate 4,701 downwards.
TCAGATCCGGGGCCGTAAGGAATGCGGTTTCCCCGATCCCATCGGTTTCTCTCTTGATATTTGTTCTTCTTATTTTTACTACCGGACAGATTCCTGTCTCTCTGACAGACAGTTTTCTGTCTGTGGACGGCAGGGCATCCGGATACTTTACATAGATGCGGTTAGGACGCCCGATCCCCTGACGCTTTCGATAAATGAGTTGCTTTTCTTCCAGTGCTTTCAGCGCCGTTTTGATGGTCATTTCGCTCTTATGCATGGTGTCTGCCAGAGAGGGGATGGTGAAGAAGAGGTATACATGGCCATTTTCATCCGTCCATCTGTCATTCTTCTGTGACAGCCTTGCCCGGTCGAGCAGGATCATGTAAAGGATCTTTGCTGTCTCATTCAGATCGTCCATCTCCAGTAAAAATCTTGGGAATACCAGATAGTTCAGGATCTGGCTGTGCGGTGTGAGAAACTGTGTCATGTGCCACCTCCCCTCAAATGACAGGTTCAGGGACTACTCGCCCAGAAAATCCCAGTCCACATCGGCATCCGGATCAGGCACTGGGGACTCTGCCGGGGGAGCAGCTGCATCGGACTTTGACAGTCCGGCCATGCAGCCGGCCAGAAAGACCGGAAGTGCTTTTTCCATAGACTTCTCCACCGCAGAGATGATCTGCTGTACAAACTGTTCTTCCCGCTCCCGAGTTTCCAGATAGGGATCCTCCCGGCTTTTGTAATAGCGGTCAAAGTAATCCGCCAGAGCGGCGGCGATCACCTGACTGTAGGATTTGAATTCCTGTCTGTCCATAGTCTGGAGATACTGCCAGGCTTTGGCGGGGATCTCTTTGTCCAGGTTAAACCGGACATTGGTGCTTCGGATTCTGTCTGTCATGGGCGCTCCTTCCTGCGGAGAGCGGCAAGCGCAAGGGATTCATAGCCTTTTGCCGTGGCACAGATATCATCGATGATCGTTACCCGGCTCTTCTCATACCGCCCGAAGTTCCGGATTAGACAGCCACCGCCGCCCACGATATACAGCCGCATGAGATCCGGATTGTATTCATACCGGCGCAGGGTGGCAAAAATATCTGCCACATACTGCCTTGCCGCAGAGGTGATACAGTCCAGATAAGGTTTCCCGATATCAGCAGTACCGTGGCGGAATACCTGTTCAATCGTTGCTTCACCGATCCTGACGCCGAAGGTATCCATGACTGCATTTCGTGCTGCGGTCATGCACTGGCTGACGCCGAACTTTTCTGTCCAGCAGCGGCTCTCCACGGCCTTTTTGTTGTTGATATACAAAATGTTCATAGTACCGTTCCCGATATCTGCCAGAAGATTTGTCCCTCTGAAATCTTTAAGACGGCTGACAACGGCGGGGTATCCCTGGGGATACAGGCTGCATCCGGCCAAGCGGATATGATACTCTTTTTTGTTGAACCGATAGGTTACTTCTGGATTGCGGAGCAGATAGCTTCGGAATTCTTCCCGCTGTCTGCGGATCCATGTGAGTGGCAGTCCGGCCGCAAGATGAATGTCTGCTTCCTGGATGCCATACAGGTTCAGTTCCCTTGCCACAGCCATCAGTGTGAGCAGGTAATAGTCTTCGTCAGCAGCTTTGTCCGGAATAAATTCCTTGTTGCAGTCCCCGATACGATAGTACATCCCACCGTATTCCAGGATGTTGCCGGAGAAGATCGGTTCAGACTCATAGGCTGTCACGCCGTTTTTTGTGACAGTACCGGCGGTCTTAATGTTGCCGTAGCCGTGATCCACGCCGATGATCTTGAGATTTTTAAATTCTTTCATGCACTTTCGCACCTCCCTGTTTTGTTTTTTCGCTCATAAAATAAAGCCTCCTGTGAATTTGCCTGGAAAGCAGCACCGGTTTAAAAGAAATGGTACTGTTTTCACTGCAAGTTCATTCTACTGAAAGAAAGCTGTAAACACATTGAGAGGGAATTGAGTGAAAATTGAGCAAAAGAAAAGCACCGGTTTTCAGAACCGATGCCATGTGATTTTGCCGGAATAATCAGCAGATTTATTGTGAGCATAATTGAAGATCACTGTTTTAAAGGGGTCCGATCCATGCTTGAGATGCCAGCGGGAATTTTTATTTGATGATTATTGTAGGTCTTCTCATCCTTATAGTCCCTTCCGCTTGGAATATCATTCGGATCAGGAAAGAGGAATAAGCGCCGAAACTAACAAAACAGGTATGGCATCTATGATTTCAGCCAAGGAGCATTCCCGTCCATTCTCCATGACTCCTATCCGCCTGATAAACATCCACACAATGCACCAATGCCCCACCCTGGGAATACGCAGGGAATAAGAACCCACACTCCGGCTCTCCAGCCACGTAATCTCCAGAAACCGGGCATATGGCGTAGATCAAATACTCAAACATTTGTTCTGGTTCCCCGAGCCGCACATGATCCGCCGCCTTCGCCGGGATGTCGTAGCGGTCGTGAAACAGGAAGACGCCGTATTGCCGATCTGAATGGTAACGCTCTGCAACGACATTATAGAAGATATCAAGGAGCGCATCATTCTCAAACCCGGAACTCCGTATTCCAGCCAGGAGCTGATACATGCTGTTTTTCCCGCGTGACTGTTCCGGGATCATGTACCGTTTCAGGACCTTGTTTGTCTCTGCAAACGGGATGGACTTGGCTATTTCCAGGTTTCTTTCCTTGTCGGAAATGGACAGATTTAAAAAACGCGTATTAAAAGTCCCGTCAACAAACCTGTCCGGATCCATATAAGCCCCTGCAATCCTCGTAATGGAGGTACGCTTCACAGTCATGCGGCGTGTCAGCGCAAGCATATCCTCCCGGTCAATTGTGAGAGATCTTACGTTTTTCTCACTCATAAGTATATCCTCCTCGTCTTTACTCTTTTTCCTGGATCAATGGGAGCTATCGTATGATCTGATCATGGGACCTGATCAAGCCAACATTGGTCAGGCTGAAGTTCCATTGCAAAGATCCTGCCGCTGTTCTTGTTATCCTTTGCCTGATGGAATTTGAACAGCATCTTCCTATCGTCCTGCTCTCCGAGTATTTCCACTTTTCCCTGAGGGAGTGACATACAGTAACGGAAACATTTCCCGGTCCGTTCTGCATGGATTTTGCCTGGTCGATGATCCAGGCTCCTTTCTCAATCGGGACTTGGAACTGGTTTTTAACGCCTCTTACCGGGCGGCACTGGAATACATAATATGGGATCACGCCAATAGCTGTCAGCTTCCTGAATAATTCTCCAAGTAATTCCGGACTGTCATTGACACCTTTTAACAAGACGCTCTGATTACGGATGATGATCCCCAGTTTTTGAAAAATACGGATACAGTCCAACGCTTCTTCTGTCACTTCTCTCGGGTGATTAAACTGTGTGACGATGTAAATCTGCTTCTTTTTTGAGGATTTCCCGAAAATCTCCTGAAGCTCAGGATCGTTCCTTACCCGATCCGGCATGACTACAGGAATGCGCGTACCAAACCGGATGAAATCCAGATGCTCCATATCTGTAAACGCATTGAGGTAACGCTCGATCATACGGTTGGACATCATAAGGGAGTCTCCGCCAGATATAAGCACATTAGAGACTTCCTCATGCTCTGAGATGTAGCGGACAGTTTCAAGGAAATTCCGGTTCACTTCGGATTCTGACGCGCCGACCGTCCGTTTGCGGAAACAATGGCGGCAGTACATTGCGCAGCGGTTGGTAGACAGGATCAGTACCGTTTCCCTGTACTTATGCTGCAGTCCCAGTGCCACTGTGTTGCTGGACTCTCCGCTGGTATCTGTTTCTCCGCCTGCATCCATCTCCTGTAAGGAAGGGATACACATTTTTCAGATCGGATCATCCGAATCTGCAGTATTTATGAGCGAGAGATAGTAGTCCGGTACAGCCATCGGGTAATGTTCGGTAACATCTTCGAGCTTTAAAATTTTCCCATCGGATAAGGCAAGCCTGTCTTTCAGTTCTTCTGCCTTAGTGACAATATGTTTCTGGTGCAAAAAATCACTCCTTTCAAAAAAACGCACAACAATGCTGTGGGAAAGTCTGTCTGCTTTCCCATATCCTACATATAACCCGGTCTGAAAGAATCCGTAATGGCAAATATGCTATATTATAAAATTCTAACATTTCTACTGACAATTCACAAACATTTTTTTCGTCATCGCAAGGGAAGCACCGCAAACAAAAAAGCTCACTTTGGGACACCCTGAAACTGGATTGGGGACGTAGTAAAATCAGGTTTTACTACGTCCCCAATCGAAAAAAGGGATTATATGTTTATTTTGATTTATTTGCAGAGTTTCTTGAATTCATCTGCAACGAACTGTACTTTAGTGCCAACAATAACCTGTACGGAATTCTTGCCCGAACGGATCACACCTGCAACTCCCGCAGATTTGATCTTTTTCTCATCGACCTTTGTGTAATCCTTGATCTCAAGGCGAAGTCGTGTAATACAGTTATCGACGGATGTTACATTATCTTTTCCACCGACGCCTTCAAGCACGATCTTTGCAACTTCTGTAAAGTCATCGTTTGCAAGAACTGCTTTCATCTCAGATTTTTAGACTATTCCGTTAGGCCACTTATAAATGATTTTCTACGCAAAATGGCAAAATTTCGGTATCAGTAAATCAGGATGTAAGTGCAGGAACAAGGATAAGATTTTTTATGGTTAAACCGGCA
>NZ_JACJLR010000073.1 GCF_016902345.1 Mediterraneibacter glycyrrhizinilyticus | reverse complement strand
TTGTCGTTAGCCATCTTTTTTCTTTTTATAGGATAAATTTCGGGGGCAGATGTGACTCGTATGAGTCACATCTACCCCTGATTTGGACTATCTATTTCCCGACAGCCCCCCCGATCTGGATTCATATCACCTTGTGCCCCAGCCATTTCCTGCTTCTAAACCGCAGTGTATAGACAGCTCCCCGTACAGTCCAGTCAGTGAACATGCCGATCCACACCGCCATCGGTCCCATACCAAACACCCGCGCAAGGACGATGGTCAGCGTCACCCGGCACAGCCACATGGAAACGACGGAGACTGTCATCGTAAATTTTACGTCTCCCGCCGCCCGGAAGCCATATGCCGGAATAAACGACATCACCCACACCACCGGTTTCACGATCGTGATCCAGGTCACCATGTGGAGACACAGCTCCACGCTCTCCGGCTCCATCCCGCCAAAGTACACGATCGGATGTACCAGGATGAACATGACGATACAGGAGGCGATGATGACAAATTCAGAAATGATGCACAGCTTCTTTACATAGTACACCGCTTCTTCCCTTCGCCCTGCTCCCAGAGTCTCACCAACCACGGTCATCAGACCAATTCCCACACCGATTCCCAGGATCCCGTTCAGGTTCTCCACGATGCTTGCGATCCCCTGTGCCGCGATCGCAGCAGTTCCCATCAGAGACACAGTGGACTGGATCGCCAGCTTCCCGAACTGGAACATACTGTTCTCCACTCCGGACGGGATCCCAATCCGCAGGATCCTCCTGATCTCGCCCCAGTCCGGGCGGATAGAATGATACTGAGTAAGAGATACCGTCAGCCGCGGATCCCTCAGTTTATACATTACTACAGTCATGGCGAAAATCCTTGCCAGAAGGGTGGCGCAGGCAGAACCTGCCACACCGAATCCCAGGCCCCAGACGAACAACAGGTTCAGCACCAGATTGACAAGATTTGAAGCCACCGAGATCATCATTGGCAGCCGGCTGTTCTCCTGCGCCCGCAGAATACTGGAGCCGTCGTCATACAGGGCAATAAACGGATAGGATATGGCAGAGAAGAAGAAATACTGCTTCGCATTTTCCATGACTGCATCTTCCACCTCGCCGAAGATCATCGACAGGATCTGTCCGTTAAAAACAATGCACAGCACCCCTATGACCAATGACATCATAAATGTAATGAACACGAGCTGTCTCGCCGCCTCTTTCGCATGCCCCTCACGCCTGCATCCCAGATAGTGGGAGCAGACCACTGTTCCCCCTGTCGCCAGCGCAAAAAACGCCTGCACGATCAGGATATTGATCGAATCCACCAGAGACACCGCCGAGATGGCCGCCGACCCCAGATTGCTCACCACCAGCGTATCCACAGTCCCCATAAACGAATTCAAAAGCTGGTCCACAGCCAGCGGAATCAAAAGCGCCGCCAGCTTCCGGTTGTCAAACAGCTTCTGTTGATTTTCCTCTTCCATTCCTCTTACTCCCTCTGTCCTTATCCGAACCGTTCTCTGCCGCAAAAAGGACCGGGCGTTCCGGTCCTTTCTCGTTTCTCTTATCTTTTTACGAAATATTCCTCATACCATACAAGGAAGGTATAGATCGTCCACACTTTTCTCCAGTTGTCCGAGTTTCCTCCCACATACTCGTCAAAGATCGCGTTGATCTCATCCACATTGAAGAACTTCTCCGCGATATCGCTGTGGAAGAGCCTGCGCACATCTCCATTGTATCTCTCGTCCGCCATCCAGATACGGATCGGTACGATGAAGCCCAGTTTCTTTCGGAACGCGATCTCATCCGGCAGGACCTTCGCCGCCGCCGTACGGAAAGCCACCTTGTTCTGCTCCTCGTTGACCTTGAACCTTGCAGGCATCCTGGATGCGATATCAAAGATCCTTCTGTCTGTCAGCGGCATACGGATCTCAAGCCCGGCAGCTGTGCTCATCTTGTCCACGTTCAGGTAGATATCCCCTTCCAGCCAGATCTGGATATCCACATCCGACATCTTTGTCAGCGGGTCAAGTCCCTCTGTCTCCTCATAAATGTGCTGTACCAGCTCGATCGGCAGCACATCCGGATCGTATTTCTTAAGGATCTTCTTTTTCTCATCCTCCTTCATGATGTTCGTGTTGCCCACATAGAAGGTCTTGAGGTTATCCCCATAGCGCTCCGCGTTGCGGTACATGTTGTATCCGCCGAAGAACTCGTCCGCGCCCTCTCCGGAGTAGCACAGTTTCGTGTGCTCTGCCGTCGCGTTGCAGGCAATGGTAAAGGCGATCGCAGACGCATCGCCCAGCGGCTGCTCCATGTTGTACATCACATACGGAACGATCTCGAAATACTCCTCCGGTGTGATCAGGCATCTGGAATTCTTGCGTCCCAGGATATCCGCCGTCTGCTTCGCCAGACCGGACTCGTCAAAGCGCGCCTCCTCGTACCCGCAGGAATCCGTCATCTCCACATCTGACATTGCCAGCACATAGGAAGAGTCCACGCCGCCTGACAGGAAGGATTCCGCTGTCTCATCGTCTGTCTTTACCTCCGGCATGATCTCCTGTATGGTCGTATGGATCTCGTCCGCCCACTCTTCCAGCGTCCTGCTCTCGTCCGGATGGAACGTGGGGGTCCAGTACCTCTCGATCTTAAGTTTCCCGTTCTGCCAGATCAGATAGTGTCCCGGCATCAGTTTTTTCAGCCCACGGAAAAATGTATTCTCTCCCGCCACATAAGTCAGGCTCAGGTAGATCTGCAGCATCTCCTCATTCAGTTCTTTTTTGAACCCCGGCTGCTCCATGATCTGACGAATCATGGTCCCGTAAAGGAGTTTCCCGTCCGCCGTCTCATAATAATAGAACGGTTTCGTTCCAAAGTGGTCCCTCAAACAGAACAGCTTCCTCTCCTCATCGTCCCACAGCGCAAACGCAAACATTCCGTGCATATGGTCCGCCATCTCATATCCCCATGTCTCATAAGCTTTAACGAGGATCTTCTCCTCCCGCTCCTTTCTTGACAGGTCCAGCGGAAGCTCCAGGCGCTCGCAGAGCTCCTCCCAGTTTCGGATGTGTCCCCGGTATTCTTTTACTGTTATCATATGTGAATCCTCTCCTGTATAAAATGTCGAATCTTGTCTTTGCTACAAACAATATTATAACCAAATTCAGGAGCATTTCAACCGGTTTTCCCTCACCAATACAGAAAAAGGACCGCCAGAACTCTTGTCCTGACAGTCCTCTCTGCTTTACTGCGGGGCATTCCACGCTCTATGCCGCTATACCATCTGATCCTTTTTCTCCAGGATCGCTTCCACCGCCGCGCACGCCGGGCAGTCGCAGTATTTCGCGCCGGCAGCCTTGATCTCTTTCGCATGAGCCGCAACGCCCTTCGCCTTTTCTGCGCCGAATACCTGCGCTCCCATATCTGATTCTGCAAATGCGATCAGACCGTCGATCGGCATGATATCCTGCTCAAGCTCCGCAATATATGCTTTCGTCGCCTCGGCCTCTTTGTCCGTCCCAACCGCGTCCAGCCATGCCTTTGCGGCGTCCTTCGCCTCCTGGCTGCAGGAAGCAGCATTGATCAGATCGTTTGTCTTCTCAACAACATAGTCCAGTACTTCTTTGTTCATGATAAACATTCCGCCTTTCTGCATATCTGATTTCATCTCATCACAGCTCGTATCAGCCATTTTTATCGAACGTCACCCATCCGGCCCTGACAGCATTCGGATCATTTAGACCCTTGCCACACCGCTCTTGATCGCAGCCTCTGCGGTAGCTTTTGCCACAGCGTCCTTCACACGCGGATCGAATGCTGCCGGCAGAATGTAATCTGCATTCAGCTCTTCATCGCTTACCAGCCCTGCGATCGCATAAGCCGCTGCGACTTTCATCTCGTCGTTGATATCCGTTGCGCGCACATCCAAAGCTCCGCGGAAGATTCCCGGGAAGCAGAGAACATTGTTCACCTGGTTCGGGTAATCGGAACGCCCTGTGGAAACAACTGCTGCGCCTGCTGCCTTCGCCTCCTCCGGGAAGATCTCCGGCGTCGGGTTCGCACATGCAAAAATGATCGGCTTGTCTGCCATCGTACGAACCATATCTCCGGTCAGTGTACCCGGCGCGGAAACACCGATAAATACATCCGCACCCTTGATCACCTCAGCAAGTGTTCCTTTCTCATGGTTGAAGTTCGTGATCTTCGCCATCTCTTCCTTGATCGGGTTCAGGCCTTCTCTGCCCTCATAGATCGCGCCTTTCCTGTCTGTCATGATGACATTCTTCAGTCCCATGGACATCAGAAGTCTGATGATGGCGATACCTGCTGCCCCTGCTCCGGACGTCACGATCTTCACATCCTCGATCTTCTTGCCGACCAGTTTCAGCGCGTTGATCAGGCCTGCCAGCGTAATGACCGCTGTACCGTGCTGATCATCGTGGAAGATCGGGATATCACAACACTCTTTTAACCTCTTCTCGATCTCAAAACATCTGGGAGCAGAAATATCCTCCAGATTGATCCCTCCGAAACTTCCCGCGAACAGGCTGACTGCTTTTACGATCTCATCGACATCTTTCGAACGCACACAGAGAGGAATCGCGTCCACATCGCCGAACTCCTTGAAGAGCACGCATTTTCCTTCCATGACCGGCATTCCTGCCTCCGGCCCGATATCTCCCAGACCAAGGACTGCCGTTCCGTCTGTGATGACCGCAACTGTATTCCAGCGTCTTGTCAGATCGTAGCTCTTGCTGACATCCTTCTGTATCTCCAGACATGGTGTTGCAACTCCGGGCGTATAAGCAAGGCTTAAAGCCTCTTTTGAGTCCACTGCCGCTCTGGCTTTGACCTCGATCTTACCTTTCAGGTCATAGTGCATTTTTAAAGATTCTTTTCCGTAATCCATAGTTCTTCAGTTCCTCCTTTTCGAAAAGATCTTTCTTAAATATCTTCAGTTTCTGCCTAAGCAGATACATTTTTATGTACACACTTATAATACCCCGATGGTTCGTCACAGTCAACTTTTTCGTCTTAATTTATCGGTGCCTCAATCTCCATTTTTTCTCAATTATCCCCGCATATTCCAATGCGTATTCTCTGATATCCGGGCTTCACGCCCCGCCATACTCTTCCTCCCATTCCCGGACCGTCATCCTTTCCGCGTACCAGCTAAGATCCCGTTCTTCCTCCTCCGAAAGGATATGGTTTGAGACATACTGATACCCACCGTCTGAAAGCGGCCTGACTGTCACCTCGTGAGAAAACGTTTCTTCCGGATCATCCTTCTGAGATACAGAGCGGACCAGCAGTCGGATCGTCCCGTCATCCATCTCTTCATATTCCCTGACCTCCGGCGTGACAAAGCAGGGATACCCCCAGTCCTCACGGCAGCGGGTATAATAAATGTACGCAGAACTGTCGCTATCATAAAAGGTATAAGATCTCAGCGTTTCTGTATCAATATTGATAAACTCTGTGATCACATTCTCAAATTCTTCTGCCGGAACCTCATACGTCCTTTTCTCGAAATCTGATTCATAGGGGATCGCTTTCCCATATTCCGAACTGTAAAACACTTCAAACAGATCGTAAAAATCCAAATCGCCATAATTTTCCGCATCCCAGTCTGTCAGGAAGAGATTCGTATGCCGGTACCCCGCCGGAAGGATATATCTCCGGTTCAGCTCTCTCAGTTTTTCATCCAGCGGTTCTACCCGGATTGCCGTGTATCCGATCGGGCCGTCATAACCCGCAGGCTGTTCCTTCTCGATATAGATGTACCCGCTCTCTTCATCCAGCTTCCAGGTATTGGCCTCAAAAGAATCCACTTTTTCGGCGCAGGGCTGTCCCTCTTCCCAGTCCAGCCGGCTCCGATCCACCTGTACTGTCCCCTTCTCCGCAGCCAGATCGTACCGGACAAATCCGCCGTCGTCTGTCACAAGGAGCAGGACTGTCTTTGCAGCATCTCCCTTTTCCACCGCAGCAGCAAACTCCCGGATCACTTCCGGATGGATCATATCGATCTGGTTCCCCGTATCCACCACCGGATACCCGGATTCTCCCAGCGCCTCCATGATCCTTCCGATGGTCTCCAGACTGTCCAGCGAATCTCCCGCCGCAGCTTCGTTGTAAATCTCAAGATACCCTTCCGCAAGCTGTACCGACTCGTCCAGCGTACCGCTCTCATCAGACGTCCCTGCACTTTCAGCAGCAGACTTATCCTCACTGTACGCGTATCCGCTCTTCTCTTCCCCATCCGGAACACAGCCGCAGAGCAGGACCGTTATCAATACGGACACGATCACTCTTTTCTTCATTTTCTGCTCCTTAATATTACATTTGTAAGATTATTATATTTTTCAGAACAGGAAATGTCAAGAGAAGTCCTTTGCTGACACAGCAGGTGCGATCAAATATTTACTTTTTTTTAATTTGGGACACCCCAAAATAAACATTTATTCCCGCCAGGCATAACGTCAAAAAAAGCGTCTCTATGGTTATATTTTTATATTTTATCATCATGTAAATCTGATCAATTATACAAAATATAAGTATCCCAGACATAATTAAAAAAATGTTTTTTATGAAAAACTTAATTATATTCAAGCTTTATCTTCCTCTCTGCCCGCTAGTCATCCGACTTTCTCCTTAAAAGGACATGAATCATAACCAAGATGATCTCCAGGACGCCAATGATCCACAGGACTTCATCAGCCACATTCCCATCGAATGCAACCTTCCAGATCACCAATCCGACGAATGCTATAAACGATAATACCGTAACAAATAATAAAATATGCCTTCCTCCGATTTGCATAAAATCGCCTCCTCTTCTTTCCATCAGATCAATGATATGTATTTTCTTTCTGTTCCATATGATATTCATCCAGTTGTTGCTTCTGCTTTCTCTTCACAAAATATTTTATTGATACCAAAGCCCAAAAAGAAAACAACGCACTATTAAAGATGGTATCCTGAAATTTTTCATATGTTAATCCAAATTGAATAAATATATGCAAAGTAATACCCGAACAAATATATAATCCCGCAAACAGCAATGCATATTTAACGATTGTTACAAATAATCTGCCCGTCAAAAAATCCCCCTCCTTAAGTACAGATCTTCATTACTCCTCGAATTCATTTAATACTCTTACAAATTTTTTGGCTTTCCGTATGTAAATAGCATACATAATTGGATTATAGGATTCTCCCTCTATTACTGGGATTTGCCATACCAAAATACATTTTTTCATTTTATAAACCACCTTTCTGCGAAAGGCGACAATAGGATCATAAAACCAAAACCTTATGTCTTCTTCATTATTTTATAGAAATAAAATAGAACAAGGCTCCAATAGCCCCTAGCATTACCCCGCCTATAAATATATATATTAAAAATTTTTTGAAATTCATTATTTTGCATCTCCCTCTTCTATAGAAGCATAATCAGCGTCCTTTTTAAAAAGTGGTTGACATTTGCAAAAATCTTCCCAAAACTTTTTATTTATTTCTTTAAGAAACCTTCTTCTTTCACTTCGATTCATTTTTCGTGTTTGGTTATTTTCACACACTTGAAAATAAATAGCCGTAATCACTAAAGCAATACATCCTATGCTCAAATACAAATCACATACGTCTAATATACCTATATTTCTTACAGCAATAAAGTCAAAAGTATACCCCCAGATCAATCGCTCCAGAAATCTTCCCATACATCCGCTTATGAAAAAAACCGGGGAAATAATCACACATATTACTGTAGAATACACTTCTCTCAGAAAAAGCACATATGCCAAAAACAATCTTCCGGCAAAAACACCTAACACTGTAATTAAAATAAAAACAGGTACACTATAGGTTATACCAAATTTCAGATTTAAAAAACTTCCGGCTTCATTGATTTCGGGATGGAAATGAACAATTGACCTGCTCCCGGAACAAGTTTGATCAGAATAATGATAATAGTTCAGCATAAACGCGACAAACATATGAACACTAATCAAAAAAACTATCATTACCAGCGAGAGTAATTTACTTTCCCTTTTCTCCAATACTTTCATCAATCATCCTTATAACTATAAATATAAGATATTTTATCTCGTTTGCCCAGTCAATTGCAGTGCAATGCTCCTGTACACGAACGTGATGTCTGCCAGCAAAGGCTTCTGCAAAGGCAAGATGCTACAGGTCCTGTTCCGTATATACTTGGAATCAATTTCCTTATTATCACCGGGACGCCTTGCCCTTGACGCTCTGGCTTCCCTGCTGATGGGTTCTTCCTAAAATGCATCAGAATCACCTCAATCTTAGAAGAACAAATATATGCCAAGCCCTATCCCTATAACAAAACCTGCTGCCAGCAATACTAATGATATAATAATATCCCTATTCTTTTTTATAAATACTTTCATTAATCATCATTCCCATCTGCTTTATTTATGGATAAGATTGTAAATATTTTCTCCCAAATGATACCAGATTTCATTCCATTTATCCCAGACAGCTATCAGGATTATTATTGCTATAATTCCTACCAATGCAGAAACCAGCTTTTTTTTGCGCCTTGGATCAATATTCATTTTCTTCACCCCCGTTTACAACCAGGTATTATTCCTGCTCCTGACATGTATTAAACCTGTATTTTTTGCGAATGTATTTGTTAATTTCAATTCCTGCTGAAACTAGTCCTCCCAATACCAACGCAATGCTGATCATTACGGTTCTTTCTACAGGTAATCTTGGAAAAATAACCCCACCAAATAAATTTGTCATCATATGCAAATAAATTGCATATTTCACTTTTCCTGTTCTTACTACAACTGCACCGAAGATGCTTCCTACAAATATCGAATAGAGTGATTGTTCTGCATTCAAGTGCATAACTCCAAATAACACACCGCTCAAAAGCACAGCTTTACACGTTCCATATGGGAGAAGATTTTCCAAAAGAAGCTGTCTAAATAGTATCTCTTCTATAATAGGCGCAATAATCACCACGCATAAAATCAGCCAGTATACCGGGATATTTTCTATAAGATCTCCTACAGAGTCAGATGTTATAACTTGTTTTCCAAATAAAAGATTGATGACATCTATGATCCATTCTGTAAATAAGCTAAAAGCTAGAGAACCTCCTAATACGATCAAACAGCAGCGAATCCATTCTATAGGGCGTAATTCTCTCGTATTCACAAGTCCCTTTAACTTTTTCTTTCTACTATGATTCGTACTATATCTGTACAAGAGCAGCCATAATATGCTGTATAGATTAGTACTCACTATATATACTGGTCCTTCCGGAAGATTTATCAAATCACAGAGTGTTAATGCTCTCCTGGGATGTCATGATCCCGCTCTGTCATGCTGACATGAAATTGCCAGGATATCTGTCATGGAATGTTCCCTTTGATGGGGCGGTTATCCGCCCCA
>NZ_JACJLR010000072.1 GCF_016902345.1 Mediterraneibacter glycyrrhizinilyticus | reverse complement strand
AAGAGACAATCCACTGGAGAATTAGGGGCTTAAAAAAGCCCGAATTCTCTGGGATTGCCTCTTCCCTGCATGTCAGGGATTAAAAATCGGTATTAACCGACAGCCCCTTGACAAATCTCTTTCCAGAAAAAGATGTTGGAGGATTTTGCCCGCCGGAATGGGTTGCCGACCCCCACCCACTTCACCGATGACGGCGTAGCAGGAACCCGTTTTGACCGCCCCGGCTTTCTGGCGATGATGGAGGAAGTCGAGGCCGGACAGGTGGAGGCCATCGTCATAAAGGACATCCAGTATAATGTCCACGATTGGGTTACACTTTGTCCGGATGGCCTTCTGTTACAGATCCTGCTGTATAAAATCTTCTCACCATACTCTTTCTTCTGCACATAGAAAAGAACGTATCCGCTTTCCGATACGTCCCCACTTTTCTGCGATTCTTATTCTATCGCGTAACTTATATTTCACAGATTACTTTATTCAATTGCTTTTACAGAATATCGATTCTATCTGTTTTGAATATGTTTCATTTCCTTTTTCTGTTTCTCCCGATCTTTGGAAAGTTTCAAAGCCAGGCTGCGGACTCTGTCAAAAGATTCCAGTTCGCTTCTCAACAAAACATAGACCATTTCTGAAAGATCTTCTCTTTTATCATATCTTCTGAATGCTTCTCTGTACTTTCCAGTCGGCTGGATTGAGATAGGCAGCAACCCGTTATTGATCAGTTGCTGATTAATGATCATCCTCCCGGTTCTTCCGTTTCCATCTGAAAAAGGATGGATCCGTTCAAACCGGACATGATTGGCTGCAATTTTTTCAAAAATCTCTTTCACTGTCACCGCTTCTATATTTGTTTCCCTGATCCAGTTTTTCATAAGTTCCGGAATATCCTGCGGATCTGGCGGATAGTATACAGCTTCCGACAGATTTCCAATATAAACCGTGGTATCTCTATACTCTCCCTGCATATGTCTGATATAGCCATTCGCCTTCCGGATCCACTCTTCATCAATAACTGTCTTCGCAAAAGGAATCAGCATTTTCCGAATTGCATAGTATGCATTTTTGGCGTCCGTATATTCTGAATAGGTATGATTCGATCTTACTTCATCGTAATCGATCACTGCGATCGTTTCTTCCAGCGACAGTGTATTCCCCTCGATCGCATTTGTGCTCCATGAAAACCTCTTGGCAAAATCTTCGGTAAACGGCTGACTGATCAGCAGATTTTCCATAAGCTTAAAAATTTCCTCTTTTTGTGTTTCAATCTGTAAGATTCTATTTTTGTTGTCAAATAATGGCATGGTATCTGCCTCCCAATATATAATAAACGATTTCTGCTTTCTTGATATTATCATGCCCACAAAAGAGACATCCTTTGTCCTTTGCATTCTTGGATTCTTTTGCCACATAGTATATCATAGAATCATAGCGATATCTATCAGAATATCAGCATAGTTGTTGTTCCTCACAATAAGTAAAATAACTTTTGGCACTTAAAAAGCAGGATGCCATACACCCTGCCCACATTTCTAAATATTCTGTTCTCAATATGATCACAGTCTTTCCTGTGAAATCATTATTTTCCACAAAGCTGTCCACCGTCCATGCAGCTACCTGCCACCAGATCGGATAGCCTATAAAAACAGTATCATACTCTTCAAACCCTTCCACAGTCGTAGAGACCAGCTCCACATCTCTCAGGCTCTCATCCGCATATTCCTGAGATACACAGCTGTTCTCATCACTGTAATTCAAATCATCATCTGTATAAGGCTCCACAGGCTCCAGATCGAAGAGGTCGCCCCCTGTCGCATCGGCGATCATGTTCGCTGCCTCTTCTGTATTTCCTGTCGCAGAATAATAGACGACCAGCACATTTCCGGAAGCAGAAGCCTCGTCTGCCCCGTCATCTGTCTCCACATCAACGGACGTGTCCTGTGCTCCATCCGCATCGCTCTGCGTATCCTGCGCTTCACTCTGCGCAGTCGCTTCCGCTCCGTTCTCCGTGCTTCCCGTATCGGAACTGCATCCCGCCAGAAGGCTGACCGCTGCCGCGCCCGCTAAGACCATGGAAAATAACTTCTTTGCTTTCATCTTTATCATTGCTCCTTTTTCAGATCATCCTGATATTGTGTCCTATCCTGTTACACGTTCAGTATATCCGAAAAAAGCTTTCCTGAGAATTTTCCATTTGTTTCAGAGTATAAACCTCCAAGTTTTCAGCAGGGCAGCACTTCTGCTTCTCTTTCACTCCGCTGCATCTGCGCTCAGATGATGAGCATCGCATCTCCAAAGCTGAAGAACCTGTATCTCTCCCTTACCGCTTCCTCATAAGCTGCAAGGACATGCTCTTTTCCCGCCAGGGCAGACACCAGCATAATGAGCGTGGACTCCGGAAGATGGAAATTGGTGATCAGCGCATCCAGGATCTTAAACCGGTAACCCGGATAGATGAAGATCTCTGTCCAGCCGCTGCAGGCTTTCAGTCTTCCGTTCTCATCCGCCGCCGATTCCACAGTGCGGCAGCTTGTCGTCCCGACACAGATCACCCGTTTTCCGTTCTCTTTCGCACGGTTGATCTTCTCCGCGGCCTCCTCATCGATCATATAGAACTCCGAGTGCATATGATGGTTTTCCACATCGTCCACCTTGACAGGACGGAATGTCCCCAGTCCCACGTGGAGCGTCACTCTGGCAATGTCAATCCCCTTCTCCTGGATCTCCTTTAACAGTTCCGGCGTAAAGTGGAGGCCCGCAGTGGGCGCCGCAGCCGAGCCGGAATGCTCCGCATACACTGTGTTATACCTGTCCTTGTCCTTGAGCTGGTGTGTGATATAAGGCGGGAGAGGCATCTGTCCCAGCTGGTCCAGGATCTCCTCAAAGATACCCTCATACTCAAAATGGATCAGGCGGTTTCCCTCATCCACGATATCAACAACTTCTCCTACGAGCAGTCCGTCCCCAAAGCTGATCCTCGTCCCGGGCTTTGCCTTGCGTCCCGGTTTTACCAGCGTCTCCCAGACGTCATTCGCCCCCCGCTTCAGGAGCAGCACCTCGATCTTTGCGCCGGTCTCTTCCTTCGCGCCGATCAGCCGTGCCGGGATCACCTTTGTGTCATTGATGACAAGGCAGTCCCCCGGAGTTAAATAATCCACGATCTCCCGGAATACGTGATGCTCCGTCTTTCCCGTCTCTTTGTCAAGGACCATGAGCCGGGAGGAAGAGCGGTCTTCCAGGGGATCCTGGGCGATCAGTTCCTGAGGCAGATCATAATAAAAATCACTTGTCTTCATATTTTCAAACCTATCCCCTTCAACAAGCGGGCCCTGTATGCATTCCACACAAGGCCCGCCTTAACTTTATTTCTGTTTTACTGTGTTCTGAGCTCCGCGTTCATCTTCTTGCCAAGCTTTTTCATCACCTGGTTTGCGGCGCTCTCGATCTCCTGGGAGGTCAGAGTCTTCTCGTCAGATCCGATGGTCAGTCTGATGGTCACAGACTTCTTGCCCGCCGGGATCTGTTTTCCTCTGTATTCATCCACGAAGGACGCATCCTTGAGCAGCGCGCTGGCTTTCTTCTTGCCCATGATCGCATCATAGATATCATGCCATACCGCGCCTGCGTCAAAGAGCATGGAGATATCATAATCTGTCTCCGGGTACTCGGCAAGATGCGCAAATTTGTTCGTTCTGGATTTCAGCGGTCTCAGCTTTGTCGTATCCAGCTCGAACAGCATGACGGAAAGGTTCTTGATCCCGCACTCCATGGAAACTTTCTTCGCCACAAGTCCCATATCACCGATCTTCTCATCACCGAGATAGATGTTGAGCCATACAACGTTGTCAGCCCATACCGGTTTTTCTTCTTTTCTGAACTCATAGGCTTCCATATGTGTGTAGCGCGGCATATACTCAAGGACACCTTTTGCCTCTCTGAAAAGGGTATTGATGTCTTTCACGCTGCTCGCGAAGGCCGCTCCGATATGTCTGCGCTGCTCCGGAAGAGATTCTGTCTCGTCGTATACGGAAGTATAGTTTTTGTCAAAGAATACCTGCGCTTCCTCAAAGATAGAGAAATCGTTGAAATAACGCTCATTTTTCACAACTGCCTCGCACAGGTTCGGAAGCAGGGATGAGCGGATATATCCCAGATCCGGTGCCGGCGGAGTGGAAAGCCTCAGGATCCCGTCCGTGTTCTGAAGGACCGCGTTCACGAACACATCGTTCATCCACGGATAGGTATACACTTCCTGCATACCGCAGCGGATCGCAAGGTATTCCTTGATATTTCTGACAAGGCTCTTATCCTTCTGGTTGATCGCTCCTGTAAAGGAAGTGGTGAACGCCGTGGCGTCGAAATTGTCATATCCGTACATTCTGGCAACTTCTTCCATCACGTCGTCCTTGATGGAGATATCGCCTGTAGAACGCCATGTAGGCGCGGTCACATGCATGTTGTCGCCGTCGATCTGTACCTCGAACCCAAGCTTCTCAAGCTTGCCCTGGATCTCGTCGTTTGTCAGATGTTTTCCAAGTCTCTTCTCAAGCCATGTCAGGCTGACATCGATCTGCGCTCTCTCAAGTTTCTTCACATAGTTATCGCAGTATCCTGTCACCTTCAGTTCCGGATAGAGTTCCTGGAAATACTGCATGGAAAGGGCAAGAGCCTGTTCACATCTCTCCGGATCGATGGCTTTCTCATATCTTGAGGACGCCTCTGTACGCGTATCATAGCGCAGAGCCGTGCGGCGGATCCCCGCAGCGTCAAAGTTGGCAACCTCCAGGATCACCCGCTCTGTCTTCGGAAGGATGGAGTCTTTCGCCCCGCCCATGACTCCTGCAAGGGCAACCGGCCCCTCAGAGTCTGTGATCACAAGGTCGTCCTCACAGAGAGACAGTTCGTTGTCGTTTAAGAGAAGCAGTTTTTCTCCCTCAGACGCATGTCTTACGACAATGTGGTCCGTGATGTTGTCCGCATCAAAAGCATGGGTCGGGTTTCCGACTGCGAGCATGACGTAGTTTGTGATATCCACGAGCGCATTGATCGGACGCATGCCGGCTTTCCAGATCCTGTTCTGCATTTTGTACGGTGAAGGCTTCACGCTCACACCGGACATCTCAACGCCGATGTATCTCGTACATCTGTCAGGCGCGTCGATCTCAACCCGGAAATCAGACTGAACATCTGTCTCGAAAGGCCTGATCTCTTTCAGCGGCAGGTCATAGAGCGCTGCGATCTCACGTGCGATGCCGTAGTGTCCCCAGAGATCCGGTCTGTTTGTCATTGATTTATTGTCGATCTCCAGAAGGATATCATTCATATCCAGCGCATCAGCAAGGGAAGTACCTGCCGGCACCTCGAAAGCTGACAGGTCCAGGATCTCCGCCTCCTGCTCTGCCGCGAACAGCTCTCCCAGCCCGATCTCATCGGAAGCACAGATCATACCGTATGACTCCACTCCGCGGAGTTTGGAGTTCTTGATCACTACCGGCTCGCCTTCCCCGTGCCAGCGGACGACCGCGCCCGGGCAGGACACAGCCACGCGCATCCCCTCTTTCAGGTTGATGCCGCCGCAGACGATGTCTTTGATCTCACCGCCCCCGATATCTACTTTGCACACTCTTAATTTATCTGCATTGGGATGGGGCTCGATCTTCTCGATCACACCCACGACCATATTGTCAAACCGGCGTGCGAGTTCTTCCACATCCTCCACTTCCACCGTGGACATGGTCAGGTCATACGCCAGTTTTTTCAGGTCCGCATCCTCCGGGATATTCACATAATCCTTGATCCATGATAATGATAACTTCATTTTTCCTCTCCTTATCTAAACTGTTTCAGGAATCTTAAGTCAGCACTGTGGAACAGTCTCACATCGTCCACGCCGTAACGCATCATAACAAGTCTGTCCAGACCGATGTTTACATAGAATCCTGTGTACTCATCCGGATCCAGACCGGCTGCCCTCAGCACATTCGGGTGCGGAGAACCGCCCGGCATCACTTCGATCCAGCCCACATGCTTGCAGACGCTGCAGCCTTTTCCGCCACATACCTGGCACTGCATATCGATCTCAAATCCCGGCTCCACGAAGGGGAAGAAACCGGAGCGCATCCTCACCGGCACATCCGTCCCGAATACTTTGCTCAGGATACTGTTGATCATGACTTTACCTGATGTAAATGTGATGTCCTTGTCCACGATAAGGGCTTCGTACTGGAAGAATGCTCTCTCATGATGAGCGTCCGTGGTCTCGTTCCTGTAGACACGTCCCGGATACACGAAACGGTACGGAGGTTTGTGTGTCTGCATATAACGGACACTCCCGCCTGTCAGATGAGGACGAAGGCAGAGCTTTTCGTTCGTGCTTCCGCTGTCATGTCCTTCCACCCAATAAGTATCCATGCTCTCACGGGCCGGATGGTTCGGCGGGAAGTTCAGTTTATCAAAAGCGTACATCTCACTTGTGATCTCGTCCTCCTCGAAGATCTCAAATCCCATCGAACGGAATGCATCGTTCAGGTCATAACACATCTGTGTGATCGGGTGAAGCCCGCCTCCGGACGGCAGGATCCCCGGAACAGAACAGTCGAAGTCAGGAGATACTTCCGAAGCTTTCAGCTTCAGCTCCACTCTCTTCTCGTCGATCAGTTCCTTGACCTCATTTTTTGCCTGGTTCAGAAGTTTTCCCATCTCAGGGCGAAGAGCCACATCCAGTGTCGGGATCTCTTTCATCAGAAGACTCAGAGCCCCCTGCTTCCCGATATACGCGCTCTTCACATTCTGCAGCTCGCCCTCGCTCGCCGCTTCAGAAATCTTGTTTTTTGCTTCTGATAAAATGCCGTTGATTTTATCTTTCATTACGCTTCTCCTTTCTCATTTAAGGCAGCCGCCTGCCGAAGGCTTTGGTCCTTCTTTGGCGCTCCTCTCCGCAGATCAGATGCTCTTTCAGGCTCCTGCCGGAGAGTTTTTGTTCACGGATGATCCCTAAGGATCTTTCTGCAAAACAAAAAAATCGTCTCCTGTCATTTTGACAAGGGACGATGTTGATCGCGGTACCACCCTATTTCAGAGCGCTTCTTTCCCGCTCTGCACTCTCTTTGTGTATGATCATTGCTACACGAACATCCGGCTTAACGCACGCAGACAAAAGCAGATGCTTTTCGCCGGAAGACTCCCATACTGAAACTTCAAAAAGGTTCGCGCGGAATGCTTTCAGCCGGTGGCACTCCGTCTCTGGACCGCTGTATCTTCTTTACTCACGTATGTTCACAGTCTAAATCCATGTAATTATTGCATAGAATAGATTTTTTGTCAATAAAGACCATGCACTCAGCCGGGTAAATTTTTATTTTGCTCTTCTGCTTTCATGTTTTTTCTCTCCCCGCGGAACCCCTCCAGCAGTGCGTTCACCTCACCTCCGAGCAGGATGATGTACATACAGCCATACAGCCACAGCATGATGAGCACAATGGTGGTAAAACTCCCGTACAGATCCGAAAACCCTGTAAAAATATCAAGATAAACAGAAAAGACAAACGAGATCAGCAGCCAGCCGCACGCGGTAAACAAAGCTCCCGGAAGCTGTTTCCGAAGCGTTGTCTTTCGCATGTTACTTCGGTTTGGCAGAAACTTATATACCAGATCCCAGAACAGCGTAAGTACAATAAGCGATACAAAGGTTCTGATCCGGATCACAAAATCAACGACCCGGTTCAGAAACGGGAGATGTTCATAAAGCATCACGCTGATGCTGTTGCCAAACACGGAGAGAACGAGTGACAGCATGATCGCCGCCAGAAAGATTACCGTATACAGAGATGCTCTCAGTCTGACATAAAAATAATTTCTTGTCTCTGTGTTCCCATAGATGCAGTTCAATCCCGATGAGACAGACAGAACCCCTTTCCCGGCAGACCACAGCGCTACGATGACTGTGACAGGAATGATCTCTCCGGACTGCGTATAGATCCGGATCACGATGCTGCGTATAACAGGAGCTACCGTCGCAGGGAACACCTGAGTCACTGCCTCGAGGACATTGTTCATCGTCACAGGCGTAAACTGCACCATAGTCAGAAGGAGCAGCACGATTGGAATCAGCGACAGCACAAAAAAATACGCCGCCTGCGCCGCATATGCCCCTGTATGGTGGGAACTTATCGTCTTCATGATATTTAAAACAGTTTTCACTGCCCTTGATCTTTTCATACTCAGACTCACCGCTGCTTTCCTGACATAATCTTCCATAAGGAAAAAGCGGCCGCATAAAACGACCGCCTTTATCTTTAGTAGTTACCCAAAATGCCGGTCCTGTATTTTGACTCCTAGCCACAGCTAGGTGGGCAACCGCATCTGCTTTTCTGTCTTCCACTGCAACTTGGAGGCCTGACATATTACAGAAATATAAGAATCCCTTTTAAAGTAATGTAGGTTCAAAATTACAGGGTTATCGCACATTCCAGGTCAACTGTCCTATCAATTCTAGAAGTATTATACTCCATTTACATGGATTTTACAACTGCTACTTTTTGGAGACTGATCCGGCTGTTTTTACACAGCCCGAATCTGCGCCGAATTCCGCATCTCCTGCCTTTTTCTCCCAGTTTAACTCAAATTGAAACGGATGCTCTTTCTCCCATAGTGGATCCTGATCTGCCTTTTCTTTCCAGACGTGATACGCTTCTATAAATCTCTCGTGCATCAGCTGTTCCATTTTTAATCTCATCTGTACCGCTTCTTCGTAGCGTTCAAAACAGCCGACATAATATTTTTTCCCCCGAAATCCGATATTTACCCGATATTTTCCGTTTTTCATCTGAAAAACGCCTCGAAATCCACTTTTATTGTCCTTCCTGTGCTTTCTCTTCTCCAGAATCTCCACACAGGTCCCATCGATCCGATGTAATCCCTCTCCAATATGTTTCTGATTCTCCATTTTCAGGCATCCACAACTCCGGCGTCTTCCATGCACCAGATCAACTTCCGTCACATCCGTTTCGTTCCCACAGTCACAGCGGCAGTGCCAGAACACAGAACCCTTGCCGCTTCTTTTTTCTGTCGGATACAATGCTGTCAGTTTTCCGAATTCTTTTCCCGAAAGATCAATACTGTTTGTTCCCTTTTCCCTCGCCAGGCATCCGCAGCTCCTCACTTTTCCCGACTTCAATCCCCGGGCAGTCGCCATTTTTTCCTTTCCGCATTCACATCGACACCGCCAGCACGTTCTCCCATTTGTGTTTTCCACTCTCTCAAGTACCGTAAGCCTCCCAAATTTTCGTCCGGACAGATCCTCTGCAATATTTCCGCGGCGCGCCGTCATTCTTTCTATACATCCACAGTTATCCACCGTCCCTCTCAGGAGCTGTCTGCTGTTTACCAGGATCTCCTTTCCACAGTCGCACCGGCACCGCCATACCACATATCCGGACTGTCGTTCTTTCATTTCTTCAAGCACTGTAAGCTTCCCGAACCTTGCTCCTTTAAGGTCTCTCCGTTGTGCCATCTGACCGTTCCTTTCTTTTCCGGCCTAGACAGCGTCTGCTGAAAACGCAACATAATTTGCCTTATGTTGTA
>NZ_JACJLR010000071.1 GCF_016902345.1 Mediterraneibacter glycyrrhizinilyticus | reverse complement strand
CTACAGGAATAAAAAGTCGAGAGTTATACGCGTATTTGTATAACACGTATAACCCCCGATAAAATCCAATCTTCTTATATTTTTAAAAATCTTTCATGAAACAACCCTGGCAGCAGACCGGCTCTCATTTACCTTATCAATGAATCAATGCTTCTGCTATGTGAAAAATGAATAAAATAGTTGTATTTATCAAGAAGTTTTAGTACAATATATCCATGGCGTGCATGTCTGTGACAGATCGCATCTCACATCTGTTCCAGAAAAGAGGTGCAGATCATGAGCGTGATAGAGAATGTGCACAATAACTATACAAGGAGGCAGCAGCATGAAGGTTTACAGAACAGACGAAATTAGGAACGTGGTCCTGCTCGGACACGGCGGAAGCGGCAAGACAAGTCTTGTCGAGGCGATGCTGTATGTATCAGGGGCTACGAATCGTATGGGGAAAGTCTCAGAGTCCAATACGGTGAGCGATTTTGATAAAGAGGAGCAGAAACGCGGATTTTCGATCAGCACGAGCCTGATCCCCATCGAGTGGGAGAAAGCGAAGATCAATATACTGGACACACCGGGTTATTTTGATTTTGTCGGCGAAGTGGAAGAAGCGGTGAGTGCGGCGGATGCAGCAGTCATCGTGGTATCCGGAAAAGCGGGCGTACAGGTGGGAACAGAGAAGGCATGGGAGCTCTGTGACAAATACAATCTTCCGAGAATGATATATGTGACTGAGATGGACGTGGACGATGCGAGTTTCCGTCAGGTGGTAGAGGACCTGACTGCCAGATACGGAAAGAAGATCGCGCCTCATTTCCAGCCGATCCGTGAGAATGAGAAACTGGTCGGATATATCAATGTCATCAAAAACGCAGGACGGAGATATACAGGGCTTGGCCAGAGAGAAGAGTGCGAGATCCCGGACTACTGTAAACCGAACCTGGAGATCCTGAGAGATTCTCTTATGGAAGCTGTGGCAGAGACCAGCGAGGAATTTATGGAGCGTTACTTCAATGGTGAGGAGTTCTCTATTGAAGAGATCCGTGCGGCGATGCGTACGGAAGTTATGGATGGAGATATCGTCCCGGTGGCGATGGGATCCAATATTCAGGCGCAGGGCGTTGCGAACCTTCTGTCTGATATCGTGAGGTTCTTCCCGAGTCCGGATAAGAGGACCTGTGCAGGGATCAACCGCACGACAAACGACATTTTTGAGGCAAATTATGATTTCTCAAAAGCAAAGAGTGCATATGTATTCAAGACCATGGTGGATCCGTTCATCGGAAAGTACTCCTTTGTCAAAGTATGCTCGGGCGTTCTCAAGGGCGACGACGTCCTCTACAATGCCGATACAGAGTCTGAGGAAAAACCGGGCAAGCTGTATACCATGTGCGGAAACAAACCGTCAGAGGTTTCTGAACTGTTTGCGGGAGATATTGGCGCCATCGCAAAACTTGCGAATACCCGTACAGGAGATACGCTGTCTACAAAAGCGACCCAGGTCAGCTATGCAAAGACAGACTATTCTGTTCCGTATACATATATGAAGTATACTGTAAACAAGAAAGGGGACGAGGATAAGGTATCTCAGGCGCTCGCCAGGATGACTGCGGAGGATGTGACACTGAAAGTCGTAAACGACAGCGAGAACAGACAGACACTCCTGTATGGTATGGGAGATCAGCATCTTGAGATTACAGCGAGCAAGCTGGCGGCAAGATATAAGGTGGAGATCACGCTGAGCACACCGAAGGTGGCATTCCGCGAGACGATCCGGAAGAATTCTGATGTGGATATGAAATATAAGAAACAGACCGGCGGTCACGGACAGTACGGACATGTCAAGATGAAATTTGAGCCGTCGGGAGACCTTGAGACTCCTTATATATTTGAAGAGTGTGTTGTGGGCGGCGCGGTTCCGAAGAATTACTTCCCGGCAGTAGAAAAAGGGCTTCAGGAGTCGGTTGTGAAGGGACCACTTGCAGGATATCCGGTAGTCGGCGTGAAGGCGACGCTGTATGACGGATCCTACCATCCGGTAGACTCCTCGGAGATGGCGTTCAAGACGGCGACCAGCCAGGCGTTCAAGAAAGGCTTTATGGAAGCTTCTCCGGTACTCCTTGAGCCTATCGCTTCACTCAAAGTCACGGTTCCGGATGACTATACCGGAGATGTCATGGGAGACCTCAATAAGAGACGCGGACGCGTGCTCGGCATGAATCCGATCGCTGGAGGAAAACAGGTGATCGAGGCAGATATCCCGATGACAGGTCTCTTCGGATACTGCACAACCCTGCGTTCCATGACCGGCGGCCGCGGTACCTATGAGTATACATTTGCACGCTATGAGCAGGCTCCGTCCGATGTCCAGGAGAAAGAGATCGCTGCGAGAGCGGAGGATAATTAGAATATTGGGGGAGAGGTGGGGGCGTCCGCCGGAGATGTGTATTGCTCTCAGGCACGCTTTCGCTTGGAGAACGGCGTAACGGTACATAGGAGCGCAGAGAACGCGCTCCAAGGACCGACGCCGTTATACAGCCTTCGAGCAACACACACCTCCGGCTGGGCGAATCCCACTCCCCGGCAATTTCTGGAATTATGAAGTAGAAGAAGCGGGAGGGTTTCCGACTGCACAGAGCAAAAACTGATGCAGGAAGAAGCCCTCCCGCCACTTTTTTGCAGAGAATAAGAGGGGCTGTTGCAAAATAGATGAGTAATCATCTATGGAGCATTGGCTCCATTTTTATGCCTGAAAACAGAAAACGGACCCCGAAGAGTCCGCAATCCATGGTATAATTAGATATGCCTACTAACCAAAAATACCATAAAAATTATACCGAATTCGGCGAGCCTTATCAACTGGTTTTGCCATTAAATTTGGAAGGTTTGGTTCCTGATGATGATTCTGTCCGACTGCTGAGCCACGAATTGGAGGAATTAGATTACAGCTTGCTGTATAAGGCTTACTCTGCCAAAGGCAGAAATCCGGAAGTAGACCCTAAGACCATGTTCAAGATCCTGACCTATGCTTATTCCCAGAACATTTATTCATCCAGAAAAATCGAAACGGCATGCAGACGAGATATCAACTTTATGTGGCTGCTCGCCGGGCAGAAAGCACCTGACCACAGCACGATCGCACGTTTCCGTACCGGATTCCTGGCGGATGCCTGTGAAGATCTCTTCTATCAAATGGTAAAGAGACTGAAAAATGCGGGCGAGCTGTCGAAGGAAACCGTTTTTATTGATGGAACAAAACTGGAGGCCTGTGCAAACAAATATACTTTCGTCTGGAAAAAATCTGTAGGGAAATGGGAAACAAAAATGTTCCAGAAAATACAGGAGGCAGTTTTGCTTTTGAATCAGGAATACATACAAAGTTTCCAGGTAACTGAAGCCACAAGGACACAGGATCTTCAGGAGATCTGCCGATTTCTGGAACAGATCTGCGAAGAACAGCATACTGTTTTTGTCCATGGCAGAGGAAAGCGCAAAAGTCGTAACCAGAAATATCTGGAACTGTTCCGGCGTTTTCTGGAACGTCAGACAATCTACGACTGGCACACCGCCAGTTTTCAGGGGCGGAATAATTACTGCAAGACCGATCCGGATGCCACATTCATGCACATGAAGGATGACCGTATGCGCAACGCCCAGTTGAAACCGGGATATAACGTACAGATCGCGGTGGACAGCGAATACATTGTAGCAGCGGACATTTTCCAGGACCGCAATGACGTTTGGACTCTTGTTCCTTTCTTGAAAAGGATGGAAGAAAAACTTGGATTCCGTTATCCCAGTGTAACGGCAGATTCAGGATATGAAAGCGAAGAAGGCTACAGTTATCTGAGGGAGCAGAAACAAAAGCCCTATATCAAACCACAAACGTATGAGAAATGGAAAAAGAGGAGTTTTAAAAAGGATATCAGT
Organism: Mediterraneibacter glycyrrhizinilyticus; assembly: GCF_016902345.1. GTDB lineage: Bacteria > Bacillota > Clostridia > Lachnospirales > Lachnospiraceae > Mediterraneibacter > Mediterraneibacter glycyrrhizinilyticus_A. Next base: position 6,265 of record NZ_JACJLR010000071.1, on the reverse strand, counting down.
AAACGGGAGAACATGGGTTATGATGAAAGGACAGATACCTATACCTGCCATGCCGGGAAGAAACTGCAGCCGATCTTCCTGAAAAAGCAGACAAGTAAGAGCGGGTATGAATCGGAAGTAACCGTCTACGAATGTGAAGATTGTATCGGATGCCCTTATAAAAAGAAATGTACGAAAGCAAAAGGGAATAAACGACTGTACGTCTCTAAAAGTTTTTTAGAGAAACGCCAGGAATCCTATGAAAATATCCTAAGCGAGACAGGGATTCTATATCGGATGAACCGTTCGATCCAGGTGGAAGGAGCATTCGGAGTCATGAAAAACGATTACGAATTTCAAAGATTTTTACTCCGTGGGAAAACCAAAGTAAAACTGGAGATTCTTTTACTTAGTATGGGGTATAATCTCAATAAACTTCACGCGAAAATACAGAATGACCGTACCGGGAAACATCTATTTCAAGTGAAGAAATCCGCTTAAACAGGGTATAAAGTGAACCGCTTTATTAAAGTACGCAAAAAAACGGAAGTAATCCACAAAATCAAGTGAATTCTCTTCCGTTTTTTACTTGAATGAAGCGAGGGTGTCGCTTCATCATCCTTATGGAAAGATAAAGAAAAATCAGGCGACACCGAGACAGCTGTTTAAGATCATGGTCTACGCCAGCATGAATCGGATTTATTCCAGCCGAGATATCGAAACTCTTATATTCTCTTGGAGAAATTTCCGGGAAAAGCATCTTTATTGATGGAACGAAAATAGAATCCGTTGCGAACAAATATACCTTTGTCTGGAAAAAGGCTGTTACGAAAAATCAGGCAAAACTTTTCGATAAGATTCTTGTCTTTGTGGAAGAGTGTGAAAATCTTTACGGTTTCAGGATCGCTTATAATGGGAAAGTCTCCCTTCACACATTAAAAAGGCTGCAAAAAAAGCTGTGCAGGATCAGGCAGGAGGAGGGGATTGTCTTTGTCCATGGAACCGGACGACGAAAAACACGCCTTCAGAAATCGCTGGAAACCCTGAAAACGAACCTTTTTCCAGAAAAGGTTTATTAAAGTTCGCCTTTTTGCAGAAACAGAATGAAAGAAGAGAATATTTCGCCTTAAAAACGGCAAAAAGATGCTGCCGCACCTATGATTTCCTAATCATTGATGCGACAGCTCCAATAACCTTCCGCTTTGAGGGCTTTTCCCATTCCCCAGGGAGCAGCGCCCAAAGGGCGCGACCTCCCGAACGTCCCCAAAATCTGTCCGGGTGAGGGAGAAAACTTCCCGGGCATTCCTGCCGGTCACGGATCCTTCAGCGCCGGGGATACAGCAGCCGGAGGGGGATGTCGACTAAGGACCGTTAAAACAACGCCGGCACTTGGCGCCCGTTTTTTGGGCGCCTATGTACCGCTGCGTTGTTTTCCGAGCGGGAGAGTGTCCGCAGGCGATATCCCCCTCCGGCGGAAACATATCATCCCCGGCGAACACACACCCAAAGCCGGCACATCCCCCGGAAAAACCGCCCCTCATCCCGCCGGATTTCCCCAGTGTAAAGAAAGTGCTAAGATTATTGTGCTTTAGAATCAAAGGTGCTATAATTGCTCTGCTGCGTATGCAGGAGGATTTTCAATAATATTCTTACAGAGGGAAAAGAAAATGAAAATTGTGATTATCGGAGACGGAAAAGTGGGGTATAAACTGGCAAAACAGCTTTCCGTCGAGAACTATGATGTTGTGATGATAGACAACAATGAAAAAAAGATGCGTTTTGCCGTAGACCGGCTTGACATCGCCTGTGTAACAGGAGATGGAGTCAGCGCTGATGTGCAGAAGGAGGCGGATGTGCCTCATGCGGATCTGGTGATCGCATGTACATCGGCGGACGAGTGCAATATGCTGAGTTGTCTGATCGCGAAGAGGCTTGGAGCAAAACATACGATTGCACGTGTCAGAAATCCGGTCTATTTCCATCAGATCGGACTCCTCAAAGAGGACCTTCATCTGAGCATGGCGGTCAATCCGGAGCTCATTGTAGCGGATGAGATCAGCAGGCTCCTGCTGTTCCCGGATGCGAGCAAGGTTGAGACGTTTGTAAAGGGAAGGGTAGAGCTGATCGAATTCCCGATCCCGAAAGAAAGCCGGCTTGTCGGTATGTCTCTTGCAGAAATGTATAACAGATTCCAGATCAAGATTCTTGTCTGTGCGGTGGAAAATTGTGATCATGTTATTATACCGGACGGAGATTATGTGATCCGCGAGGGAGATAAACTACATATTGCGGCTTCCCACAAAGAGGTGGAACAGTTTTTTAAAGTTCTTGGAAAGCACAGAGAAAAGATAAGGAAAGTCATTATCTGCGGAGGCGGAAGAGTAGCGTATTATCTTTCTGTCCAGCTTTGTTCTATTGGAATGCAGGTCAAGATCATAGAGCGGGATGAAGCGAGATGCGAGGATCTGTGTGAACTTCTCCCGAAAGCCACGATCATAAACGGCGATGCGACAGATCACGATCTTCTTATTGAGGAAGGGATCGAGGATGCGGATGCTTTTGTTGCCCTGACAGGGATGGATGAGGAAAATATCATCACCGCACTGTTCGCAAAAAGCCAGGGCATTGACAAGATCATAGCAAAGGTCAATGAGGACAGGCGGGCGCGTATGGTGGAAGAATTTGGGATCGACAGTATCGTGTCGGCAAAGACCGCTACGGCAGACGCGATTCTGAGTTATGTAAGGGCAAGAAAGAACTCACAGGCGAGCGCGAACATAGAGACAATGTATCAGCTCGTAGATGAGCAGGTAGAGGCGTTGGAGTTTATCATCAGGTCAGAGACGCGCTACACAGGGATCCCGCTCAAAGACCTGGCTCTGAAGTCCAACAACCTGATCGCATGTATCGCAAGAAAACGTCAGATCATCATTCCGGGCGGAGACGATCATATGGAGGCTGGAGACAGCGTGATCGTGGTCACGATGGATAAAGGAATTGAAGATATAGAAGACATACTGATGTAGGTGCAGAAAAATGAATAAGAGAATGATAGTCTATATACTGGGAAAGATGCTGGGAGTCGAGGGAGCCGTTCTTCTGATCCCTGCTCTGGTATCGCTCATTTACGGGGAGAAGACAGGAGCTGCGTTTGTCATCGTCGGAGCGGTGCTGGGAGTCATCTTCCTGATCTTCGGCAGAAAACGCCCGAAGAATACCAGGATCTACGGCAAGGAAGGTTTTGTCATCGTAGGGCTTGCCTGGATCCTGTGGTCCCTGTTCGGGGCGCTTCCTTTTTATATCACGGGATGCATCCCCAGTTACATCGATGCGTTCTTTGAGACGGTCTCCGGGTTTACCACAACGGGGTCAACGATCCTTCAGGAGATTGAGAGCCTTCCGATGGGGATCAATTTCTGGAGATGTCTCACCCATTGGATCGGAGGTATGGGAGTGCTCGTCTTTGTCATGATGATCACCTCCCTTGACGATGAGAATTCCATGCCCCTTATGAGGGCTGAGATGCCGGGACCGGAGGCGGATAAGCTGGTTCCAAAGGCAAGGCAGACGGCAAAGATCCTCTACGGGATGTACTTTGCCCTGACGGCAGTGGAAGTGATCCTTCTTATGTTCGGAGGGATGAACCTGTACGATGCTCTGGTTCATTCGTTCAGTACTGCCGGAACAGGAGGGTTCTCCAACAGGAACGCCAGCGTCAGCTTCTATGACAGCGCATATATCGACGGCGTGATCACGATCTTTATGATTCTGTTCGGAGTGAATTTCAACCTGTATTTCCTGCTCCTCCTAAAGGACTGGAAGAGCGTGTTGAAAAACGAAGAGCTCCGTGCCTATCTGGGAGTGATCGCGGCTGCTATCGCGGTGATCACGGTAAATATCCTGAACATCTATGGAAATGTACTCCATGCATTCCGCTATGCGTCGTTCCAGGTCGCATCGGTCATCACGACGACCGGATTTTATACGGCGGATTACGAACTCTGGCCGGAACTTTCGAAAGCGGTCCTTCTGTCGATCATGTTCATCGGGGCATGCGCCGGATCTACCGGAGGCGGTATCAAAGTGTGCAGGTTTGTGGTACTTTGTAAATCCATCCGCCAGGAGATCCGGAAGATCCTTCATCCGAATGCAGTGACAGTGATCAAGCTGAACGGGAAAAGAGTGGGCGCAGAAACGCTCCGCGGGATCAACGTATATTTTGCGGCGTATGTATTCATACTGGTCGCTTCCGTGATCATCGTTTCCATAGATAATTTTGATTTTGCCACATCATTCAGCGGCGTTCTGACAACAATAAATAACGTGGGACCGGGAATCTCAAAAGTAGGACCGGTGGAGAACTTCCATATGTTCTCACCTCTGTCAAAGATCGTTTTCAGTTTTGACATGCTGGTGGGACGTCTTGAGATCATCCCGTACCTTCTGATGTTCTCACCGGATCTATGGCGCAGGAGATTCTGACACGTTATTCTGCAAAGAAAGGAAAAGTGAATGAAAAAGTTAAGAACAAAGCTGCTCGTAGCAGTCCTGGCGGTCCTTGTGCTGGGGATTTATTATTACGTGGCACTGCCTGCGATCAATATCCATTCCACGGAGTTCTGGATCTTTCTTGTCATCCTGATCATCCTTGCGGCACTGATCTTCATCAAAAAGAAGAATCTGGACCGGTATGAGCTCAGAGAATCGAAGGGATTGAGGATGATACTTGGTCTTCTTGCGGCAGTGGTCATCGTGTATCTTGCAGGGACCCTGCTGTCATCTCCTGTGATCAATGCCAAAAAGTACCAGCAGCTCATGGCCGTGGAGACCGGGGAGTTCACAAAAGATATTGAGGAACTTTCATTTGACCAGATCCCTCTCCTTGACCGTGATTCTGCAACCCTCCTGGGAAACAGGAAGATGGGGAGCATGGTGGATATGGTGTCCCAGTTTGAGGTGGATGAACTGTATTCCCAGATCAATTACAAGGATCGTCCGGTCCGGGTATCGCCTCTGAAATATGCCAGCCTGATCAAGTGGTTTACCAATCAGAGCGAGGGGATCCCGGCGTATATCACGATCGATATGGCAACTCAGAACACGGAACTGGTCAAACTGGACGAGGGAATGAAATATACGACCAGCGACCATTTTAACCGGAATATTTACCGGCATCTCAGATTCCGGTATCCGACTTATATTTTCAATGATCTCAGTTTTGAGGTGAATGAAGAAGGCGTACCGTACTGGATCTGTCCCGTGAAGCAGTATAATATCGGATTGTTCGGCGGGGTTACGATAGGTAGAGTTGTATTGTGCAACGCAATAACAGGTGAAACGGAGGACTATGCTATAGAGGATGCGCCCCAGTGGATCGACCGGGCTTATTCCGCGGATCTTCTCGTCCAGCTCTATGATTATCACGGGACGCTCAAACACGGATTTTTTAACAGCGTGCTAGGGCAGAAGGACTGCCTTGAGACTACGGAAGGATACAATTACCTGGCGATCAACGACGATGTGTGGGTCTATACCGGTGTAACATCAGTCAGCGGCGATCAGTCCAATGTCGGGTTCGTGCTCATGAACCAGCGGACTATGGAGACAAGGTTTTATGAAGTGGAAGGAGCCACGGAGGCTTCTGCCATGTCCTCGGCGGAAGGGCAGGTGCAGAACCTGCATTATACCGCCACATTTCCGCTGCTGCTCAACATCTCCGGGGAACCTACGTATTTCATTGCGCTGAAGGATGATGCGGGCCTTGTCAAGATGTATGCAATGGTCAATGTGCAGAAATATCAGATTGTCGCTACAGGGGATACGGTCGGCGAGTGTGAGGACATCTATACGGATCTGATGTATGAGAACGGAATCAAGGAAACAGCAGAGGATACGAGAGAGGTCCTGACGATCACAGCACCGATCACCAAGATTGCCCAGGGAGTCATCGAAGGCAATTCCCACTATTATATCATGCTGGAGGGCTCTGATGGGATCTTTGACATCCCGGTCACAGACTTCATTGACATCATCAGGTATAATGTGGGAGATGAGGTGACCATAGAGTATAAAGAAGGAGAGCAGAGTAACACGGTGCTGTCGCTCAACGGTGTGGAGAAAGCGGCGCAGGAACAGTGAATGGAACAGTACCTTTTGTAAAATAAGAAGGGGTGGGATTGTCGGGAAATAGATAGTCCAAATCAGGGGCAGATGTGACTCATACGAGTCACATCTGCCCCTGAAATCTATCCTATAAAAAGAGAAAAAGATGGCTAACGACAACCAT
>NZ_JACJLR010000008.1 GCF_016902345.1 Mediterraneibacter glycyrrhizinilyticus | reverse complement strand
CTTCAGTGCTGCGGTTTCAAGGTGCTGTCCTCAGCGACAGGTGCTATCTTATCACCTCAAAAAGGAATTGTCAATGTTTTTTCTATTTTTTATTTATTTCAGACAATTCGCACAATTCTGACATTATCGTCCTCTCAGAATAGCCGCCTGGAAATACTCTCCTCCTGTTCATCGAACAGAGTATATTTACTTCTACTTTCCGGTCATCACCGCCCCTGTCACAATGAACTCACATACTCCCAATCGATCGGATCCACCACATGATACAACAGTGTTTCCCCAGTTTCATACCGGACTATCTCCAGATATTCCCCAAACAAAGTGAACTCCTTGTCATCTGATGAAATTGTCCCCAAAACTACCGGCTCATCATAGCTCAGCATCATCTCATATCTGTACAGCAGCCTGTCGACACGAATTCCAGATATATGATCCCAAAGTCCTTCCTTATCCGTGATCTCCGTTCTCTCCCCGTTTTCAAGATCCTCTGTATATAATGCTGAAGTCACGTCGAAAGAATCCTGCCCCAGAATATTTCCTAATGTATCACGATCCGTTGAAAACGCAGTCTTGCCAACACAGAAGCAGCTAAAAAACATTACAAGGAATAACAGTCCGGCTCCGATTCTTTTTTTCTTCTCGTTTAGCGTTGATCTCATCCTGTACCTCAGACTTTCTGCAGAAGCAGAAAGACAGGTGGTAAAGCCTCTGGGTTCGCCCGCTGTGGTCAGAAGCATCTCAGCATATTTTCTCCTTCTATCGATTCCGGCTCCTTTCAGCACGATCTCATCACATGACAGCTCCAGATCCGCCTCCGCCTTTTTTACCGCGATCCAGATAAAAGGCTGGAACCAGCCCAGCGCGGTACAAAACTTCAGAAAAAATTTCGTATGTGTATCGTTGCGCTGGATATGGTGCAGTTCATGAAGAAAGATCAGTTCCGCTTCTTCTGCTGTATAGGATCTCTCCGGCAGACAGGTGATCTTGTTCTTTTTGCGCATTCCTATGGAAAGCGGTGTTTTGATCGTGCTGCAGTACCAGAGTCTGATCGGGATATCCAATCCCATTTCTTCTTTTAATTTCTCCCATTTTTCTGTAAGTTCCAGGTCTGTCACCGGACGGGAATGTTTCTTGATCTCAGCGGAGAACCACAGGTGGGATACCGTCTGGACACCCATTATCAAGATCGCTCCCACTGCCCAGATGCAGACCACGATCCTCATAACTCCTCCCGGAATATAGATCACCGCCACCGGTGGACGGACTGTCAGCATTACGAGCATCTGCGGCTGATAAAACAGAAACACCGGGATCAGCCATAAAGTAGCACACATCCTGGCGGTAAAATGCTTTCTCAGAATAGGCAGGATAAGCAGGAGCAGTATAAAATAGATACTGGTGAACAAAAAGATATCACTCACAAAGCCGATCAGAAATGACAAACTCTGCCCTTCTCTGTTAAGTATCGTCATATACGCAGCTACATATATGACAATAAGTATCGGGAACACGATCGGATCGAGCCACACCTCAGTCCCGGACCTGACCTCACTGAGAAGCCCCCTCTGACCGTTCTCCGCATTCCACGAGGAACGAAACCCAAACGCAAGCATTCCTCCCAGGAACAGAGCCCAGATGATCTGAAATAAATAAGCAACCGTCAGTTCATTCATCTAAAGTTCCCCCTTTTCAAGAAGCTGTCTCAGTTCTTCCAGTTCCTCCTTCTTTATGCCGCTGTCACACAGCGCTGTGGCAAATCCCGCAACAGAGCCATGAAAAAGCCGGTCAAGAAACGACCTGCTTTCCGCCGCAAGATACTCTTTCTCCGTGATCAAAGGTTCATACAGGTTTGTCCGTCCTTCTTTTTTCAATGAGAGAAATCCATTCTCACAAAGACGGGTCAGAAGAGTCAGGATCGTAGTCGGAGCAAGCGGGTGAATACTCTGAAGCGCAGTCTCGATCGTCATCCTGGAAACAGGCGCCGGCTCTTTCCATATGATCTGCATGATCTCAAGTTCACTTTCGGGAAGCCGTTTCATTTCTTTCATAATGGCTAACCTCCTTTTCCCGCGGAATCGCTGTCATACCTGCGCGATTCGTCTTCAGGATTTATTTTCTACTTTTGTAGAATGATTATATTCTACAAAAGTAGAAATGTCAACCAGGTACTGTCCCACTTGCGATATCCGCAGAAATATCTTCGAATGATACGTTCGGCATACAGATTTACCACATAGAAAATGCGTCCGTTCTCGCTTCGGACGCATTGCTTCTCGTTTCCTCTTTTGTTTCTCGCTTTTTATCTGAATTCAAACCTCCGCAGTTCGCAGTTGCTGATCCCGAATCTTGCGAACTCCTCATTTGTCATATCCGTAAAATAGGACTGGACCGCTCTCGCCACACCATTGTGCGCCACCAGCAGATATGTCTTTTTGTCGGACTCCGTCTTTATATCATCAAGAAGATCATAGATCCTCTGGCAGAAACGGATCATGGACTCTCCGCCATCATAGCTGTCCGCAAAACATGTCTTTGCATACTGGAACTCTTCCCCGTTTCTCGGCGTGGACTCATATTTCCCGAAATTCTGCTCTTTCAGTCTTGGCTCCACGCGCATGGGAATGCCGGTGATCTCAGAGATATGGCGCGCAGTATCAGCTGCCCGTTTCAGCGGAGAGCAGAGGATCTCATCAATATGGACTTTTTCAGCAAGGATCTTCTGTCCCAGTTCCTCTGCCTGCTGATGCCCCTTCTCCGTCAGTTCAATATCTGTTGCTCCGCAGATCTTATTTTCCACGTTCCACACAGTCTGCCCGTGCCGGGCGAAATAAAAGTATCCCATAATCACATTCCTGCCTCCTCTATGTGTTCCAGAAAGATCTTCCGGATCCCTGCAAACTCTCCCAGACCTTTGAGGATCGCACGCACCTCATATCCCTCTTCTTCCAGCTCGCTCTTCCAGGAATCCTCTTCCCCTGCCATATCATTTTTCGCGTGATCGCCTGCCACCAGCATAAACGGCATGAGGGCGACCCTCTTCTTTCCGGCGATCTTCAACTTTGCCATCACATTCTTAAGTTCCGGAAAGCTCTCCACCGTTCCCACCAGTACCTGACTGTATCCCAATGCATGGAACGTATATTCCAGCGTAGGGTATGCAGAGTTTGCATGATGATCCGTTCCATGCCCCATAAGCACCAGCATTTCCCCCTCTGAGAGTTCTGTCTCTGCCATCACGGCGTGGATCGCCTTTTTATAATCGTCAACACTGCTGAGCAGCGGTTTTCCGACTCGGATCCGCTGGAACAGCCCTATATTCTCCATCAGCTCCTCCATCATCCGGTCATTCTCGATGCCATTGATGATGTGGGTTGGCTGTACGATCACATCTTCTATTCCGTCCTCAGACATACGCCTCAGGGCTTCTGTCACGGTATCAATATGAAGCCCTTCTGTGCGCCCCAGCTTCCGTATGATCATCCCGCTCGTAAAAGCACGATACACGCCCGCCTCCGGAAATTTCTCAGCCACCTCTCTCTCAATGACTGCGATCGTCTTCTCCAAAGTGTCCAGATGGCTCGTCCCAAAACTGACCACGAGGATTCCCTTTTTCATCACACAAGTCTCCTTTCCAGTTCTTCCATTGTTTTGGGAACGCCTCCCTCCAAAGAGACCATTCCCTTTTCTCTCATTTTCTCATACAGTCTCAGCACCGCCGGCACCTCGAGATTGGCCTTTTCCAACGCCTCCCGGTCTGAGCAGACTTCGAGCGGAGCGCCGCTTTTCAGGACACTGCCCTCGTGCATCAGCACGATCTCATCCGCCCAGCCAAAGGCGTAGTCCATGTCGTGAGTCGCCATCAGTACAGTGATCCCTCTTTCTGTCAGCCCCTCCACGATCCCACGCACGATCTTCGTGTGCTTCGGGTCCAGGGATGAAGCCGGTTCATCCAGGATCATGACTTCCGGATCCATCACAAGGATATCCGCGATCGCCACCAGCTTTTTCTGCCCGCCGCTCAACGCATGTGCAGGGCGTTCCTGGAACGGACGGATACCAAGCTCCTGTATCACCCGTTCCACCTCTTTTCGCGCTTTTTCTTCTTCCACTCCAAGGTTCAGGATCCCGAAGGAGATCTCCTGATATACGCCGGCAGAAAAAAGCTGGTCGTCCGGCTCCTGGAATACGATCCCGACTCTGCGTCTCACATCGAGCAGTCCTTTCCGCGTGTAGGAGACAGGCTCTCCGTCTATGAGCACCCGCCCCGCATCCGGCTTCCTTATCCCGTTCAGGCACAGGAAAAAGGTAGATTTTCCCGACCCGTTTCCGCCCATGAAAGCAACTCTGCTCCCCCGGCGGATTTTCAGAGTCATATCAGAAAGAGCAGGTTTGTCATTTCCCTCGTAGGTATAGGAAATATGTTCCGCTTCAATGACCCATTCCTTTTCCTGTTTCATTTTATTATACTCCATATCGTTATCAATAAAAGCAGAATCTCATAAACTGCGATCCAGATCACTTCATTTTTCCTTGCCGGCTGTTCCTGCGTCAGCACCCGGATGGTCCCGTCATAGCACCTGGACTCCATTGCATCGTAAAGCATATTGGAACGTTTCACCGCCTGCACAAAGAGGGCAGATGCCATAGCTCCAAAAGAACGGATCCGTGTGCTGTAATCCCGGTTTCCAAGCCTTGACTCCTGCGCCGTCGTGATCGCAGCCGCCGTCTCCAGGAGCAGGAAGATAAACCGGTAGATCAGCAGCATCAGCTCGATCAGAAGATCCGGCAGATGAAGTTTTCTGAGCACGCCCAGAATATCTGTCATCGTTGTGTTCAACGACAGGAAATACAGGCAGGACACTGCAGCAAGCGCAGTGATGCACAGACGGCAGACTCGGATCACAGACTTCACGCTTCCGGTAAGGTACCATTTCCCGATCGGAAACGCGAAGGCATCCAGCGGGACTGCGGATACATTGAGCAGGATCGCGGCAGTCCCCAGGATCAGAAACGTCATCGGGATCAGCAGCAGTTTAATATAGCGGGAAAGGGGTATCTTCCCCTTTCCCACTGTCAGAATCCCATTGACCAGAAACACCGGAACAGCCACAGTCGCAGAGCCGCTCACGACACAGAACACCAGAGACAGGACGGCATACACGAACTTCTCTGTGGCGTTCACATATCGGAGCTTCGACTGATAACAGAGTTTATCAATGAGGATCATCTGTCTCCTCCGCTCCCGCATAAGCACGTATTTCTCCCGGATCAGAGGAGTCCCTGCCCTCTTTCTGTTCCATGGCTTTCATCCACTTTTTCCGCTCCACAAACCGCCCCATGAAGAAGGCGATCACGCCCACTCCGATGCCGGTCTGCACACAGAAGATCAGGCTTTCCACTTCTCCCGGCAGTTCTCCGCCCAGGGCTGTCTCAAGGACAGGGGTGAACCAGGGTGTATACTCTCCCTGTATCTCCTCGACCATCACACTTCCCGCATCGTCCGATCCGCCAAACTCTGCATCTTTCAATGTGAACAGCGGCACTGCCGCGGTCAGAACAGCAAGGATCAAAAGCACAATGACTGTTTTTGCATTTTTCGACATCTTATCTCGCCTCCTTCTGTTTCAGAAATCCGATGCTTTTAAGTTCCGGTGCCGCGTAGGCTTCAAGTCCGATCACGATCACCACCGTCAGGATCCCCTCGATCACTGCAAGGGGGAGCTGTGTCGGAGCGAACACGCCCAGAAATTTAAGAATGGAAGCTCCCACTCCTCCTGCCTCCGAAGGATAGGCGAGAGCAAGCTGGACACTGGTGACACAGTATGTGAACAGATCTCCCAGGAACGCTGCCAGGAAGACGCTCACCCTGCGGTTTATTTTGAGCTTCCCGCACAGTTTATACAGTCCGAAAGAGACAAGGGGACCCGCCACTGCCATGGAAAATGTATTTGCCCCCAGTGTGGTCAGTCCGCCATGTGCCAGGAGCACCGCCTGGAAGATCAGCACGATGATCCCAAGCACGCTCACCGCCGCCGGTCCCAGAAGGATGGCGCCAAGTCCTGTCCCTGTCATGTGGGAACAGCTCCCTGTGACAGAGGGGATCTTGAGCGATGAGATCACAAAGATAAACGCTCCCGCCATGGCGATCAGCGTCATGTTTCTTCTGTTTTCTTTCACTTTATTTTTCAATGAGATAAATCCTGCGATCAGAAACGGCAGGCAGACGACTCCCCATGCCACGCAGTAGCCTGCCGGCAGGTAGCCCTCCATGATATGCATCGCATTGGATGCAGGTGCGACGGCAAACAGCGCCGCTGCCGCGACGGATGCCTTCAATAAGATCTTTTCTTTTTTTGTCATACTTTTCTCTCCTTTTTGTGACAATCCCGGATCGCCGTATGCTTTACACCGCGCACTTTACACCGTGTACCTTAAAACACTCGGGATCCACTTTACTGTTTCCGCGTAAAACGGACGCTTAAGCTCCGCTCCACACACGCAGTTAAGAAACATAACTGCCGAATACCTCCCAGGTGCCACAAAAACGAAAGAATCTGCAGCATACCCCGGTCATATTCCCGTAACCCCAATCCGAAAGTGAATATTCTGGCTTAGGGATCATCACGTCTGCCCCGCCTTCCCACAGGCATCTGCCCGCAGTGACTTTTGCATTGCAAAATGGGACGCCGCTCCTCCAATACAGCAACGGGTATTGCGCAGGATTCTCACCTGACTTCCTCGTATCTTTCAGATGTATGCTTGGGTGAACACAGCTCTCACTGTATTCAGTACTCTATCCCTTTTCTCGCCCGGATCCCCCGGTCAAAAGGATGTTTGACCTTGCGGATCTCCGACACATAGTCGGCGAGTTCCACAAGAGACTCGTCCGGATCCCGCCCGGTCAGGACGATCTCCAGCTCTTTCGGTTTCTCCCGCAGGAAACGAAGCGCCTCATCCCGGGCGATCAGCCCGTAACGATATGCTGCCATGAACTCATCAATGACCAGCATGTCCCAGGAGCCCTGTTCGATCTCCCCGGATATCCGGTCCCAGAGTTCACCGTACATCTTCCGCACTTCTTCCTTCTCCTCCTCTGTCAGAGTCCAGAAGAAACCGTAGGATCTTTCCAGGTGGAGCACTGTGATCTGCGGGATCTCATCCAGAACTTTCAATTCTCCGGAAGATTCGGTCTTCAGAAAACGTGCAAACAGCACCTTCATCCCGCATCCGGCCGCCCGGACAGCAAGACCGATGGCTGCCGACGTCTTTCCCTTTCCGTCTCCACAGTAAATATGGATCAGTCCCTGGTTCATCATGTTTTCCTCCCTGTAAGATCTTTCTATAGGATAGCACAGCAAAGCGGGATTGACAACCTGGCCCGGACTCTGTCCAACCACATCCAGCATATCTTTGAAAAACTGGATGTCTCCTCCACGGTGGAAGCTGTGACAAAAGCGATACAGGCGGGATATATCCCGCCTGTGATGTGATATGATATTTCTCTAATTCCGGAACACTTTCGCGGTCCGGTAAAGATATACAAGCTTCAGGATCCCGATCACCAGGATCCCGATAGCTGCCCCAAGAACGACAAGCGCTCCGATGACCAAAACAGCGAAAGCAAGCATGCCCATAAACAGGACCAGGATTCCGGCCACCGCCGCAATAAGCAGTCCAACATACCAGCGCCAGAGAGTCTTCCACTTTTCTGACAGTATCAGGTCCACCCCACTTAAGACCTCCGCATGTCCTGTGTACTCATAATATTCTCCTACAAACGCCACGATCGCGGCCGGAAAGGCCAGCAGCGCTGTCCATGCCACGCTCTCTCCGCTTCCCGGGATAAAAAGCAGCACAACAGTAATTCCTGCAGAGATCATCCCGCAGATCCCGGCGTTCCGATACCGCCTCTCCGCCGGGGACATTTTCAGCAGGACAAGGTTGTAGATGACCAGGCAGGCGATCTGCAGTGTCTGTCCCGGAAGGTATAATACCGGCGCCCATTCGATCAGCGTCTCGTTGCTCATAATATTTGCCAGGATCGACGGGATGAACATCCAGAAAAGGATCCGGATCCCTTTTCCAAGGAGCGGTGCTCTCTGCATTACTTCTTCCCTGTTGTCCATAATATCTGTCTGACTGTTGATATTGTTATTGTTTTCTTCCATTTGTCATCCCCCTCTCAACCATACTGTTCCATGATCCGGAATACACTCTCCAGTGTTTCACCTTTCTCCGCCGGGCGCCCGATCACGACAAGGACTGCTCCCACTGTCCGGGCAGCTTCCAGTTTCTCCGCAAATCCTCCGGCTTTTCCCGATTCTTTTGTGACAAAGTATCTGGCCTCTGTCTGATGGAGCAGCGCCACATTCATCTCCACGGAGAAAGGTCCCTGCATGGCGATCAGATTACGCCCTTTGAATCCCATTCCCACGCTTTCCTCCACTGCTTCTTTTGTGGAAAGCACACGGGCAAAACAGCGTTTTTCATAGTCCCTGATCCGGGTGTAGAGATGGAGATCCTTGCTTCCTGTAGCGGCCAGGATATTTCCCTTCGTATGCTGCAGATATTCCACCGCCTGCTCCACAGAATCTACGACGATAACATTTTCAGCGCTGACGTCCTCTGCTGTATCCGCTGTCTGTATCCGTTCCCCGTCCGGCGTATCCTCTGTTTTTCTATCCCACCGGTCCCGGAGGCAGCGGATATACTTCACACCGGCTGCCGTGCAGGATGATCTTATATTTTTCGTCACTTCCACGGCAAATGGATGAGTGGCATCGATCACAAGCCTGATCTCTTTCTCCTTTATAAAATCTGTCATCTCTTCTTTGTCCATGCGCCCGGAGATGCAGTTGATCCCGTGCAGATTCTCAAGGATACTTTTTCCATATCCGGTGGCAGTGCTCACATAACAGCTTATGCCCTGTTCCGATGCATATTCCGCAAGTTTTCTGCCTTCTGTCGTCCCGGCAAAGATCAGGATGTCCGCTTTTTTCATGATTCAAAATAACCTCTGTTTTCCGGTATGTATTCCTGGATTTTTTGTTTCTCACTTCTACATTGTAACATTCCGGCCACCTGTTGTATATCTGTTCTGAAATAAAAATATCCCCCCCCGTAAATTTGCCTGATAATTCGAATAATTTCCCAAAAATTTCTTGAATTTTTAACAAAAACTTTATTTTTGTTCTTTTTCGGCTTGATTTTTCTTTTTTCTTCTGCTAGACTTAGCGACAAGACAAAGACGTCTGATGATGAGGCGAATGAAACGCCCTCACCGATCAGGCGTCTTTTCTTGTTTTATACGGATAATGTACGGCAGGCGCCCGGCAGCTTCACAGCTCCCCCCTGCATTCATACTGACGTACGGCGGCATGGCGTTATCCGAAATCCAAAGGTACATGGGAGGTATTTTTATGGACACAGGAAACACAGGATTTATAATGATCTGCGCGGCACTTGTATTTATCATGACGCCGGGGCTCGCCTTCTTCTACGGCGGTCTTGTCAGGAGAAAAAATGTTGTCAACACGATGATGGCATGCGTGGCGATCATGGGGCTCTCCGTATTTATGTGGACTCTTTTCGGATATTCACTTTCTTTCGGAAGCGACCACGGCGGAATCATCGGCGGTTTTGAATGGCTTGCATTAAATGGCGTCGGCTGGGACGCCGGTCCTTATTCGGACAGTATCCCGCATCTTGTATATGCCGGATTTCAGATGATGTTTGCGATGATCACCCCGGCACTGATCACCGGTGCGGTTGTCGGAAGAATGAAATTCAAGGCACTGTTTGCTTTCATCGCACTCTGGTCGGTCATCGTCTACTATCCAATGGCACATATGGTATGGGGCCAGGGCGGATTCCTCGCAGCGATCGGTTCTGTTGACTTTGCAGGAGGAAACGTAGTACATATCAGCTCCGGAGTGAGCGCCCTCGTACTCGCGATCTATCTTGGGAAACGCCGCGGCTATGAAAAGGCAAGCTACCGGATCCACAACATCCCGTTTGTCGTGATCGGCGCGGCACTGCTCTGGTTCGGATGGTACGGGTTCAACGCGGGAAGCGCACTTGCAGCCGACGGACTTGCAGCACACGCATTCATGACGACTTCCATCTCCGCTGCAACAGCGCTCCTCTCCTGGATGCTCATCGATACGGTCAAAGACGGAAAGCCCACCCTGGTCGGCGCCTGCACGGGTCTGGTAGTCGGACTGGTAGCGATCACACCGGGCGCAGGTTTTGTCCCGATCTGGGCGTCCTTTCTCATCGGCGCACTGGTAAGTCCGATCTGTTATACGATGATGAACATTATCAAACATAAACTGAAGATCGATGATTCCCTCGACGCATTCGGATGCCACGGCATCGGCGGTATCTGGGGCGGAATCGCAACAGGACTCTTCGCACAGAGTTCCATCAACTCCGTTGCTCAGTGGGATGGCCTCGTGTTCGGTGAAACAAGGCTTTTCCTTGCCCAGATCATCAGTATCCTCGTAACGATCGCTGTCGCAGTAATCGGTTCGCTGATCTGCATCGGCATCATCCGGATCTTCACAAAGCTCCGTGTTGACGAGAAAGACGAAGTGGTTGGTCTCGATGCTTCACAGCATGGCGAGAACGCTTACCCGTCCTTCAACGGTTTTGACTAAGTAAAAGCATTCTGGTATAAAAGTGAAAGGATAGGAGGAACAGACCATGTTAATTAAAATAGAAGCAATCGTCAGAGAAGAAAAATATGAAGAAGTAAAGGAAGCCCTCAACAGGATCCAGGTAAACGGCATCACAGTCGCCCAGATCATGGGCTGCGGCGTACAGCGCGGATATAAAGAGATCGTCCGCGGGTCCGAGGTGGATATCTTCCTTCAGCCAAAGATCAAGTTTGAGATCGTTGTATCTTCTGAGGAATGGGAGAAAAAAGTCATCGACACGATCCAGAAAACCGCCTACACGGGCGAGGTCGGAGATGGCAAGATCTTCAGTTATGAGATCCGCAGCGCGATGAGGATCCGCACAAAAGAGACCGGATACGATGCACTCCAGTCGGAATTCTGACATACGACCTGTTTGACCCGTACTAAATATAGATCAATACTGAGAGGACGGCGCCGTCTGTGGAAACACTTCACAGACGACACTGTCCTTTTCCTCATTCACTGCATTTATCCGCTTTCACTGCAAATGGGAACCAATCTCCGGGGATCCGCTCTGCCGTGTTCAGCCTCTTTTCCTGCACCACTCTACTACCGTAAGGGGAATGAAAAGGATGATCTCTGACAGAGCAGCACCCATCATAAGGTACGGAGTCGAGATCGCCTGGTCACCGAGAAAAACAAATTCTGTGTCTGTCACAGCATAGGTAAAGCTGTTCAGCAGCCGGTCGATCGCAAACACATTTTCGTAGACAGCAAGCGTAGTCACTCTCTCATCATAAACTCCGTTGGGCAGTCCCCCCTCATAGCCTGCGGCAAAATCATTGTACTGTTTCAGTGCGTCTGCGAGTTTTTCTCCGGTGATCTCTCCCTGATACTGTCCCTGCTTCTCTTGTATCATCCGGATCGCTTCACGCCCCGTCAGCGTTACTTCCTGCCCGTTTCCATCTTCATAGACATACTGTGGAAATGTAGACGGGAAATACGCCAGCACTGCTGAGAGCAGGATTGCTGCCGCAAGCAGGATCTGCACGGATCTTGTCTTTAGTATCCTCTTTAATTCCGCTCTGTAAACCCTCATCTATCTCACCTCTCCTTCCTCCGGGAACAGCCAGAGGTAAAGGTCCTCCAGCCTGGGAGCACACTCCCGGGAATCTTCCGTCAGCGGACGTTCTGACAGATAACGGACAGAGACCATCTGATCCTCCTCGTTCCGTATATTGACGATCCGCATCCGTCTCTCATGCTCGTGAAGTTCGTACTCCGGTATCACGGCGGACCAGACTTTATGGTCCATCTCACGGATCAGCTCCTCCGTTGTCCCCACCGCGATGATCTTCCCGTCTTTCATGACCGCGTTGCGGGTGGCAATGTACTCCACATCTGACACAATATGAGTCGAGATCAGGACGATCCGATCCGACGCAAACTCAGAGAGAAGATTTCGGAATCTCACCCGTTCGCCCGGATCAAGCCCGCTTGTCGGTTCGTCAAGGATGAGCACTTCCGGATCGTTTAAAAGCGCCTGGGCGATTCCGACTCTGCGCTTTGTCCCCCCGGAGAGCTTTGCGATCTTTTTTCTTCGCACGTCTGACAACCCGAATACCGGAAGGAGTTTCTCGATCTTCTTCGCCGCCTCCTTCCGGGACATCCCTTTCAGGGACGCGATATAATCCAGATAGTCCCACACGGTAAACTCCGGGTAAAACCCGAACTCCTGAGGCAGATACCCGAAAAGGTCCCTGTACTTTTCTCCCAGCGCCTCGATCCGGATCCCGTCATATTCTACCGTTCCTTCAGTGGGGCGGATCAGTCCTGCCACCATGCGCATGAGGGTGGTCTTCCCCGCGCCGTTCGCCCCCAGCAGCCCCCACATTCCCGGTGTGATCGTCAGATCCGCATGATCCACCGCCGTCTTGTCTTTAAACTGTTTTGTCAGTCCTTTTATGCTAAGTTCCATCTATTCTCTTCCTCCTTTTTCCACATCCATATCTGGCAGGCCCCGATAAGGAGCATCACTCCGCACAGGCTCCATACAGCAGATCCTTCCGGATGATAACCGGTCTTACGGGAGATCTGGTCCCATCCGAAAAACAGGAGCATCAGTACAGCACCCGCCCCGCTGCAGTCTCGAAGCAGAAGATCAGGCTTTCTTTTTCTCAGGACATACAGGATACAGCTTCCCAGGGTCAGGAAAGGAAACAGCAGATACAGGGCTACGTCCTCTATCCCTGCCATACTCTGGACCAGTGCTGCTCCCGCTACTCCTGCCATCATGAGCACGGCTCCCCCTCCCATGATCAGAAGCTGTGCAGCGCGCAGATACAGTACCGAAAACCTTGCCGCCGCTTCCACTTCTGACATCTTCCAGCGGAAAGAACGAAACAGAAAAGGCACACTGCTCCACGCAGAGATCAGTCCCGCCGCGCACAGGAAACTCGGAAATCTTCGGTAGAAAAACAGGTCCACCTCACCTCCGACCGGTCGGAAAACGCAGTGATACACTGTCATCATTCCCAGGAAAAGCAGTGCCTGCCAAAGCCATGCCTGGTATCCGGTATAGCGGATCTGCCTGAGGATCAGCCCGCCGAAATTCAAAGTCCTTTTCCGTTCCTCTGCCTGTCTGTATGATAAGACAGCCAGCGCTGCCGTCTCCTCCATCTTTCTTTTTTCCGGCACATCCGCCTGTTTCTGATCATGAAATCCTTCCCTTAACCAGGTTTTCGTCTGGTTCATTTTCCCGAATCTGCTCATCTTCTCCTGCCCCCTTTATGGATCGCTTTTTCTGTCATTTCTATGTTCTCTTCTCGTCTCTGTTTCGTTTTCCAGCCCATCTGTCCCGTCTCTTCCGCTTCCATTTCTGCCCGCAGCATCTTCAGAGCCCGCCGCAGCCTGGACTGGACCGTCCGAAGCGGAACGCCTGTCATCTCAGCGATCTCCCTCATTTTCAGCTCCTGGGAAAACCGGAGGAATACGATCTCCCCAAGTTCCGGTGGGAGGCTCCGTATGATCTGCCGGAAATCTTCCTGCTGTTCTGTCTCTTCCACCCCCGGCTCTTCCTGCGCCGCATCCTCCGGGATCTGCTCCCACCGCTTCTTTCTCATCATATCGATACAGGTGTTCGCCGCAACTTTATACAGAAAAGCGCGGAACCTTCCTTTATGGCGGTAATCATCAAAGTACCGGAATACTTTCAGAAATGTCTCCTGAGCAGCATCCTCCGCCAGATACCGGTCCGGCAGGCGGAACATGCAGTATCTCAGTATATCTTCATAATACAGTTCCACCAGCTCACTCACACCGCTCTCATCACCGTTTTTCAGTTTCTTAAAAATTTCATCTTCGCGCGTCAAATTGTTTTTCCTCCTGAAGAGTACCCTCTGTATAATAGAACGATCCGGCATGTTGAAAATGATCATGCCGATGATAATTTTTGTAAAATTCTGTTCCGCCTGGCGCATCATAAAAAGATGCTGTCGGGAGATCATATCATCTCCCGGCAGCACCTTTTCTATGAATCTGTTCTTATCTATTCCCCATCCTCAATATCACCGGCCGCCGCACCAGTGCCGCTGTCATGGACTCCCTGATACTCTTCCCCCGGACAAGCTCTCCTCCACGGCAGCACAGGAGCGCCGCTCTCTCGCACACATTGTCAACCCCCGTCGTCCGTTCCACAAATGGAGACGATGACGTGACATGTTCGATCTCTCTTAGCTCCTCCGCCGGATAAGTGACAAACGGGATCCCATACTCCTCTGCCAGTGAGAGAAGCGCCGGCTCATCCTTCTTCAGATCGATGCTTGCGAGCGTCTCCACCTGTTCCGGCACAAGCCCGCTCTCTTCCAGGACATTTTCAAGCCCCTGCCTTAACATTTCCTTCTGGATCCCCCTGCGGCATCCGACCCCCGCCGTGACATTTACAGGTTTCAGAAGAAGCGTCCCTTCCGTTTTCTCACACTTCCTTTTCTTCTTTTCTCCGCCGGGATCTCCTCCGTCCATCCTCTGCTCTAGGGTGCATTTCTGAGAAGCACAGAGGCGATCAGCTATGACGATCCTGTACCGAAATCCCTCCGCAGCTTCCCTGTCCCTGCAAAGCACAAGTTCCTCCGGGATCTTTCCTTCGACCCGGCATCCCGGATATTCCGGGCAGAAGGCGATACGCTCACCTTCCAGCACTGCCGCCGAGATCTCTTTCGCCATCTTCCGGTCTGTGATATACAGCTTATTCTCCCTTGCAAACACATCTACCGCAAACTTATCCTGCACATCCGTTGCCGTCGTATGTACTGCCTGTGCTCCGGTCATCCGGGCGATCTCATCTGCCATCCTGACCGCGCCTCCCATGTGTCCCGAGAGAAGTGGAATCACATATCTTCCTTTCTCATCCATCACCAGGACCGCCGAGTCCGTAAACTTGTCCCGCACATAAGGGGCAATGTACCGGACTGCGATCCCCGCAGCGCCAATGAAAAGAAACGTGCTCTGTCCCCACTTTCGTCGAATGAGCTCCCTGATCTCTACAGGTGTCGGAAGAATCCCGTCTCCAGCAAACTTCTCCGGCGCATATCCACGACAGTTTATATTTTCCCGGCACATCATCCCGCACATCCGCCTGTTCAGCTCTGTTCCCACACGGGTGAAACTGAAAATAATCACTTCTCCGCTCATGGCGACTCCCTTCCCGCTTCTTCTCTCTGTCATTTCTTTCCCCGCTCCCTGTCCGGTTTCTTCCTTCGGATTTTCTTACAACCGCAGTCCTTTGATATCCTTGATCCTGGACAGGATCGTGTTGCAGGTACACTCCACAATTCCGGGGAGTTGATCCACCGTATCATAAATCAGCCTTTCCATCTCTTCATTCGAGGAAGCGACCGCATGGACATGCAGTCTGCTCTTTCCCGTCACGCGGTAGATCTGCGTGACTGTATCATTCTCTGCCAGGATCTTTGCCACTTCCATAAGTGTATCCGGCTTTGTCTCGATCTCAAAATAACAGGAGACCGCCCCGCTGATCTTCTGTGGATTAACGATCGTCGTATATTCTTCAATGATCCCCTTCTGCTCCATGGCCTGCACCCGCATCTTCACGGCTACCCGGGAGATCCCGACCTGCTGCCCGATCTCTGAATATGACATCCTGGCATTCTGGATCAGAAGGCTCACGATCTTTTGATCCAGCTCATCAAGCCCGTCCAAAAACATAACCCGCTTCCTCCTTCTCACACTCTGTACCGTCAGTCACTGCACGCGCATGATCCGTTTGCGGCTGTACATGCTGCTGTTCTTCCCATAACGGTATATTTAGTCTTCTTTTCAGTATACTTTGTTTTCTTTCCGTTGACAATCTTTCATTCTGAGATTATCATATCTTACGAATGTTAAGTTTATTATTACGAAAGGAAACCTTGATAAAAATGCAAAATGAACTGACTCACGGACCAGTCATGAAGACCATGCTGCGTTTCGCGATCCCTATGATCCTGGGGGACCTCCTGCAGCAGTGTTACAACATCGCAGATACCCTGATCGTAGGGCGTTTTCTCGGCGCAGATGCACTGGCAGCGGTAGGCTCCGCCTTCTCACTTATGACTTTCTTAACCTCTGTCATCCTGGGACTTGCCATGGGAAGCGGCACCGTCTTTTCCATCCGTTATGGTCAAAAAGATAAGGTTGGATTAAAAGAGGGGATCCTTGCATCCTTCACACTTTTAGGAATCGTGACAGTGATCATGAACATTCTTGTCTTCGCGGGCATCGACTGGATCCTCTGGTTCCTGCGCACTCCGGAGGAGCTTGTGATCCTGATGAAAGAATACCTGGCTGTGATCTTTGCAGGGCTGATCGGTATTTTTCTCTACAACTTTTTTGCCTCTCTTTTGCGCTCCCTGGGGAATTCCGTGATCCCCCTCGCCTTTCTCGCCCTCTCCGCAGGGCTTAACATTGTGCTGGATCTGTGGTTCGTCGCCGGACTGGACCGTGGCGTTGCCGGAGCCGCAGAAGCCACCGTCATCTCCCAGTATGTATCCGGAGTCGGAATCGCCATCTACACACGTATCCGCTTCCCTCATCTGCTCCGGAAAGAAGCCGGCGTCTGTCTGCGTCTCAACCGGGTAAAAGAGATCACCGGATTCTCTGCCCTGACCTGCCTGCAGCAGTCCATCATGAATCTGGGAATCCTTGCCGTACAGGGGCTGGTAAACAGCTTTGGCACTACCATCATGGCGGCTTTCGCCGCAGCGGTCAAGATCGACGCCTTCGCCTACCTGCCCGTCCAGGATTTTGGAAATGCGTTTTCCATCTTCATCGCGCAGAATTTCGGAGCCGGACAGGACGAGCGGATCCGGAAAGGCATCCGTGCGGCAGTCATCACTTCTGTGTCTTTTGGCCTGGTCATCTCTCTGCTGGTCTTCGTCTTTGCCAAACCGCTGATGACTATGTTCATTGACTCCGGCGAGACCGCCGTCATCTCCGAAGGTGTCCGTTATCTGCGCATCGAAGGAGTGTTCTACGCACTGATCGGCATTCTTTTTCTCCTCTACGGGCTGTATCGTGCCCTTGGTAAGCCGGGAATGTCCGTCGTCCTCACGATCATGTCCCTGGGGACGCGTGTTGCCCTTGCCTACGCCCTCTCTGCCGTGCCTGCCATCGGCGTCGTTGGGATCTGGTGGTCTGTCCCCATCGGATGGTTTCTCGCAGATGCTCTGGGGATCGGATATTACTTTGTGAGACAGAACAGATGCTAACTCTCCGTCATCAGCCAGTTCGCCCGGAAGGTCCTCATCAGATTCCAGTACCACGCGCCTGCCAGCCCGTACTCCTTTACCAGCCCCCATTTTGCTTCGATGCTCCTGGGGTCCTCAAACCAGACTACATGATCGATCCCTGATTTCTTATAGGTAAACCAGGGTGCCTGTGACAGCTGTGCATATTGAATCTGGGCGCCGTTTTCCGCCGCAAGATTTGCTGCCTCCACATTTCCCACAGTCTGTGCACGGGTGATCCCTTTCTCATAGGGCAGCGGCCAGTCGTATCCATAGTTTGGAATTCCCAGGATCAGCTTCTGCGCCGGGATCCGGGTGATCGCATATTCCACCACTTCCCGGACTTTATCGAGGGGTGCCACCGCCATGGGCGGACCGTAGGTATAGCCCCACTCATAGGTCATCAGGAACACTGCATCCGCATTCTCCCCGAGAAGCCTGTAGTCGATCCCCTCTACAAGAAGGCCTTTCTGATCATCCGACGTCTTCGGTGCCACAGCGACGGAGACCAGATACCCGTTTTCATTCATTTTCCTTCGCAGCTTTCCGACAAAGTCTGCGTACTGAACACGGTTTGCCGGCAGAACATATTCAAAATCCACATCGACTCCGGCATACCCTCTGTCTCTTACCGTCTCAAAAAGCTGTTCGATGACCTTCTCCTGGATCGATTCATTTTCCACGAGCACTTTCACCAGCTGATTGTTAAACGCCCCTCCGGAAAACGGGGTGAGCACAAGAAAAGGCTCTGCACCCTGTTTCCATGCTGTCTCAACCATCCACAGGTCGTCCTGGGGCGGCGGGACCAGATCTCCCTCGAATGTAAATCCGTAGGAAAACACCAGCAGTTCTCCCAGTGCCGGAAATGCCTGCCCTAGGATTTCCGGCTCGACAAACGGATAGGCATATCCTCCCACCGTCTTTCCTTCCACCAGGCCGGCACTCTCCCCTGTTTTCAAAAGAAGGAGCGCCTGCCCCTGAGCAAGTCTGTCTCTGTTTTCTATCTGATTATCATAAACGATCTTCCACACCGGCACTCCTGTCCTGTCAGAGATCTTCTCCAGTGTGTCGCCTTTTTCCACTATATATATCAAAAAAACACCCCCGTGCAGAAATTGAGAACGCCACGAAGGTTACTGTTCACAGCATTTCCCAAAGAGACGTTCTCAATTCAGATATATGCTCCTGCACGGAGGATTAGAACTGTTATTTATGCAAACTGACTGTTATAAAGTTCCGCGTACGCTCCCTTCGCCCTCAGCAGCTCCCGGTGATTTCCCTTTTCAATGATATCCCCGTTCTGCATGACAAGGATCAGATCCGCGTCCACGATTGTGGACAGCCTGTGGGCGATGACAAAACTGGTCCGCCCTTTCATGAGCTCACTCATCGCCCTCCCGATCTCCATCTCCGTGCGTGTGTCCACACTGGAGGTCGCCTCGTCGAGGATCAGCACCGCCGGGTCGCAGAGCATGACCCTGGCAATAGTAAGAAGCTGTCTCTGTCCTGCGGAAATGTTGTCCGCATCCCCTCCGAGCACCGTATCATAGCCTTTCGGCAGAGTCCGGATAAAGAAATCCGCCCTCGCCGCCTTTGCCGCCGCGACGATTTCCTCCCTGGAGGCGTCCGGCCTTCCGTAGGCGATATTCTCCGCGATGGTCCCCTCAAACAGCCAGGTATCCTGGAGTACCATTCCGAAGTTACTTCTCAGTCCCTCATAGGACATCTGATCTGTCGGGATCCCGTCCAGAGTGATCCGTCCGCTGTTCACCTCGTAAAAACGCATCAGCAGATTGATCAGTGTGGTCTTGCCCGCGCCGGTGCTTCCCACGATAGCGATCTTCTGCCCCGGTTCCGCAGTGAAGCTGATATCTTTCATGAGGATCTTATCCGGCGAGTAACCAAACCTTACATTCTGAAACTCTACCCGTCCTTCCGTCCCTTTTCCCGCAGCTTTCCGCGTCTCCTGCGTTGCAGTTTCCATCCCCACCGTCATGGCAGGATTTTCCGGGTCAGGCAGGATCTCTTTCTCATCCAGAAGCTCAAAGATGCGTTCTACGGAAGCGATGGAGGACTGGAGTGAGTTGATCATATACGCCGCCTCAGTCAGAGGCTCCGACGCCTGATACACATACTGGAAGAACGCCTGGAAGGTTCCCACTGTCATCCCCCCGTCCAGCAGGAGTTTTCCCGCAAAGACAGCGATCACTGCCTGTCCCAGACGGTTCACCAGACGGATGAAGGGGTTCACCACATTCATCATAAAATCTGCTTTCCGCGATGTATCCGCCAGTTCCCGCACAGCATCCCGCATCTCCTGAGCACTCTTCTCCTCCCGGTTGAAGGAGCGGATCACCGTGCGCCCGCTGTAGGACTCTTCCACCTGTCCTGTCACCCGGCTCACCGCCTGCTGCCTCAGTGTCGCATAGCGCAGCGTCTTCGCTGCGAACAGCTTCGTGGAGAACATGGAAAGCAGCGTGAACAGGAGGAAGACCAGGGTCAGTCCGATATGGAAACGGAACATCATGATCAGTGATCCGACCACCATCCCCACCGCAGTAAACAGCTTTAAGAGCCCGGTCTGCAATACTTCCGACATCTTATCCAGATCGTTGGTGGCACGGCTCAGCACCTCCCCCGGCTTATGGCTGTCAAAAAAAGACAGGGGAAGCCGGTCCAGTTTCCGGCTGATCTGAGTCCGAAGTTCCAGACTCAGCCGCTCCGCAAAACTCGCCATCACGAAACTCTGAAAAGTATAGAGGATCCCTGTCGCCGTGTAGATCCCGAGCAGGATCATGATCTCCCGGCCGCCATGCTCCCAGGTCACGCGAAATGCTGTTTCCGCCTCTATCGACGAGCGGATCTCCCTCCAGAGCAGATCTACGATCCCGGCGCTGTAGAACGGCGCCGCCACGGAGAGAACAGTGTAAAATATAACAGAGACCGCCACGATCACAAGGCGGAGACGCTGTCTTCCCATGGTCCTCCAAAGCCGCCGGACGGTTGCCATGGCGTTGGACGGCACGGCAAATTCCATCTCGTCCTCGAAAACATTCGCTTCATTTTCCTTATTCTCAGCCAACTCCCCCGCCTCCTTTCATCTGCGATCTTGCGATCTCCCGGTATACCGGGCATTTTTCCATCAACTCCTCATGCCTGCCAATGCCGACAATCCTTCCCTCGTCCAGAACGATGATCTGGTCCGCATTCAGGATCGTGTTGATCCGCTGGGCGATGATCAGCACCGCCGCATCCGCGACTTCTTCCTTCAGAGCCTTCCGGAGCGCCGCGTCCGTCTTAAAATCCAGCGCTGAGAAACTGTCGTCGAAGATATACAGGTCTGCCTTCTTCATCAGCGCACGTGCAATGAAAAGCCTCTGCTTCTGTCCTCCGGAGTAGTTGGTCCCGCCCTGTGCCACATGAGCGTCCAGCCCGTTTGCAAGACTGCTGACAAAATCCGCCTGCGCCACAGCGAGGATCCGACGCATCTCCTCCTCGGATGCATCTTCCTTTCCATAGCAGAGGTTGTCCGCGATGGTCCCGGAGAAGAGCCACGCCTTCTGGGGCACATAGGAGATGCGATTCCTCAGCTCATTCTGAGAAATATCCCGCACGTCGGCTCCGCCCACGCGCACGGATCCCTCCGTCACATCGTGGAACCGCAGGAGAAGCTTGGCGATGGTGGATTTTCCACTGCCGGTCCCGCCGATCACTGCCGTCGTCTCTCCCTTCCTGCATGTAAAATTCAGATCTGTCAGGGCATTCTCATCCGCATCCGGGAAACGGAAGGAGACATTGGAAAAGCATGCAGCCTCGCGCCTGTCATCCGCCGGGCAGGCTGTCTCTTTGTCCGCCGGATCCGCGTCAGGCCCGCTCCCTCCTTCTCCGTCCCGGATCTCAGGCTCTTTCTCCAGCACTTCCCGGATACGACCGATGCACACTCTCGCCCTTGGCAGAAGGATGATCACCATCTGTGCCATGATGATATAGAACAGGATGAGGATAGAATATTCCGTCAGAGCAGTGATATCCCCGATCTCCATATATCCTGAGCCGATCCGGTTTCCTCCGATCCACAGGATGGCAACGATGGCAATGTTGATGACGAAGAACGCCGTACTCTCCAGCCCTGCAAACAAGAGATTTGCACTTACCGCAGTCTGGGCATAGTCCTCGAAGGACTTCCGCATCCGCTTCTCCTCATCCTTCTCTTTATTAAAAGCCCGGATCACCCTCACCCCGGTCAGATTCTCCCGAAGGACCACATTCATCCGGTCAAGGAGACGCTGGAGCCGCCCGAAGATCTCGGAGGCCTTCCGTGTCACAAGGAGCGCCAGCACGATGATCAGCGCCGTCACTCCGATGTTGATCATATCTGCAGTAAGCCTTGGCACAAGAAGTCCTCCCGCCACATCAAGGAGCATGGCGAGGATCGTGAACACACAGAGCCATCTGTATGGTTTTAGAAAATGGAGGATCAGCTTCATGTCAGCACCTCCAGAAGTTCCTTCTCTTTTTTGCCGAACAGATCCACATATTTCTGGGAGAGCCGGATAAACTCCGCTCGCTCCTCCGGTTCCATTTCCAGAAACGCCCCGTTCTCCATGTCCACCACAGGACGGATCTTCTGCTCTACAAACTGTCTTCCCTTTTCCGTGAGGCAGATATGCTTGTCCCTTCCGCTCTTCTCCAGATAAAGAAAGCCGTTCTTCTCCAGATTGCGCACGGAAGAACTTACCGTCTGCTTGCTCACATACGCCTCCCTGCAGATATCTTTCTGCAGGCACCCGTCTCCCAGAATACAGACCACATACAGCACCTCAAAGGCACTGTCTGACACGCCGATCGCCAGGGCGATCTCGTGGTAAATGTCGTCCAGCTCTTTATACAGGCGGTTAAACTGCTGTACTTCATATTCCTGATGGATTTTCATCATAAACCTCCCTTAGTCCGATTTCGTACCGAAAGCATAGTACGAAATCAGACTAAAGTCAAGCAGAAAAAATCCGCGGAGGAGATCACCTCTCTGACAGAGGATATCATTCTCCGCGGAACGGAAGTGCTGAACTGGTAAATCTCTATCTCCGCTTCAGCCCATATTTCCGATAACACTGATAGATCAGCGGAAGGAACACCGCCGCAGCCAGAGTGTAGAACAGCATGATAAACGGGATCTGCCGGAACACCAGGCTTCCGATCTGATAGATGTAAGTCCGTCTTGCACAATTCAATATGTTCACAAGCTGATCCGGTGTGAGCTGGAAAAAGGTATCAAAGGGCAGCGCCCTCCCGATAAACGGCGACACGCAGAACAGGATGAACGGAACGCAGACGGCGATGTTCGCCGAGTGGGTCTTCGCAGAGAGCAGCATGGCGACAGACGCAGAGAGCAGGCTGGCGATATATCCGCACACAAGGATGATCAGGTATAGCTGCCCGAAGGTCACATTGTAAATGCAGTAAGGCGAATCAACCTGATACGGCGTATTGAATCCGCTCACTCCCATCACGGCGAAGGAGATGCCGGAGAGCAGCGCCATCCCCACCCAGTAGATCACCGTCGCCATGAGCAGTCCGGTCAGGATCTTGCTTCGCACGGCTCTCGTCCTGCTGTACCTGCAGGAGAAGAACACCGCGTCCGCCCCAAGGGAGAATTCGTCGGAGAAGATCCCTGCCGCCAGGAATCCGATCAACACCACAAGGATTATTCCATAGGTAGTGGCATATAAGCGCATGTTATCCCACGAATCTGCCGGTTCATAGTAGAAGGGCGTATCCGTCTTCTCATACTGCTTTCTTAAGAACTCCTGCTTTTCCGGGGTATCCCCGTACTTCTGAATGAGCTGTTCTATATACTGTTCCCGGATCGAATAGATCTCTTTTGCCTGATCTGTCGTAATGCCCTGGAGAGCACCCGGTGAATATCCCTCATCTCCTCCAAGTATGGTGTCCACCATCTGTGTAATATCCGAGTACGCCTGAATACGCTCTCCATATACAGTATCCGGCGCTTCGTCCGGGTAGTCACGCGCGATCTCCTGCCGGTCCGCCACGATCTGCGCGATCACGTCCCCGGTGAGTTCCCCTTTCCACTGGTTTTTATCCTGTGTCAGCCTCCGTATCGCATCCGGAGTCTCATGGTTGATCCCTTCACTGTCTGCATACCACTCACTGGTCACCGCGAACACGCTCATCACAACACCGATGATCACTGCCACCGCAAGAAGGAGACGGTTCAGTCTCTTTGTAAAGATCCGTTTCAGTTCATATTTCACCATCATGATGCTCACCTGCTTTCTCTCCAAAATAAAGTAAAAATGCATCCTCCAGCGCCGCTTCCTCCATGACGGCGCCCTCCACGGGGCAGCGTTCTGCCAGGATACGGAGTTCTACACCGCCCGGCACGGTCTTCACATTGGACACCAGATAACGGCTTAAATAACGGTCCGCTTCCTTTCTCGGCACCGTGCAGCTCCACACCGCCTGATCCATTTCGGATATGATCTCATCGGCTGTTCCGTTCATAAAGAACTTTCCGTCTTTCATCAGAAGGATGTCCCCTGCGATAAACTCCACATCCGATACGATATGGGTGGATAACAACACCAGCCGGTCTTCCGAGAGTTCACTGATCAGGTTCCGGAACCGGATCCTCTCATTGGGGTCAAGCCCGGCTGTCGGTTCGTCCAGGATCAGGATCTTCGGGTCGTTCAGCATCGCCTGGGCGACTCCCACTCTGCGCTGCATCCCGCCGGAGAGCGCTCTCATCTTCCTTTTTTTCACTCTCTTAAGCCCCACCCGGTCCAGAAGCACCTCCGTTCTCTTCTTCGCCACTGCCGGGCGAAGCCCTTTGATGGACGAGATATACATCATATAATCCTGTACCGTAAAGTCCGGATAGAATCCGAAGTCCTGGGGCAGGTATCCCAGTATCTTCCGGTACGCTGCATCCATTTTGAAAATATCCTGCCCGTCCCATGTGATGGTCCCTTCCGTGGGGCGCAGCAGGGTGCAGATCATCCGCATCAGTGTGGTCTTTCCCGCGCCGTTCACTCCCAGCAGCCCGTAGACGCCCCGCTCCATGGAGCAGGAGACATGGTCCACAGCACGGAAATCTTTAAACTCTTTTGTCAGTCCGTTTATCTTTAATTCCATGAACGATTTACCTCCCAGATTGATTCACAGTCCTTCTGCGCCCTTCTGACGCACCAGACCAGATATACGAAAGAGCAGACCAGAAGCGCCGCCCATACAGGCGTCGCAATCCTGTTATAAAACCAGTCCTGTCCCAGGATCATCAGCCACACTACTGCCCACGCCGTGCAGACGATCACCGCGGCGTATTCGACCTCGCTCCTCCTGCTGCACAGAAACCTGAAACAGATACAGCAGGAAATGTTAAACGGCAGGATAAAATTGATGATGAACATCCCCAGCGTGACCTGTGCCGTCCACGACGCCGCCAGATAGAACAAAGTGAGCATGACCAGATCCGCCATTGCAAGCAAAAGGATCCTCGCGGAATAGATCTGCCGCAACGAATAAAAGGACGCTCCCTCCACCTCCATGGAGGAGGATCTCCGGTTTTTCCACAATTCCGGTATGACAAGGGTCATGAAGAAAGATGCCCCCGCCCCCAGGACCCGCTGTGTATACATCCCCTCCGAGTCCTTCAGGATAAACAGAAGAAACGCGAGCACAACGCCCTGCAGGATCCACCAGCGCTTTTGGATATAATGGAACTGCTGGTATAGAAATTCCGCATAGGTGAGCGTCCGCTCCTCCTGAAGGACAAACGCGTCCGTGGATTTTCGGACCGTCTCCATAACGGCGGACTCCCTGACACACCTCTCCTGTACAGTCTTTGTATAATCCTGTATTTTCTTTTCAAAAGGTTCCATTACGACTCCTCCTTTCGCTCCAAAGATCCATCACCCAGATATTCTCCCAGCAGTTTCTTCGCCCGGTTCACCCGGTATTTCACCAGGGACACCTTGATATCCAGAAGTTTCGCGATCTCCTTCTGCTTCAGGTTCTGAAAAAAGAAGAGGATCGCAGTCTCACGCAGTTCCTCCGGCAGCCGGGCAACGGCAGTCTCCACATCCATCCGGATTTCCGCCGATCCCATATCCTGATCTTCCTCTGCCTTCTCGGGGACCTCTTCCACATACTGCTCTCTTGCCTTTCTATAGTAATCTTTGCAGGCGTTGGAGGCGATGGCATACAAGAAAGCGGAACACTTTCCCCGGTGCTGATACTGCTCAAAGGACTGGAAAAACTTCAGGAAAGTTTCCTGAGTCAGATCCTCGGCATCTCCCCGGTCCCGGATATGAAGGAGACAGTACTGGAAGATCTTCGGGTAGTATTTCCGGACAAAACTCTCGATTGCACTGTCGTCTCCGTTTTTCATTTTCTGTATCAGAAAGAAATCCGTATCCATCTTGTCCTCCTTTCGTTTCTGCAAAATGTGTGTTTGAAGCCGACTTCTATAGTATACAACGAATGAGAGGATGAAAAGGTTAGTGATTCACCAAAATTTGTCTAAATTTTCGTCTTCTTTGTAAAAAAATAATTTTTAATTGGTTCAATACCGGGTGGGGGTATAATGTAAGCGGATATGCATGTATATGCATATCCGTAACTTATCCCAAATAACAGATAATATCAGGAGGAAAAATGATGAAGAAGAAAACCGCCAGCGTTCTGCTGGCATTTGCAGTGATCATTTCGCTGTGTGCATGTAACAGTTCTCAGAGAAGCAGAGATTCATCGGATAGTTCCACGCAAAGTGAAACAGAGCAGGTGATAACAGAAGCAAAAGAATCGACCGGGGAGGATACA
This sequence comes from Mediterraneibacter glycyrrhizinilyticus, assembly GCF_016902345.1. Lineage (GTDB taxonomy): Bacteria > Bacillota > Clostridia > Lachnospirales > Lachnospiraceae > Mediterraneibacter > Mediterraneibacter glycyrrhizinilyticus_A. Next base: position 71,569 of record NZ_JACJLR010000008.1, on the reverse strand, counting down.
GAAAGGTTGTTAGAAGATGCTGCTCCAGCCTCAGAAAATTTGAACGAATACAGTGTCACAGAGGCAGAACTGGACCGTCTTGTTGAACTCTACACTGAAAAGCTTAACGAAACAACTGAAGCTGTAGTAGCAGACTCCGGACAGACCGCCGCTGATTTTTATGCAGCAGGAGATTCTAGATTCCAGACAGATGACTTTGAATTTACCAACTACCTTCGAATTTCTATCTCAGCCGGAGATGACATGGACAACGCCCTGACAAGTATCCAGGAACAGTTGGAAGCCAGTGGCGTGCCGGTAACGATCATGGACGAAGCTCTGCTCTATTCGCTTAGCGACTGGAAAACAGAGACCGGAATAGACAATGATCGCTTTACCGAATTCGCAACTGAGATGTTCACAGATTTTGATGCATTTCAGGCAGCGTATCTGCAGCCCGCATTTGATGAGATAGTTGGAAGATGAATCCTTATGACAACAAAATGGATAATCCCAAGCCAGCCTTCCTCTCCTTAAAATTAAGAAATGCTGGACATCCAGTGGATGTCCAGCACAAACAGGAGCGGAGCCGAGACCTTGAGTATTTTGCACACCGCCGCAGTATCGCAAAGCGAAAACTGTTGCGGCGAGCATTTTCTGCTCTGTTTTCTTGATTCAATTAACCTTTACTCCATCTCTCTGCGGATCGATTCAATCTCCTCCTCATTTAATCCGCTTGCTTCTTTGATTGTCTTAATATCCACGCCTGCCTTTAGAAACGCAAAGATCATTTCACGTTTTCCCTGCCTCAATCCCTCTGTTCTGCCTCTGCTATCCGCTTCTTTCAGTTCTTCCGCAAACAGTTCATTCAATGCATCGCACATCATCTTTTCCACCTCCATCTGTTCCCAGTTTGCTCTTGTGATCAGATTCATCACAGCAGTATAATCTTTTGATTTCCTGTGTTTCTCATATTCTCTCATCAGCTTTTGGATTTCTTCGCCCGCGCGGAGATCAGTCCTCATACTTTGGATCCAGTAATTTTCTTTATCTGACATCCGAGGAGTGATCAGAAGCTGCATGGGGATCGGATCCCCCTTGAGATAATAGATTCCGCCTCCCTGATACTCTGTACACATTCCCCGGACTCTTTCCAGATGTTTCAGAAATTCTCTCGGATAATGGCTGCACACAAAAGTGAGCGTCAGGTCTTCCGGATCGATTTCCTTGATCCTGCCTGTGTTGGACTGATAAATACAGGCGTAGCCGTATACTTTATAGAAGTCATTCACGCTCAGGCTGTCGTCAGGTGATTTATACTCTATGATATTATGTTTCCTGAAGATTCGCCCGATCGTCTTTTTTATCTTGACATCCTGCAGTTTTTTAATGATAAGTACATCCATCTGCAGAGGCTTTTTACTCAGCAGGTGTTCTTCGTGCATTTCCAGATACCGCATCTCATCCTGCAGTGTGATACGCAGCGCGGCGCCAAAAGCCGGATGCCATTGTAGTTTTGTTTTTTCCATTTAGTCTCCTTTAAGTATAATACATCTTGTTTCCATGTCGCAATGTAAAATTCAGATCATTCTTACTTCGCTTATCTCTGCAATGGCATCACTCCTGTCTCTTTCTCCATTTTCCACTTCTGTGAAAATTCCCTGATATACGGGTCTGAAATAATGATGATAATTTCTGCGGTCTGATCGAGCTGAACGCTCTCCGCATCGGATAATGACAGGATATCACATTTTTCACCAAATGTGATCCACAATTTATAAAAAATAATTGCTGACAGAATTACAGTTCACCCCTGACAAAATCAAAAAGTTCTTTACTTGAGAATCGTTTTCATGTATTATTGTTAGTTGTCGCTAACTTCAAGATATACAAAGGAGAAATTTTATGACTATTCTTAACCTGTTTATGATCCTTATTTCCTTTGCACTGTTTCTGCTGTGTATGCTCGCTCCGCTGAGAAAGAGCACTGCGGCACAGGAGCATCCTTCACTGAAGATGCTCCTCAGACCTCATGCAGTTTACGGAGTACTCCTCCTGATCGTCTCACTCGTTCATGGCATCCTCTCTGGAAATAAACCGGCGATGATAAGTGGAAAAGTCGCATGGCTCTGCCTGCTCATCCTTCTGATCCTGTCTCTGTTTAAAAAGAAGATGAGAACTGCGTCGTGGCTGAGACTGCACCGGGTCTTTGCTGTCCTTCTGGGTGTGCTCATCGCATTCCATGTCATACATGCTGTTATTCTGTAAACTGAAAGTTTTGTGCTAAATCTCACAAGATAAATCCTAGGAAACTCCTCTCCGGAAAGATATGATTTTAAATATATCTACAGAGAGGAGGAAATATCATGTTATTTCCCATTTTAACAGAATCACGGACTCTGATCGATCTGAGCGGAATCTGGGAATTCAAGCGGGATGACGGGAACGGATTTTCCGAAAAGTGGTACGAAGGCCGTCTTACGGACAGCATCACTATGCCTGTCCCTTCTTCCTACAACGACATCAAGGAAGACATGTCCCTACGGGACCACTATGGATGGGTCTTCTACCAGAAGAGCTTTTCCGTGCCTTATTCCCTGCTCGATCAGCGGATCATGCTCCGGTTCGACTCCGTGACTCATCACGCTAAAGTCTATCTGAACGGAACGCTCATCTGCGAACACAAAGGCGGGTTTCTCCCATTTGAAGTGCAGATTAACGAGTTTTTGCAGTCCGGTGACAACCTGCTTACCGTTGCCGTTGACAACCGGATCGACGACACTACACTTCCGGTGGGTGGACGTCCAGATCCGAATGCCGGATCCATCACCGGGCAGAAAGATGTTTCTGCCGGGAAGCTCCGCAACATCCCCAATTTCGACTTCTTTAATTACTGCGGCATCGCTCGTCCGGTCCGGATCTACACAACGCCCTCGCAATATATAAAAGACATCACCGTAGTACCTTCCGTGTCAGGCACCGACGGCGAACTCTCCTGCGAGATCGAGACTTCTGCTGTCGGCGTCATCAAAGTGGAGTGTCTGGATGAAGAAGGCAATATAGTCGCAGTCGCAGAGAGAGGGAATACCGGAAAACTGCTGATCAGGAATGTTCATCTGTGGCAGCCGCTCAATTCCTATCTCTATACCTTAAAGAATTTCAAAGGTTACGGAAAACATGAGGATACCTTCCCTGCCGGAAGAGGTCTGAACATGCCCATGAATGTAAAGGATATCAGCCTGATGAAGTGGCAGGGCGCCAACAGTTTCCGCACCAGCCACTATCCGTACAGTGAAGAAATGCTTCGCCTCTGCGACCGGGAAGGCATCGTCGTGATCGACGAAACTCCCGCCGTAGGCATCCATCTGAATTTCGGCGGCGGAGCCAACTTCAAAAACGGAAAAAAGATAAATACCTTTGACCCGGAGGAGGAAGGCGGTATCCGTACACAGGCACATCACAGGGAGGTTATCCGCGATATGATCATGAGGGACAAAAACCATGCCTGTGTCGTCATGTGGAGTATCGCCGACGAACCTGACTCGTGCAGCGAGGGAGCCTATGAATATTTTGAGCCGCTGTTCTCCCTCGCAAGAAGTCTGGACAAACAACATCGCCCCTGTACTCTGGTCAGCGTACAGGACGCCAGATACAAAAACGACTGTTCGCTCCGTTTAAGCGATGTGATCTGCCTGAACCGCTACTACGGATGGTACAACGGGAGCGATGATTTCGAAGCGGCAGAGAAAGCCATGCGGGAGGAATTCGACTTCTGGCAGAACACCGGAAAGCCATTCATGATCACCGAATACGGCGCTGACACAATCAATGGCATGCACAACACAGTTCCGGTCATGTACACAGAAGTCAGGTTATTGGACAGACTGGCAATGGCAGTCACCGGGCCGAAAGAGCCCATCATGGCAATGGTTCCCACCAGCATGCCGGTAAGGTATGGTTCAGGCTGCGTCCTGTTCCACTGTCTCTTCCTGTTTCACGGTCTTTACCCGAAAGAAGAAGTACAGCAGGTGGCATACCCACACAATGGCAAGGCAGATCCTTCCAACCGGCACCTTGCTCATCATAAGGAAGCCGACTGCCATAACTACAGTCACTGTCCCCACGATTCGCAGTTTCGTTCCCATCGTCATGGCCCGCTGCTTCACAAAGCTGCTCAGATGCTTTTTATAAAGGTTTGTGCTTACAAACCAGTCATGGAGCCTCCTCGAACTTTTGGCAAAGCAGAATACAGTCGCCATAAAGAACGGGACGGTCGGGAGGATCGGCAGTACGATCCCCACTGAGCCAAGCCCCAGGCAGATAAACCCCAGTATAATCCAAAAAATCCTGAGCGGATTCTTATTATTCATTTTCATTCACTCCTGTTTCCCGTACTTTCCGCATAATCTTCTGTCCGCGTCAGGCAGCTCACACGGTCAGTACGAATTTCTTTCCTTCTATTGTGGTCACTCCAAGGGAGATCCCGTATAGTTCCCGGATGCACTCTGTGGTGATGATCTCATCCGGTGTCCCTTCTGCCGCTACATGTCCGTCTTTCAGCCCGATGATCCGGTCTGAAAAATGGATTGCCTGGTTAATGTCATGGAGTACCATGATGATCGTGATCCCGTATTCCTGATTGAGCTTCTTCACCAGCTCCAGGATCTCGATCTGATACCGGATATCCAGATAAGTAGTTGGCTCATCCAGGAACAGGATCTTCGTGTTCTGAGCCAGCGCCATGGCGATCCATACGCGCTGCCTCTGCCCGCCGGACAGGCGGCTTACCTCCCGGTCCCGGTACTTCTCCACATTTGTCACTCCCATTGCCCAGTCGATCAGCTTTTCATCTTCATCGCTCCGGCTCTGCATCATCTTCATGTGGGGCGTCCGCCCGAAGGAGACCAACCGTTCCACCGTGATATCGTCTGCCGAGGTATTGTACTGGTGTACGATGGATACTTTCCGGGCAAATTCCTTCAGGGCAAGGTTCTGGATGTTCTTCCCGTGCAGGAAGATATTTCCCTTTCTTGGATATAAATTTTTCGTCATCAGATTAAACAGTGTTGACTTACCACATCCGTTTGCCCCCATGATCGTCGTGATCTTCCCCTCCTCGATCTTGAAGGAGGTGTCTTTTAACACCTTGTTCTTCCCGTAGGAGAAGAACAGGTTCCGCACTTCCATGGCAGGCTTTTTGTTATCCTCATGCTGCATATTTCTTCGACCTCCTTAACAGAATAATAAAGAACGGCCCTCCGATCACGCTCATGATGATGGATGCGGACACCTCGTAGGGCGCCGCCACCGTCCTGCCGATGGTATCGGCAAGCAGGAAAGTAAAGGCTCCTGCCAGCATGGAAAACGGGATCAGCGCACGGTGGTCGCTTCCCACCAGGATGCGGCCGATATGCGGTACGATCAGCCCAAGGAAACTGATGGCTCCCGCAACCGCTGTGGAGATGCTCGCCAGGAGCACCGCGATCAGGGAGATCACGATCCGCATCAGGTTCACGTTCACGCCCAGTCCCCGCGCTGTCTTGTCCTCCAGTGACATCAGGTTGCAGATCTTCGAAAACAGAACAGCAAGGATCAGGCCGATGATCACGTAGGGCAGGAGCGTCTGCACATCATCCCATGTCTTCTGTGTGATATTTCCCTCCACAATGGAGGCCACGCCAGATGAGTTTCCTCCAGTCATGGAGTTGAGGGCATCGGAAAGGCCTGTGAACATGGCGCTCACCGCCACACCGGTCAGGATGATCCGCAGGGGGCTTAATCCCCCTTTCCATGACAGGCTGTACACCAGAAAGAATGCCAGCACGCCTCCTGCAAACGCAAACAGCGGGGTAAAGAAGTACAGGGACGGCAGAAATGCCGTGACCAGTACTGCCACAAAGCTTGCCCCGCTGGAGATTCCGATGATCCCCGGATCAGCCAGCGGGTTCTTCAGAACCGCCTGGAACAGCACACCGGAAACCGCAACTGCAGCTCCCGCAAACAGGGAGATCACGATCCTCGGGAACCGGAGGTCATAGATCGCCGCCACGTTCTCGATCCGCTCGATGAACAAGCCCCGGAACAGCTCGGATGGCGATACCTGCAGGCTCCCGATATTCACGGATGCGAAGATCAGGACTATCAGCAGTACAGCCATAATGATAAAGGAAAGGGCTGCCCGCGCTGTCTTTTTCTTTTTCCGGCTCATATCCATCTTCCGGATGTCTTCCGGGTCACTGGTAAGTGGGCTGTCCTCTCTTACATTTTTCTCTTTACTCACGGTCATCCCTCCTTACTTTGTGATCTCCTGCAGAGTTTCTTCATCTATCTTCTCGGAAGCTTCACTCTCCTCTGCCGCTTTCGCTGCATTGTCGCTGTTCTCCCTTGCCTTTTCTTCGTCCTCCTCGCTCTCGGGATAAAGGATCGGCTGAAGCTCTTCCAACGCTTCCGGATAGTCAAAGGTAGCGCTCATACCGAACAGTTCATAGGTGAGGTAGTATACCCGGTCATTCTGCACCGCATCAAAATGCTGCCAGATATCGTTGGTCTCAAAATCCTCCTTGAACATCTCTGTCACCTGATCCGGCAGTGCATGCGCTGCACAGAGGATGATATCCGGTTCTTTCGTCTTCATGTCCTCCGTATTTACGGTCAGGAACTCCTGGTCTGTCCCGGCATAGACGTTTTCACCGCCTGCCAGTTCCACCAGGCTCCCTACATAGGAGTTCTCCGTCGCAATGATATAGCTTCCGGGAAGCCCCATCAGGATCAACACCTTCGGGCTCTCTTTGCCTTCGTTCCTGGTGCTGTATTCCTCATAAAACTCTGTAAATTCGTCCACTAGCTCCTGCGCCTGCTCTTCCCTGCCGAAGATCTCGCCCAGTTCCTGGATAGACCGGTACATGCCCGGCACGCTTCTTAAGTTCAGGAATGCCCAGTCCGTATCAATTGCTTCGTACTTGGGCTGCAGGTCGGACTGGAGGCTGGCAGGGCTTAAGATCCAGTCCGGGGAAAGGGATGCCACGATCTCCATATCCGGGCTCATGGATGTCCCTACCTGCTCCACTTCCGCATACCGTTCCGGTATGGTGGATATGGTGCTGGAGCACACCCCCACAAGATCCAATTCCAGCCTGTCACAGATATCCGCTGTAGCCGGGGAGGTCGCAATGATCCGCGGCTCTTCGTCCATCGCCGCCACCTTCGCTTTTGCTGCCTCTACTGCTGCTTTCTCTTCCGGGTCTGTGATCTCAAGCAGTGTCTCCGCGCTCTGTGCCGTGCCGGACGCTGCCACTGACGTGTCCGACGAACCACCGCTCTGGTCCACGCATCCGGAAACCAGGAAGCAGGTCAGCATTGTTGACGCCAGCACGCCGGACACCCTTCGTTTTCTGTCCATTATTTTAAGTCTCGTCATCATCATAACCTCCACCCCATCTTCTCCAGTTCTTCCGGAAGAAATAGACGATCACCGCCGCGACGCCCATCAGGATCAGACCGGATATGGTGATCGCCGCTCCAATGGCGAATGCGCTGTTCCCTCCGGAAGATGTTGATGCATCTTCCTCAGACGCTGCATTCTCCGCCGTGGACAGGCTCAGCCCCTGGGCTCCGTTCAGTTCCGTATCCGTGACGGAATCCGTCGAAAGCGTTGCCGCCTCCTCTATGGAGCTGGACAGCTCCGGCGCTGTGCTGTCTGAGCTGCTGTCGGATGAATCCTCTGTGTCAGAAGATCCTGAAGAAGAAAGTCCGGCGCTGCTCTGCAGGGAAGAACCGGAACTGGATGAACCGCTTCCTGAGCTGCTTTCCGTACTGCTGCTTCCGGAATTGCTGCTTCCGGAAGAATTGCTGCCTGATGAGGTGCTGCCTGATGACGTGCTGCCTGAACTGCTGCTTCCGGATGCTTCCGTCACAATGGTAGCGTTCATATCAGTATTATTTCCTGCTGCGTAATCACTGGGATAGAGATAAAATACAACGTCCCTTCCCATGGGATCTACATACATGGAAACCCTCACCACGCAGTTCTCGCTGGGCACCTGTATGGCGATATCATTGGTTGTCCCGTTGCTGTCCGTGCCGCTTCCGGTCACCCCGACCGCCGGACTGGACCATCCGGAATCGCCGACATTCTGGACCCAGAAGCTGTGATTTGATGTATAGTCCATCAGACTCATGCGGATCGTTAAGTAATATTCTCCGCTGTCTGTCAGTTCCAGGATTCCTGTTGTATAGACTGCGCCTTCCACCATGCCCTGCCCGGTGGCATAGGATGCCTCTCCGCCGGAGTCTTCGATCACTCCGGTAACGGGATGGGCATAGCAGGGATGGATCACGCAGGTATACACATTTCCACTTGCCGCCTGTACCGGCACGGCGCTCATGCCAGCTCCCATCACGGCAAGCACAAAGACCGCCAGCAGACCGGCAATGGCCTTTCTCATTCTCTTTATCGTATTCATTGATCTCTCCTGTCTGTAATCGATATGTAGTTACTATTCAGTAACGATATATATGCAGGCAGATACTTCCGCCTGTTCCCGGAAACACCGAGAAGGGGCCGCATGTTTCCGCCGCCCCTTCCCGCTCTTTAAAGTATTAAACTGTTTCCTTATCTTTCTTCTGTGTTCTTCTCTGCATTACGCCCGCAAGGACCGCCATGCAGCCGATTGCCAGCAGTGCGGCAAATCCGCCGTAGCCTGCCGTCGTATCATCCGTCTTCACGCTGGATGCGGAAGAAAGCCCTCTTCCACTTTTCAGGGAAGAAGATCCGAGACTGGAACCACCCAGGCTGGAAGACCCGAGGCTGGAGCCGCCCAGATTGGAAGTTCCCAGTGTGGAGCCTCCTGTCAGGCTGCTTCCGCCGGTCAATCCGCTTCCGCCATTATTTCCATCATCTCCGTTGTCATTATTGTTGTCATTGTTTCCATCGTCCTCAAAGTCCGGATCGTCAGATGATGTAAGTTTCAGAGTACTCCAGTCAAGTTTCAGGTAAACCGCCTGGGTGCCCGTTCCGTCAGCAATGGACTCCATGATCGGGACAAATACCTGAAGCGGTACAAATCCGTCTTCCAGAGCCTCCGGGATCAGCTCAAAGGTCACATAATCCGGATAGTCTGTTCCGAAGGAATCACTGACGCGGTTTCCATCCTCGTCCGCCTGGTAGGAATCAATGGTCACATCTGCAAGGTCTCCCTGTGGAACGCCGTACTGGTTCGTAGTGTAGCCGGTCAGGAAATACTGCAGGTCTTTTAAGTAGCCGTACTGTCCGGCATACTGAAGACCATTGAAGTTCATAGTAATGTAATACTTACCGTCCTCAACTGTCAGCTTGAGCGTGTGATTGATTGCCGCATTGGACATGGATTCGGAAGTTTTATCTGTCTTCACCATCTCTCCGTAGATGGAGTATACGCCATCGGCGAGATCTGTGATGTCTAATATAGTATCTCCGGCTATTTCTAATGCATTGATCGCATTATTCAGTGCGGTAACTTGGGCATCCACTGCGGTCTGTGATGCAGTCTCATCATTGTACACCGTCCGCGCATTATTGAGTGCTGTTTTTAATCCAGAAATTGTTGACGCAGTATATTTTGACTCATCTTCTAAATAGGTCTGTGCTTCTTCTATTTTAGCCTTCAAGGCACTCTTATCGGCCGTAACCCTTTCTATAAGTCCTTTCTGAGCATTCTGCAATGCAGTAACCTGCTTGTCCACTGTCTCCTGTGTTTTAGCATTGTCTGCAAGTACTCTCTTCGCATTATTAATCGCAACCTGCAATGTTTGAAGGCTTTCTGCAGTATACACATCTGTCTGTTTTGCCAGTTCTTCCGCATTTGCGATCTCGTTTTCTAATAGAGAAGTATCCACCGAAGTGACCTGTATCAATCCGTCTATTGCCCTATTCAGCGCATTAACCGCTGCATTGACCGTTGCCTGATCCGCATCTGCATTTTCATAAACACTTTGCGCATAGGCAAGAATCGTTTCTAATGTTTCCAGACTTTCGGATGTATAAGTATCCGTTTTCTCCAACGCATCTTCTGCACTTGTAATCAGGGATTGAAGCTGCGTTTTATCTGCTGCACTTCCGTTTTCTGCCTGAACTGCAGCCATCGCTTTTTGCAGCAGGGTAATCTGAGCATCTATCTGTTCCTGTGTCGCTGAGAGATTATTATAGACTGCTTCAGCGGCTGTGATCGAACTCTGCAGCGCATCCCATGTTGCATCTGAAGCAGATCCCTTCTCAAGTGCCTTTGCATAGCTGATCTGTTGTTCAAGTTTAGAGACATCAACACTTTCATCTCTTATCTGTATGAAACTCTCTTCCGACCAGTCCAGACGCAATCTTGCCTGCTGTGTGCCGCTTCCGGATGAGATTGCCTCCATGACCGGAACATAGAGTTTCAGCCATACTTCTGTGTCCCCCGCCTCAATCGGGATCAATACCTGCTCCGGGTAAGATTTTCCTTTCATGTAGCTGTCAGTTCCAAAGTCTGGATCATTATATTGATCGTATCCCTGATAGCTGTATTCAACAATAACATCCGCCAGCTCCTCATCTGTTCCCGGAACGGTATCAGAATCATCAAAGTCCGGATAATATTTCAATTCACCGAGATACCCGCTGAAGGCCTGACCGCCGAGTTCGCTTGAAAGTTCTACGAACCTCAGTCTAACGTATGCCTGTCCCTCTTTTACAACAATGTAAAGCGGATTTTTTACTTTATTCCCATTCTCATCGATCGTATATTCCAGAGCACTGTCCGCCATAGAAAGCCTGCTTGGGTCTGTTGCATTGACAATTTCCCCGTTGATCTGGTACAAACCGTCTGCAAGTACAGCATCAGATACAGGAATCAGTGCGTCAATTGCCGACAGGAGCAGTTCTGTCTGCGTGTCGATCTCCGCCTGCGATGCGTCTGTATCCTCATATACGTTTAGCGCCGCAGAATATACTGCATAAAGTGCATTCCAGCTATCCACAGTATAAGTATCTTTCTGATCGTTCAGGCTTTCCGCTCTGGTGATTGCGTCTTTCAGATCGTTTTTATCTAACTGCGTAACTTCTTTCAGAGCTTCTACCGCAGCCTTTAAAAGAGCAGTCTGACTGTCAACCTCAGATTGAGTGGCTTCCTCATTCTGATAAACTGATTCCGCCGCTTTCAATGCTTCCAAAAGCGCCTGATAACTCTCTTCTGTATACTTCCCATCTTCATTTGAGATTTTCGCCGCTTCGTCAATCGCTGCTTTCAGATTTGTTTTATCAACTGTGATCTGTGTTACTTCTTCCATTGTGTCGAGCGCATTTTTCAAGGCCAGTCCCGCAGAACCGATCTCTGTATTAATTGCCACATCATCTGCATAAACAGCTTTGGCTGTCTCCAGCGCATCCTTTAATACCGTCAGGGACTCTTCTGTGTAAGTTTTTCCATTATCCAAAACAGCGTTTGCATTGTCTATATATTCTTTCAGTGCTGTTTTGTCTGCTGTCTGTAATTCCGCACTTCTGAGAGACAAGTATAATCTTGCCTCCGCCTCGGCACCTGTGTTATCTTTCAGCCTGATATTAGTGAGCTCTACATTTTGGGGAAGACTTAATACCGCACGTTCTATTTTACCGGTCGTTCCGGTGTCATCTCCATTTTCGATGCTGACGTCTGTTATGTAGTTCTCCGTTTCTCCGTCTTTAATGGTCTTAAAATCGATATAAGCCGTCAATCCTCCGTCTTTTGCGACAAGCCTCACCTTATCGAGATACTGATCGAACGTGGAGACCTCATCGCTTCCACTCTCACGGATTTCGCTGGATACGGTATAGATACCATCCTCCGTGAACTCAATTACATCCTGAGTATCATCATCCGCTGTCCTCAGAGACGTCCAGTCAATCTTCATAAGAACATTCTGTGTTCCGGTACCTGCTGTAATGCTTTCCATAATTGGCACATAAACCTGAAGCGGTACATATTCTTCCGTTCCTTTATCTACAAGTGGGAAACTCACCACATCCGGATACAGATGATCTGCATCGTTATAATTGTCAATGATATCTGAACCATCAGAATTTTTCTGTGTGGATAAAACGGTAACAGGAGTTAACGTTCCGCTAGGATCACCGGTAGATGTGTAGGTGTATCCTGCTTCATAATACTTCAGATCCAGAAGATAACCATACTGACCGCTGATCGTCATACCGTTGAAATCAACCGTAGCCGTGTAATTTCCATCTTCCACCGTGAGGGTGATCCAATGGTCGATCGCACCGTTGGACATAGAGTTAGACGTTTTGTCCACCTGCTTCATATCTACGTAAACTTTATATTCACCATCTTCGAGTTTTTCCGGATTAAGTTCAGAAGCATCCGGGCTGTTCTTGAAAGTTTCTACCGCAGCATTTAGAATGTCGATCTGTTCATTTAGTTCCTCCACTGTTACATTAGAACGTTCATACACTGCCTGGGCGGAATTAATCGCAGAAGTGAGTTCGTTAAACGCACTTACTGTTTTTTCCCCAAGTTCAACTTCTTTCGCATTATCGATTGCAGTCTTTAAATTCTCTCTTGCCTCTTTCAATTCAGAATTTTCTTCAAGTCCGGAAATAGCCTCCTTGATAAGAAGGATTTGTTCTTCATAAGCTTCTGAACCAGCCGCAGCATCTGAGAATGTAGTTCCATATACAGTTTCTGCATCAGCAATCGCATCGGAAAGAACTTTATAACTATCTATCGTATAATCCGTTTCTTCAAAAAGTTCAGCATATTCGATTTCTTTCATCAAAGCAGATTTGTCATACAATGGAATACTGGCCTTTGCCTCTTCCATACTCCCCAGATATTCAGGTTTGGATATCAAAAGATTTACAAGGAGTTCATCTATTATAATCTCATCAAATTCCAAGCCATTCATAGCTGCCATTGCCGGTGAACTAACAGCCAGCGTATATCCTCCGTTATCATTTTTGCAATCTTCATTAAGCCTTAGCTGGATTTGCTTAATGCATGCAAGTTCAGTAATCGCATCATATATTTCATTGTCTTTCAGTGTACCGTCCTCATTGCAATAATATGACAGAACCGTCATAGAATCTTCATCTATCTTCCCGTCCGCTTTTTCTCCAACCTCACACCATAGTCCTCCTGTATAAGATGGACTTTCAAAAATTTCGACCGGTACAAAAGATAAATATATAATGGTATCACTACCGTCTTTAACGAGGATAGCCGTATCTTCCAAAGTTCCGTCTGCCATAGAAGTCGCTGCTGAATCCGAATGTTTTACAAGATTAACGTTAACTTGATAAACACCATCCGAGAGAGTCGCTGTGTCAATCGTTTCAATCGAGTCGTAAAAGAAAACAGTCATACTATTAGAATATTTTGACAGTGAATTACTGATTGTAACTGTTAACATCCGATTTTCTTCATCAATTTCATATGATGGCTTATAAGACGCGCCGCTTTTCTGAGCTAATCTGACATTCAGATTACTTAAATCAAATTTTTCCGGGATTGGAACTTGGATCTGAAATGCTCGTTCTGTATCAAATATATTTCCCTCTGCATCCTTGATCGATATCTTATAAGCGCTATACTTTGAAGATGTTAATGCTATATTCGTTGTCCAGGCTCCTTCAACAGTATATGGCCAGTTTGATTCATCATATATCTCTATTTCTAGCTCTTCTGCCTTCTCCATCTCATAGTTATAGGAACTCACCATAATTCCCGTCTCTTCATGCGATACTGTCACTGCATCCTTAAAATATAACAGAAGATAATTTTTCTTAAAATTTGTAACATAACTGGTATCTATATCGCCGTTTTCTTCATATTCTTTTTGAGCCTTTGCAAGTATCTCATCTTTTTCTTTGTTTAATGCAGTTTGAAATTCTTCCCAACTTTCTTCAGTATAAACAGAGCCATCCATTTCCTCGGCGCTTTGGATCTCATCTAAATATATGTCGTAATTATTTTTCTCAACTTTTTCCAAGCCATTTATGGCGCTCTCTAGTCTTGAAAGGAAGTTTCCCTGCACTGCCTCGCTCAGTCCGCTGATATCAGAAATGGTTTCTATCGCTGACCACAGTTCACTGAATGTTGCCCATGACTCTTCTGTATAGTCCTCTTCCTTCAAGGTCGATGCATACTCATGTAATTCCGCGTATTTTTCTGCTGTTGTCTGTCCATCTGCCAAAACCGCCATGCTATTCATGCTCAAGCACAACACAAGAACCAGAACTAAAGAAATCACCTTTTTTGTACATGGTTTTATTCGATTCATCTTCTATTTTCCTCCAACAAGGAGCGGGAACATCGATGTAGTTCCCGCTCCCTAAATTAATGCCTCATATACAGGCAAAATTATTCATCTAAAATGTCAGCAGATTAGCTTAACACAATCTCGCACAGCATAGGATTATCCATAGGAATCAACCCCATATCAATAAGCGTTCCCAGGGTTCCTCCAAAGGTAATTTCAACTTCTATGCTATCGCCAGCTGATGCCGGAATGGTGAGTGTACTGTTATCCTCCGATACCATATCATCTGTACCATCAGGCACCACACAAGATTCGATATATCCACTAATCCCCATGTAACTAAAGGATTTAAGGGTGATGACAGTGTTTCCTTCATCATCTGAGCCGACAGATTCAAAGCAACCAGTATCCATTCCGTATGGTGCCGGTTCGCCCTCGTAATATACCTGCGCCGATGTATAACTTGCAGCATTATTTTCCGCTGCAAACACCGTCACTCCCATCGCCATGATCATCATAGCCGCCATACCGATTGCTGCAAACTTCTTAAAAAGCTTTTTCATAAAATGCTCCTTTCCTGCCCATTCGGGCAAATAAAAATAATGGTGTTTCGAAGGGAACCATACACATCCGCCATCCCCTGGTCGAAACACCACAAAAAACAAGAGTAATTTTGGCTATATACGGTTAGTTTCTTCTTTCTTTGATTAGTTATTACTAACCCCAACAAGTATATACCATATGCTTCCAGTTACTGTCAAGCATATTTTTAAATAAGTTTGTTTCTTCTTAGTTAATTTTCTGACTTTTAATTATATTCCATTATATATTCCGACTTTTATGCCGTTTTCAAATCTTTATTATATATTGCAATGATACTATTCCATCAGGATGCCCTCCTTATCACATCCAAAACACCAACAGGGCTGTGCTCTCCGGCATATGTCCGTTGCCAACGCTGCAGGTCACTGTGATCGGCAGTGTTCCCTTAATCTCACCTCCCATACCAATATGGATCTTAAATGCTTCCAACGGGAGTTTTATAACTTCTGCCCCCTCTCTCAGTTCTTCCACAAGCTGCAGTACTCCGTTGTGTTCATATTTCAGGCTTCGGATTTTTCCAGTCATGATCTTGCCGTCAAGTCTTGATCTTGCCTGCATCTCACAGGGGTGCAGCAGAAGGTACGCATCCCCGTATTCTTTCGTCAACTCGGCTGTAGAATCAAACGCTCTGTTTCCCATAGAAAATGGACTTTCACCGTTCTTTCGCCGGGTCATCCGGTAGACTACAATACGGACAGGAAGATGTTCTCCCTCTTCTATGCTGTATTCGAAGCCCTTCATCAGGCTCTTATATTTCCTGTTCTGCGGCTTCACCAGTTCCTCATGGGCGGAAAGGATAGATTCCACCAGAAAGGGATCCATATCCTCAACCATCATCCGGATATGCTTTTCTCTTTCTGATTCCGGGATGTCAATATCGTCCAGATATTTTTCCAGCCGGACGATCAGGTTTTCATAAGATTTTATCCATTCTTCTCCATAGTCTGTGAACGTATAATACTGTGTGATCAGCCCCTGCTCAATTGCTTTTTTCAGGCTTTTATTTATGCCGGGTCTGGACACATGACACCGCTCTGCTATGGCCACCTGAAATCCCCGTTTTACCGGCTGCAGTTTTTTCAGCTCGATCAGATACCGTATCTGCAGTAAAGAGGGCCTTCCATCCCGTTTTAAATTATCTCCTGTTGTCATACTTTTCCTCCCGTCACACTACATGCACATTGATTTCCCTGTAGTCCAGCATAAGCGGATCTCTCCCGTCTTCTGTCACCGCGATCACGAGATTACCTTCTGTGACAGGAGCCTGTGCGCTGACCGAATACTCAAACAGATACGTCGGAAGATAAATCTGTTCTGGATCACCGTCAGCCTGTATCCAGTCATCTTTTTTCCTGTACCACAGGCTTACCATCTTTTCCCGCTTCTTTTTCCGGATGCAGAAACGACTTTCGCCGTCTTTTACCTCTAAACAGGCATATGGTTCAAAAAGCTTCCACTCCCGGGCAATAACCCTGGGCTGTCTGCGCTCGATTTCATAAATCTCCATCGCCATCTCGTAAGTCCCCGGTTCAAACAGAAGGGACAGATCCATGTTGGAATAGCTTCTGTCATATACATCGCCACGGATCAGGAAATTGGTGATCCCGTCCATGGCTGCCCGGCTGATCGTATGTTCAACCCGACAGGCATCCCTCTCCGCTTCCTCCTGGTCCATCCCGCTGACCATCTGAAAAAACTGGGTCAGTTTATGATGGCGGTCAAGGCACTCTTTTCCTCTCATCTTGCCTATATCAGTCAGGATGATCAGATCATCTTCCATCTTAATATATCGATGGTTCATCAGGCGCCTGGCAAGGCTTCTCAGATGTGTCTTGTTTTCTCCGGTCTCCATTGCAAAATCAACCAAACGCATCAGCTCCCCGTTCCGCCAGTGCTGATAGATCACCTCGAGGAAATCTTCTTCCATCTCCTCTACATTTTTCGGGACATTCGTGCCGATCTCTCCGGCGGCAGACAGATTTTCATTTTTCTTCATATTCCACTATCCTTTCACGGTTATTCTTGCTCCCCGGCAGTATCCGTACCCTGCGCATCCACACAGACTGCGTGGACTGCAAACCGTCTGCTGTATCCGTCTCCGGTACAGGTGGACAGCGTCATGACCTTATGGCTGCTGTCCGGATGTATCCCGGTGTCGATCAGGGAATCTTCCGCCAAGCCGTCCAGGAACTCCTGATACTCTTCACCCGGCTCATATCCGATCTTATAGACATCCCCGCCGTTTACTGCATTCTGGCAGGCGAATACCTGATACCGGTAAACCATATTTTCTGTATATAAGGTAAAATACTGGTTCTCGCTCCAAAAGGACTGTTCCTTATATTTATCCAGGCTGCCGAACATGCTCCCGTCCCTCATATTGTGCCCGTATATGATCGAATAGTAATCAGAGAAGTCCGGCTGGTTCAGCCCTTCAAGGAAAATGCTGCCCGCCGTATGCTCATTGCCATACAGATCTTTTCGCAGATACTCCGTGTTGTCCCCGGAATACAGGATCGGATAATCGACCTGCGTTTCTTCCGTATTGTCAAACCGGATCCATGCTATTATGTCTTCATTCTCTCCCCGAAGTTCCTCAAAATTGACAAAAACGTCGGTCAGCCACCAGTCTTCTTTTTCTTCTCCGCTATCTCCCTCCGGCGCTTTCACATAACTGTCACGCAGGTCATCATAGGTTTGGGCTGACTTTAAGTTGTCCAGAAAATCGGGAAGGTATATATATAGTGCGGCGGCAATGACCACAATCCCGGAAATAACAAACAGCAGCCACCACTTGGAATTTCGCTTTTTCACAGTTAGTTGTTTCTTTCTTTGATTAGCTTTATCTAACTTTGAGTCAGAAAATAAGCCGTGTCTCCACGGCTATAAATTAGTATAAAAGACAAATTCAGGCGTGCCAATGGATATTCTGATATAAGACTGGCAGTATATTTGTCAGTCTTATTTTTGCCCCACTATCATTCGGGAATTTCCCAGCATCATCAGCGTGGCTCGGCGATGGGAGCCGAAGGCTTCCTGTGCCGTATCGATGATCCGTACTTCCCGGTATCCCATTTTACGCAGTTTTTTTGCGAACTCCTCCATATCTCCGTACATCCGGGGCTTCATGTCATCGTTAAGGGCAAACACGCCACCCTTTTTCAGCACTCTCAGGCTTTCCAGCAGAAGCCCCTGCTTGTCCGCGCCGTTGATATTATGATAGACATAATTGCTTACTACGGCGTCAAAGGTCTCGTCCGGGAAGTCCAGCTTCCGGGCGTCGCCGTGAAGAAACCGGCACCGTTCCGATACACCCTCGCTCCGGGCATTACTCTCGCACATGGTCTGACTGTAATTGTAGACTGCACCCCAGTAATCAATGCCGGTCACATCCGCCTCCAGCCAGGAAAGCGCCGCCCGGATGGAGAGTGCGCCTGATCCACATCCTACCTCCAGAAGCGTCCCCTTTCCGTCGAAATCCAGGTAAGACAGAAGAACCTCATGAACCTTTTCCATCATGCCTCCCCCGTCAAAGGCATACTGCCGCCGGATCCACGTGATCCAGGCAAGCAGGATCAGCACAACCACCGCAGCGATCAGCGCCAGAACCCCGATCAGCCTCATGCCGGGGATAAAATGCGATATGACGCATAAGACTGCCATGAGGACAACCAGTGCACCCACCATATAAAAAACCGGCGCGGACATCCAGTTCCCATAATTCTCTCCGTGTGTGCCGAGTCTGATTGAATCCTGTTTTCTTCCATTCATCTTTCTTTCTCGTTTCCTCCTATGTTTCCTGCCATAAATCTGTCGGGCAAAAGAAAAATACGCTCCATTTTCCCAATACGCCCGCCTTTGTCACGTCTTTAAAAGTATCCTCATGATAAGCCTGCACCGTAAAGTCACTGATGTCTTTGTTGATAAGAGACATATGTAATTCCTCCCTGTAATTGTATATTATCGCCTCTTTGTTAGTTATATCTAACTATTCTATTGCCATCATATCCTATTTGAAAACAAATATCAATATATTTTTCTTTTACTCAGCGCAAGTCTTCAGCCGCTCCACCACGCTCTCCCGCTCTGTTCTCCCAAACAGGATCAGAGGCACCGCAGTACAGATCACAAAAAGAAGGATGATACATACTGCTGTTTCCGCCGCCGGATACCGGAATACGAAATAGACGATCTTTTCATCCATGACCGCGCCAAACGCATACAGCGCTCCGGTTCCGGCAGTCAGCAGGAGCACGGTGACGATCAGGCTGTAAAACACACCTTCCAGGAGAAGCATCCGCTTAAGCTGACGCCTGGTCAGTCCGATACTCTCCAACACGGCAAACTCCTTTCTGCGCATGGCAAGTCCGGTCAGTGTGACATTTACATAATTTACCAGTCCCATCAGGATCAGAAGGATGCACAGAGCTCCCATAGCGGTCCGGCTGGAATAGATATAGTCTTTTCTCGCTGCCAGTTCGTCCGATTTCGCATACATGTTCAGACTACCCAGCTTCACTTCATTGCTGCTCTCACTGATCATCCCATGAGCGCGGTTATAATCCGCGGTGATCCCCGACAGCGTCGCTTTCATTGTGGGTTCATACTCCGGGTCTGCTTCCAGCTCGATCTCAAAGGTCTGCTCTGTCAGACCCAGTTTCTGAAAGCCCTCCTCTCCTGCGAGAAAATAAATGATACCCGGTCCGATCGCCGTATTGTTCAGATCCGGAAGCCCGCTCTTCAGACAATCCAGATATCCTGCGAACCGCATTGTCTGCGCCCCGTTTCCATCCAGGTCTGTAAGAGTCAGTTCCTTTCCGATATCCTCTCTGCCTTTCTCCTCCTCGATCCGGGACAGTGCACGGTAGTGCAGGAAGATCAGCCCTTCCCCTTTCCTCACGCTGTCCACATCCAGATCAAGTCCTTTCTCCTCTGCAAACCGATCCAACTCCGCCAGCCACCTATCGCTCACGGCCTGTACTACAAATGGACTTGTGTCTGCCTCACTCCCGGTAGTTTCCGCAAAAACCTGTATCGCCTCTTCATCCAGAGATATTCTCCCGTATCCGCCTCTTGAGATCCGGCTTCCGGTAACTCCTCTCAGATTCAGGACCTGCCCCTGAACATCCTGTGGAAAAAAGCTCTGGTCAGAATGATACGCATCTACAGACATGGCGTTCATCATCACCTCAACGCTGAAGTCCGGTCTCTCGTAGTTGATCCGATTCGTCTCATCGGTTCCATGGGTCAATGCCACCGCGCCCAGAGAGACTGTGATCCCAAGCAGAAGGGAAACTACTGTGACGAGGAAACGTTTCCGGACCCGGAACAGATTTCTCCACGCCATCAGGGCGATCCCGCCTCTGTCATCTTTAATCCATTCCTTCCCAAACTTTCCGCCGGATTTCTTTTCATCCATCCTGCGTACATGCCGTATGGTCTGCCCGGTATACTTCACTGCTTCCACCGGGGACATTCCCGCCGCCCGGTTCACCGCCAGCACCGCGCTGACGAAAGTGACCGCCGCGCCGAAGCAGACCGCCGGCAGAAGCAGCCAGGGACGGAATGCGATCATCGCCGACGCATCTCCCAGCCCGTGGAGATACATTCCGGAAAGCAGTCCGGGGATCACAGTCACTGTAATGACACTCCCCGCAGCGGCCCCGGCAAGGCAGCCCCATAATACTGTATAAGCTGTCTGCCGGAACACGATACGCTCAAGCTGCGCCTTCGTCGCACCCATGGTTTTTAAGAGCCCGTACTGCCTGATATCCCGGCTGATGGAGATATGCATCACATTGTAGAGCAGCATTCCCGCGCCTGCCAGTATGAGCAGGGCAAGGAACGCCGCTGTCCCGAAGCCTCCCGTCATGTCATATACTGCCTGCCATGTAAATGAATTTCCGCCGAGGAACTGCTGGCTGTCATCTCTCATGGTGACGTCAGTATACAGCCGCTGCATGATATCCTCGTCTGTGATCCCGTCGTCCTGCCTGATCAGCAGGATCGTCGACTGGTCCGTATCCACATTCAGAGTATCATAAAACTCCTTCGAAAAATATCCGGCAGGGACCGTGATCGTGGGATCCATATATTCTGTATAAAATCCGGACAGCCGGAAGACGCCCTCTGTCTCACTTCCGTCTGTAAGCTGGATCCGATCACGGATTTCCATACCCACCTCCGGATCAGTGATCCCCATGCCGTTCAGCGCACGCATGGACAGCATGATCTCATCTTTCTCTTCAGGGTATGTCCCGTGGATATCCGAGTAGGCGGGTTTCTGCATGATCTCCCACGTCGTCTTATCCATCACCTCACAACTGTACTCTTCCGTGTATCCGAATACCACGTCAAAACCGGTGTCTCTTATGTAGGGAAGAGCGTCGATTTCTTCCTTCTGAGCCTCATTTGCCCGCTCCAGCATGGTGTATGCCGCTGTGCCGGCGTTCCGTGTATACAGCAGACAGTCCGTCGCGATCTTTCCAATGGCAAGGCTGAACACGCAGAACAGCATCATCACCGTAAACGCCACGGCAGTGATCAGGATCCGGTTCCTGCTCCGGTTTGCCCGGTAACTCTCCCGCGCCAGCATGCGGATGACTTCTCTGTTGTTATTCCTCATGCCGATCACCTCACCTTTCCATCCTCGATCCGGATCATCCGGTCCGCCATCTGTGCGATCTCCTCATTGTGGGTCACTACGACGATAGTCTGGTTAAAGGCAGCGGCGCTGGATCTGAGGAGACCCACCACTTCCGTCCCGGTCACGGAATCCAGATTGCCGGTGGGCTCGTCCGCGAGGATGACTGCGGGCTTGGTGCTGAGCGCTCTGGCGATGGCGACTCTCTGCTGCTGTCCGCCGGAGAGCATTTCCGGCAGATCACTCAGTTTCTCTCTGAGCCCCAGACTGTCAACGATCCGCTTCAGAAACGCCTTGTCTATCCCCATCCCGTCCAGCTTCAGAGGAAGGGTGATATTCTCCTTTACGCTTAAGATCGGCATCAGATTATAGTTCTGAAACACAAACCCGATGTTTCTCCTGCGAAACACAGTCAGTTCCTCCCCCTTCATTCCGCCCAGCCGCTTCCCCCGGACAATAACACCCCCTTCTGTCGGATCATCAAGCCCGCCGAGCATGTTCAGAAGAGTGGTCTTTCCGCTCCCGGAGGAACCGATGATCGCGACGAATTCTCCCTCTTCAATCGAAATGGAAACTCCGTCGAGAGCGCGCACTTCTCCCGACGGAGTCTGATAGATCTTCCTTAAGTTTTCTGTCCTTAATACTTCCATAAGATACCCCCTGTGATGTTTTC
This sequence comes from Mediterraneibacter glycyrrhizinilyticus, assembly GCF_016902345.1. Classification (GTDB taxonomy): domain Bacteria; phylum Bacillota; class Clostridia; order Lachnospirales; family Lachnospiraceae; genus Mediterraneibacter; species Mediterraneibacter glycyrrhizinilyticus_A. The sequence goes on along the minus strand of NZ_JACJLR010000008.1, from coordinate 49,406 downwards.
TTATTTCCAGTCTAACAGGGAATACTTACAAACTGCTTACAGTTTCCCGTTTTGTTCATCGCCGCGGCTGCGGTTGCTTTCTGTAGTTGATTTCTGTGGCTGCTTTCCACTGTCTCTTCCATACGTTACTTCCGCATATTAGTACATTATTAGTTCATTAATCAGTTCATTACTCCACTGGCAGATAGATCCCCACCGAGAGCCCCGGTTCCAGACGCTTCACCTTCATAAAGCCGCCGTGTCTCTGCACGATCTCCCGGGAAAGGTAAAGACCAAGTCCAAACCCGTTCTGACCATTTACACGCTTTCCTCTATAGAAACGCCGGAAGATCAGGTTCTCCTCCCCCTCCTCGATCCCGGCCCCCTCGTCTCTCACCTCGATCCGGAAAAACATCTCATTTTTCACTGTGCTCACATGGATCGTACTGCGTACCGGGGAATATTTGATGCTGTTGTCCAGCAGATTGAACACCGCCTCCCCCAGCCACTGGGGATCGTGGAGAACGGCTGATCCCGCTTTTTTCCCCTTCTCCCGGCCTGACGTTTTCTTCGTCCGGCCGCTCTCCCCGTTCATAGTAAGACAGATCTCAATCTGTTTTTCATCTGCGGCCTTTTTTGCCTGCAAGATACTGCCAAGGAGAGTTCCTTCCATATCCAGGGAATCTTTCCGGATCTGTATGATCCCGTTTTCCAGGCGGGCCATCCTGATAAAGCCCTCCGTCAGAAACCGGATCTTTTCCTCCGATTCCGCGATTGCCCGGATATAATATGCCTGGTCTTCCATGCAGATGCTTTCACTGTCCCCGTCCGCCGCTCCGTCAGACTCTAACTTTGCTACAGCGGACTCCGTTTCATCTGTCTTGCGTTCAAGATCCGCTTTCAGCAACGACAGGTAGCTTTCCATATTTGCAAGCGGCGTCCTGAGCTGGTGCGCCGTGTCCGCGATCAGCCCCCGTATCTCTTCCCGTTCTTTCAGGAGGGCCTGTTCGCTTCCCCGCATCTTATCGTTCAGGCGCAGGATCTGGCTCCGGATCTTCGATGGGAGGTTGTCCTCGCTGATGCGGTCAAGGGCGGGCTCCTCTCCATTGATCAGGCTCTCCAGCGCCGCAGAGAGCTCTTCCATCTCTTTTCTGCTCTTGGATAAATTCTGAAACATGTCTCACTCCTCGAACTTTTTATATCTACATCTCCAAATCCATAATATAATACATTCCTGATCCGAATCTTCTATGGCAAAATTCATGTCTTCCTCCAGATTTTCAAAACCATTTCTCAAATAAAGGCTGTATCCTTCTTTTGTGGAGTTTAAGGTAACAAAAGCAAATCCGACATATTCTCTGCGCATATTTTCAATTCTTTCCAGACAATCATCAAGCAGAATGTCTGATAAATTTACTTTCACACCATCATTCGTAACCGTCTGAAGTACTCCATGAAACTTCTCGTCCAGAGCGAAACAGTTAATATGTACTGCACCACCTATCTTACGAATAATTCCGTCGTCGTTTTCTTCGATATAGCCTGTACCTAAGTTGTAATATCCGATGATCATTTTATTGTCTGATGACAGAAATATATACGTCTTTCCAAATCCGTCATCCAATGAAATGGGGTCGCATAAAAATCGATCCAGATAAGAATTGCCTGAATGAAATGATGATGCCAGTTTTTGCAAACTGGCATCATACGGAACAACATTTATTCTACTGTTCATTATTACTCCTTCGTAATCTTTATCTTTGCTTCGTGAGTCGAAGGATTGACATCGATACTGAATTTATGCGAACGAATAAATGCTTTTCTTGATCTTGCCTCAGGTGTAAGTTTCTTCTTCGCAGACAAACTCTTTTTCGCTATAAACGGTCTGTCTGATATGCATGCGTAATTCATGATGTTCCTCCTTCCTTTTATTTTTTTCAATTATAGCATTTGCAGAAATTATTGTAAAGAAAGAATGCTGTCCCCTATTAGTTTGCCTCTCCCTGCCATTTCTTATAAAAAATCTCACTCTCCAAACGTATATCCCAGACCGAACACATTCCGAATATAAACCGGATTCGCCGGATCCGGCTCGATCTTCTTTTTCAGACGGTTCAGCGTCACGTTCACCGTATTCTCTTCCACAAAGGAGCCGTCCGCGTCCCATACCTGTTCCAGTATCATGGTCTTTGTCACGACTTTTCCTCTGTTCCTCGCCAGCAGTTCCAGAAGCGCATATTCCCGGGCGGAAAGCCGGATCTCCTCCCCATCCCGTAGGACCTGCTTCCGGTCCGGACGGATCTTCAGTCCCCGGTAAAGGCTCCCTTCCTCCTCCCCGGCCGTCCTTCTCAGAATCGCTTCCACATGCTTTAAGAGGACCGGCATAGGAAATGGTTTTACAAGGTAATCATCTGCTCCCAGGTCAAAGGCTTCGATCATGTCCTGCTCCTCATCCCTGGCTGTCAGGAAGAGGACCGGGATCGTGCTGTACTCCCGGGCCTGCCGGCAGAGCTCCGTGCCCTCGCCGTCGGGCAGATTGATGTCGATGATCATCAGATCCGGCAGCCGGGAGATCAAGGATTGACCTTCCCTTAGAGTATGAGCCCCCAGAGTCTCATACCCTGCCTTTGTGAGCATCCGTGAAAGTGCTTCATTCAGGAGCTTGTCGTCTTCTATAATGGCTATGGTCTTCATCACCCGACCTCCTAAAACCACTTTGCCTTCTCATCCCAAAACCTCGGTGTATCCCCTTTCTCATAGGGATCAAACCAGTGCCGGATCGACGCGGCTCCGTGGTACTCCGGTCCCCAGCTCTCGATGTAGACCGCATCTTTTGTAAAAATGTCAGAGATGCCGGTATCTTCTGCCGAAAGCCACATGCCGAACCACTTTCTTATAATGTCCTCTCGAATGTTCACGATAGTCATCTCCTATTATCTGCTTTGTATTATATCACTAATATCAGTGATATCCAGTTTCATTCTATCGATATTTCAAAATGACGTCAAGAACGGCACATCTATCTGACGGCTCCCTCAGGACAATCTCAGCTTCACCAGAGTAAACATACCTGACTGGAGCAGTGAAATCGTTGCAGACACCTGGAATGTGCTTCTTGCTGAAATCATATGCCAGCACTTCCGGAACCACAGGGGACTTTTTTATTGTCAAAAGAATATTTCATGTATCCGCTCTTTAAGATTTATTCTCTTAAATTCTTCAAAGCAGACGGATCGTTCTCCAGAATTGCCCCAACAGTGGAACATCTTTCCAGATCCGAACATTCTCCACAAGTAGCAACGCCTTTTTTCAATGCACACTTGCGAATACCACACATACTATCACAAAACAGGGGCTTAATACCTTCAGCACGACAGCCTTTACAGTTAATGTGTTCAGGAAGAATAGGCGCATTATTTAATTCAGCCCACAGCTTTGCAGTTTTTTCTCTCAGCTCCTGGTCGTCATTGACCGTTGCGAGATATGCATCGCATTTTTCACAATCCAGTCCACAATAAGCAATCATTTTATTCACGGTTATGTACCTCCTTATCTTCTGATTTTTTGTTATAGTAACTGTGAAGATCATTACTTTTTATTTGGTTTTTTTATGTCAAGTAATTTGATAAAGTCACGAAACATTGAGGTATCAGTCGGTTCAAACATTATCCATTTACCATCCCGGTAGGTTTTTGTTTCATCATATATTCTTTGGACTTGTTGAGAATACTCATTGCGTTCTGCTTCAAATTTTGTTCTCTCATCTTTTCCAAAGATGATCATAAAACCGATACAATTATCTCTGGCATATAGCGCACAAAGCGTTTTACCGCCCCGACGGTATTTATACTCATAAGTCCATGCCTTTCCACCTTTATTCCACAGTCGTTCCATTTCATACAGTCACTTCATTTCTTATATTATTGGCTTAATTAATTTTGTCCTCTTGCTTATAACATGCTCCACCGTACTATAAAACCTTACTCCAGAAAGAAATACTCCGCGGCTTCGCACTGCCATCCTCCCGGCAGAGTTACAGCATCAGCGTCTCGATAAGATAGCAGACCGAAAAAACGGATATCGCAGCCGCCCGGTATAAATAGAGTTCGATGGCATCATGGCATGGATCTTCCCCGGGGTGAGAAGACATACGTCTCCCGTCTCCATCCGGAGCGCATCTTTCTCTCCTGCCATGTATTGACCTCCCCTGCCACGGTACACATAGATCAATTCATAAAAATCATGTGTATGATAATAGGGATCTGACACAACGTATGTTTTCTGATACTGATTTACGATGAAACTCTGACCGGAGTTTCTTTTACAGACATCCTGAATATCTCTTTCGCAGGATACTTCGTATTTTCTCATTCATCATATCTTGTACCATTCAACTCTGATCATCTTCTGTCTCTCCACTCACCACGCTGCAGGGGACATATATCCTGACCTCGCCGCCTCCGGTTTCTTCAGAATTTCCAATCTCCAGCGCCCCGCTGTTTTCTTCCAGTACCGTCCTTGCAATGTAAAGCCCCAGCCCGTAATGTACTGTCCCGACGCGGCTCTTGTCCGCCTGATAGAAATGTTCCGTCCCATGCCGCAGCGCTTCTCCGGAAAATCCCGGTCCGCTGTCTGCGACTGTGATCTGAAGGAAGGTCCCGCCATCCTGTTTTTCCTCAGAAAACGTTTCCAGCCCGGATATTTCCTTCTGTCCTGCCCGGACCCGCAGTTCTGCCCGGGCTCGCAGCTCTGCCCGGATCCGCAGCGTCTGCTCCGCCGGAGAGTAATCCACCCCGTTGGACAAAACATTTCCCATCGCGCGCAGCAGCTCCTCCCGGAATCCTTTCCTCCCCCGGATCATGAACTCCTCTCCCGGGAACGAACACTCGACCGCAAGGTTTTTCGTCCTTCCAAGAGCCTCCTTCATCTTGAAGAGCGCTCCAAGGACGTCGTCCACCTCCCGGATATCTGAGTATTCCCGTTCAAAATCCAGATCTTCCTGCCCCACTTTCGCTGCGATCTCCGTCAGTGTATCCAGGCGTCTTTTCAGATAACTCCCGAAGCTCCGGGCTGTAAACGCCGCCTGCGCCAAGAAAAGGAGCAGCGCGATGAACAGGATCAGGAACTCTGCGTTGGGGAAGATCTCCCGCAAAAACGGATCAGAGAATTTTGCCACCATCTGGTATCGGACGATCACCAGATTCCCGTCGTCTTTCTGTATACTCCGGTAAAAGGTGTTGTAAAACGCCCCGGTATCTCCGTTCTTCCACCGCTCCCAGCCTTCCTGTCTCTCATTTTCCTCAAACGTACCATATAGATAGTTCCCGTCAGGATCATAGACTCCGAACTCACAGCTGTCCGGGAGCAGCGCTGCTTCGTCTCCTCCCTGCCGTATCTCATCCGCCGCTTCCTCGATCCGGCTCTGCTCATAAGTGGGCAGACGGACGATCCCGGTGTTTACGAGTACGGTATAAGCGACCAGCGTTCCTGCTGCCAGGATCACCGTCAGTACGCAGAACCGGAGCAGATACCGGATAAACACCATGTACAGATTCCGTTTTCTTGTCCCTTTTTTTCTCTGTCCCATCTTCTTTCCTCTTTCATTGTCGGCAGGAGCCCGCATCTGCTAAAGTGCTTCCGGTTCTCTCCTGCTCTTCCCTGCGCTTTCCTGCTCTTTTCTGCTCCAGCTCTCATGCCTTCCATCTGTATCCGATCCCCCACACGGTTTCCACCGGAGAGAGTCCCAGTTTCCGGAACTTTGTCCGGATATTTTTGACATGTTCCGTAACCGCAGAGTCGTCCCCCTCTTTGTCATATCCATACACATGCTCGTAGATCTGTTCTCTTGAGAACACCTGCCCGCGATGGAGCGCCAGATATTCGCAGATCTCATACTCCCCTGACGTCAGCGAGACCGTATCCCCTTCGTACTCGATCCACTTTTCTCTGAGACAAAACCGAAGTCCTCCCACTGTGACCGCGTGTTTCTTCTCCCGCTTTTCCCTCCTCAGATGGGCCTCCACTCTGGCGCGGAGTTCCCCGATCCCGAAGGGCTTGCGGATGTAGTCGTCTGCCCCCAGTCCGAATCCTTTCATCAGGTCCTCCTCAGCAGTCTTTGCGGTAAGGAAGAGGACAGGGCAGTCAATCTCATCCCGCATCATGCCAAGAAGAGTGAACCCGTCGATCCCGGGCATCATCACATCAAGGAGGATCAGGTCATACTGATCCGTGTCTTTCTTCCTATCAAGGAGCTGCAACGGGTCCGACACCGTATCCACCACGTTCCCGTCCCGCTCAAACAAGGCATATTCCCAGTTCATTTATGATCATTGGATTGATCTCAGTTTTTCCGTCTTTTCCCGTCATATATAATAGCAGATAGAAGCAGAACCTGCCACCCCAGCTCCACGGGAAAAACATCCAGATCCCGTCTCCCATCCCGGTCAGCATCAGAAAGGCGCTTAAGGTTCCCAGGATCCCGATCCCGATGGATATACCCTTCCCGAAGGAAAACGCCAGCACGAGATGGATCAGATAGACCGCCGCCTGGCCAAGCCAGATGACTGCCGCCTCTTTCAGATACACCGTCAGGGCATACACATCCCCGCCGGGGAACAGTCCGTAGACCATTGCAAAGCCCATGACCGCGATCAGGCAGGAAAAAAGCCCTGCCAGCATCAGCAGACACCATTTGGATAAAAATGCCTGGAACTTTCTTCCCGGGAGGCAGAAAAAGTTCTGGTATCCGCAGTCCGCCTCCATTTCCTCCGCCATGCCGCAGACCGCTCCGCAGAGGAAGGGCCAGACACAGGAGACCACCTGCAGATACATCCGTACTTTATCCACGGTGTCCCATTTTGCAAAACTGTAGTACCACAAAAAGAGTGCCGCTCCCGCTGTAGGCAGGACAAGGTGGATCCAGAACAGCACCGTGTGCCGGATCCGCATCCACTCGCTTTTCATCAGCTCTGCAAATCCTTTCATACTGTCTGCGCCCCCTTTCTCTCATACCAGAACCGGGACAGTCCCCACAGCACGGCAAGCCAGGCAATCATCACCATCACGCCCGGAATGATAACGCTGTTGTCCGTGATGCCCGGTGTGTAGGTCATACTCCCGGGCATGGCCGGAAGACCGTTGGGAAGGATCCCGATGATCCCGGTCATGAGCCGGGGAAGGATCGCCCAGGGATCAAGGATCCAGTAAGGCGTGACCGCTGCCAGCGGACCGGAGCCGTTAAGGATCATATTGAGGATCAGTGCCGGAAGGAATCCCCATTTCTGGCTCATCCAGAGACAGAGCGGGATCTGCCACAGCGTTGCCGCCGTCATCACCGCCCCGGAGGCGGCGATCTGCGCAGGAGAAATCTCCAGGACCTGAGGTATCCAGAACCTGGGAATGAGATACAGGCCCAGGATCAGGTTTGCCGCCGCGCCGAGCAGATTTGCCAGGAGCAGTGTCTTCATCCCCACCAGGATCTTGGCATCCCAGACCATTCCCGGACTCGATGGAAGAGAAAGGACGGCCCGGTTCTTTCCCTTCCGGTCCTTCTCGCCGATCATGCAGGCGGACAAAGTCACCATCCCCGGCAGCATCAGTGTATACCACCAGTTGTACGCCGAACTGATCCTGTTTCCCCGGGAGATCCCATAAGCCAGAAGCAGGGTGAGCGTCTGCATCAGGATCCAGAGTTTCCCGGTAACCGTATGTCTGAATTTTAAATTCTCCGCCCGGTACAGTCTCATGACATTTCCCCTCCTCTCCTGTTCTTTGCCACGATCTTCATGAACATCTCTTCCAGATGCCCCTGGGGCGGCATCCCGCCCTGATAGCCCAGCCTTCCTCCGGAGAGGATCCCGATGTGGTCCGCCGTCTGCTCTACTTCACTCAGGATATGGCTGGATACCAGCACTGTGATCCCTTTTTCCGGGAAGCTTCTGATCAGTTCCCGGAGTTCCTGTATGCCGAAAGGGTCCAGTCCGTTGGCAGGCTCGTCGAGTATGAGGAAAGAGGGATTGGCGATCAGCGCGGCGGCGATCCCAAGCCTCTGTTTCATTCCCAGGGAAAATGCTCATGTGCCGTAAAGTAACACAAGAAAACTTGATAGACATCAGTCTCCTATTCCGTGAAAATTTGCAGAATGGTATTGACAGATTGCGTAATGCGGCATATACTAAGTCGTATCAAAATAATTTGATATGAGGTGAGTACATGAGGACAGAGTATCAGGAGCAAGCGAAGGTGTTTAAGGCTCTCTGCGACCCCAAGCGTCTTTCAATCTTGGAACAGCTAAGAAGCGGTGAAAAGTGCGCTTGCGTCTTACAAGAACCATTAGATTTAACGCAATCTGGTCTTTCATACCACATGAAAATCCTCTGTGACTCTGGAATTGTTGTCAGCCGTCAGGAGGGGAAATGGACACACTACCGCCTGAGCACTTCCGGCAGGGAGTACGCGGTGGAGCTGTTGAAAAAGTTGACAACCCCGGACGCAGAGGAAAAACGCACTTGTCCAAAGTGCGGATAAAAAACGCCATCTACAAGGAAAAGGATGGCGTTTTCTAAGCCACATCATATCAAATAATTTTGATATATTGTTATAAATGAAAGTGAGGTTTTTGCATGGGAGTCTGGGACTTTATTCAAGACCAAGTGCTTGGCATGAAATGGCTAAACGGACTAATCGGGAGAGGTTTGTCTGTACTTGGTTTGGACGTGAATGGACGTATTGGTGGCAGCATGCAATTTTTTATTTACGATGTTTTGAAGATCACAGTGCTGCTCTGCGTACTGATTTTTATAATTTCTTATATCCAAAGTTACTTCCCGCCGGAGCGTAGCAAGCGTATTTTAGGACGCTTCCATGGAATCTGGGCGAACATTGTGTCTGCCTTGCTGGGAACCGTGACACCATTTTGTTCCTGTTCATCTATACCACTGTTTATCGGTTTTACAAGTGCAGGATTGCCTTTGGGTGTAACATTTTCGTTCCTGATTTCATCTCCTATGGTAGATTTGGGAAGTCTCGTCCTGCTGATTAGTATTTTTGGCGCAAAAGTTGCCGTTGTCTATGTGATTTTAGGGCTTGTTATCGCCGTTGTCGGAGGTACAATCATCGAAAAATTACGCATGGAAAAGTATGTGGAAAGTTTTGTGCTGTCTGCGGGAAAGGTAGATATTGAATCTCCTGATTTGACGAAACGGGAGCGGCTTATTTATGCAAAAGAACAAATGCTTAGCACCTTCAAAAAAGTGTTTCCCTATATTCTGATTGGTGTCGGTATCGGTGCGTTGATACACAACTGGATACCGGAAAGCTGGATTGTTACGGTTCTGGGAAGCAACAATCCCTTTGGCGTAATCATTGCCACGATTGTAGGCATCCCCATGTATGCAGATATTTTTGGCACAATTCCCGTTGCGGAAGCACTTCTTTCCAAGGGCGCTCAGCTGGGTACGGTTCTGTCCCTTATGATGGCGGTTACAACCCTGTCGCTGCCTTCCCTGATTATGCTTCGCAAGGCTGTAAAACCCAAACTGCTGTCGCTGTTCATCGGAATTTGTGCGGTTGGAATTATTTTAGTGGGCTATTTATTTAATGCGTTTCAGATCATTTTGATTTAATAGGAGGTATTGAACTATGGGATTGTTTAACAAAAAGAAAGCGGAAAAAAATTGCTGCTGCGGAAGTAGCTGCACACCCGAAAAGATGGAGCAGGCAGAGACAGTCAAAACGGCTGCCGGCATGAAAGTGCTGGGGTCTGGCTGTGCCAAGTGCCACGCACTGGAAGATGCTGCGAAAGCAGCACTGGAAGAACTGAACATGGATACAACCATAGACCATGTAACGGATTTCGCCCAAATTGCTGCATACGGCGTGATGACTACCCCTGCCCTTGTTGTGGATGGCAAGGTTGTATCCTATGGTAAGGTTTTGAAAAAGGACGAGGCAAAAGCCCTCATCCAAAAAGTCAGAGGGTAAAGTATGAAAGAAAAGCCAAAAGTAGCATTTATCTGTGTTCACAATTCCTGTCGCAGTCAAATTGCAGAAGCACTTGGGAAATATCTGGCCGCTAATATTTTTGAAAGTTACTCTGCCGGTACAGAAACTGTACCGCAAATCAATCAGGAAGCGGTTCGGTTGATGAAACAACTCTATAACATTGACATGGAAAAAACGCAATACAGTAAACTGTTGAGCGCACTTCCTCCTGTTGATATTGTTGTAACAATGGGGTGTAATGTAAACTGTCCTTATCTACCTTGCAAATATCGGGAAGATTGGGGGCTGGAAGATCCCACAGGAAAAGACGAGGGAGAGTATCGGAAAACCATATCAGCGATTGAGCAAAAAATAACAGCATTAAAGAAATTTATTCAGACTAATTTCAAATAGCAACGCCTTTTGTAAGGCAGTAATCCGCTATGCTGCCCGCGATAAGATTTTGCAGCTTCGCCGGAAATGGGAGCGGCAAATTTCCCTTGACTATCTGATGGACGAGAAGTTTGTCCAGTTTGCCGGGCCGGAGCCGGACGAGGAATACCCCTTTACCGTCTGCGGCCAGACCGTCCTGCTTTGTAACACCGCTCTTGCTGCCGCGCTCTCCGCCCAGCCAAAGCAGACACAGGAAGTGATTTTGCGCTACTACTTCCTGCGCCAGCCGCAGCGAGTGATCGGCGTACAGATCGGACGCTCACGCAGCACAGCAGGGCGGCATATCCAGCTTGCCTTGCGGCGGCTGCGCGAGGAAATGGAGGTGTGCCGGTATGAGTAAGTTGCTCCCTTATGAAACAATCGTCAAAGCCCGTGAGGGCGACCCGGAAGCCGTGAACGCCGTCCTGCGCCACTACGCTGGATATATCCGCTATTTCTCCAAAGTGAACGGACAGGTCAATGCCGAGGTGGAGGACTATGTGAAACAGCGACTAATTGACTGTCAATTCAAGTTCCGGTTTGACTATCCGCCGGACGAGCCATAAAAACTGAATACCTGCCGCCCACCGGCGACCAGCGAAAGCAGTAAGTCTTGAAAAAGATTTGCTGCTTTTTTTGTTGCCTGCCTCCGTTTCCGGCCATTTTGCCCTGTTCAGATTGTAGTAGTAAGTGAGGGGGAAATTTTTCTTCCCCAGCGTTTGGCATTTTTGATTTTTGTCCGTAGTAAAGGGCAAAGAGAAATTTTGAAAAATCCTCGTCCAGCGGGTAGCTAACAGCCTTTCAAAAGTATCTTTGGCGAAAGGAAAAAAGACCGCCCACAGCGGGCCGCAATCCCTGTCCTGTCCGTTCTATGTACGGAAAAACCCGATAGGGGCAGTCTGCGGCAGTTACAGAGCAAGTTTCTACCACGGTGCCAACACAGCGTGCCATGAGCCGTAGTCCTGGACCGTTCTATAGATCTGCGCCTGGATCTCCATGTCCGCCATACTGAATATGGACGCCACAAGAAACACCGCAAGGATGATACAGAGCCTCGTCATCCGGCTCTGCCGTTTCCTCTGCCTCGCAGAGATGGGGATCAGATCAAGATATTTTTTCATCTCTTTCATGCGCGGACACCTCCCAGATCAGAAAGTTCTCCGTCCCGCACCTTCAGCACCCGGTCCACGTTGGCGGTCAGATTCTCGTTATGGGTGATCATCAGGATCGTCTGCTGGTAATATCTGGACGCCTTCATGAGCAGGTCCATCACGTCCTGGCTGTTCTTTGAGTCCAGGTTTCCCGTGGGTTCATCCGCCAGCACCAGCATGGGGCGCATGATCAGAGCCCTGCCGATGGCCACCCTCTGCTGCTGTCCGCCGGAGAGCTGTCCCGGCAGATGATGACGCCGGTCGGAGAGCCCCAGCACCTCCAGGATCTCATCCACCCGTTTCTTATCCGGCTTCTGATAATCCAGAAGAATGGGGAAAATGATATTCTGTTCCACGTTCAGCTCGGGGATGAGCTGAAAAGACTGGAAGATAAATCCGATGTTCTGCCTCCGGAACACGGTACGCTTATTTTCCTTCATGGCGAACAGATCCTGCCCGTCCAGCAGGACCTTCCCTGCTGTAGGCGTATCCAGCCCGCCCACACAGTTTAAGAGCGTACTCTTTCCAGATCCCGACTCCCCGACCACTGCAGCGAACTCTCCCTTCTGAAGAGAAAAACAGGCGTCTTTCAATGCCTCCACCTTTGCCTCTCCTGTTCCATATGTCTTGCTGAGATGTTCTACTTTTAAGATTTCCATGTTCTCTGCCTCCTTTACACGGAACAGTATAGCGGTCCATCCTTACAGTCAGGTGAAAGAAGCGGCTCTTCTTCCTTACAGTTCTGTCATATGAGGAAAAGCCATGGTAAATATTGTTCCTTCTCCCAGACGGCTCTGCACCGAGAGAATGCCGCCCTGTCCTTCCACAATGGACTTCGCCAGAGGAAGCCCCAGACCAATCCCCTGGATATCCAGGGAACTGCTGCTCCGGTAGAACCGTTTGAAGATATGGTGGATCTCTTCCGGCAGGATCCCGCTCCCATCGTCTTCCACGCAGATACGAATCATAGCAGGGGAGGCCGCCCATGACACCCGGACGGTTCCTCCCTCCTTCGTGTGGTCCAGTCCGTTCTTGATCAGATTCCCAAGCGCCTCCGCTGTCCAGTCGGGATCACAGCCGACCTGGGCGTCCTCCTCCCCTTCGAACAGAAGCTGTTTTCCCTCCTTTTCTGCCCTTGTGATCAGATCCTCTGACGCCATCTCCGCCAGTTCTCTGACCCTGATCCGGTGATTTTCAAACGTCACGCTTCCTGCATCCAGCCGCATCATCTTAAGCAGGAGATAGATCAGCCGCTCCATCCGCCCAAGGGAGACCGCTGCCTTCTCCGCAAACTCTTTCACCGTCTCCGGATTCTCCGGCTCTGCGGAGATGATCTCGACGTAAATGTTCAGCGCCGCCAGCGGAGTCTTCAACTGATGGGAGATGTCCGTCACCGTGTCTTTCAGAAACTCTTTTGACCTGGACTCGTTCTCACTCTTCGCCTGCAGCGCAGTGGCGAGCTGGTCTGTCTTTCCCAGCAGCCGCTGAAATGCCCCTGTACCGCCCCGGGTCAGCCGGCTGCTGAAGTCTCCCGCCGCATACCGCTCTACCACCGTTCCGGCGCGTTCGATCTGCTCCTCACGTCTCTTCATATAAAAGGCTGTGCCGGACAGAAGTAGCAGAGAAAAAGCCGCCCCAGCCATCAGGAACACTGGCACAGCCGACCGCACAGCCTCATCAGACACAGAAAAAAGGACCGGGACATTTTCCTCCGTATGCCCGATCGTCCGGAGCAGACTCTCTCCCTCCTCTGTGACCGTCTCACTGGCGAAAGCCTGCGCGACTGTTCCCCGGTCGATCCCCTGCTCCAGCAGGGAAGATGCGGCAGCCCGCTCCCATTGAAACAGGCTGTCTCTCACGCGGACTCCCTGCATCCATCCTGACCACAGGCAGAAGATCATGAGCAACAGACAGAATACCGCAGCAAATCCGAAATACCTTCGGTTCTCCCGGTCATGCAGCGCCCGGATGCGGGAACAGAGTTCTCCCAGCCGGAATGGTTTCGTGATATAGTCGTCGCCGCCGCTGTCCAGCCCCCGGATGATACTGGTCTCCTCATCCGAGGCGGTCAGAAAGATGATAGGCGTGGTATCTCCGGCGGAACGCACTTCCTCGCAGATCATAAATCCCGTTCCGTCCGGAAGTGTCACATCCAGAAGGAGAAGATCAAAGGAGCGCCCTTCCTTCAGACAGGCGCGCGCCTCTCTCACGGTGCGCGCCACCTCCAGCTCAAATCCGTTCTTCTCCAGGGAATATCTCAGCCCGTCGATCAGGCTCACATCGTCCTCCAGCAAAAGCAGTCTGCTCATAATGATCCCTCCGTATCCGCCATGTCAGCCGTTGTTTCGTCACATGGGTATTGTACCACAACGCCCCGCTTCCCGGCCCAACCTTACTGAATTGTAAGAATCCCCACACCTCATCTTTACTTTTTATTTCTTATGCCGGATCCTCGATTCCGTAACGAAGGGTGCGGTATACTGTGGATCCCACCTCCAGGAGTGTGATCATCAGTCCGAATGCCAGGAAGCAGTTGGACACAAAATCTCCGTTCCATCTCATAACGATCTCATTCAGCCCCGTCCCATCCTGACCTCCCAGATACAGTTCCAGTTCTGTGGCAAAGCCCGGGTTCCAGAGGGGAAACGCCTTCAAAAGAAGGAACAATAAGATCATCTGGAGCCCCCCGGTGACAATACTGCTGATCATCACCAGACGGCAGTAATGGCCCACCACAAGGTGGAGCACTTCATCCGCCAGGCCGATCGCAAGGCTCAGGATGAAAAGCGGAAGGATGATATCCCACTGGTCCAGATTGAATACCGGGATCGTCCTGACCACTTCCCCGTCCGGGAACACAGCGCCGAAAAACTGCGGAGCAAAGATGAGCAGGACTCCGAAGATCATGATAAACACGATTCCCACGATACTGTCTCCTCTGCTGATCATCGCTTTCTTATGTGGAATCGGAGACAGGTTCCCGGGCGTCCAGACCTTCTGTTTCCCCGTGAAATTGTCTCCAAGATCGCTGACCGTCCAGTTTTTCTCCTTCTTCATCTCAAACCGGATCTTCCTCCGCTCCATGACCGCAAAGGCAAGTGTGACTCCGCCGAAGGCAGACAGCCCGGCAATGAAAATCCCGGTGAATCCATTGGCAATGCCAGTACCTGCTGCCATTATGGCAGCCCCGGCCGTCTCTCCATCCGCCAGCACGATCCCGTCCCGGATTCCCTGGATCACTGATACGACAAAAACCGTAGCGGTCACACAGGTCAGTACGATCCGGAGAAGCCAGACATAATTGTCATAATATTCCGGCCCGATCAGACAATGGCTCCTGTCCTGATACTTTTCTGCAAATTTCGCCGGATCTCCAAGCTTTGACAGCACGTCTTCCGCAGAGCCGCCTGCTTCCAGCATATCGCCGATCAGTTCCTGCAGTTCCAGGCTCACCTCCCCTCTCTGGTCTCTCGGAAGGCGGCGCACCACCTGATAAATATAACGATCGATCAATTCCTGTTCCTTCCCGCTCATGTTTTTCCCTCCTTCAACAGTTTTCCCATACTTTCCGAAAGTTCTTCCCACTGAACCTTAAGTTCTTCATAAATCTGTGTCCCGTAATCCGTTCTGTGATAGTATTTTCTCGGCTTGGCCCCCCCCGTCTCCCACTGGCTTTTCAGGAGCCCCTGCTTTTCAAGCCGCCTCAGCAGCGGATACAGTGTATTGGGATCAATGTCTATCCCTTTCTCTTCCAGGCTCTGGACAAGGGAGTACCCGTATTTCGGTTCCTCCATCTGGCTGAGCACGCTCAGCACCAGCGTCCCTCTTCTCAGTTCCATCAGCAGACTGCTGCGCAGATCCTTCTCCTCACCCAACGCTTTCACCTCCTGCTCTCACTATACTGTACGTCACACACTATTGTCAATACAAAAATAAAAGGTCATAAGAAGGGGCCTGTCCCATCTGCAAAGGTATCAAACCCTTTCGCAGAGGGAACAGGCCCCTTTGCACATTTTTCATTTTCAGAGACTTCCGTACCGGCGGACGATCTCCTTCATCGTATCCCACTTTTTCTCCATATCTGCCACCAGTTTAAACTGAGTCCTCGCCCGGGTATCATGGAAGCCCTTGATGGTCTCGTGGAGTGTATCTGCCGGGTAATCCGCAAGGAGCCTCTGGAAATTTCCAAAGGTGACCGCGCTCTCATAAAAGTCCTCCGGCTTTTCCACCCGGTCATAACTTTTTCCATCAGCTCCACCGGTTTCGTAAAGATCTCCCGGTTCATCCTCTGGAGTATCACATTCATGTCTCCCATATCACCAATCTCGAATGTGAGCAGAAACGTATCATTGATATGCCCGCTCCCAAATGGCCGGCGGTCTTTCAGCCTTCCCGTATAATTAAAATTGGCGATCGCCTCCCTGATCTGAAGTTCCGATACACGTTCCACTTTCTATCTTCCTTTCCGACTTGCTTTTATCTGAATCTCTTTTGTATAATATATTTATAATCTGTTATTAAAAAAGAAGAGGAGCCCCCATGAGCCATCGTCATTATCCTGTCAAAGAAACTGAAATTCCTGAAATAAGTCCCCGGCTGCTGTCCATCTCCCTGTCCAGAGACGAGAAAGACTGGCCAAGTGTCCTGCACACGCATCCTTTTACAGAAATTTTCTTTGTATTGAACGGAGAAGGAAATTTTCTCTTCCACCGTGACGTCCAGTCGATCAAGACCGGGGATCTGATCATTATCCCGCCCTATCTGGAACATACGGAGCAGTCCATTCCCGGGATGCCGCTTCAGTATTATGTTCTCGGGATCGACGGCATCGCATTTCAGGAAAAGGGCCGCGGATCTTCCGCACAGATTTTCTGTAATTTTGACGATCACGCTCTGATCGGGGATCTGTTCGCTCAGATCTACTATGAAGCCAAAACCGACGGGTACGGAGCAGAACTGATCTGCCGCCATCTGCTTGAGATCCTGGTCCTGCGCATCCTCCGCTCTTCCCGTCAGCTTAAGCCTGTCCCGATCAATGCAGCACGGATGACGAAAGAATGCGCGCGGATCAAAGAATATCTGGATGCAAATTATGCAGACCATATCACCCTCGACACGCTGACAAAACTGACGCATATGAACAAGTATTATATGGCACATTCTTTTGCGAAATACACCGGCCTCTCTCCGATCCAGTACCTCAACCGGCGCCGTCTGGAAGCCGCCTGCCAGCTCCTGCGCGACACAGATCTTTCCATTTCAGACATCGCGGGATCGACAGGCTTTTCCTCCCAGTCCTATTTCACACAGGCATTCCGCAAATGTCACGGGATCACTCCCATGAAATACCGCCAGACACACGAGGCCAAACAGCTCAGATCTCATACCAGATGATCTCGTTTGCTTTCAGGTCAACATCAAAGGCTGTGCCGTCTCCCCGGTATACGGTCGTGCTCTGAGGCTCATATGTATTGTTGACGACACAGTATTTGCCGTTCTTTACATAAGCGTGTACTTCCACATTAAAGTTTGTGCTGAACCATCTGTGGAGATTCTCCTCGTCATGGGAGGACCAGATGATGGAGCGGTACAGGATCCTGCTGTTCTCGAAACTGTAGGGCAGCCCGCTGATGTATACGCAGCGCCCTTTACCGAACTCCCGGACCGCCATCTGTACTTCTTTCTCACGCTGGACAAGGATCTCTGTGCCGTCAAGGGCATACATGTTTTTCTTTCCTTCGCCAAAGTCGATCTCTTTCGTACAGTCTTCCTTGATGAAATGATCGTGCTCTTCCCAGTTATATTTATCCACATTCAGCGTAAATCCTGTCTCTTTCTCCACACCCATCGTTGTCGCGAGCTGAAGGAAATGTCCCTGATACTGGTGTCCCGTCGGTTCTCCGACTCCGATGAACCCTCCCCCGTTGTAGATAAATCTCTTTATGGCGGTAACGATCGTCTCGTCCGCCCAGTTCTCTCCTCCTGTATAGGCTGTATCAGCGTCTCCCACATTCAGTATCACGTCGATGTCATCCAGGACAGCCGGATCCTGCCTGATGTCGTCAAAACTGATAAACACCACCTCAAAAGGAGCCCCGCTCAGAGCTTCGATCACACCTGCATAGGAGTAGTTCTGCTTGTAATAGATCGCATGATGCACCATATGGTTCCCCCAGGCACGCATCCTGCCCCAGCAGTTAAGTACTGCCACTTTCTTGATACAGTAGGGCGTCGTCCCTTTGATATTTTCGTATAAGGTACGGAACTCGTTACACACACTTTCCACATAGTCGATAAACTCCGGGAACTGCATGGCAAGTTTCAGGTAGCCGCCGTATCCGATCCGGTCGATTGGCTTTCTCAGGATCGCTCTTCGCGCCGTCACCCAGTTGACCTTTGCCTCCTTCACCGGCTCTCCTCCTTCGTGGAACACATCCGGGAAGAAGTACGGCAGGAGACGGCCTTCCCTGTAACCTACGCCTTCGATGTCACTGATCAGACGCAGCGTGGCGCCGTTTCCCACACTTCCCACGACCGCGTCAAGGCCGATGCTCTTGAACTCATCCATGAAAGGTTCCATGCCGATCCAGTGGTCTCCCAGGAACATCATCGCCTCTTTTCCGCACTCGTGGGTGATATCCACCATTTCTTTGGCAAGTTTCGCCACTTCTCTTCTCTGGAACGCCTGGAAATCGAGAAATTCTTTCGAAGGGATACGGTAGGTGTTGTTCATATACCCCTGGTCGATGATAAATTCCGGCCGGAACTTATATCCCGCTTCTTTCTCAAACTGCTCCAGGATGTACGGGCTTACTGACGCCGAGTATCCATACCAGTCCACATATTTCTCCCTCGCCAGTTCGTCAAAGATCAGGGTAAACTGATGGAAGAATGTAGTGTACCGGATCACATCCACATGGGGGTTTTCCGCGATAAATTTTCTCAGCCTCTCCATGGAATATCTGTGGGTCTTGGGCTGGCGCACGTCAAAGGTGATCTGCTTCTCAAAGTCCGTCCATCCGTTCGTCACCGCATTGTACATATGCACCGGATCCCACATGATATAGGCAAGGAAACTCACTGTGTAGTCATGAAATGCCTTTGTCCCGCGGATCGTCACGTCTCCCGTTCCGCCATCATAGCTCCACTGCTCTGCCGGGACAACTTCCCCTGTCGTCCGGTCGATCACTTCCCACCATCTTGTGATATCATCATGGTCGTTGACTTTGAGCATATCCGGGTACAGATGATCCATGAGGTGAACAGAAAGTTCTCCGCTGACAGCTGTATAAAACGGCGTCATGATATACATCTGCTGGATCTCATCCGGATTTGCTTTTGCCCATGCATTATCCTTTCTTGTCGTATAATATGTAGAATACACTTTTGCTCCGACGTCTTTTAATTCCTCCGGATAATCCGTGCCGTCACAGTCGCGGATCGCGTCCGCCCCCCATCTTTTCACCAGTTCCAGTGTCTCTGGGACCACATCGATATCTGTAGGGATCGTAATTCTTCCTTTTGTGTTTTCCATCACTGCTTTCTCCTTTCCATCTCTCTGATGCTTCCATCATATTCAAAAAAGGCCTCAGCGTCTATCCACACATTGCTCGCATTTTTATAATTCTTGCTCATGATAGAATTTTTGTCCCCGCCAGCTTGTCTTATCTAAAAAGACACCGCCACCTTCATCACACCTGCCAGAAGCATCACCCAGACCGGGTTCATCCGGAACTTTCTGAGCAGGATCACGCAGACGACAAAAATTGCCGCCATCATCCAGTCCGTATTGGCTAAAGCGATCTCTGAGCCCTCCTCCCAGAGGGCAGGAACAAGGATATCGATCCCCGCAGCCGCGATCATAGCCACAACCGCCGGTCTCAGTGAGTTCAGCACGCCTTCCATGATCTCCACATTCCGATATTTAAAATACAGCCTTGCGATCAGCGTGACGATGATGCAGGAGGGGAGGATACACCCCAGTGTCGCCACCGCCGCTCCCGGCAGTCCTGCGATCTTGATTCCCACAAAAGTCGCAGAGTTGATCGCGATCGGACCGGGCGTCATCTGAGAAATGGTGACCAGATCCGTAAACTCGGACATAGAAAGCCACCCATGGATCGTTACCACCTGATCCTGGATCAGCGGCATTGCCGCATAGCCTCCCCCAAAACTAAAAAGCCCGATCTGCAGAAAGCTGAGAAAAAGCTGAAAACAGATCATCTTCCTCCCCTCCTTTTCTCCCTCAGAGCCCGCACTGCTCCGATCATCCCGCATGCGATGACCACATAGATCACATTGACCTCAAAGAAACAGACCGCAGTGAAAGACGCCGCCATGATCACAAGGGAGGGGATACTCTTTCCCCGGACGATCCCCTCTGCCATGTCATATACGACAACTGCGATCACCGCTCCCACGCCCGCCTGCATACCTTCCAGCATCTGACTGATAACATAATTATCGCGAAATGCATTATAGAACACAGAGATCAGGGAAATGATCACAAACGGAGGGATGACCGTCGCAATGACCGCCGTTATCGCTCCCGCCATTCCTGCCAGCTTATAGCCCACCACGATGGCGCCGTTCACCGCGATGGCGCCCGGAGCCGACTGTGCGATCGCTGTCAGGTCCAGCATTTCCTCCTCTTCGATCCAGTGATATTCATCAACAAATTTCTTTTTCATCAAGGTCACGATCACATACCCTCCGCCAAATGTAAAGGCACTCAGGTACAATGTAGAAATAAAGATCCTTGCCAGCACTTTTCTTCTGTCTTCCATATTCTCCTCCTTTTTCCACGATTCAGTATATTTCTTATTGATTCATAAGTAAAATAATATTATTCTATCAAATATATAGTATTTTTATTATATGGGAGGGATCTGTCATGACACTTCGCCACATGAACATCTATGTCTGTGTGTTCCGGCACAGCAGCATCACGAAAGCGGCAGGAGAACTGCATCTTGCGCAGCCGTCTGTCAGTCTCGCCGTAAAAGAGCTGGAGGACTATTACGGCGTCCGTCTGTTTGAACGCATCGGAAGGCGGATCTATCCTACCGAATGCGGAAAAGAATTCTATGAATATGCCCTCCACATCGTCTCTCTTTTTGAGGAAATGGAACAGAAGATCCGCAACTGGGATACGCTGGGAGCGCTCCGGATCGGCGCGAGCATCACCATCGGCACCCACATCCTGCCGGCTCTCATCCGCCGCTATCAGCCGCTCTATCCAGATCTCCGGGTGGAAGTATCTGTCCGGCAGTCCGCCTTTATCGAACAGAGCATCCTTGAGAGCAGCATTGATATCGGTCTGATCGAAAACACACCGGAAGACCCGGAACTCAGATGCATTCCCTTTATGGGGGACTCTCTGTGCGCCATCACGGCTCCGGATCATCCTCTGACCGAATCTGCCGAAGTAACGCTCGCTCAGATGGCGGAATATCCTTTCCTTATGCGGGAAAAAGGAAGCGCAGGGCGGGAGATCCTGGATGCCTGTTTCTCCCTGGATCATCTCTCTGTCCGCCCACTCTGGGAGAGCGCCAGCACCCAGGCGATCGTCCGTGCAGTATCCGAGGGTCTCGGGGTCGCAGTCCTCCCCTATCTGCTCGTAAAGAAAGAGATCGAACAGCAGACAGTAAAAGAACTCCGGCTCAGCCATCCACTGAACCGGAGTCTTAACATCATTTTTCACAAAAACAAGTTTCTGACAGAGAACATGAAAGCGTTCATCCGCCTCTGCCAGGATTACGGCAGGGAAAAAGACTGATCGTTCTTTTTCCGGATTATTGCCGAAACTGTGCAAGGGTATCGAAAACATACACGGCAGGCTGTATGCTTCCACTTGCCTCTATTTTTCTGCGAGACGTGCTTTCAACTCTTCGATTTCTTTTTTCTGCGCATCGATCACGTCCTTCTGCCTGTCCAGATCCTCCTTCTGTGCGTCAATCACATCCTGCATCTCATCGATCATATACTGCACTGTATTCCGGTCCAGTTCCTGTAATTCCTTTGAAAACATCTCCATCACCTTTTCCGTGTTCCGGCACAGCTGATAGATTTCTTTGTAATAGACTTTGAACTGGGGATACTCTGTGATCAGTTTTACGATCATCTCCGGTTCAGCCACACTCAGGAATATTCTTTACCGCTCCAGCAGCCAGCGGATCCCCAGCGCTGTCCGCTCCCGGGCATCCTTATAATGATTGCCGGGGTTCAGACAAAAGACTGTATCGATCCCTTTCTCCCTGTAATGCTTCTCTATCTTCTCTGTATTTTCCTGCACGATCCTCATGTAGGGATTTCGTGTTTTTGCCTCTTTGTTCCCAAGTGAAAAATACAGATGATCCGGCTGTCTTTTCATCGCATGCGATGAAATATATTCTGTAATCCCCGGATACCACAGAGAACCTGATACACTGGCAGTTCTTGAGAATATATCCGTCTGATACAGAGAATACAAAGCAAAAAGTCCGGCAAGGGAATATCCTGCGATCCCCCGCCACAATGCATTACCTCTGATCTCTTTTTCCGTCTCCGGAACAATCTTCCCACACAGAAGTCCAATGAAGTCATCCGCTCCTCCTGTACATGGTTCTGCGTTTTTAAAAACAGACGGTATCTCCCACGGTGACATATCGTGGTTCCAGTCAAGATCACTGACAGTCACAAGGGTAAAAGGCGGGCATCCCCCGCCATTCAGAATATGCAGTACCTGTTCTCCCTCCCCCTCGAAGGTATTGAGATAGATCACCGGGCGGTCCGGTTCATCACACGGATAAACAGAAATCTGTTTTTGACCGATCATAAACTGCATCACACTGCTCCACCTCGATTTTCTTATCACATGCTCTTTTCTAAAGATTATAGATCACAGGAGCAAAAAATCAAGTGCTCTTTATTTCTTCTTTCTCAGGAACATCCTGGCAATACACGGATTTCCGTAATCCAGGATCTCGCTGTACCCCAGATCCAGCTGAGCCACTGTCTTCTTCTCCGCCTCTGTCAGCCCGAAGTCCCAGATATCCATATCTTCTTTGCCACAATGTCAAGTGATGAATTCAAAAAATGGCAGCCACAATCAAAGAATTTCTCTTTGTGGCTGCCATTCTGACAACTATTAGCTCGACTTGTACTGCTTAACTTGTTTTATTCGAGAGTGCGAATTATAATAAGGCGGTACGGAGGTGCTATATGGATTACATGACTTTGAAAGAAGCAAGTAAAATTTGGGGAGTAACACCCCGTTGGATCAATTACTACTGTTCCGCAGGACGTATTCCAGGTGCGGAAAAGATGGGGACTGTCTGGCTTATCCCCAAGAGTGCTACAAAGCCAGTAGACAGACGAAGAAAACCCGCCGGTAGATCAAAAGGAGAACATCATGATTGAAGTTTATTATGCGGAAGATGACGAAACGATTGGCAAGTCTGTAAAAGAATATTTGGAACAACAAAATTGCAAAGTAGCTGTTTTTGATAGAATTGCAGATGTCAAGAAAGCGTTAATCGGTCATTTGCCTACAATCGTCTTGCTGGACTGGAATATGCCAGACGGACAAGGGAGTGAATTATGCCTTTGGATTCGGGAAAGGTGGAAAACCCTGCCTATTGTTTATTTGACGATTCGGGGCGATGCTCACGACATTGTTACCGGTTTCCAAAATGGGGCGGATGATTATGTGGTAAAGCCCTTTGATCTTGCCGTTCTGTATTCCCGCATTTTGGCGCTGCTGCGAAGAACCAAAACCGTACCCGACACAAAGCTATTCTGCGATGACCTAATGTTGGATAAGGAGAAAACGGCTGTCTATGACGGACAGAAAGAAATTGCTGTAAGCCAGCCGGAGTACCGCATTCTCCTGATCCTGATGGAAAACAAGGGAAAAACGATCACCAGAAACCAGTTATTAGAACAAGTCTGGGATCGCAGCGGGAACTATGTAAATGACAATACGCTGACGGTCACAATGAAAAGACTGCGGGAAAAATTGAACCATCCATCCTGCCTGAAAACGATCCGAAGTTTTGGCTACCGTATGGAGGACACACAATGAGCGAAAAATGGAAACAAAAAATACTTCTGATTTTTCCGTTTGCTGTTCTTGCGGCAGGCATGATATTTACCGCCACTTTCTTCCTGCACACGTATCGGCAGATTGCATTTGAACACACCTCGGCATTATGCGAAACCATATTGGCAAATTCTCCTGAAGCAGAGCCGCAGCTATTAGCGGCTTTGAAAGACTATCATTCATTGACGGAACAAGAACTCAGAGGCAACGATTATCTGGAAAAATACGGATACCGGGTCGATGATTTTTGCTATGATTTCCCGCTGGATACAGTGCTTTTTCCGATTCTATTTTTCCTTGTGACCGCCTGTGCGTTTGCCGCAGGAATCTTTCTATCCCGCAGAAAAAATCGAAAGAGGATCGCTGATTTGACTGAGTATTTGGAGCAGGTCAATATCGGCGCAGGCGGGACATTGATACAGACGAAAGAAGACGAATATTCCCATTTGCAGGACGAGATCTACAAAACGGTCACGATGCTTTACCAAACAAGAGAAACGGCAGTTGCCGCAAAGAAAAATTTTGCAGAGAACCTGGCTAATATCGCACACCAACTTAAAACGCCAATCACAGCGGCCTTTTTGTCATTGCAGCTTATGGAAAAAGAAATTCCGAGGGCTTACGCAGAACAGGTCAAACAGCAGTTGAAACGATTAAATCGTCTGGAAGAATCCTTGCTTATGCTTTCCAAAATCGATGCTGGAACGCTCCCTCTCAAGCAGGAAAAGGTTGATCTTTATACCGTGTTGAATCTGGCGGCAGATAATCTGAACGATTTATTGCGGAAAAATCGCATTTCTGTTGACATTCCAGAAAATGGCTGTATTGAATTTTGGGGAGATTTGGAGTGGACAATGGAAGCCCTCATCAATCTCATAAAGAATTGTATGGAACATTCCAAACCGAGCGGCGTAGTCCATTGTGACTACTCAGGCAATCCTCTTTATGCAGAAATTCGGATATGGGATGACGGGGCTGGTTTTGACACAGAGGACTTACCGCATCTTTTTGATCGTTTTTATCGGGGACGGTGTGCGATTGGAGATGGAATTGGAATTGGCCTGGCTCTTGCCCGTTCCATTTTTGAATTGCAGAACGGAACCATAACCGCCTGCAACTTGCAAAATGGCGGTGCTTGTTTTGAAATAAGGATATACAGTCACTGAGATGTCACTTTACTTTGTTATACTGTACGCAAGACCATTTAGCAGAGAGGAGAAAGTGACATGGAGATACTAAGATGTGAAAATGTCCGAAAGGTGTATGGCTCTGGAAACAATCAGGTCGTGGCGCTGGATCACATTGATCTGTCCGTACAAAAAGGAGAATTTGTAGCAATCGTGGGGGCATCCGGTTCGGGAAAATCCACTTTGCTGCACATTTTGGGAAGTGTGGATAAGCCAACAGAAGGGAAAGTCCTGATCGAGGGAACAGAACTGTCTGCCATGAATCGAACACAGGCAGCCATCTTCCGACGCAGGAAGGTCGGACTGGTCTATCAGTTTTATAATCTTATTCCCACTCTTACCGTCCGAAAAAATATTCTCATGCCGCTCCTGTTAGACAAGCGCAAACCCAATAAAGAATACTTTGAGCAGATTGTACATTCACTGGGAATCGAGGATAAACTGGAAGCACTGCCCAGCCAACTATCCGGCGGACAGCAACAACGTGTTGCCATCGCCCGTTCTTTGATTTATCGTCCGGCGCTCTTGCTTGCTGATGAACCGACCGGCAACCTGGATCGGAAAAACGGAGCGGAAATCATCGACTTGCTGAAATTATCTAACCGTAATCTGGAACAGACGATTCTTTTGATTACCCATGATGA
The DNA here is from genome assembly GCF_016902345.1 of Mediterraneibacter glycyrrhizinilyticus. Taxonomy (GTDB): domain Bacteria; phylum Bacillota; class Clostridia; order Lachnospirales; family Lachnospiraceae; genus Mediterraneibacter; species Mediterraneibacter glycyrrhizinilyticus_A. The sequence goes on along the minus strand of NZ_JACJLR010000008.1, from coordinate 23,950 downwards.
AAAAATCGCACTGGAGGCGGATCGCATTATCACCATAGAGGATGGAAAGATCATCAGCGATCAGAAACGGAGGTAAGGATATGTGGAAAGACTATTCGATAGGATTCATCAAAAAGAATCGGGCTTCCAGCGTATCCGTTATGGTGGCAGCTTTTATTTCTGCTCTGTTTCTTTCTTTATTGTGCGGCTTATTTTATAACTTCTGGAATTATGAAATAGAATCCGTTGTTTTAGAAGAAGGAAACTGGCAGGGACGCATCAGCGGGGCGTTTGAAGAAAATGAAGTATCCGAAATTGAAAATTTTGCCAATGTAAAAACGGCGGTAATCAATGAGGATTTATCAGACGAACAAACTCTTGTAGTCGATATTTGCTTTGATAACATAAGGACTGTGTATCAGGATATGCCTCTTATCGCCCAGCAGTTAGGTGTTCCTGAAACTTCCGTATCGTATCATGAATCACTGTTGTCAAGTTATTTCATCAACGATCCGCAGGATAGCACGCCGCCCTTATTGATGGCTTTTTATCTCTTTGTACTCCTGATCGTATCGGTGTCTTTGATTTTAATCATTCATAACTCTTTTGCTGTATCTATGAATGCCCGTGTGCATCAATTCGGCATTTTTTCCAGCATTGGAGCGACGCCGGGGCAAATTCGTACCTGTCTTTTACAGGAAGCGGCGATGCTTTGCGTGATTCCTGTTTTGCTCGGAAGTTTTATTGGAATCGCTTTGACCTTCGGAGCCATTCAGGCTGTAAATGTCCTCGCAGATGGTATTGTCGGAAGGCATGAAGCTGTCTTTATCTATCATCCGTTCGTGTTTGCAGTCACCATTCTTGTCTCGTTTTTGACGGTGTTGATTTCCGCCTGGCTGCCAGCCAGGAAATTAAGCAAGATGACCCCACTGGAAGCCATAAAAAATACGGGAGAATTGCAGCTAAAGCGGAGAAGGAAGTCCCGTATTCTTGCGCTTTTATTTGGAGCGGAAGGGGAACTTGCCGGGAATGCGCTGAAAGCACAGAAGAAATCTCTGCGAACCGCTACGCTGTCGTTGACCCTTTCTTTTCTTGGCTTCGCTCTAATGCTAAGCTTTTTTACTCTATCTGGGATCAGTACAAACCATACTTATTTTGAACGCTACCAGGATGCCTGGGATGTGATGGCAACGCTTGAGGATACAAAGATTGAGGTCTTTTCTCATACGGATGAAATCCATGCTTTGGCTGATACAGACAGTGTAATTTATCAAAAGGCAACCGCCGTCTGTTCTGTTTGGGCGGACGATGTCAGCGAAGAAGTAAAAAGTCTGGGAGGTCTTGAAGTAATCGCCGGAAGCGATGTCAGTATGGCGGATGGGATTTATACCATTCAGGCTCCTATTGTAATCATGGATGACAGCAGCTTTGCCACGTATTGTGAACAGATTGGTGTTTCCTCAGCGGAAAACGGGAGCATTGTTTTGAACCGCATTTGGGACAACATAAACAGCAATTTCAGATACAAGGAATATGTTCCGTTTTTGTCAGAGAACCAGGACACGATGACTTTGCAAAGCATGGAAGATGCGGCTGCGACTGTGGAGATTCCGGTTTTGGGCTTTACACAGGATCCACCGGTTTTGAGAGAAGAATATGATAATTATGCTTTGGTCCAATTTGTGTCCCTTTCCACTTGGAAACAAATCGGAGAGACGATTGGAAATGCTGAACCAGACACCTATATCCGCATTCTTTCGGAAAAAGAGAGAACCTTGACGGAATTGAATGTGATCGAAACCGAACTGACGACTGTGCTGGGGCATAACATTTCTTTCGAGGTAGAAAACCGGATTCAGGAAAAGATAGACAACGATGCCATGCTGAACGGATACAAACTGATAATTGGGGCGCTGTGTGTGCTGCTGGCCTTCATCGGGATCGCTAACGTATTTTCCAACACGTTGGGATTTATCCGGCAAAGGAAACAAGAATTTGCGAGATATATGTCCATTGGCATGACGCCAGAGGGTATGCGAAAAATGTTTTGGATCGAAGCCCTCGTCATTGCAGGCCGCCCCGTTCTAATCACGCTGCCGATTACCGCTGTGTTTGTGTGGTTGATGATAACGGCAAGCTACCTGAATCCAATGGAATTTTTGTCAGTGGCTCCCATTGTTCCCATCCTACTTTTTATCGTGGCACTTTTTGGCTTTGTTGCACTGGCATATTACCTGGGTGGCAAGAAAATCTTGAAATGTAATCTGGTAGAAGCACTGCGAACGGATTATGTGGGATAATACTATCGTTCAGACAAATCGCTTTATCCATAACAAAAGCCCCATCCCTCAGTGGTTGAGAGATGGGGCAAACTATTTACGCTGCAATCTCCGGGATTTCCTTGATAAAGGTACGGACTTCGCTTTCCTGTGCGTCCGCCCGGCTCTGCATCACCGCCAGGTCATGCAGGCGCTTCTGGTTGGCTTCCTGTTCCTGTTCCAGCGCCGCTGTCAGCTTCATAAACCGCTGTTCGGTCAGGATGCCTTTAGCTTTATCCGTGTACAGGCTTAAAAACATCCCATCAATTTCCTGATTCCGGGCTTCCAGCCGTTTCCGTTCCTTCTCAGTCTGGGAAGTGTCCACCAGATACCGGCGCTCCATCCGGCTGCTGAGCCGCTGGTAGAACGCATCGGCGTCCTTCATGGCCTGCGCCGCTAATTCCTGTATATCCTTCAGCACCAGATTATATAAATCCCTTGCCTCGATCTTGTGGCTGGAGCAGACCTTGCAGTCCATCCCGTCAAGGGCATAGTCATAGATTTTGCGGATGACCGGCGCTGTCTCCGGGTCAATGATGAGATGCTCCATAATAATCACTGTAAGGCTGGTGGATCAGATACAGATCGATATAGTCAAGTCCCAGACGCTCCAGCGATTCCGCAAACGCTTTCCCGGCAGCTTCCTCTCCCGCATAGTCGATCCAGAGCTTTGTGATGACAAACAGCTCTTCTCTTTTTACCTTTTCTTCTCTCAGATACCGGTTCAGGGCACTGCCGACCGCGCTCTCATTTCCGTAGGATGAGGCGGTGTCAAACATACGGTATCCGCTCTCCAGAGCCTCCAGGACACATCGCTCGCATTCCCCGGGATCTTTCATCCTAAGCACTCCAAACCCCAGAAGCGGCATCTCCACTCCGTTTCTTAAAGATATACTCTTTCTTCTGTTTCCATCTACAGCTTCCATTTTAAATTCCTCTTCCCTGGCTTGCTTCCTCCCCGTGCTTCATGTAAAATACAGACATACTGATATCAAGAACGTAATTCATCTATACACGAAAAGGAGAGACTCATATGATCGAGATCCATCTGTTCGAACAGCTTGTGGCTTTCGCCGACAGCGGCACACTGTCCGCTGCTGCGGAACAGCTTCATATATCCCAGCCTGCTTTAAGCCGCTCCATGCAGCGGCTGGAGGAAGAACTGGGCGTGAAACTCTTTGACCGGCAGAAAAGCCGCCTTTCGCTGAACGAAAACGGCGAACTTGCCGTGCGGTACGCGCGCAATCTGCTCCTTCAGGAAAGCTCCATGATCGACCAGATCCGGGAATTTGACCGCAAAAAACGCACCATCTCCGTGGGGTCCTGTACCCCGATCCTGATCCCGGATTTCGTCTCCCTGCTCTCCAGCCTGTACGAGGGCATGACCATCTCCACCGAGGTGACCGGGGATCCTGCTCTGGCACAGCAGCTGAGAGATAATAAATACCAGCTCGCCATCCTCCATGAAGAGCCGGATGAGAAGGAGTTCTTCTCTCTCCCAATCGAGAGTGAACATCTCTATGTCTTTCTCCCACCGGTCCATCCCCTTGCTGACGCCGATGGACTTTACTTAAAGGATCTGGACGGTCAGACTTTTCTCCTCTATTCCCAGATCGGCTTCTGGGACGGTCTGTGCCGCAGGAAAATGCCCTCTGCCCGCTTCCTTGTCCAGCAGGAATATGACGTCCTCGGAGAACTCGTCGAAAACTCGGCGTTCCCTTCTTTTACCACAGACTATATCATGAAAAGGGAGCCGAACCGGACCGACCGCGTCGCCGTCCCGATCCTCGATAAAGAGGCAAATGTGACCTACTACTGCACCTGCCTGAGATCAGAGAAGGCAAAGTTCAGACCGGTCTTCCAGCATTTTAAGGGATCTTCCCGCACCTAAACCGTCATTTCTCACAATGATCTCCAAATGTGATCCCGTCCGCCAGACGGATATTCGCCGCCGGGCAGATCTTCACACAGGTTCCACATCCCGTACATGCGTCGCTGACAGTATATTTCTGAGCGGTATCATCAGCCAGAACCCGTTTCCCGATCGCCTGATAGATCGCCTTCATGGATGCTTTCTGCTTCAGCGTGACACGGTACTCCTCCCGTCTGTTTTGCAACGTACAGGCAGTTGCCTGTTCCTGTAAAATATAAAGTCTTCACAGTTTATCCTCCCAGATCAGTTTCAGTATCAGATCATCCCATATCTGATGATCTCTCTATTTCAAGTTTATTCCCTTCTCTTTATAATGTAAAATGCCGGTTCTGCAAGGGTTTATAACCTGAGCGCATACCTGTTTCCGGGAATCTGCCTCCCTTTTTATTTAAAGTAAAAAAGAGACCCTCTTCAGGTCTCTTTTCGAATAGATTCTGTATTCATCATATCCGTATCAGTTCTCCGATTTCTTCATACAGTCCCCACGCCGCTTCTTTGTCATAGGCATATACTAAAAGGACATCCAGCATATACGGAGAAGAGTCCAGTCCCAGCAGCTCCCGGGCGAACGACATCGCCGCCATCTCGGACAGACATGCAATGGAAGAACGGTTGGAGAACGGCTCCCTCCAGAGTTCCACCTTCTCTGTCCGTGTATAGATCTCATCGGCATGCTGTTCCTCCACAGCATGAAACAGTTCATGGGAGAGTAGCACTTCAAAAAGGCGTTTCCTTTCCAGAAGTTCACAGCCGCTCTCCTCTGCCAGACGGGACGCCCTGCGGATGCAGTCCATGTACACTGTGATCTCGTCGGGCTGCACGAACTGGGCGAAGATCACCTGTCCTCCTCCGGTGGGTGTATCCGGTTTTAATATCCTCAGCCCCATCTTTTGTGCCAGTTCTTCCGGAGAACGTGTCTGATACTTGCCGGTGATCCGGGCCGCCCATGTTCTCCCACATTCATTGGCCGCCTTCGTGTATTTCAGCTTCTGCTGCAGATCAAACTTCCCGTCAAGCGGATCCCGGCTGAAGGCATATCTTCCCCACTGTTCATCCGTGATCCCGGCAATAGTCCGCGTCATCTCGGAGAGATCCACCACAGGACTCTTTCTTCTCAGCTCCGGAGTGCTCCTGCCGGAAAAAGCCTCAGCCAGATGTCTCCACTTTTCGCGTGCGCCGGCAGCTTTCCTGCCGGTTTCGCTGCCCGGGATCATTTCCTGATGTCCATTGCCTGCGCTCTCGCGCTTCTCTCCGTTCATAAAGCACTCCTTTCCTGCTCTGCTGACGTGTTACAGACTGTTCTTGGCTCCTACGATGATCACGTCATCCGCCGGGTTGATCATCTGCATCTCTACTTCCATGAGCATCATGATTTTGTCCAGATCCACCGATCCGGAGAAATCCATGACCCGGGCACCGGCGCAGATGTAATAATCCGGACGCAGGATCGCATCCTGCTGATAGATCGCAAGCTCCTCCCAGAGCTGAGAGACAATATTGCGGTAGCTTCCTGCTTTTGTGAGCACTGCTTTTCCATCATTTCTCTGTACTTTGATAAATCCCTTTTTATCCAGGATTCGGATCGGGTGTTTCCCTTTCCGGTCCATGCCAAAGACAAAGAAATTCTTCGTAGTGCATTCCTGCTCGATCTCACCCGGTTTCTGCTTCAGGTCTTCTGCAGCCAGTTCTCTTGCTTCCTGTTCCGTACATTCTTTCAGCAGGTCTGTTGTCTTGACCTCGGTGGATCCCAGAGCGATCGCTGTCAGTTTGGAAGTCTGTGGGTCGATCTCAATATGGACATCCACGGTGTCGGCCGCTGCGCCGCTCTCCACAGCTTTGTCGATGGCCTCTGCCTTGATGGAACGGATATCTTCCGGCGTCGGGTTTGGCACCACTCGTTCTACCACGTCGCGGACCATGGCAAGAGCAACACCAATAGAAGAGATGACTTCTGCATTGTCCGGGATTGAATATTTCAGCCCCATCTTATCTGAACAGAATCCGATCAGGGCAGCCGCGCCGCCGCCTACTCCCACCAGACTGATCTGGTCTTTCTCCAGGCGGTACTTTTCTGCCAGTCCCATAATGATCGGCTCGATCTTCTGATAAGCTCTGGTCAGGATCTGTGTCGCCACTTCCTCGACAGTGACTCCCATATAATCCGCCAGCGGCTTCATCGCCTTGCGCGCCGCATTTGCATTTCCATACGCGAAATACTCCGGTTTTGCCAGCCCAAGCACATTCGCTGCACAGGTATTTGTGATTGTGATCCGCTTGCCATTTTTCAGCTCGATCGCCACATAGTCGTCCGGGTCTCCTTCCTTTGGACTGAAGAAAACCACTTTCGGGTCTACGATTTCTTCCTCCGGAGTGAACACTGCATAGTCCATGCCTGCGATATGCGCAGAACGGGGACCTACGTCCTTCACGCCGCTTTTGTCCGCCCGTACCATGCTTCCTCCTGCCACGCCCAGAACTCGAACGTCCAGGCTGCTGATATAAGTGCGGTGTCCTCCTACGATAGAATAATCGATTGCCGGACGCCCGTCCTTGATAACGCCGATGTTTGTGGTCGTTCCGCCCACTTCAAAATAGACGCCGTTGGATGCGCGCAGGTACATGAGACTTCCCATGACAGATGCCGCCGGTCCCGAGAGCATGGTCAGCACCGGCCTCTTCTTCATCTCACTGATCTCCATAACTCCGCCGTCTCCCCGCATGATCATCAGAGACACTTCCACTCCGGCACTCTTGACGCTCTGTTCAGTGGAGTTTGCCGTGTTCAGCATCTTCGGCAGAATGGATGCGTTGATCGCAGCCGTCCTGGTGCGCCGTGTCAGCCCGTAGAGTTTTGTGATCTCGCTGGCTGCGGTGGCTTCCAGTCCCATATTCTTTGCGATCGCACAGATCCCATTCTCATTTTCCATATCGTCTACACCGTAAGATTCGCTTGCCACGATAACCTGCGCTCCTTCACCGACCAGCGATCTGATGGTATCTGTGACCAGGTCGTCTGAGAGTTTCTCATCACAGATAAAGCGATTGTGAAGGCGGATGAATCTTCCCGACCCGAGATCGATATCCCGCATATTTGTCTGCACCTTGGCGATCCATCCGCCGGGCCCTTTCGGCCCCACTCCCACTACGCCCACATGTGCCACGTCGCCCTCGATCAGTGCGTTCGTCGCCTGGGTCGTGGAGTGCGCCACGAAAATGACATCCTTTGGATCGATCTTATTTTCTTTCAGGCAGTTCTGAAATGCCTGAACGACTCCCGCCGCAACTCCTGCTTTGTCGTCATGGGTCGTCTTGACAGAAGATTTTCCTATGATCTCATGGGTCGCGTTGTCGATGGCAACCGCTTTGGTGTGTGTTCCTCCGACATCGATGCCCATGCGTACTTTTCTTTCACTCATTCCCGGCACCTCCTTAGCCAAACATTACAAATGTGACAGCCTGCATGATCGCACAGATGATCCATGCCACCGGCAGCGTCTGTTTCAGATGTTCTCTTGTAGAAACTTTCGCATAGCTTACGCCCCATGCGATCCAGCTCTGAGTCATACAGATGGATACGTTCATCGTGATAGACGGAATGACCATCAGGGCGAACAGATACGGCGTCGAAAAGCCGATCCCTTTGAGTATCCCCAATGTCGCCGCGCCGCATCCGAACAGGGTGAACGGTCCGCGGAAGAGTCCAAGCGGAGCCAGAAGAGCAAATGCAATACTGATCACCAATGTATTGTTCGGGATCACATTTCCAAGCAGTGCGTTAAAATAAGGCACGCACAGCTCTGCTGCTTTGTTGAACATCGGAATCATGAGCAGGAATCCTACCAGCGGAGCGGTATCGACCACACCGTCATAGAAATCCTTGTTCATCACGCGGCAGGCACCGCGGAAAGATGTCAGCTTTCTGCATACAGCGAGCGCGTAGAAGCTTCCTATGGTAAATCCCAGGATGATCGGGATATCGAACACTACCAGCAGCACCACCGGGATGATCGGTGCGATCAGCGCCACAGTCGGAACATATCCCGGGCGGGACTTTCTCGCTGCCGATGCAGTCCACGCATGGACTGTCTTCTTGCTGCGAAGAGCAAAGATGCACATTACGATGACCATGATAAGCTGTACCGCAAGTCCGACAACCGCCCAGCGGAGACGGGCCGGATCATCATATGTGATCATCTGTTTCCCGTCATCGTCCAGGAAGAACGCCAGAAACTGCCCTGTCAGCACAGGATTTAAATACATTCCGGCACCCACGCTCATCATGAAAGATCCGATGGCAAGTTTTTTCGGAATGCCAAGGCTCATCAGGATCGGCAGGATGATCACGCCGATCGCAACAACTGCTCCTGCCCCGAACAATGTGGAGAAGATCGCCGTGGTCACTGTAGAAAGGAGCACACAGATGATCACCGGTCTGTCTCCTCCCAGCTCTACCGTCTTACGGATCAGTGTATCCGCAATCCCCGTCTGCAGGAGCACTCGTCCGAACCATGCGCCAAAAACGACATTTACAAGGACACTTCCCCATCCTTCCGGTCCCGACTGGAACACGTTCGTGATCGCATCCACAAAACTGATATCTGTCACACCGGGATAAGAAGCGATGAATTCCGGATTTGTAGCAAATGTATTGCCGATCAGCGGTAACGCGGTCCAGATCACGCCCATGATCAGCATTCCCATCATCAGGTTTCCTCCGCGTACTGCGTAAACTGCAAGTCCGACGAAGGAGACGAGTAAAAGAATACCTATTACATATTCCATTTTATTTCCTCCATTCCTTTTGTTCTTTCACTGCGGCTGGAAGCCCCAGTACTTTTATTTCACTCTGACACACGGTTTTGGATGATCGGGATCATTTCCTTCAGATCATGAACCTTCCAGTCCCACAGCCCGGCTTCTTCCGGTGGGGCAGGCGAGAGATCCGGTACCACCGCAGCCATACACCCTGCTGCTTTCGCCGCTTTCAGACCATTTGTGCTGTCCTCCAGGACCAGGCATTTTTCGGGCGGAAGCCCCAGTTTTTCCGCTGCTTTCAGAAAAATATCCGGCGCCGGCTTCGATGCTCCCGCCTCGCTCCCGCAGACAGATGCGGAAAAATACTTCTCCACGCCTGCCATGCGAAGATAGGTCATGGCTTTGTCTCTCTCCGTAGAGGTTGCCAGCGCCGCCGGGATCCTTTTTTCCTTCAGAAACTCCATCAGTTCTTTCAATCCCGGTTTTACCGGAAGGCCGTTCTCGCAGATCCAGCGGTCTGCGTAATCCACACGGATCGCCAGCGCCTTCTCATACAGGTCTGGTCTCCCTGTCAGTTTCCCGAACCGCAGGCGTTTCTCACAGTTTCCAAGCCCCCGGAAGGCGGCAATCGCCTGGTCACTTATTTCAATCCCAAGCTGTCGCTCCGCTTCCTTCCATCCCCTGTATCCGACTGCTTCGGTATCAAACATCAGCCCGTCCATGTCGAATAAGACTCCGTGTATCATAAGAAAATCTCCTTATCTGTTTTTAAAGCATCACATTTTCAGTACAGACTCCCATACTTCTTCTACAACAGGAATTCCGTTCACCTTGTTTTCTTTGATGTTCTTCAGTTCCAGCTCGCCCGGATAGTACACCTCGCCGCCTTCTTCTACCGGAATAGATGTTTTTACATCGGAGAGAATCTCATCCACGATCTGATCTGTCTCCTCAACTGTGTTAAACTTAGACGGGTCGATCGCGATCATGATCTGTGTCAGCCCGATCTCATCTCCGAACGTTCCGATCTTCTGAACAGAGTTGCCGTTGGTCAGCACCGTCGCAATCAGATCCAGAGCAATGGAAAGCCCGCTGCCCTTCCAGTAGCCCATGGGAAGTACCCTCCATGTTTTTTCAATTTCCGCCGGGTCCGTGGTCAGCTGCCCCTTCGTGTCGTATCCGCCCGGCACCGGAAGCTGTCTCCCGTTAAGACGGCAGTCCTCGATCTTTCCGTAAGAGAACTGTGAGACCGCGCAGTCGATCATCGCATGCTCTCCGTTGGAACGCGGGATTGCCATGATCAGCGGATTGTTCCCGATCTTCCGGTCCATTCCGCCCCACGCCGGCATGTTAGGCATAGTGTTGGACCAGCAGATCCCGATGCATCCGTTGTCCGCTGCCAGCCATCCGTATGTACCGCCCCTCATCCAGTGATTGTTGTTTCCCAGCGCCACACATCCTATACCGTACTCTTTTGCCAGCTCACACGCATGATCCATGGCTTTCTTTGCATTCAGAGGTCCGAATCCCCGGTGTCCGTCCCAGCGCTCAATGGCCCCCATCTTCATCTCGCATGTCGCCTGCGCGTTGGGATCGATCTCCCCCTTTTCCAGGTAGCTGACCACTCTCGGGAACCGGTTCAGTCCATGGGAAAAAACACCTGCAAGGCTGTTCTGGGCGAAGATCACCGCCGCGCTCTGCGCATCCTCCTGCGTAAACCCCTTTTTTTCAAGAACACGGGCAAATTCTTTCACCATATCCTCATATGCGACTCTCATTTTCTGATCTCCTTTCAATTTTTGAAAATATTTTGCAAGTTTGTAAAAGCGCTTTCTTTATTTTCATTATATTTATCTAATCGTTTTTGTCAACAAAATCACTAAGATTCGAGTTTTTTCAGTAGTTTTCTACTATTTTTCTTTTTCCTTTTTGGTAAAAATCACAATTATATTTTCCATTTTTATGAAAGCGCTTCTATTTTAAATCATATTCAATCACCCGAAATGCCAAAAGGTACATTCCGGGAATGTAAGCGGTCGCCCTCCGGGCGTAACGCACAAAAAAATGGGGCTGCCCTATGCAGTCCCACTGTAATCTTTTCATTTTCTTTTTTATGCTGTCCCACCGGGAACGATCTCCGGCTGGATCGTGCAGGAGGAATAGGCATCTGTCTCCTCGATCAGGCTTGTGAGAAGCTGTACACTGAGCATTGCCACCAGCTCCGGCTTGTTATCCACCGTTGTAAGAGGAGGCTCGCAGATCCTCGCGTACTCGGAATTATTATATCCTGTCACGGCCACATCTTCCGGTACTTTCAGACCCGCACGCCGAATCGCTTTCACAGCTCCCGCCGCCGTGATATCCTCACCGCAGACAACACCATCAAACTTTTTTCCTTCCTGCAGAAGCTTTTCCACCGCATCCATCCCGCCTTTCAGGCTCATGGACGTCTCGATCACACGGCGCTTTCCGCCTTTGATCCCGGCGCGCTCCGCCGCCTCCAGAAAGCCCCGGCACTTTAACTGGGCGCTGACCGTATCCAGGTCCTTCAGATAATACAGATCCTGACACCCCCGTTTCACCAGATGATCAACAGCAAGACCGACTCCGTATCCGTCGTCTACCAGAACAGAGTAAGACCTCTCTGCAGCCACTTTCCCGTTGGCGAGCACCATTGGTATCCTTCCAAGAAGATTCTGAATCTCCGGCACTTTACAGATCGTGTTAAAGACTGATCCGACAAGAACGATTCCGTCCACATTTTTCTCAGTTGCAACACGAAGGTATTTCGCTGTTTCATCCATCTCCCCTCCGGTATTACAGAGCATAACCTCATACCCTCTGCGGCTGAATTCCCGCTCGATCGTGTATGCCGTTCTGGCATAATGGGGTACCCGGATATCCACAGTCAGGACTGCCACTGTACGCATAGAACTGCTTACCAGCCCCCGCGCGATCGCACTGGGCCTGTAGTCATGCTTCTCCAGTACAGCCTCCACCTTCCGTCTCGTGTTTTCCTTTACATTGCTCTTATTGTTCAACACCCGTGAAACTGTCGAGATCGAAACCCCGGCTTCTTTCGCGATATCATAAATATTCATATCCATTCGCTCCAGTTTTTTCAAAGATCCATATGAATAAAGGATACTCGATTCCGAAGCATTTTGTCAATCCTGTCTCTGATACCGCTTTCAAAACAACGTGGAAATACCTCTGCCGGATCAGTCGTGGATCTTCATGGTGTGGAGCATCTTCACAAATCCCGGATCATCGTGGTTCACGATCTCGCTGTGACCCAGATCCAGTTTTGCGATCTCCGCCATATCTTCCTCACTCAGGCTGAAATCCCAGATATCCATGTTCTGCTCCATGCGGTCTTTGTGTACGGATTTAGGAATGACGACCACACCTCTCTGGACGTTCCATCTAAGGGCTGTCTGAGCGGCGCTCTTTCCGTACTTCTCACCGATCTTTGTCAGGACAGGATGGGTAAAGATGCCGTGATTTCCTTCTGCGAACGGTCCCCATGCCTCCGGGATCACTCCGTACTCTTTCATGAGAGCGAGCGCATCTTCCTGCTGGAAGAAGGGATGGAGTTCCACCTGGTTTACCGCCGGTTTGACCTCTACAGTCTCACAGAGGTCTGCAAGGCGTGCCGGATAGAAGTTGCACACGCCGATGGCGCGAAGTTTTCCTTCTTTATACGCCTCTTCCATTGCCCTGTATGCTCCGATATAATCTCCCATAGGCTGATGGAGCAGATACAGGTCCAGGTAATCCAGCCCCAGATCATCAAGGGATGTCTGGATCGCTTTCTTCGCCCCCTCATAACTTGCATCCTGTACCCACAGCTTTGTGGTGATGAACAGCTCCTCGCGGGGAACGCCGCATTTCCTGATCGCCTCTCCCACTGCTTTTTCATTCATATAAGCAGCTGCTGTGTCGATCAGACGGTAACCGGTCTCGATCGCATCAAGCACTGCCTGCTCACACTGCGTCGGATCCGGCACCTGAAATACTCCGAATCCTTCCATTGGCATTTTTGATCCGTTATTTAATACTGCATACTCCATGTTCGTTTCCTCCTTGCAAAACTGCTTTCGATGTTTTCCTCTTACAAGTCATATTTTAGGATAGTCTTCTCCAAAAGTACAATGCCGATTCAGCAGAAGTCTATAACCTGAGCGCATACTATAATTCTGACAGTCTTCTTTCTCGTTGTAAACCTGCACTCGTCATTGTATAATAACTCAGGTGTTAAAGGAGGAAATGAAAATGCAATACATATTATTAGGTTCCGCGATCATACTGGAGATCATCGCGACCACACTGCTCAAAGCTTCTGAAGGCTTCACAAAGCCGGTGCCGGCGGCAGGCTGCATCGTTTTATATATTCTCTGCTTCTATGCCTTCTCAAAGGCACTGCTCCGCATCGATCTGGGTGTCGCCTATGCCACATGGTGCGCCGGAGGCATCGTCGCCACAACGATCATCTCCGCCGTCGTATTCGGTCAGAAAGTCAACACCGTCGGGATCATCGCGATCGTCCTGATCATCATCGGATGTGTGATCCTGAACCTGTTCGGCACGTCAGGTCACTGATGTGCCGCCCTCTCCTCTTTACGACTTTTTCCAGGGTATCTTCAATATCTGTTTCAATCTCTGTAACTTGCTCAAAGTTTGACATCATCCTCAGCTACCCATGACTACTCAGGCTTCTGAGAAACACTTATACTTTATCCTTTCTTTTTCTTTCTTCAAGTAACGTATTGAGGAAAGAAAAGGCAGTATTTGGCCCGGTTGGAGCCAGGGGGGGAACAGCGCCCCGCAGACGGCGCACCGTTTGGCGTCCAGGCGATGGAACAGAACCGTTTCCAGTTCCTTGTCCAGCGGCAGCACCACCGTCCGAAACCACCGGCACAACAGGGAGTAGGAAATGGACTGGACGCAGACACATTCCTCCCATCGTCCAGCGCGAAACAGTTGCCGCCGTCATAGTTGCAGCACTCATGTACCAGCCGCCGCGCTCTGCGGTACTGGCGGTAGTCCATGACGGGGATAAGTTCAGGCTTGCTTTTCTTCATGCTGGCACTTCCCGCACCCGCCGCAGTTGCCGCAGCCCTGGCAGGCATGGGCCTCCGGCTCCGGGCCGGTGGGCGCTGCTGCCGGTTCCGGCTGCAAGAGGGCAAGGGGCAGGCGGATATTCAGGTGGACAGTAACGGGTAAAATAATCTGCTTCATACAGTGACCTCATTCAATGAATTTGCTGTTAAATATTCGTGCAAAGTATTGTTTTCTTCGTGCAAATGGCATATACTAAAAGTACCAGCAGAAAGGGGTTGATGATATGGCTGGAAATACCACAAACATCAGCATCCGCATGGACGCGGATTTGAAGGCACAGGCCGACGCCCTGTTTGCGGAACTCGGCATGAATTTATCCACAGCGTTCAACATCTTCGTGCGCCAGTCGCTTCGTGAGGGCGGCATTCCCTTTGAAGTGAAGCTGGAACAGCCCAACAAAGAAACGATTGCTGCCATGCTGGAAGCGGAAAGGATTGCAAAAGACCCGTCTGTAAAGGGCTACAATGACCTTGACGAGTTGTTTGCCGACCTGAAAAAATGAGGAAAACAAAGTACACCGTCAAGTACACAACCGGCTTTAAGAAGGACTACAAACGGGCAATCAAGCACGGCCTGAAAATTGAATTGCTGGAGCAGGTCGTGGCGCTGCTGGCGATGGGTGAACCGCTGCCGGAGAAAAACCGCGATCACGATCTGTCCGGCGATTGAGTGGGCCATCGGGAATGTCACATTCTCCCTGACTGGCTGCTCATTTACCGTATCGAGGATGATGTGCTGGTTCTGACGCTTGCCCGCACCGGGTCGCACAGCGACTTGTTCGGCAAATAAACCGTCTGCCGCCGTATGGGTGAAACCTGTACGGCGGTTTTTCTGCGTACAAAGGGGTGTCGTGAAACGCGACGCACCTAAAAGGGGGCGCCAAAACGCCGTACCCTTTACCGTTCCGTCCCCCGGTCATGGGACTTGTCCTGTTCCTGGCGGGCCAGTTGGTCGGCGGCCTTGCGGAGCCATTCAACGTCTTTCAGTTCCTTCAGATACCGGGCCGCCGCGTCATAGAGGATCAGTTCCCGGCTGTGGCGCTGCTCGAACAGTTCCCGCCTCTCCGGCTTTACCCTGGCAAGCTGCTTGCGGATGGGCTTGTACTTGTTGTACTGCGCCCACATCTCCCCGCGCTCGGTGAGGGCGGCGCTCTCCTGCAACGCCCGGATTTTGCCGCTGCGGGTGTCAGGCCGCTTGAGTTGCTGCTTAATCATGGTTTTTGTCATGGTTAGTGAAGCAGTCACTTAGAGCATTTTCATTTCAGGAGGTACAGCCATGAGAAACGAGAAAATCCCCCCACTGTACGAGCGTTTGAGCCGCGATGATGAGTTACAGGGCGAGAGTAACTCCATATCGAACCATGATGTAATTTATAAAGGGTGGATTACACCACCGAAAATTACATCATGACTGCGGCTCATTTGTGGCGAATGAAAAGACAGTTGTGATGAAGGAGGGATACCCCTGAACCTGACCGTAACTGTCAACCACATTCCCACGAAAGGAGCCTTGTACGGAACTGACTTACACCAAATGCGGCGACTATCTCATTCCCGACCTTGTGTTATCGGACACCAAAGAGTACCATATCGGGAAATATGGCCGCTTGCGCCGTGCCTACTTAAAAGAACACCGGCCCATTCTGTATACCGATCTCATTGTCACTGAAAAGCTGTTTCCCCATTTGGAGGAAATCGACACCGCCTGCCGGGAGCGGCTGGAAATTATCGAAAAAGCCATGATGCAGCAAGAGGGTGTCACAGAAGCCCTGAAAGCTGCCGACCAGATGGCATGGGTGCGCTCCTTGAACTCCATCCACAACAGGGCCGAGGAAATTGTCCTGGCGGAGTTGGTCTATTGTTGAGGGAGGGAACGCAATGATTTTGGAAGCCATGTATAACGGGGAGTTTTATCCCTGTGAAACGGTAGTGCCCACGTTCCCGGAATACCGCAAGGCGATCCAAACCTGTGCGGCGTTGATGGAGCAGTTATCCCAGCGGCTCAGCAAAGAGGACTATGCTCTGGTGGAAGAACTCCGGGCGCAGAACGCTATCGCCCAGTGTGAGGAAAGTGAGAGCCATTTCAAGTATGGCTTTTCGGCGGGGCTGATCGTCCAGCAGGAAGCCCATGAACAGCTGCAAAACAAGAAATAAGCGATGACCGAAAAAGCCCACGCAGCCGGAAAGAGAGAACCGGTGGCGTGGGCTTTCTGTGTATATGGTTATTCTGTCAGATCATCCGAAGTTTCCGCAACCAGCCGGTCAAAGTCGCTCTGATAGGTCCGATCCTGCAAAACTCGGAACTTTTCAAACTCTTTCTCGGCAAAGGCTTTGGCAATGGCGGCAGTCACCTTGCCCTTATCATGCAGAATATCTTCCTCGTTAAACTGTAAAAATGCGTCAAGCCGTTTGACCCAATCGGCCATATACATGACATTTCCCCGGCGGGCCTGCCGTTCCGCATAGTCCAGGTACATGGTGACGATCTCATTCAGGTTTCGCATTTCCGTTTCGTTCAGATAGTTTTTAGCGACGATGACATCGGATTTGCGGATGCGGCCCTTGGGGGCGTTTTTCCATGTGGTCAGGCCCATGTTGGGCTTGGTACTGTCGGCACGGCCATATACGATCTCGGCGGCGGTATGATGGGTGACCGCATAGTGGAGCTTGTTCTGCACCGTGGCGAAAAACTCCTTTGTGATAGGACTTTCCACATCGTAGTCGGCGCTGCACTGGGAATAGATGTCCGTGATTTTCTGGTAAAATCTTCTCTCGCTGGCCCGGATGTCCCGGATGCGCTCCAGCTGTTCCTCGAAATAATCCTTGCCGAAAAAGTTCTCCGGCTCCCGCAGCCGTACGTCATCCATCACATAACCTTTGATGATGAACTCTTTCAACACTCTGTTTGCCCAAATGCGGAACATGGTCGCCTTTTTGGAGTTCACACGATACCCCACAGCGATGATGGCGTCCAGATTGTAATAGTTGGTCTGATACCGTTTCCCGTCCGCCGCAGTTGTTTCCATTTTGGAAACAACTGAATCCTCGCTCAGTTCGCCGGATTCAAAAATGTTTTTCAGATGCTTGGAAATGGCCGCTTTCTGCACCTCGAACAGTTCTGCCATTTTTGCCTGTGTCAGCCAGAGGTTTTCCTGAAAGAGCAGGATTTCCACCCGCACTTCTCCGTTTTCGGTCTTGTAAAAGAGGATTTCTCTGGTTTCATACGGGGTCAGTCCCTGTTCCTCGCTCATTCCTCGTCACCTCCATCCGTCCGGTTCTTTCCCCGGCTCTTGTAGACATTATACTGGTTCTTGCACCGTGGGCTGCAAAAGGCGGCGTTGGACCGGCTGCCCAGGAACACCTTCTGGCAGTGCTTGCACAGGCGCAGGGGCTGCTCCCCGTCCACCAGCATGAAGCTGAACATCATCTGGATACCCAGCAGCAGGGAGTGAAAATCCCAGTAAATGGTGGGCTTATCCAGCAGCTCAATGTGGTAGGTGGGGGCAATCCCGCCAAATGCGGCCATAGCCTTGCGGTGCAGCCCCCGTTCGTCCTCGCCCATGAAATCATAGTCATTGTAGTAGAAAAAGGCGGTGGTCAGCGTAAAGGCCCAGTCCTTGAACTGTTGAGCAACCCACTCGTAGGGTTCCGCATATTCCCGCTGGAAGCTCATGTTTTTCGCCATCGGCTCGTCCATGAAGGTCATGGTCAGGGCAATCATCGTCCGGTCACCGGACACATTCCATGTGGATTCTATGCCTTTCTTCACCAAGTCCAGCTGGTCAAAAGGATAAAACAGGGACAGGTATTTGTCTGTCGCCATGGATTCTTCCTTAATGAAGTGGTTTTTGGGCAGGTATACCGCCTCATAGTCCATAAAGGACGGCGTGGTGGGCAGGGCGGTCATCAGCCCCAGCAGGCCGTACCGGGTGATAAACTCCATTACCGCCTTTTCCACTTCTGCTTCCGGCTTGCGTCCCATCATCAGCATCCCCACATTCAGCGCATCCAGCACAATGTTGGGGACCTCTTTCAGCGGATTGTAGACGTCCGGCTTTGCGCTCTTGCCGGGGGTGATATACCGCTTGCCATCTTCCGCTGTTTTCAGCTCATAATGATCGTACCGCACCCAATAGGAACGGGATTGTTCAAATAAATTTTTCATCATACACGCCCTTTCTCCTTAATCGTCCCAATTATCAGGGGCGGTTTTTCTTTTTTCTGCGCTTGGTCTTGTTCTCCCGCCGGATCACGGCATCCTTGCCCTGTTTCTTTGCGATTTTCGAGTATTCCTCCAAAAACTGACGTTCCCGCAAGGTCAGGCTATGTTCCGGTTTGCCGCACAGATGGTCATACATCTGGCGCTGCAACTTCTTATGGATGGTCTTTCGCAACTTACGGATATTGCGGTCAGACTGCCCACGCACAGCGGCAAGCCGGGTAGAGCTGTATAGGCGCAAAGAGAGAAAATACAAAACTTCCTTGTGTTCCTCGCTCAGTTCTTCCACCATGCGGGAAATAAAGGCGTCGGCAGTGAGGTTGTGCATCTCATAGGGGCAGTCAAACAGGATGTCCAGAAAGTTCCCGGCCATCAGCTGCCGGTATGCGGGGTTGTTCATCCAGCGGGGAATGAGCTTCGGTTCCGGCACCGCCTGATATTCCAGCGGCACATCCCCACGGAGGTTTTCGTGGTCCCGTTCCCGGCGCTCCCGGTTCCGGTCCAGCTTGTTCCATTCCTCCACCACGGCCCGGAAATCCTTCTCCGTGCGTGCTGCTTCCTCCAGCCGCCGTATGGCCTCGGCCCGCATCTCCCGTTTGAGCCGTTTATCACTGACCGGGGCAGCTTCTTCTTCCTCGGTTTCCAGTTCGGCATCATAGTCAATGGGATGCTCGTCCTGCTCCAGCTCGCTTTCCAGCTCGGCCAGACGTTCTTCCGCAAGCGCCTGTTCCAGCGTTTCTTCCGTCCCAGCGTCCCAGCCGGTGAAGCCACCCTCGGTATCCAGAAGCTCGTCATCAGACAGATACGCCATGACCCCACCTCTTTTCAAAAAAAAATTTGCGATTTTTCAAAAATGGTTCCGTTTTGCACCCCGGATTTCTCCTATTAGTGAAAGAGTAATCTAAAAACAAGTTACTTGGGTTACATTTGCTCGTTCACGCAGGAGAAAGGGGGCTTTCACCATGTTCAGGCTTGACACAAAAAAGAAGTAACACAATCACAGGTTACAAACATCGGAACTATAACAACAGTATACACCGGATACGCTGAAAGCGCAAGAAAGAGAGGTTCTATGGCAGATAAAAACGCCGTGTTTCTGACCCGGCACATTGGCAACACCACCTATAAAGTTCGTGTCTACCTCAGCGAAACCGCCGAGGAAACGATGGAAGATAAAATTCTGCGGCTCCTTATGCTCATATGAATTCATAATAACTATACGATGTGTAACATAAACAAAAAAGAATCCATGTTGCGTGCGCAACATGGATTCTTTTTTAATTGGATTGTGCCAATGAGCTAGTTGGGACCTTATGGAATTTTAAAACATGAGTAACCCCCAATATTTTCTCAAACAGGTTTTTCCTATTTACAGCATAAAGATCTGTGCTTTTTAATTATAACAGCTGAAATGTGTTCTTATCATAAATAATTAGACCATCTCGCTGCATATAGGACAATTCTCTGGTCACTGCACTACGATCCGCACACAGGTATTCAGCCAATTCGAGCCGTCCCAAAGGAATTGTAAATTGTTTGCTGCTCTGCTCCATAGCCTGTTGTCGTAAGTATGCTAATATTTTTTCTCGAAGTGTCTTTTGGGAAATCACTTCAATTTTGTGCATCAACTGGACATTTTTATCTCCAATCAATTGGACCATGTTCTCAATCAGCCGATGATGGAAGGTACAGCTCATCTTACAGGAATGGATGACTTTGTGAAAGGGCAAAAACAAAATTTCACAGGGTGCAGCGGCCAAAAAGCTGACCTGTGCATCTAAATGACTTCCGCAGGAAAATGATTCCCCAAATAGTTCATTCTTTTTCATTACAACAAGAAGTGTTTGATAGCCTTCGGAGTCCACCTTGACCATATGCACAGTTCCAGACAATATAATACCAACATTTCTGACTTCATTGCTTTCCAAAAAAATAACTTCATCTTTCTGATATTTTTTCTGAAAACTTCCCAGGCAGGTCAACATTGCCGGAAGATCTTCCTCACGAATGCCTTTGAAAATTGGAAGTAAGGTTAGTTGTTCAATATCAAGCCTCATGCTGTCCCTCCTTTCCTAATTTAAAGTATAGCATTTTGAATTATATGTTGCAAGCGCAACGCAAGACTCGTTTGTAATGTTATATTCTATAAAGAGATATTACAATCTTTTCATGAAAGGATGATTGTCAACGTGATAAACGATGAAACTCATCTCTTGTATAACGCAATGTGCTATGAGGAAGGGCATAGCAGGCGTACACAGCACATCCTTAAGGTTTACGCATTGGCTAAATTATTGGGAGAGCAAGAGAAGCTTCCCGTCGAAGAACAGCAGATACTACAAGCAGCCGCGATTTTACATGATATTGCAATCAAGTATTGTAAAGAACATTATAACGGGGATGCCAGTCAAGATAATCAGAAGCAGGCGGTTCCGCTTCTTGTCACTCGTTTTTTAAAAGAAGCAAATTACATTCCCTCGTATATTCCAAGAATTATCGACTTAGTTATCTGCCATCATGATTACGATGATATCAAAAACAAACTTTTACAGCTTCTGATAGAAGCAGATCTCATTGTAAACTGTTACGAAACTCGCCCAGATCGAAAAAAAGCAGAATATATCAAAGGGCTTTTCCAAACTGATGGAGGGAAAGAGTTGTTGGCACTTTGTTTAAAAGAGGAAGTGAAATAGGAGGACTTTATGAATCTGGAAAAAATAATCGATCTTTTAACGCAAGAAATGATTGCTTTCAATCAAAACGATCCCCAGCGTATTCACCATTTGATAAAGGTGCATCGCTTTGCACAGATGATTGGCCATATGGAACAGCTGGATGAACACACCCAGTTTTTAGCCGAATGTGCAGCACTGGTACACGATATCGGAATCCGTCCGTCAGAAGAAAAATACGGAAGGTGTAATGGAAAATTGCAAGAGCAGGAAGGTCCTGCATATGCTCGAAAAATGTTAAAAAAGCTTAAGTTTGAAGAAACAGATATTGAACGCATCTGCTATTTGGTTGGCCATCATCACACTTACACAAATATAGACGGGATTGACTATCAAATTCTTGTGGAAGCGGATTTTTTAGTGAATTTTTATGAAGATAATCTGGGAAAGAACACAATAGAAACCACATTACAGAAGATTTTTCAAACAGAGTCAGGAAAAATGCTGTGCAGACTTTGTTATTTGAGTTACTGAGAGAGTATGGCTATGGAAGATAAAAAGCAAACTCGAATTTTACTGGTCAATGATATGGCGGGGTATGGAAAGGTCGCCTTATCTGTCATGATTCCTGTTTTATCTCACTTGAAATTTGAAACTTTCAATTTGCCGACTGCACTCGTTTCCAACACTCTGGATTATGGGCAGTTTGATATTTTGGACACAACAGAATATATGGAAAATACGCTTCTGGTATGGAAGAAACTCATGTTTTCTTTCGACGCAATCTGTACTGGATTTATTGTGTCAGAAAAACAATCATGTCTCATATATGAATATTGCAAAGAACAACAAAAATCAGGTACTTCGATTTTTGTTGACCCTATTATGGGGGATGACGGAAAACGATACAATGGTGTGACAGATCAAGCAGTCACTTATATGAAACGGTTGTGTTCTATTGCAGATGTGATTGTCCCCAATATTACGGAGGCGTGTTTTTTATCCGGATACACAGTTAAACACACCTGTTCTGAGGCGGAAATTGAAGTAATCGCAAATCGACTACATATGCTTGGTGCTAAATCGGTTGTGATTACAAGCGCAAACATTAACAGAAGAATGTTTACTGTTGTAAAAAACTCTCCGAAAAATTCGTGTGTCTTGCTCCCTTATGATGAAATACCGGTGCGTTTTCCAGGCACAGGGGATATTTTTATGGCAATTGTAGTAGGGCATTATTTAAAATCAGGACTGCTTTTAGAGAGCGTAGAAATCGCAATGAGACAACTCGAAAAAATTATTTATGCCAATGTGCATGATACTGATAAATACAAGGGAATTCCCATTGAACAATTTTTGGAGTAAATCAATGATGAAAAAGCCTAAAATTAAAATCAGTTTAATTGATCAAAAAGGTCATATGGGGTGTCATCGTGGTCATCAAATTGGAGACACCTTTGACTTTGATACCGAAAGAGGCAATCTCTGTCCAATGGCCATGCATGTGGCTTTCCCTTACATTGACATTCTGCGGTACGGAGGAAAACTTCCCAGCCAACCGGATGGCTCCATTGTATTCTGTTGTCCAGATGTGGATGTGATCAATGTGTTTAAAATCGAAGTGGTGGAGGAAAAGGACTGAAATGAATCCTTATATTGAACAAGCAAATCAGCAGTTTGTTCCTGTATATAACCGTTATCCTATTGTCTTGGATCATGGAGAAGGTATGTACCTTTATGATACAGAGGGAAACCGGTATCTGGATTTCGGGTCTGGAATCGGTGTGTGTGCCCTGGGATATCACGATCCGAATTACACACGCGCACTGCAAGAACAGATGGAAAAGCTGCTGCACACATCTAATCTTTTTTATAATGTTCCGGCAATTGAAGCTGCAAAGCTGTTTAATCAGGCATCAGATATGGAGCAGGTGTTTTTCACTAACTCTGGAACGGAAGCCATTGAAGGTGCAATTAAAATTGCTAAGAAATATCATTTTTTGAAGCATAATAACCATAATGGAGAGATTATTGCCATGAAGAAATCCTTTCATGGTAGATCTATGGGAGCATTATCGGTAACGGGAAAAGCAGCCTACCAGGAACCTTTTGCTCCTATGCTTGCCCATGTTAAATTTGCTGACTTCAATGATCTGGAAAGCGTCAAACGTTTGATAACTGACAATACCTGTGCAATTTTCATGGAAACAGTACAAGGAGAGGGCGGAATTTATCCTGCCACTGATTACTTCATCAAAGGAGTTCGAAAGCTCTGTGATGAGAACGAAATTTTGATGGTTTCGGATGAAATTCAATGTGGCATGGGTAGAAGCGGAAATATGTTTGCGTATCAATTGTATGATATTGTTCCCGATATTGTTGTTTCGGCAAAGGCTTTGGGATGTGGAGTTCCGGTAGGTGCAATTGGAACCAGAGGGGCAGCGACCGGTGTATTGCGTGCAGGAGATCATGGTACAACTTACGGTTCCAATCCTCTGGCAGCAGCCGCCGTTACTGCTGTATTCCAGCTTTACCAACAGTATGACATATTAGCAAACGTCAGGGCGATGACGCTCTATCTGGATAAGGCGTTATCTGAATTGGCTGCCCAAAAAGTTGTAATCAAAGAGGTACGTGGATTGGGCCTTATGAAAGGCATTGAACTGTCTGTGCCTGCTGCACACTTCATAAATGCTTTGCAAGAAGCGGGGATTATCGTAATTCCCTCGGGTTCACATGTAATTCGTCTGTTGCCTCCGTTGATTTTGCAGAAAGAGCATATTGATGTGTTGGTAAATGCACTTAAGACCATATTATAATTTAGTGCAATGTTTTAAAAAACAAGGGGCTGTCGGGAAATAGATAGTCCAAATCAGGGGCAGATGTGACTCATACGAGTCACATCTGCCCCTGAAATCTATCCTATAAAAAGAGAAAAAGATGGCTAACGA
>NZ_JACJLR010000070.1 GCF_016902345.1 Mediterraneibacter glycyrrhizinilyticus | reverse complement strand
TGGGGCGGATAACCGCCCCATCAAAGGGAACATTCCATGACAGATATCCTGGCAATTTCATGTCAGCATGACAGAGCGGGATCATGACATCCCAGGAGAGCATTAACATTACTATTGAGAAGCATCTTCTCCTTATTGTGTCTCTTAAATACTTCTGCTATAATCTTTTTAAGGTGCTACCATTCACGGTAGGCGGTTAGTCCTTCTCCAGAGGGACTGTGACCCTCTGTTTACATAGAAATCCCCAGACTATCTGCGGAAATCTTGCTAAAGGAGGGGATGCTAATGTTGACTCTCGAAGGTCTGATTGCTGTTATCAGCTTATGCTTAACAGCTTTTGGACTTGGTTATTCAATAGGATGCAATCACACAAAAAAATAACCGCCCCAGCCTCGCAAACTGAACGGTTATTTTCTTAACTACTCATTATGTGGGCTAACCGTCTATCGGTAGCACTTTTTCTATAATTATATTAGCATTAAATTCTCAATATGTCAAAATCTTTATTTTAAACAACTTCCTATTATTTCCCCATTCCATCTTTTACAATCGGAAAGCTCATCTCAACAATAAACTCATTTTCCTCTATCTTTGCTCCAATCTCACCATTCATACGTTTTACAAACTCCCTTGCAATAGATAATCCCAATCCAGTAGATGTTTTACTTCTGGCTGCATCTGCTTTGTAAAATCTATCAAATACATGTTCTACATCAATCTGCTCCGGATGTGTAACCTGATTGCCGATTCTTAATGCTGCCCGATCCTGATCACGTTCTAACACAATACTTATCTTCTTTTCTCCATGGTCCAGCCCATTTTTTATCACATTCTGAATAACACGACTAAACCCCTGTCTGTTTCCATATATATGCAGCTGCTCTTCTGTAATCCGAATATCCGGTTGAATTTCCATTCTTACCCAGTCATCATAGTATGAAAAAACAGTTTCTTTCAAAATCCGGTTAATACAGCAAGGCATCAGTTCTAAATTGTAAGATTCGTTTTTTAACTTTGTAAACGTAAAAAGTTCTTCCAGCATTTCATTCAGACTGTGAATTCTTTCGTGAATAATGTTCAGATAACGTTTCTGATCCTCCACATTTTCACATTCTTCCATAAGCTGGAAATACCCGTCCAAGGATGTTAATGGTGTCCGAATATCATGAGAAAGATTTGTATAAGTATCCGCAATCAGAGTTTCTTTCTCCTGGTAGTGCTGCTTCTCTTTTCTCCGCAATTCCAGAAATTCATTCAACCTGTCTGAAAGCGTTCCGATTCCTCCCATATCAAATTCACGATTGATTAACATATTACTATCATGTTTCATCAAAAACGCCAATTGGCGGCAGATGTCTCTCACCTGCCGCTGGTATTTCCATATAATAATAAATTGTAAGATAATAATCCCTACTAATATTCCAATTACGATATACATCCGTTAAATATCCCTCTTTTGAAAAACAACACTGCTTACTGATATCATCACAACGATGAACACTATTGCCACGCCAAATGCCGCCAAGCACTCATTTCCACTTGGATTCATAGGAAGCAGTGATAATTTTCCAGTTATCGTATACTTATAAATCTGGAAATTCTGAATTCCTATTTTCTGAATAGCACTGTTTACTAATCCATACACAATACTCATTACATTCATGGTAAGACAAACAGCAATCACCATGCTGATCACATTATTTTTCAAAATAATCGCAATCGCCATACAAATCAGCATAAGTGCATAATGAAGAGTTAACTCAGTCAGAAAATAAGATAAAATAGCTTTTAAATTGCCCCATTCCAGCTCCCCGAAAACAATATCGTTCGCCACTGCCTGAAATAAAAATGACCCTACCATTGTCAGCATCGTAAAGACAGCTAATGCAATTGACCTGGAAAAAATCAACGCTCCCCTTTTTTGAACCTGACCACCAATATTTTTAATATAGCCGCCGCCAATATCTGCTGTCGAAAATATAACAGCAAAAATCACCAGAAACAATGCATAAAATTTCCCTTGAGAATTTGCAAAGAAAATGTCAAACACCGTAACCTTTTCTCCCGGTTTTGTAGGTAGCGTCACCATCATTCCCACATTAATATTCTCCTCAGTTGGTTCAGTAATCTGCTCCTGCTGCATGGCATCCTCTTTGCTTAATGAATCATAATCTGTTTTACACAAAAATGTTGTAAGCAACAGTGCCACAGCCAGCACAATCCAGACTATATACATACTTTTGGTTCGAAACATCCGGTATAAATCCATTTTTATCATATTAAGCATGGTTTGCACCCCCTGTCAGATTCAGAAAATAAGTTTCCAGTTCTTCACTGGTTATGGAAATCCCTTTTACTGGAATTCCTGCCTTTGCAAGTTCCATATTCAACGATGCACTCTCATTCAGACGTTCGAAAATATGAATATGTTCTTTATCTGTTACCTGATAGTTCGTAAATCCCATGGCATCCAGCACAGGAATCGCCTGTTTCGGATAATCCAGTGTCAATTCCATCCGTTCACTACATCTTCTCATTAATTCTTCTCTTGTAATTTCCTGTAATAGACTTCCATTATGAATGATTCCATAATCGGTAGCAATCTTCGATAATTCCTCCAAAATATGACTGGAAATGCAAATAGTCATATTCCTCTCTTTCTGAAGTCTCTGAATCGTATCCCGGATCTCTGCAATCCCCTGTGGATCCAATCCATTGATTGGTTCATCAAGGACTAATAAATCTGGTTCTCCAACCAAAGCAAGACCAATTCCCAAACGCTGTTTCATTCCAAGTGAAAAATGTTTTGTTTTTTTCTTTCCCACATCCTCCAGACCTACTATTCTCAATATTTCTTCAATATAACCTGTTTTCTTTATGCCAAACAGCTTGCATTTGATATTCAGATTTTCATATGCGGTCATATTTCCATAAAGCCCCGGTTCTTCGATCAAACATCCCACCCGGGATCGAACTTTTTGCAAATCCTTTCCCTTGTATCCGAACATCTCGATTTCTCCACAAGTTGCCTTGGAAAGTCCGCTGATCATCTTCAGACAAGTCGTCTTCCCGGCTCCATTCCGTCCAATAAACCCGTAAATAGCGCCCTTTTTAATATGCATATTGACACTGTCCACAGCTTTATGGTGTCCATACTGCTTAGTCAAATTTCTTGTTTCCAATAACATTTCACTCAAGTTTTTCATCTCCTTTTTCTTATCTGCATTTATCATAAAAGAATAATCCTAATCAAACGCAAATAAATCGTAAAAAAAGAGTAAAGATTATGCATGGAGACGATAACCGATCCCCCATATTGTTTCAATATATTCATCAGATGTAACTTGTTTAATTTTTTTTCGAATATTGCTGATATGTACATCCAACGTCTTAGTCTCACCCATATAAGGCTCGTCCCAAGCATATTCAAAAATATCCTCTTTACTGAAAACCTGTTTCGGATTTCTGAGCAGTAATTCTAAAATTGCAAACTCCTGTTTTGTGATCTTAGGAAGTATCTTTCCACCAATGCTGACCTGAAAAGTAGCTTTGTTCAATACCATCTCTCTGAACGAAAGGTTAGGTTCTTTTATTTCCTTTTCTTCTGTATGACGAAGCTGTACCTGAATTCTTGCCAGTACCTCCCTGATTTCAAATGGTTTCGTTATATAATCATCAGCCCCACTAGTTAAAACCTGTACCTTTTCATCCAAACTATCTTTCGCAGTCAAAACAATGACTGGAAAATTTCCCTTTTTCCGTATTTCCTCCAGAACCTCTTCTCCTGTAATACCCGGCAACATCAAATCCAGCAACACCAGTGCATAACTATGCTCCTGCATATTCAAAAGCAGCTTTGCCTCTGTTCCAGAAAATGCCTGTTCACAGGAATAACCTGCTTTGGATAATGTCTCCTGAAGCAGATTATTGATATTTGTATCATCTTCTACAATCAGTATTTTCTGCATGATTGTTCACTCCTCTATTTTACACTGTGAAAACATTATATTCTTGCATTATACGCCTTTCTCTTTTTTTCCGCAATTACTCCCCAAGAAACTCCTATTTCCTTTATCAAAATATGGGCATAAATATTCCAAACAAAACCTTTTATCTTGCCCCCATATCTCTCGACCTTCTCTTCTTCGGTTGCTGCTCCACAATCTGTTTCTTCTCCTCCAACCGTTCATGAATACTTCGTCTCTGCCCCGTGCTTTTCTGTACTTCCCGTTCCTTCACACTCCGCACATTCGCAGGAATCGTCAGATACAGTTTCTCCTGCTTCGGCTCCGGTGAATCCCACGCTTTCTGCGCCTGCCGAACTTTCTTTAATTCCGCTTTTGCAACCTTCATTACCTTTGTGACTTCCAAAGCATTTTTATATCCATACTGCGCCGGGAGCAGATCAAGTGTCGCCTTCGCTTTTTCCAGCTGCACTTTCTTAGCCTCGATTTTTCCTTCCACTTCCTTTTGTTCTTTTCTATGGAACCATTTCTTTTTCACTTCCAGCAGATCTTTTTCCAGTTTCACAATGGCTTTTTCAATGGCATATATCTTCTGTTCCTGCTTTTCCATCTTATTGATAATCTGCTGCAATCGCATAACCTCGGCTTCCTGCCATTCTGAAGAAGGACGTTTCCCCTTAGGTTTTGCCGGTAATGATTCCGGGGTAATGTCAATCTTCATATCATGGTCAAGCAAAGGATTTCCTTCCTGATCTATCGCACAATATCTTGTCTCATGTATATATTCGATGAATCCCCTTAAGCATCCGATTGCTTTTTGAAGAATTCCAGTAAATAAGTTCGGATTCTGTCCCTGTTCCCTGAGCAACTCTGCCACGGGTTCATCAATCTGTGTTTTTTTCACCATCAACACATCTTCTTCTGTTACACCTGCGATCAGCGCCCGGTCAACATTCCGGTTCCATTCCTGCCTAAGATAATTATCCGTCTTGATTTCTGCTTCCCTGGGATTGTTTTTCCCAATCTTTTTGGTAGCAAGATAAGGACCGCCTTTCTGAAATACCTGAAGCTTCTCATTTTCATCCTTTACGATTTCATTGATTGTATCGGTCATCACATGTTTCATATTTTTCAAAAATGTATTGGACTTAAATTCCTCTTTCTTGGGCTGAAAGAAACTCGTCTCATACACTTCCCCTTTTTTGATGATTTTACATCCAGATCGAACATTCCCATTCTCGTCAAGGATTTCCTTTTTCGTACGTACATGCTTTCCCTCTTCATTATAAAACATATTTCTGCTGGCTATTTTCCGTTCCACTTCCTGCCGGATCTCCCGTTCGGAAAAGATCAGATGAATATGTAGATTGGTTTTGCTCTTATTGTGGTGTAATGCCGCACAGCATCCCACATCATATTTCTCCAGAAAAATCGAAGTCATATATTTCAGCAGAAGTTCATGGTCATAATGTATCAGACTCGGCGGTAACATAATAATCAACTCTCTGGCTTCGATGCAGGTTCCTTCTGTTCCGCTTTTTGCAAAATCCCGCAGATTCTGTTCCGCAAGTAGATTCCAGTAACTATCTTCTACATTTGAAAAGACCGCATACAGATTTTCCTGTCGCTTGGGACTGCTGATATAATCCACTCTACCTTTTACATCATGCAATTTACTTTCCATTACAAAGCTATGATTTCGTCTGTTCACAGTACCTCCTTTCTGCCCGGATACACTGCCAGCAGAAATCATCACCGATATTTGCTGCCACCAAATTCTCTGGCAATCCACAAAACGCCCCTGCGAGGCCCTCCGGGAGGACGAAATACTCAACGCATAAGCTTTAGCTTGTGCAATGGGTATATTTCGCTCTCAATCGCCGAGGGCTCTTTTTTACATATCCTGATTTTTTAAATCTCCTAGTGACTGATTTTTTCCAACTGGCGTATCCGCCGTTTTTATTTGTGCCCGTATTCGGGCTGTATTCTGTTTCTGCTTTGTTTTCAAAGTTTTTTCACTCCTGTTCACACTTTCTTGTTCACATTTCACCCGGATATTTGTGAACAGAAACCTGTGAACAAGGCTCAAAACATTTTAAAAGTAATACTTAATCAAATGGGAGTTCCATGTTTTCATCCACTTGCATGAATCCTTCTTCATCTTTTTTCGGCTGAATCCGTTTCCACGATCTCTGTGTTCCGATGGCACCACCGAATCTATGATTGCCATGTTTCGTCCAGCCGATAATCTCATTGTCCATTAAATCACCAATCTCCTTTGACTGCCATTTTGGAACAATTCCTTCCTGATGAAACACCTGCTGATAAATAATGGTGGAACATACATAATCTTCTTCGTATGCATCAAGGAATGCCTGGATCATGCCCGTCTGGGTATCTTCCGGCATGAATTCTCTCTGAAGAAGTTTGACGTGATCCTCCATCTCTTGAGAAAAGGTCAGCGGATAATTTCCGCCTCGGTAGATTTCCATTGCCTCTGCCCATGCCTGAATCATGTATGCTCTGGATTCTTCTTCATTTTCATAAATGGTGGTTTCTGCTTTTTCCGGAAATACCCTGACCGGGGCAAACCTTCGGTTTCCGGTGCGGTCAAAAGGGAGAAAATTCAGGTCATTGGAAGTACCGCAGAACACACACTGACGGTATCTGTCCTCTGCCCGCCTTTCATATGGGATACGATAAATATCTTTCTGCCGGCTCAGGAACGATTTCGTCTCTTCAATACTCTTTGCGTTTGCCACTGCATTCATTTCTGACATTTCCACAATCCAATGCCCTTGAAGATATTCATAAACCTTCTTATCATCGATCCGTTTCATATCGTCCGTAAACCATTCATCCTTGATTGCCAGATAACGGAAGAATGTGGATTTTCCGGTTCCCTGACCTCCGACCAGGCAGAGCATGATGTCATATTTGGCTCCCGGCTCATACAACCTGAGGATAGCACCCATCATGTGCATCTTCATCACTTCTCCAGTATATTCAATGTCTTCTGCTCCAAAGAAATGTGTCAGCATATGCTGAATTCTCGGAATACCATCCCATTTCAAACTCTCCAGATATTCAAGAATCGGATGAAAGCTGTTTTCATTCGCCACAATATCGATTGCTTTTGCAATGACCCTATCACTGGTCAATCCATAGTTCTTTTCCAGATATAAAGCCAGATTATTCATATCTGTATCGGTCATATGGACTCCTCGCCTTTTCCATGGCATTTTCTTCATAATGTCAATCTGGCATGTCATTTCATTTCTACAGATAGCTCCTTTCAGACACGGATCATGCTCCAATGCATATTTGCAGTTCTGAATGGACTGACGGATTTTCCCCTTCTCCGTGGTATCCAGCCGTTCCCTGATATCCTCCACTGTCAGAAGTTCCGTTTCCACAATCATCTCTAAGTTCTGTAAGGACTCCTCGCTCATATTCTGCAATTCTCTGTTCATACTGCTTCACCTCCTCCCTTCCGTTCTGGAAAAATCCAGAATCTCTTCACTGGTTCCAAACATCAGAATGTCCACCAAATAACTGATCTTACTTTCATTCTGCAAAGCTTCAGCAAATAACGGATGCCATTCGGTTTCCATAGATTCCGGCTTGTAAAACTCCTTCCAGAATTCCATCCACCGGAGATACCGAAGCAGTACATCTGCAGCCTCCTTTGCCCATCCGTCAATCTTCTTCTGGACGAATTGAATCCGTTCTTCTTTTGTCGGAGCCTTCTCTTTTTTTTTAATTTCTGATTTTTGTTTTCTTCTAACCTCTGTCTGCCCGATTGGAATATCCAGAGAAAAATCTTCATTGATTTTCTTCGCTGCTTCGAACGGAGATAATCCAAACAGTACCGCCACATAATTGACTGCATCTCCTTTTGCCCCACAGGCGAAGCAATAATAATTCTGCTCAATCTTCATACTGGGGTGTTTATCGTTATGAAATGGACAGCACGCCATCCCGTTCCGGCTCACTTTTAATCCGTATCTTTCTGCCACCTGCCTTGCGGTGATACGTTCTTTCACTTCCTTAAAAATGTTCATGTTCCGCCCTCCTGTATCCTTTGTTATCAAATTCAGTAATTTTCCCTCTTTCCGTTACAGGAGAACTTTGCTATACTACACATAAAGCTGTATGCGTATAGGCAGACTTCTCCCGTAAGGATTGAGATTTTGTCTATGAGGCTTTACCAGAGTCTGCATAAGTTTTGGCTATTGTTAGAAATGTCCTTGTTACCAGCAGGGACATTTTCTTTTTTATGGATGTTCCGAGGATTCCACATGCTGCGGTTCCTCCTTCATCCCGTTCAGTGTCACAGCAACCATCTGGATTGTCTGAAGCAGTTCTTCATTTTCTTCACTGCACACTTCCAGACGTTGCAGTTCCCCGTAAATCTGCTGCATCTGATTTTTCAGAGCCTTATAAACTCTTGGATTTCCCTGCACGGTCACTTCCCAATCCATGAGTTTTCTCAGGATATACTCCTGTTTGGTAAGCCCGGATAATGCCACCATGCGGTCAATCATCTTTGCTTCTTCCTCGGATACCCGAAATCCTACCGTCCGATTTCTCCATCGTCCTTTTGCGTCTAACGTTCTCTCCATCAGATTTCATCCTCCTTTTCCATCCTTTCCACATCCAGCTTATTCGCCATCTCTGTCTGTACCGTTGGAAACAAATGTGCATACCGATACGTGATTTTTTCTGCTTCATGTCCCACCCGATTTCCAATGGCAAGTGCTGTGAAGCCCATGTGGATCAGCAAGGAAACATGGCTATGACGTAGATCGTGGATTCGGATAACCGGAACTCCTGTCTCTTTGCATCCTCGTTCCATTTCATGTTTCAGATAAGACTTGGAAAATGGGAAGATCCGCTGATCCTGTGCTAACGAATAGTACATCTGAAAATAATCTTGCATTTCTTCACAGAGAAACTCCGGCATCACAACGATCCGGTTACTTTTCGCTGTTTTAGGTGAAGTAATAATGTCCTGTCTTTTCATCCGGTGATACGTTTTATTGATCCGCACCGTCTGTTTCTCAAAATCAAAATCTGCCAGAGTGAGGGCAAGCAGCTCCCCTTCCCTGATTCCGGTCCAGTACAGCATCTCAAAAGCATAATAGGATCTGGGCTTGTCCATCATTGCCTCGGCAAATTTCAGATACTGTTCTTTTGTCCAGAACCTCATTTCCTTCGGAACCTCTTTTCCCATACTTCCTGCCTTTCTTGCCGGATTGTGTGGAAGATTATAATAGTTTACTGCATGATTGAAGATTGCTGTGAGCTGTGCCTGTATCGTTTTCAGATAGTCCACCGAATAGGGCTTGCCCTTTTCATCCCGATATGCCATCATCTCATTCTGCCAGGCAATCACATCCGCCACTGTAATCTCGTTGATTTTCTGTTTTCCAAAATAAGGAAGGATTTTTGTCTGCACTATATGACTTTTCGTTTCAAATGTGCTTTCTTTTACCCTCTGACGTTTGTACTCGGAATAAATCTCATAAAAACTCTCAAATGTCATATCCAGCTTATTTCCTCTTTGGAGCATCATTTCATGTTCCCATGCAGTCGCTTCCCGCTTGGTCTTAAAACCACGCTTCTGCGTCTGCTTTCTCTCCCCGGTAAAATCGGTGTACCGGAACACCACTCTCCATGTACCTTTGTCTTTTTCCTGATAGACTGCCATCTTAAGTACCTCCTAGTTTTCTTCATAAAATAATTTCTTTTTAAAATAATTGGCATCCACACGCCCCGGAACTGTAATCAGCCCCATTTCGCTGAGTTCTTTATTCAGCTGGCGGATAATCTGGTATGCCTTTGACTGCTTGACCTGTAAAATATCCATTACTTCTTCCGCAGTCAGAAATCCATTCTTCAATTCATCCATTCCATTCACCCCCTTTCACATCATCCTCAGGAAAAAACCTCCCTCTACTTATCCAAATTTTCAAGGCATCTTATGCAACACTCCTTCCAAATTTTCTTTAACTTAACTATATTCAGTTAGGTTATATTTTATTATATTAACTATTTACCGTTAAGTCAAGCGTTTTGAACGTCTGTAATTAAATTTTTTTGTTTAAGTTTCTCTTGCGCACCTATTTTCCATATGCTATACTGATTTAAACATATATCGTTAACCACCAGTTCCTATTCCGTTCATAACGGATGGAACTTATATTCAAAACTGAATAAAAGATTTCAGAAAAAGGAGAGATCCCTATGGCATTTGGAAAACGTATTAAATTTTTCAGAAACAGAAAAGGTATGAAGCAGAAAGAGCTTGGCGAACTACTTGGTTTCCTTGGAAAGACTTCGGATGTTCGTGTGGCACAGTACGAAACAGAAGCCAGAACACCAAAAACTGATCTCGTTAAAGAAATGGTGAGTATTCCGTGGCTTCAGGGTTCTTCCGCAAATATCCGTTTTCTTTATTGAATATCCAAAATTATGTGATAAGATTTAGGTAGATAGTCTTACTTAGCGGAGGAAATTTATGTGCACTGAAACAA
>NZ_JACJLR010000069.1 GCF_016902345.1 Mediterraneibacter glycyrrhizinilyticus | reverse complement strand
GCCGGTTTAACCATAAAAAATCTTATCCTTGTTCCTGCACTTACATCCTGATTTACTGATACCGAAATTTTGCCATTTTGCGTAGAAAATCATTTATAAGTGGCCTAAATTACCCTCTGAATTTGTTTTTAAATTTGGAGGGATTTTTTTATGTCCTTTTTTCGGGCAGTTATCTATCTGCTCATACGAAGCAAAATTTATCAATACATAGCATATCAGAGAACGGCAGGAAACCAGTTAAAAAAATTTCTGCCAGTGCAACGGTACTTCTCACCTTGAAAGTAGAAGTACAATCTCCATACAATAGAATTACTATTTCCTATAACCGTAAAGGTCACAGAGCCTTTGCGGTTTTTCTTTTGTCGATTTTTGTTGGAAAGTGCCGTAGGGCTGTTTCTGATATGCGGTGTCGTTCTCCGCCTCTCCATCTGGATTTTTTACATTTCAAAAATTCAGATGGGAGGTATTTATGGTGAAATATGCACCAAGAAAGGTATATATCAGAGAAAGTGGCGGCTATGTGGAATTATCCTACACGGAGTTCTGCCGTTGCAGGGAATCCGACCAGACCTATATGGACAAGCTGTTTATCCCCATTCAAGGCTGTCTGCTTGAAGTCGTGAGGGAGCAATACACAGACTTCTACCGTGACAAGGAACGGTGGCGTTATCTGCAAAAATTAGATACAAAGAATAGACTGCTATCTCTCGACGGATTTACGGACAGCGAGGGGAATCCTCTGGACTTTATCACTGATGAAGCGGTGGACATTGCAGAAACCGTTGTCAATGCGGTCATGGTGGACAGGCTGAAAGCCGCCCTGCCTTTGCTGTCGGATAGTGAACAGGAGCTGATACAGGCAATCTTTTTTGACGGACTTTCCGAGCGTGAAGTCGGGGCGAGGTTGGGCATAACCCAGAGCGTTGTAAACAAACGCAAAGCCAGAATCCTAATAAAACTAAGAAAGATAATAGAAAATTAAAATTTAAGGCGTTCAGCCCCCTTGTTTTTTCCTTTGGGAAGATGAGGGGGCTTTTCTCTGCCCTCTCAATCAATTCTGATTGGAGGAAGTAAGAATGGCATACAACCACGGACGGGAGGACAGGAAATGGCGTATCTGGAAAGAAGCGGAGGAAAAGCTGCTGCGTGAGTGCGGCGTTGATGAAGCGACCATTGAGCAGATACGCATGGCGGACAGGGCAGACTTCAATTCCAACAGGCGGTTTTACCGATGGACGAATGACGTTGCGGAATATCTTGAGGACATGGCAGGCAGGGAGCGGCAGGCGGAAGTGGGTACGGTTGCGGAGTTACTGGAAGAGATTGAGAGCGAAAATCTCTATCAAGTATTAGTCACGGTGGACGGGCGTACCTTGAAAATCGTCCTGCTGAAAATGCAGGGGTATTCCACAAAGGAGATTGCCCCGCTTGTGCATTTGACGACTGGTGCCATCTATGCGAGGTTAGACCATCTGCGGAAGAAGCTGCGGAAAATTTTATAGCTTCTAAAACAGCCTGCCATCCTGCGGGCTACTGGGTGAGGGATGGAAATCCCCTCACTCATTTTTTGCAGGAGGACAACAGGATGGCATACAGGGTTAAGGCATACACGCTTCGGGAGGAATCCACGGAAAGCGGCACAAGGTATTTTATCAGCTTTAAGGACGGGCAGGGCAAATCCCACGAGTTGGAAGTGTCGGAACAGTTCTTTATGGAGTTTCGGCAGATGGAGCGCAGGAACAGGAATCTTTTCTAATGGGACGAGCGGCACAGGGAGTTTAACGAGGTATGGGACGAAACCCTTTACAGACGGGCGTTGCGTGTGCCTAAGAGCCTTGATGAACGCATGGTTGAGGAAGAACGGAATGAAACGCTCTATAAGGCGGTTGGGAGCCTTCCAGAGA
Organism: Mediterraneibacter glycyrrhizinilyticus; assembly: GCF_016902345.1. Classification (GTDB taxonomy): domain Bacteria; phylum Bacillota; class Clostridia; order Lachnospirales; family Lachnospiraceae; genus Mediterraneibacter; species Mediterraneibacter glycyrrhizinilyticus_A. The sequence goes on along the minus strand of NZ_JACJLR010000069.1, from coordinate 9,451 downwards.
TACAAAGGCGGCGTTTCCTGCTCTACTACGAGTATGAGTTCAATTTTTACCAAATCGCCGCTATGGAGCATTGCACCGCTTCGGCAATACAGAAATCTGTTGCGATTGCAAAGGAGAAAGTAAAGGCGGAAATTGAAGAAATATCTCCAACCGTGACCGACACCGCCCGAAAAAGAAATCTGTTTTTTATTTGTGTGGGATTGGCGGCATTACATACTCTCACTTTTTTCCGTGGGAGTAAATCTATTTTTAAGGAGGTCAACGCCTATGTGCAACGAAAACAAAGACACCGCCCGAAAGGAGGAAAGCCATGCAGAAGTTACAGACAGTCAACGCCGAAACGCTCCTTTATGAACCGCTTGAGAAACCATCCTTTGTGGTGGACAGCCTTATCCCGACAGGCTTATCGCTGTTCTGCGGCTCACAGAAGATAGGCAAAAGCTGGCTCATGCTGAAGCTATGCTTATGCGTGTCGCAGGGAATCCCTTTATGGGATATGCCGACAATGGAGGGCGATGTGCTTTACCTCTGCCTTGAGGACACGTTCTGCCGCATACAGGACAGGTTATTTCGTTTGACGGACGAAGCAAGCGGGCGGCTCCACTTTGCCGTGGCAAGCTGCAAGCTGTCAGACGGTCTTATCGTGCAGCTTGAAGATTATCTGAAAGATTACCCAGACAGCAGGCTCATTGTCATTGATACCTTGCAGAAAGTCCGTACAGCTTCAAAAGACAATGCCTATGCAAGCGACTATGGGGACATCTCCCTCATCAAAGACTTTGCCGACAGGCACTCTCTGGCGGTCATTGTCGTACACCACATCCGAAAGCAGAATGACAGCGACGTGTTCAACAAGGTGTCTGGGACGACAGGATTAACGGGGAGTGCGGACGCTACCTTTGTTCTGGAAAAGGAGAAACGTGCGTCTGACACCGCCAAGCTGTATGTGACGGGCAGGGACACGCCTTATCAGGAATACACGCTGCGTTTCCGTGATTGCCGTTGGGAGCTTGTGGAGCGGAAAACGCAGGAGCAGCTTGCGAAAGAAACGATACCAGATGTCCTTTTTCGGTTGGTGGATTTTATGAGGGATAAGGAAGAATGGATAGGCACGGCAACGGAACTGTTAGCCGCTATGGGGGAAACGGAAACCATACCCACGGTGATTACGAAATGGCTGAATGAATACCGCACCACATTTTTAAGCGAGAACCGTATCTGCTACCAGTACAGCCGCAGGAAAGACGGCAGGCGGATTGCCCTTGCAAGGAGGGCGGGTGACAGCGGTGATGGTGGTGACAGCGATATTAGGATACCCCCCTGTTACTGTCATTGACGCTTAAAGCCATGTAAAGCTGGCGGCTCTGCCCTGCGGGTGACAGCAGTGACGGTGGTGACAGTGATTTTAGGATACCCTGCCGCTGTCATCCCTACGGGAGAACACCCCGTAAACGCAAAATGCAGGCGTGAGATTTACTCGCCCTTTTCGGTCGTGTAAAACCACCCCTGCGGTCAGAAAAATCATTCCGATTTTTCCGACTGCGTTTACAGGGTGTAACACACTACACTTTGCCCTGCAAAGTCGTGTGCCAGACGTTCCCTCTGGACTCCCTTAAGGCAGGGCTGTGCCCTGCTATCCTACGCCTTACGGCTTCGGATAAAAGAATGGCGGCATGACGGTGACGGCTCTTGCGAGGGGGGTATCCCAAAAACACCGTCATCATCGACATGACCGTCATGCAGGGGGTGAGGGTGACAGTTGCGGCAGTCGGCAGGGGGTATCCCAAAACTGCTGTCACCACCGTCACCGCTGTCACCCCAAAGGACGGTCACCCGCCGAAAGAAAGGAGGAATCCGCCTATGCCTTATGCAATCCTGCGTTTCCAGAAACGAAAAGCGGGCGGCGTTGCGGCTTGTGAACGCCACAACGAGCGGAAGAAAGAAGCCTACAAAAGCAACCCAGATATAGATATGGAACGCTCTAAAAACAATTACCATCTCATAGCACCACCAAAGTACACCTACAAGAAAGAGATTAACCGCATGGTAGCCGAAGCGGGGTGCAGGACAAGGAAAGACAGCGTGATGATGGTGGAAACGCTCATCACAGCTTCACCAGAATTTATGAACCAGTTACCGCCCGAAGAACAAAAAGCGTATTTCCAGACGGCTCTTGACTTCATTTCGGAGCGTGTTGGAAAGCAGAATATCCTCTCCGCTGTCGTCCATATGGACGAGAGAACGCCCCATATGCACCTCTGCTTTGTGCCGATTACGCCAGACAATAAGCTGTCAGCGAAAGCTATCTTAGGCAACCAGAAATCATTATCCGAGTGGCAGACCGCCTACCATGAGCGGATGTCCTCACGGTGGAATCAGCTTGAACGGGGGCAGTCCTCAATGGAAACCAAGCGGAAACACGTCCCCACATGGCTCTATAAATTAGGCGGCAGGCTTGATAAACAGTATGAAGAAATCGTGTCTGCCCTATCCGACATCAACGCCTTTAACGCAGGGAAGAAAAGGGATAAAGCGTTAGATTTACTCTCTGCATGGCTGCCAGACGTGGAGAAATTCTCTAAGGAAATCGGGAAACAGCAGGCGTATATCGACAGTTTGAAAGAGAGAATTGGGCAGGAATCAGACTATGCGGGGCGTATGCGTGATGAAAAGTACGAGCAGGAACTAAAGGTGCAGAAAGCGAATCAGAAGATATTTGAATTGCAGAGAACCAACGAGCAGATGGGGCGGCTGCTGTCAAAAATACCGCCCGAAGTGTTGGAAGAATTGCAGAAAAATCATAGAAGCAGAGCGAAAGAAAGGTAGATATGTGAATGAAGAAACAGGATTTTAAGGTGTTAAAGACCAAAGACTTGTACCCGTTCCCCGACAATCCGTTTCATGTGGCAGAAGATGAAACACTGTCAGAGTTAGCGGAAAGCATCAAGGAATTTGGCATTGTCACGCCGATAATCACACGCCCGAAAGAGGACGGGGACGGTTATGAAGTGATTGCAGGACAGCGGCGTGTCCGTGCTTCTGAACTTGCAGGGATAAATACCGTGCCTGCGTTTGTCCTGCCCTTAGACCGTGACCGAGCCATCATCACCCTTGTAGACAGCAATTTGCAGCGTGAGAATATCCTGCCATCGGAGCGGGCGTTTGCTTACAAGATGAAATCCGAAGCCATGAAGCGGCAGGGTTTCCGCACAGACTTAACCTCGTCACAAGTTGTGACGAAGTTGCGGACGGACGACAAGGTGGCACAGGGCTTCGGCGTGGGCAGGATGACCGTGCAGCGTTTTATCCGCCTGACGGAACTGATACCGCCGATTTTGCAGATGGTGGACGAGGGGAAAATCGCCCTCACGCCTGCGGTGGAACTGTCCTTCTTGAAGAAAGACGAGCAGGAAAACCTCTTTGCCACGATGGAGAGCGAAGAAGCAACGCCCTCACTCTCACAGGCACAGCGGATGAAACAGTTAAGCCAGAGCGGGCGGCTTGACATGGATACGATATTTGCGATTATGACGGAGGAAAAGGGCAACCAGAAAGAAACCTTGAAAATCAACACAAGCAAGCTGAAAAAATACTTTCCGAAGAACACAACGCCGAAGCAGATGGAGGAAACCATCATCAAACTTTTGGAGCGTGAGTTGCAGAGGAAACGCAACCGTGACAGCCGCTAATCTTCTTTTTTCGGGAAGTAAATACAGAGAGTTGAGGTATGGAGAATGAGAGAAATCCAGTATGAAATCGTAAAGGAAATCGCAGTATTGTCTACGGGCGACAGTGGCTACACAAAGGAAATCAATCTCATTTCATGGAATGGGAAAGAGCCGAAGTATGACATCCGCAGCTTTTCCCCGAACCGTGAAAAGTGCGGCAAGGGAATCACGCTGAACGCTGATGAAGCGGCGGCACTCCTTAAAGCATTACAGAAAGAATTAAACAGCGAGGATTAATGGTATCTGATTGGCAGGGCGGGGACATTTCCAAACTCTTCCCTGCCCTGTCTGGAAAGGAAGATTTAAGTATGGGCGAGGATAAGAAAGCAGATAAAAAGAGAAAGCGTATCGTGCCAAAAGCACCAGTGCAGATGATAATCAGCCGTGAATATGTCGGCACACAGACCGTTACAGAAGCGTTTGTCCCGATTATCTCCGAGGATATTCGGAAGAAGATTGCCGAGGGCGACACCTTCGACAATGAGGGGCTGTCCGCTTAGAATGTACGCAATGGGACATGAAAACAGATAGGACAGATACGGAGGTTTTACAGTATGGCAGGAATCAAAGAAGAAAAGAAAATCTATTTAGTCGGCATTTATTGCCGCTTATCTAAAGACGATGGTACGGATAACGAGAGTGCGAGCATTGCGACACAGAAATCCATCCTCACGGATTATGTGAAAAAGCAGGGATGGCACATAGCAAAAACGTATGTGGACGATGGTTATTCTGGTACAAATTTCCAAAGACCAAGTTTCCAGAATATGATAAAAGACATTGAAAGCGGTCTGATAAACTGCGTGATTACGAAAGATTTATCCCGTCTGGGGAGAAACTATCTTGATTGTGGGTTATATCTGGAAGTTTTCTTCCCAGAGCATAACGTGAGGTATATAGCGGTCAATGACGGCGTAGATACCTTGAATAAATCTGCTATGGACATCACGCCTTTCCGCAACATTTTAAACGAAATGTATGCCGCTGACATATCTGTTAAGATAAAATCGGCATATCGGGCGAGGTTTCAACAGGGGAAATTCATGGGAACTACCGCCCCTTATGGCTATATCAAAGACCCTGCCGACCACAACCATCTGCTGATAGATGATAAAGTGGCACATGTTGTAAAAGAGATATTCGACCTTGCATTAAAAGGGAATGGAGTTGCCAAAATTTGCAGACATCTTAATAAACAGCATATCCTACGCCCTGCCGCTTATGCGGCGGAGCGTGGCGAAACAGGCTTTGAACGTCATTTTGAGGGGAACGAGGACAAACGCTATATTTGGAGTGGGAACAGCGTGAGGAGCATTTTAAGAAGCCCGATATATGCGGGAAATCTTGTAGGCTACAAACGGATTGCCGCCAATATGAAAAGCAAGAAACGCCCCTCTAAGCTGCCCGAAGAATGGGAAGTGATACCCAATACCCATGAGGGAATAGTCACGCAGGAGGAATTTGATATTGTCCAACAGCTTATTACAAGTCGTAGGCTTCCACAGAACAAGGGAGGATTTGTAAATATTTTTGCAGGCGTTATCAAGTGTGTGGACTGCGGATGTGCTCTGCGGGCAATGAACGTACACAGGAGGAAACGCCCAGAGATTATCGACTGTGTACAGTATTCATGTAATAATTATGCAAGAAACGGAAGAAGCGAGTGTAGTGCCCACAATATAGAAGCAAGGGATTTATTCAATGCCGTTCTTGCCGACATCAACTGTTTTGCGGATATGGCAGTGAATGATGAAAAGGCGGTCAGGGCCATAGAAAAGCGGCTCACGGAAACAGACCAGAGCAGGGCGAAAGCATTAGAGAAAGAACGTAAGAAGCTGAACAAACGCCTTGCGGAACTGGACAGGCTGTTTTCCTCTCTCTACGAGGATAAGGTCATGGAGCGTATTACCGAGCGGAATTTTGAGATGATGTCGGGGAAATACCAGAAAGAGCAGCTTGAAATTGAAGCAAGGCTGAAAGAGGTGACGGAAACTCTTAATGAAAGCTACGAGAAATCACGGGGAATCCGTGACTTCCTCGCCCTTATCCGAAATTATCAAGGCTTAAAAGAACTGGATGCAACAGTTATAAACGCACTCATAGACAAGATACTTGTTTCGGAGCGTGAGAAGATGGCAGACGGAACAGTGAAGCAGGAAATCAAGATTTACTATAAATTCATCGGCTTTGTCGATGAATTACATATCATACCTACAAAACGGTGGGCAGCAATGCCCGCTAAAAATTGTACGGTGTGCGGCGTTGAATATGTCCCGGGCTCTGGTGCATCAAGGTATTGTCCTGCTTGTGCCAAGAAGATACGGAGGGAGAAATCAAACGAGAGCAAACGCAGGAGCAGAGAACAGAAAAGGATAGCATGTATGAACTGTCCGCAAAAAATGACCGACTGAAGTGGGACGCTGCGATGGAACTTTACGATATGTTTGAACTGGATATTGAGCAGAAGGATGCGGAACTGTTGAAAAAATATATTCCGAATTACCGGATCAATCTGATCGATGCCGGGAATGTGGAACATCTGGAACGATTCCGGACGGATTTACAACAGGTGTTCGGGATGTTACAATGTAGAAGTGAGAAAGAAAAGCTTCAGGAATATATCCGGAAGAACAAAGACTATTTCGAAAATGTGGATGTAGAAACTTATCAGGCGATGAGGGAACTCTTGCGGTCGGAAAGGATCATGAGAGATATGTCGTCAGCCGGGAAGGAGGGAAAGATAGATATGTGCCGGGCAATGGAAGAATGGTATGCGGATGCAGTGAGAGAAGGCAGAGAGGCAGGTCTGGAACAGGGAATAGCGGAAGGAAGAGCAGAAGGCCGAGCAGAAGGCCGAGCAGAAGGCCGAGCAGAGGGCATGGCAGAAGGCCGAGCAGAGGGAAGGAAGGTGATTATCCGAACGATGCTCTCAAAAGGGCTGTCCGCGGAAGAGATCACAAGTTATACTGATGCAACGGACGAGGAGATCAATCAGGTGAGAAAGGAAATGGAAAAGTAGCAGGCTATGGATTTGGATTATGGGAGAGCAAAACAGGTTTTTGAAACATATCTGAATGGCTATGACAGGGAAAATGATAAGGTGAAATTGAAGATCATCCACACTTATGGTGTGGTGGAGCAGAGCAGGGAACTGGCGGAAAGAATGAGGCTTTCAGAGGAAGATACATCGCTTGCGATGATCATTGCGCTCCTGCATGATATCGGCAGGTTTGAGCAGCTGAAGCGGTTTGACAGCTTTGAGCCTGAGACGATGGATCATGCGGCATATGGGGTGGAGGTCCTTTTCGGGGAAGGGATGATCCGCCGGTTTGTAGCTGGCGATACATGGGATGATATCATCCGGACAGCCATCGCGAAGCACAGTGACTTTACCCTGGAAGGAATCAGTGACGAACGGACGCGGCTCCACGCGAAACTGATCCGGGATGCAGATAAGCTGGATAACTGCCGTGTAAAGCTGGTGGATGATCTGGAGACATTTATGGGGGCTCCGGCAGACGAGATCGGTGCACAGCCGATTAGCCCGAAAGTAAGGGTTGATGCTCTGGCAGGACGGTGTATTTTTTCTCCCGACCGGGTGACGCAGATGGATTACTGGGTTTCTTATCTGGTGTATTTTTATGATCTGAATTTCCGGGAAAGTCTTGATATTGTGGGAGAGAATGACTTTGTCCGCCGGATATTCGACAGGGTGCCTTATACGAATCCTGAGACGAGAGGAACGATGGAAAAACTTCGGGAAAGGCTTGTAAGATTTGTGCGGGAAGGGTTAAAATAATTTTACAACAGCAAGAAATTAAGACGGAAAAGGCGGCGAAGACGGCGCTGGTGGACCGGTATCCGAGAGAGAAGTTCCTCCTTGCTACCAAACTTCCTGCATGGGCTGGCGCGAAGAGCAAAGAGGAGGCAGAGCAGATGTTCTATACTTCTCTTGAGCGGACCGGAGCGGGATACTTCGACTTTTATCTGTTACATAACCTGGGAGAAGAGAGAACCCACTTTTTTGATGACTACGGGATCTGGGACTTCCTCCAGGAGAAAAAGAAAGAGGGACTGATCCGTCATCTTGGATTCTCCATGCATGACAAGGCGGACGTGCTGGATGAGATCCTGACGGCGCATCCGGAGATGGAATTTGTCCAGCTCCAGATCAATTACGCGGACTGGGAAGATCCGTCTATCGAATCGAGAAAATGCTATGAAGTGGCAAGAAAACACGGAAAACCGGTGATCATCATGGAACCGGTCAAGGGAGGCACGCTGGCAAATCCCCCGAAGGAGGTGTCAGAGGTGTTTGCTGCGGCAGATCCGGAGGCTTCCCCCTCGTCCTGGGCGATCCGTTTCGCGGCATCGCTGGAGGGAGTGGTCACGGTGCTGTCTGGAATGTCCAATGTGGAGCAGATGGAGGACAATATTTCCTATATGAAAGAATTTAAGCCTCTGACCCCGGAGGAGAGAAAAACGGTGGAGAAGGCGAGAGATATCTTTAATTCCTTCCCCAAGGTTCCGTGTACTGCATGTGCATACTGTATGAAGGGATGCCCGAAAAATATCGCGATCTACGGAACCTTCCAGGCAGTGAATATTTACAATATGTATAAAGACCTGGCGGCTGCAAAGGGAAAATATTAGTGGAATACCAGCGGACAGGGACGAGGCAAAGCATCCGAGTGCATCAAGTGCGGGAAGTGCGAACAGGTCTGTCCGTAGCATATCTATATCCGTGACGAACTGGAGAAAGCGGCGGAAGTGCTGGAAAAGTAAACCGGCAGCTTAAAAAAATTTTAAGAAAAAACCATTCTTTGATTTAAAATACGGACAGTAGACTGTACTTGTAGATAAACAGGCTGATAAGAGCCGGTGATCGGAGGATGGTTATATGAATGGATATTTTATACAGGGAATGCTGATGAACGGATATGAATTTCTGACATCAGCAGTCCCTTTTCTTATCGTTTTTCTAATCCTGCGCGGGAGAAAACAGAAAGAGGTAAAGAATGGACTGGTGTATGCAGGCACAGCTGCCGCTTTCCTTATCTATCTGTGCGGTGTGTTCCACTTCACAGGAGCGGGAACGATATGGGAGCCGATCCGTTATGGGAACCCGGGAGGGGCGCTTCTGCAGGGGGAAGTAAACCTGGTTCCGTTTTCCCAGGGGATCGATCCTGTCGGATATGGGCTGAATGTAGTGCTGTTTCTGCCGTTCGGCTTTCTCCTTCCGCTCCTGTGGAGGGAGACGGACACATTCTGGAGAACAGCAGGAGGAGCGGCGATGCTCTCGGTACTGGTCGAACTCAGCCAGCTTGTGAACAACCGCAGTACGGATGTGGACGACCTGATCATGAATACTCTTGGAGGCGTTCTGGGATATAGTGTTTTCAAGGTTTTGTACAGGATGACAGGGGGACGCTTACGGGTGAGGGGGAACGCGCAGATCGGTCCATTCCTGTTTGCGGCGGTAGTCTTCCTTGGGAGGTTCTTCTTTTTTGACGAGATGGGGATCGCGGGCATACTGTATGGATTCTGATCGGACAGAAGTATGAAATTATAGAAAACCTTGAGTTTTATCTCAGACATATTATACTGATATTATATAACTAAAACTTCCCACACCAATACGGTGTGTTGAACCTTGAAAATTCAATATTTCAGCCAATAAAAAAGGCATAAACCTGTCCCGTTTGGTATAATGGAATTGACGA
>NZ_JACJLR010000068.1 GCF_016902345.1 Mediterraneibacter glycyrrhizinilyticus | reverse complement strand
GAAGTCTCCAAAGAGTTCCGGCCTTTCAAACAGATGATCGAGCGTCTCAACCGTACGTTTAAAGCCTCCTACCGCATAACCTGCGGCTATGACAACTATGAGGGTGCCAGCTACAATGTCTCCCTCTGGGTCGCTTATTATAACTTCCTCAGACCGCATCAGCACAACCACTATCGTGTTCTCAATAAAGTAGAGCATCTGGAAAATGCCGACAACATGCCGGGCAAGTGGCAGCTGCTTATCTTTCTCGGGCAACAGACCATCCTGCAGATGCAGAAGTCTCAAGCAGAAGAATCAGTCTGTCCCTAGATTCAGAGCCGGAGATAACAACTCAGCCATCCCGGAGGGATTTACCCTTGATGGCACGCAAAAACAATGCTACAATGCTGTGATCCAGACGGAGGAACCAGCCTGTTCCTGAGTTCTTCGCCGTCGATAAGGCACTCAGAGCATTGCTTTTGTGTGCTGTCAAGGGTGGCGTAAGCTGCCATCAAACATCATATCTGCAATTTTCAAGGTTCAATCTGAGCCTATTTTTTAGGCTTCTTTTTTTCATAACTCATTTGACACTACCTCGTTTTCTTCCTGTTTTTCAGCCATCAAAAAAAGAACCCTGAGGGGTTCAGGATTCTTTCTTTTTCACAGAAGCATACCAGATCATGCTTATTCCCAGTATTGATATAAGGATGCACACTGCCAGTCCGGTAATGGCGTTCATCTGATTGCTGTTCAGATTGCTTTTATCCTTGAATGACGCAAGCATCGTCGCCTGCAGAGTAAGCACAGACACCAGCGCATCCGCCACTCCTATATTGCGGATCGTGATCAGAATCGGAGACTGTGTTTTTCTTACCCTGATCATATTGACCACTGCCATTGTTATCTTATAAAAAGTATAGGCTGCTATCGATATGACCATGATCTCTGAATACCTTTTCGCAGTATCCTGTGCTATCGTAAGAAGGACAACTCCGCTCAGGGCCAGGTTTAAGACAAGGAGCAGTATGCCGTCCGTCTTTATTACCGAAAGCTCCTTTTTCCTGATCAGCTGCTTATCTTCCAACTGCGATATTTTTCTTCCCATGCTCACTGCGCAAAAGCGCATGATCCCCAGAAGACTGTAATATACTGCCATTGTGATGAACCAGACCGACTGATTCATGATCCCGATCACGCCATTATATACCGTATATGCCACATTGATCAAAAATGCAGGCAGTGTCGTCAAAATGATGCGAAATGTATGGTCGTCCAGGAAACGCTCTCCTAACGGGTTTTTCTTTATTGATGCGATCATCCTGCCAATAACATTATTCCGCAGATCCTGGTAAAGAAACACGCACGATGCAGCCATCAGAGCAGCTGCCAGAGCATAAACCACGATCCCGGCGATCCAGGGCAGGATCTGCTTCCCTGCCTGTATAACAGAAAGAGCCGCTGCTGCTGCCGTACTCAGGTAAACGATCAAATGGATAATTCCCTTTTTCATCTTTTCCTGCGGTTTTTCATGCCCCGCCTCCCCCTTTCCCTTTCTGACACATACTCATGGGAGACGCCGGAGCCGCTTTTAAAAACGACTCCGACGTTCCCTGTCCCTATTCGTCAAACTCCAGCGTCAGGTACTTGAAGCGCTCATCGCTCCACTTTTTTACGACCTTTCCGGACCTGGTTTTCAGGCGTTCCCGGTTTTTAAAGTTGCCGCTGGCTCCATAAGCATGCTCCAGCATGTACCAGTAAGATGTGGGCAGCTTATGTTCTTCCACCTGAAGGATATCTCCGATCTCACAGCAGTCCGGCGTCTCTGTCGTGAAGTCCATTGATCTTGCCATTGTGTGGCTCACCCCTTTTCTCTGTGTCTCGGTCTTTCGTCACCTTCCCATCCGGTCTGAAAGATCCTGACTGTCCTGATTATATACCATCAGCCAGATTCCCGCAATACGCATGAAAAACGGACGCCGGCAGAGCTCTATGAGTTCCGTTTCCTGAGTTCTTTCTATTTCAGACCTTTTGTCAGCGGGATCAGGCACAAAAGCAGCACAATGCCCACAAGCCCGACTACGATACCCGGCACCATATTGCTCCACACCATTGTCAGACACATTCCGACTCCGAGCGCAAGTGCTCTCCACCTTCCTTTCCGTTCTTCCCGTTTCTCTCCCCTGTTTTTCCGCTGCTATTCTTGCCTTTGCCTCCTCAACGGACTCTCCGTCTTTTGTAAGGAATTCGTCCACAAACGAATCGGATATCTTTGTGAATCCGTTCACCGCCCCTTCCTCGATCTTTTTGTAGCCTCCGACTACGCCTTCCTCGATCATCTTATAACCGCCGACCACTTTCTCTGCGATCTTTTCATTTGCTTTTACAAGTTTTGATCTTGCCATGATTTTGTTACCTCCATTTATTTGTTTTCCTTTCATGTTGTAAGGATAAGCCCCTGTTTTTTTCAAATTGTTTCTTTTTTGTTTCTAAAACATTAATTCAAAAAAGCTTTTTCTACATTTGAGCAAAATGGCAGCTCCGCTCCCCTCTCAATCTTGGAGCAGTTGAACACTTTGCACCGCAAAAAAAGAAGAGGGCATCCCCCTCTTCCAAATCGCAATATGATTCAGGCAGTCTTTCCGGTCCTTTCTCGTACTGTTTCTTTCCCGTACTCTTCTGCCCGCTGTTCTATGACATTTTCGTCCATAATGCATACCACGAATCCATTCATTCTGAACAAATCAGGCTATCGGGCATCATTTTTCTTTGCAAAGAACACCCCGCAGGAGCAGAGCAGCGCCGCCACAGCCAGCACAGCCAGAAGATAGAATGCATTCCTGCTCCCTTCCATCGTCGCCAGCGCCATATCATCCGGGCGCGCCGCCTGCACCGAGGCTATGATCGTCGTGATCACAGAGGTGCCGATCGCTCCGGCGAGCTGCTGCAGTGTGTTAAATACCGCGTTTCCGTCCGCATTCATCTCTGCCGGGAGCTGACGGAGTCCGTTCGTCATACTGTTGCCGGAGGAGAATCCCTGTCCGAAGGCAAAGATCAGATAGAAAATGATGAACAGCACGGTCGTAAGGCCTGCGGCAAAGATACTGAAGCAGCACAGAGAAATGATGATCGCGGTGATCCCGGTCAGGACCGGCTTCTTCGCTCCGAAGCGGTCCAGCATCCTTCCGCTCACAGGCGCGATGCACGCTCCCAGGATACAGCCCGGAAGGAGCAGGCACCCTGCCACAAACGCTTCCTCTCCGGAAACGATCTGTGAATAATTTGGGATCAGGTACCCCAGTCCCAGACAGATAAACTGGATCAGCAGCAATGTCACGACACTGAGCGAGAAAGGAAGATGATGGAACACCTTCACATCAATAAGGGGTGCGTCAGAGTGGATGCTGCGCCGGTAGAATATCGCAATGGCAAGGATGCTCACAAGAAAGAGCACGATCACCCTTATACTGGTCCAGCCCGCCTCTGACGCCATGCTCGTGGCAAAGATAAAGCAGGCAAATCCCACTGCGATGAGCAGGTAGTCCACGATCTGGAATGAGATCTTCTTCGTCTCCGTCACCTGTCTGATGGATGTAACGCCAAAAATGAAGGAGAGGACCAAAAGCGGCAGAAGGACCACAAAGATCATCCTCCACCCGAACCAGCTGACGATCACTCCGCCAAGGGACGGTCCCACTGCCGGAGCCATCGCCGTGATCAGAGAGGCGATCCCCATCATAAGTCCCAGCCGGTCCTCCGGCACCTGTTCCAGAACGATATTGAACATCATCGGCAGCGCGATCCCGGTACCCACGCCCTGGATCAGCCTTCCCGCGAGCAGGACTGAGAAAACGGGCGCTGCAGCAGCCATGACCGTTCCAATGATGAACAGGCAGACCGCGGTCACAAACAGTGCTTTCGTCGTAAACCTTTTCTTTAAATAGGAAGAAGCCGGGATGATGATCGCAAGGACGAGCAGATAGCCTGTTGTGATCCACTGCACTGTGGACGTCCCGATCCCAAACTCCTCCATCAGCGTCGGAAACGTAACATTCATCGCCGTTTCCACGACCACTCCGGAAAATGACATGATCCCCGCCGCAAGGATGGAAAGCACCAGCTTCCCGTCAATTCTTTTCTCTGATTCCTTCATTTTTAATCTTCCTCCATTTTTCTTGTACTGAGTATCCTGTAGACCTGATCGATGGTATCGATCGTAATGCGGAGATGCTCCGGGTCCATTCCATCCATCTGTTCTGCCACCCAGGAATGATATTTCGTAATGTAGAAGTCATAATACTGCTGTCCAAGATCCGTAAGGCTCACCCTCACAACTCTTCTGTCGTCCGGATCCGGCACCTTCCTGACCGCTCCCATATCATCCAGTTCATTGACCATTTTAGTGATACTGGGACGTGTCACATTGAAATACTCACTGATGTCGCTGACCCGGACGACCGCCTCGCTCCTTCCGATCACGCTGATTGCATCGATCACATGGATATGCCGCGGGGTCATCCCTTTCGGGAGCTTCGGCATCAGCTCCGTGATTCGTTTCGCATTGTGGCAGGAATCCAGAAACTGTTTCACTAATACATTCTCCACAGTGCTCCTCCTTTCAATTTAATTACTTAAAGTAATTATCCAAGATAATTATATTGCAAAAAAAGAAATTGTCAAGAAAAAACCGCAGAAATAATAATCTTCTTTCGGAAAGATCCGCTCCCCGCTCTTCAGGATCCGAATTCCTTGAAGGATCCTATCTTTCTGCTCTGATCTTCCTCCCATAAGAGGAGAAAAAAGTAATGGTATGATATCTTCCCTGCTCAGGCATCCGGCGCCATTCTCTCGAATTCGGTCCAACACTTTATCTGCATCCTCATCCTTCAGACGAATCAGATGCACCCGATATGTATTGATTCCATCTACTATCCTGTCCCGTAATACTTTCACTTTGGATGAACAGATCACGAAAGTTACAACCGGTGCATTGTAAGTTCTTACTGTAGCTGCCTCGTATTCCCGAAATCTCCTCAGATCGCTCTCGGAAATAAAGTGCCAGATCTTCTGTCTGGGACAATCCTTCTCTTCTTCTGTTGTCTTCCTGCAATATTTCCTCCGTTTCCAGCGGCACAGGAACTGTCTCCATATCTTATAATAGCACAGCAGACAGCAGATTGCTTTTTTATTTGCTCTATTTTCAAAAATCTTACCTGTTCATTGGATATCTGTCCGAATCAGACACGAATATCAGATGAGTTTTGCTGGGCTGCACGAATGCAGCCCGAAAAAGGAATATGGCGGCAGGGTCTGTGCATTGCCGCTGTCTGCGTATCGAAAGGTTACTATAAAAAATCACCGACCGCAAGCCGCACCTTACTTCATTTTTCATTTGTTTATATGTAGTTTACAGTCCCGTCCCCCTCTGCTCAGTATCGGCTCACTTCCAGGCAGACATCCTCTCCATGATCTCCGCGATCATCCCAGCCCGGTTAAAGGGAACCATAAAGTAATATCCGTCTGCAGTCTCCTTTAGCTTTTCCGCGATCTCCGCCGCGATCCGCACGCCCACAGCCTGCGCCTCCTCCCGGCTCATATCTTTATCATACTGCGCGATGATCTCATCAGGTACGTTGATCCCCGTGATCTCGTTTTTCATGAACACCGCGTTCCGGTAGCTGACCAGAGGCATGATCCCGCAGATGACCTTTGTGTCGATCCGGCTCTTGATATAGCGGATCCTCTCGATATCCTCATCGGAATAGATAGGCTGAGTCAGGAAGAAGGATGCGCCCGCCTCACATTTTTTCTGCATTCTCCTGATCTCTGCATCGATATTCGCTCTCCCGTAATTCAGCGCGCCGCCGTAGGCGATGGGATCCTCCGCGAAATGTTCCCGGTTCATCTGGCGCACATAATTCATCAGCGTCACCGAATGATAGTCATAGACCGAGGTGATGCTGCCCCGGTCGCCCGCCGGCACCGGGTCGCCTGTCACGAACAGGAAGTTCCGGATCCCGTTCATATATGCTCCCAGTATCTCTGCCCCGGTCCCGATCACGTTCCGGTCCCTGCACGCCATATGGGGCATGGTCTCGATCTGAAGCTGGTTTGAGATCTTCACCGCGGAGAGCACGGAAGACGCCCGCATCTTTCCCATAGGCGAATCAGAAAATGTGATCATCTCAACCCCGGCGCGTTTTAAAACTGCTGCCGCTTCCGCCATCTTCCTGTCGTTTCCGTCAAAAGGCGGATCCAGCTCCGCGATGACGACTTTCTCTCCGGAATAGAGTTTCCGGATAAACAGATTGTTGTCATAGCGGATCTCAGACTCGGCGCGCTCTTCCGGGCGGTCTGAGAGCCTTTTGGCCAGAACCCTGTGCCCGACAGCCTTCGCCAGCTTTTTTATGTAAGAAGGACTTGTCCCGCAGCATCCGCCGATGATATTGACTCCCAGATCCGCGATCTCTTCCATTGCCCCGCAGAAGTATGCCGAATTGTCCCGGTAGACCATCCGGTTTTCGATCCGGTCCGCATATCCTGCATTGGGCGCCGCATAGACGATCATATCTCCCAGATCCTGACGCTTCAGAAGGCGTCCAAGATGGGAAGGTCCGACGCCGCAGTTAAATCCGACGCCGTCGATCAGTCCGCTTTTCTTTGCCGTCCGGAGCAGTTCTCCCATGCTCACTCCGGTCTTTGTATAGCCGTACATATTTACCGAGAAACCGGTCATGATAAAGGCGTCGCTGACCGATCTGATCCACTCTGCCACCGGAAGGATCCTCTCAAGGTCCGGAAAGGTCTCGAACCAGATCAGGCGTAGTCCGGCATCCAGATGCGCCTTTGCCATTGCCTTATATTCCTCGATGACGCTTTCGTCCTCACCGTCGCCTCCCTGTTCCGGCACGGGACCGATATCCCCGGCAATATAGATCTGTCGGCCCATTCCGGTTCCCGATCCGTCCGTTCCGGCTTCCTGCCCGTCCGTTCCACTTCCGTGTCTGCCCTCTGCCTCCGCTGCAGCGGACTGGGCGATTCGGCAGGCCGCAGAAACATTTTCATAGACGGTCCGGAGCTGTTCCTCTCTTGTCTGTCCGGGCAGCTTCCTGCACAGTGTCTGTATGTTGGAAGCAAAGCTGTTGGTCCTGATAATGTCCGCCCCTGCCTCGATATATTCTCTGTGTATCTCCCGTATCTTCTCAGGAGCTTTCAGATTATCAAGTTCAGGCACACCCGAACCCTCGCCGTATTTTTCTCTGTAGTAGGTCCCCATCGCTCCGTCCGTGATCAGGCAGCGTGAAGTAAATATTCTGTGAAAGTCCATGTATCTTGTCTCCTCTGTAAAATCTGTCTGCTGGTCAGGCTGAGATCCGGCTCAGCAGCCGGTCATCCTGCGGCTTTCATACTCATTTTCACAGTATACTCAAAATCCACGGTTTTCGCAAATATATTTCATTCCTGTTTGGGCAGCCGAACTTTCTGCTGCGCCTTCCATGCAGATCTCTTGCCGGTCTTTTACCGGTTTTTATGGAGTTCTTTCTGATATTTCCTGTATGTCCTGAACTCCCGCCTCAAGTTCTTCGAATCTGCCGGCGCATCTGCAGCAGCTCGGCTTGGTGTCATCGTAAAAAATGATCATTTTCTCCATACAGATTCCTCCTCATTTTTGATCCAGATCTTCTTTTTCTTCCATCACGCTCAGATATGCAGGGCGGATGATCTTATCCATATCGATCAGTTCCTCGATCCGGTGTGCGCTCCAGCCCACGATCCTCGCCACCGCGAACAGCGGAGTGTAAAGCTCCTGCGGGATCTCCAGCATGTCATAGACAAATCCGCTGTAGAAATCTACGTTCGGGCTGACTCCTTTGTAAATGTGCCTCTTTTCCGCTATGATCTCCGGAGCCAGTTTTTCGATGGACTGATACAGGTGCATGTCTTTCTCTCTGCCCTTCTCCGCCGCAAGCTTCTCCACATAAGACTTGAACACCCGCTCTCTCGGATCCGATATGGAATAGACCGCATGCCCCATCCCGTAGATCAGCCCTTTATGGTCAAAGGCTTCCTTATCCAGTATCTTTTCCAGATAGTTTCTCAGTTCTTCTGTATCATCCCAGTCGGATACATTCTCACGGATGTTCTGCATCATCTCCATGACCTTGATGTTCGCCCCGCCGTGTTTGGGTCCTTTCAGAGAGGACATTGCCGCCGCTATGGCAGAGTAGATATCGGATCCGGAAGAGGTGACCACGCGGGTCGTAAAGGTGGAGTTGTTCCCGCCGCCGTGTTCCATGTGGAGGATCAGAGCCACATCCAGCACCTTTGCCTCCAGTTCGGTATAGGATTCATCCGGACGGAGCAGCTTTAAGAAATTCTCCGCTGTGGACAGGTTCGGATCCGGGCGGTGGATGTACATGCTCCCGTTGTTTTCATAATGATTGTACGCATGATATCCGTATACTGCGAGCAGAGGGAACTCCGCGATCAGCTGGACTGCCTGGCGGATATTGTCCTCCAGCGTATTTTCCGACACCCGCTTGTCATAGGATGCAAGCGTCAGGATACTCCTCGTCATGGTGTTCATGATATCCTTTGTGGGCGCCTTCATGATCACATCCCTCGTAAAGTTCTGGGGCAGTTCCCGCGCTTCACCGAGGATCTGTATGAAATCCTTCGCTTCCTCTTCACTAGGATATCTGCCGAACAGGAGCAGATAGGCGATCTTCTCAAAACCGAATTCCCCGCTCCCGATAGAGCGGATCAGAGAATAGATATTGTATCCCCGGTACCATAGTTCACCGTCGCAGGGCTCTTTCCTTCCGTCCTTTTCCTTAAAGGAGACGATCTTTGAGATGCGGGTCAGTCCGGTCAGCACGCCTTTTCCGTTTTTATCGCGGAGTCCGCAGTTGACACCATATTTCTCATACATTTCCTTTGGGATCCAGTCGTTTGTGACACACAGTTCCTGTTTCTCCTGAGCATAAAGGCTTAATTTCTTTTCATCCATCCGTGTGTTCCCCTTTCTTTATATTAAATTTATAAATATTTTATTTTTAAACTATATCTCAAAGGAGAAGGTGCCCTGTGTTATATATCTCAGAGCACCTGTTTTGTAAGATCGTTACAGTGCAGACTGTAATGCAGCTCTTTATCCATTCCGCGTTCAGAGGACTTTTTCGATATTGCACGTCATCTTCTGGGCGACAGTGATCAGTACTTTCTCTTCTTCTTCTGTCACACCTTCAAGAATGATCTCCCTGATCTTCGCATAGATCTTTTCGAGCATATCAATGATATGAGACGCGTCCTCTGTCAGATAATTGTGGGTGCATCTCCTGTCATTCATATCCTGCTCCATCCTGACATACCCTTTCTTCTGAAGGCGGCTCAGGGACTGCGAGATATGCCCCCGGGTAAACATGTTAAGCTGCATGATATCCTTCGATGTGTTATGTTCTCCGGCATTTTTCAGGTAAAGCAGGACCTGCACATCGATCTTATACAGACCGTATTCTGTCTCGATGGGCTGCATCTCTTTCTCCAGCAGTCTTCTGAACTGCATCCCGTACAGCAGGGTATCCACTGAATAGTTCATCTTTCGCCTCGCAAAATCAGTTTATTTTTAAAATATTTACAATTAAATATTAGCGTGCCACTGCTGTTTTGTCAAGAGGGTTCCGGACTTTGTTCATAACTCAAAAACAGAACCGGCATCTGCGCTTTTCTTCCGCAAATACCGGTTCCATCTCAAAATCTATTTTTCTTTTATCTTTTCCGCTTTTTTCTTACAAGAAAAGCCGCCGTGATCAGCGAGGCCGCCGGCACAGTGATCACAATTCCGAAGGATCCGCAGATTCCCTGCGCGATCTCTATTGTAAGGTAATTGGAGTTGAACAGCTGGTTCACCTGCACCTGATAGGACAGAAATACAAGCAGCGTGATAAACGCACTTCCTGTAAAGGCGAGGATCAGCGTATTCGTCATAGTCCCTATCATGTCTTTCCCCATCTCGATGCCGGAGAGAAACAGTTCCCTGGTGTTCAGTCCAGGATTATGTGTATAGACTTCATACAGTGCCGACACGATCGACATACCGGTGTCCATAATCGCACCCAGAGATGAGATCAGAACGCCCGCAAAAAGGACATCTTTGATCTTAAGCCCGGTCTCCTGGCTGATCAGCACCAGTCCCTCCGCCTCAGAGCTGCTGAAACCGTCAAGATGAACAAGTCCCGACATGATGAGGAAGAAGAGGAGGGAACAGATCACCCCCACCGTGGTCGACAGAATGGCTGCCCATGTCTTCTCACTCTGCCCGTTCAGCAGCAGAAGGGTCACTGCCGTAGAAAGTATCCCGCAGAGGATACTCATCCCGATCGGCGAATATCCCGAAAACACTGCCGGCAGCACAAGATAGATAACCATAAACATGGAGTATGCCAGACCGGCGATCGCCCTGACTCCCTTACCCTTTCCGATGCAGATGATCGCTGCGGCAAGGACGGCAAAGCATGCTGCCATCGGCACCGTTCTGTCAAAATTGTAGACCGAGTAATACGGATCCGCATTCTCCGGCCGGTCTGCATTGATGATCAGTTTTGTCCCTTCTTGCGCATACACATTATGAGTCTGTGTCAGATAATTTGTTACTTCTAATACACTTCCTTCCTCCTCACCGTCAAGCATTTCCACTTTTAGCTCCTGCGTGCCCAGATAAATCTCCAGCCCTTCGTCATATTCCAGACTTTCATCAGAAACCTCCACTACGACTGCTTTCTCGTAGTGGAGGGTGTCTGAAGAAAATCTCGAATAGGATTGAAAGCTGAAGTTCTGCAGCAACACAGTAACTATAACAGTTGCAAGTATGATGAAGAGAACAATACTGTTTTCTTTAATCCTGTTCCACACTTTTCTTTTCCTTACTTTTTTATTTTTTTCAGATTGATTTCCTCTTTTTCAGAAGAACAGCCACTGCGCAGCCTGATGCGAGAAGCAGAACAACTGTCGCAGATGCTGGCGTTGTATCTCCTGTCTTCGGCGTGCTGCTCGATGTTTTGTTTCCGTCCGTTTTGCTGCTTGTGCCGCTTCCTGATGAACCGCTGTTTCCGTTGTTTCCTGTATTCACCTGGTTTCCGCTTCCCTGGCTGCCGTCCGGAGTTTCTGTTCCGGAATCTCCTGTCCCCGGTGCTTCCGTCCCCGGATCTTCCGTTCCTGGATCTTCTGTTCCCGGCTCATCTGTGCCCGGCTCATCTGTGCCCGGAGTTTCTGTTCCTGGATCTTCTGTTCCAGGATCCTCTGTTCCAGGATCTTCTGTTCCTGGATCTTCTGTTCCCGGAAGGCTCGCCGCAAGAGCGTCCATGGCCGCTTTCAGATCAGCATACAAAGCATCCACATCAGCCTGCTCTGTATCCGGTCCTGCTTCAAAACTCACTGCTGCATTATACGCCGTCTCAAATTCTGCCCAGAGGTCTGCCGGATAATCTGCTTCATTCAGTTCCTGAGCCTGTGCGATCAGCTTATCCAGTTCTGTAGTATCTACTGCAGCACTTTCCTCTGTCTTGTTGATCGTAAATTTATCAAGAACAGTCATGTCGTCCGCATAGTATGTTGTCATCGTATAGGATGTATCTGTGACCTCGACCTCTGTCACAGTTCTCCTGTAAGACTGATCCATCTTAGCCGCGAACGGCGCTTCGGGAGCTT
>NZ_JACJLR010000067.1 GCF_016902345.1 Mediterraneibacter glycyrrhizinilyticus | reverse complement strand
ATAAAGAGGATTTTTATAACAAATATAATTACCTGAAACCGGATGCTGAGAAAAACTTCCTGGAAATATGTTTTGATAGTGCGGCTGAGTGGTGTAAAGAACACTGGAAAGAGATACTAATCGGTCTTTCTTTTATTGTTATCGGAGCATTATTATCATGGATTACTGGTGGTTCTTTTCTGCCAATGCTGCTTTCCGGATTAAAAGCTGCACTGACATCAGGTGCAATAACAGGAGGAATTAATGCGGGAATTTCTATTGTTTCATCTCTTGTTCAGGGTGAGGACATCGGAACAATTATAGGTAATTCCTTAAATGCTTTTGGGGATGGCTTTGCAGGCGGCTTTATGATTGGGGGAATTATGGCTGGAACTTCTATGGCACTAAGCAGTGGGTTTAGGATTGCCGCAAAGTCAGGTGTAAGGACTGGAAAAAAAGGAGGAATCGGTAAGGAGGGAGTATTTAAAATTTTATCTCCAGACAGAATTGCAGCAGATGGCAATAGTGGGGGGACCTTATTTAAAATAGGAAAGACTTTTAGAGTGGACGTTGATACGCGCATTATAGGAAATGTCTCTAGTAGAAATCATTTAAAATTACCTAATTTTTTTCATATGCATTTGCCTGGAGTAAAGGGAAATGTTCCATGGCTCGGTATTAATTGTGGTCATATTCCTATTGGACTTTATTTCTCGGTAATATTTGGCAGCGGTTTAAGTTTTGGGGAGGTGTCTCGCGTTGATTAAAAATAAGAAAAGTTATAGCTACGGATATACAAAAACCAGCTCGCAGCCCTTTATTAAATTGATGAAGATGACAGGTATACAAAATGTTTATGCAGAGATTATTTGTGCAAAGAATAATAGCAGTCTTTGCAGAGAAATGGAGAATAATAATGGAAGATATGGCTTATATAGGGGGCAAAGTGATGACATTTATACGGATTATTTGTGGGTTAACTGTCTGACAAAGTGTGATGAAAATCTTTTAGATAAAGTGATAGAAAGCGAACCTGAAATAGTTACCTTTTACTTTTCGGAGAAATCCATAATAGATGATAGAGATAATTTGGAAATTTTTGCTTATACCAAGAATATGGATGAATTTATCTGGGAGTGTGTTTTTGAAATTGGGCTGGATGAAGATTATTTTAGTGTCTCTTTTAATTCCAGGAGATTTTCGCCGAAGAAGTTTATTTCTGAAATAGAGAACGTAATTTGCGCAATATATGGATAATACAAAAGCAGAGCATAGGTGGAATGTTGCTGATTTCATGAGCTGTCACCAGACTGCTCGCCGATTATGCCACAGGCAAGATGGAGTCTTATATAGCAGAAAATGTTGATCCGCAGAAAATAGTGATAAAAGAAAAGATACGAAATGCAAATCAGTAAACACATCGGAAATATCCACTTTTTCTTATGGCAGGATTCGTATCAGTAAGGCTTCCTAAGCCGGGGAGGTGTGTGAATGGCAACGATTGCTCTATATGCCGGAAAAATGAATCAGATGCCGTCTTTGATAGGTGAGGTCAAAAAAAGTGTGGATGACTATTCATCCGAGCTGTTCTCTCTGAAGTCAAAGGCCGTAAATATCAGGAAAAGCGTGTGTAATCTGGACGATGTGATTGAACAAGTTCAGGCGTCTACACAGCTTCAGGAGCAGAAGGTGGAATCCCTCGAGGCGTTCAGCCAAAAGACAGAAGAATTCACGGCTGAAGTTGTGCGCATCGATGAAGAAGCGGCGGCAGTGATTAACCAGAGTAAAGAAGATTTTTATAACAAATACAATTATCTGAAGCCGGATGCTGAGAAAAATTTCTTGGAAGAATGGTTTGATGATGCGGCCGCGTGGTGCGCGGAACACTGGCAGGAGATCGTGACAACAGCAGCGATCATAGTGGGGGCCGCTCTGGCGATTGCAGCGGTGGTTATGACAGGCGGCGCCGCGCTGGTCCCGCTGTTATCGACTCTGCTCACGGTAGCAGGAGTTTCTGCCGGGACAGCAATGACAGCGGCTGCTATAATAAGCTTCACAGTGGCAGTCGTTGCCGTGGGGTCGACGGTCGGGTCATCTGTATTGAACATTGTCGATACCTGGGGGAATATTGATAATCCGACGTTTAATGCATGGCAGTCTGCATTGAACTGGACAAGCATGATTTCGAATGGCTTATATTCGATTGGATCAATCTATAATGGAATAAAAGGAGTCAAAAATGGTGCGCTCCGCGAGTTCAGCAAGAGTTGGAGAAAAGACTCTAATTTTAGAAATGCAATCGGCGGCGCTGATAAATTCCAATTCTTTGTTCAGTCTGATACGTCTACATTTTGGGCAGGGCTGGGAAAAGACGGACAGTACATTGCAAAAGATAAAGCAGCAAGTTTAGGGCGCACTACATTAGAGTCAACTATTGAAAGTCAAAACATTGCCAAGCCTGTAGGAAATCTGGCGTGGGATTCGGCGTCCGCATCGTATGCAATGCGTTCATCCGGCGGGGTTATGACGATAATGAATCAGGATATGCTTGGGAAAATTTTGCCAAATGGCAGAATGATCGGACAAACATGGCTGACGGTTGAGAGAGTGATATTAAATGTGAATCCGCATGTAACAAGTATAGATGGGATTCTGAGGACTTGGCAGATTGGTTCGTTTTTATCAGGAGTGTTCTCAGGAGCAGGAGGCGCCGTTACATCCGGGTTATCGGCAGAACGCTGACATTAAAAGACGCCAAATGAACGTTGCTGATTTGTTTTAAAAAGCAGGAAGGAGATAAATATGAGGGTGATTAGTCTGGGCAGAGAGAATCTTGATATTGAATTGTCAGGTACTGCTTACCGGATCTGCGGTGGTTTTGGAAGAGGGGAGAGTTCTTCTGTTTTTCTTGCGGAAGAAATTTATAAGATCGTGGAGGAATATCCTATGCCTATGGAAGAGAGAAATCAGCTGGCAGATCGTCTTTCGGGCATTCCGGCTTTCGCTGGCGATAAATTCATTTCAAATCTTAGAAATCCCGAGTTTCCCTATACTACGAATCTTGCTGACATAGATCGCCGGGAGAAGCAGCGGGTCAGGGAGACAGTATGTGCGGAATGGGAACGGGCGAATCCGGGGTATGACATCTCTTTTTATGATGAAGAGGGGAATCTTCTGTGCAAAGCTGATAATCGGATGAAAGTACTGACAGTATCAAACTCTTGCCTTGAGATCCATATGGATGGGACGATCGTGCGTTTTGAGGGAGAGCTGAGGAAAAAAGAATTCGCGGCATTGGCGGAATCTATGGTGTGGCTGTGTCCGGACGAGCGGAAAGCAGCGGATGAAGAATTTGATACATATGTCAAAAAAATAAAGGAAAACTATAAAACCCTGCCCAGGAAAAACAGGCTCCGTATTGTTTTTGTGGACGATAAGTGGAAGAAACTTTGTTCAATCAGATAAAAATATCATTGGAAAACAGATAAATTCTTGATACTATATATTGGAAGAGTGTCATGGAAAAGCAAGGAGGGGAAGATGATGGCAGATGGCTTTGTATCCGCGGACATTGAAAAAATGGAAAAGTTTGAAAGTGAGAGTAAGGAAGCTGTCAAAGAATTTGATGAGATCAAGAAGAAATTCAATGACATTAACGCCGCGCTGCTCGATAAATGGAAGGGCGCCGGAGCAGACGCCTATAAAATGGAGACAGACCATATCCTGGACAATATCGGAGGCATTGCTGATATCCTGGACAGTATCAACAATAGTGTCGTGAAGGATATTAAGGATAATTACAATAAGCTGGACGAAGAACTCGGGGAGTTCAACAGAAATCCGCCCACGGAAGAAGCGGCAGAATGATCAGAGCAATTGGAGGGGAAAAGGATGAGCATTGACTGGAAAAACACGGCAGATGATGACGGATATGTGGTGATTCGGGAAAAACAAAAAAGAAAAATTTTCAGACTGTCTGTCCTGGACAGTGAGTCCAACGAGTCTATTTACAGCCTGCTTTTTGAAGAGATAAAGAGAAAGGATACAGATTCAGATGAGTAATGAATTAATCAGCACGGAACACAGATATGTGATTGATGTCTCCTATGGCATCAATCAGGACGGATTCATCGCTGTGGGCACCGAGAGTATTGTTTACAAGGGACTGGAGATTAAGCAGGACGGCGAGATCAAGTTTTCATGCGTATTAAAATTTAAGCCGAGAGCAGTCCGCATGAACGGGGAGGTCATTGACCGGTTAAGCCGGTTTAAAGACGAGGAATGGAAGATATTTGAAGATCTCAAAGACTGCCGGTCTGTTGTCAAGATCAATGATGTCATTGAGGATCTGGGGGATTTCAGCGTGAAATGCAGCTATGTCCCCGGAGGTGTCATCACAAATGAGGGGTATTTCTGCGTGGTAGAGGAATTCATCGACGGGTGGAACCTGGATGAATTCTGCCGGGAGGAATACTGGAAACTAAGACGGATCGAGCCTGTTGGAAATGGCTTGTCCAAAGTAGTCAATTACAGCGATTACAGCAGTGATGAGAAGAGGGCGGCTGCTGCGAGCTACAACTATGAAAATATTCTGAAATATCAGGATCAGATTTTGCTCTTTATGATTAACCTCTGCGAGATCATGCAGTATATTACGGAGCAGAAATACGTGCTGCACTTGGATATTAAACCGGAGAATATTATGGTTACCCGGTACGGTAAGGAACTGGTGCTGATCGATTTCGGCAAGTCGTACAAGGTCACCAGGGCACAGCGTTTTGCGTACAGTAATCTGACAGAGGCGGATTACAGCCGCCCGGAAACAATCGACCGCTTATACCAGTACGGGACGTTGGGATACGCTGCGCCGGAGTGTTATTCAGAGGCCGGATCCGGCTCTGAGTTCCCCTTCTCGTCAGAATTTGAAAAAGGGAAAATGTCAGTGGAAAGCGATATCTTCTCTCTTGGGGCGGCCTTTTGGGAGTGCCTGAATATTTATGAGCTGGTTACGAAGAACAGGCTGTTTGCGGAAGACCCCCACGCGTTCTACCAGAAATATTTTCTGCGGGAGGACTTATATACGGGAAGAGATCTGTCCTGTACCTCCCAGTATTATCATAAGAAGCTGGATCATATTATCAGAAAATGTACAAGAAAGCGTACTTCAGGCTATACGGATCCGGATAATAAGAAATATTATCACTCCTATACGGAATTGAAAAAGGATCTGGAGGATGCCAGGAACTCAGTGCCGACCATTGTGAAAGAAGAAAGCGTCAAGGTGCGCAATGCCTTTCGGATCGGGGGCGTCATGCTTTCCTGCTTCCTGATTTCTCTGATCGTGTATGGAATCTACCGGGCAGCGGCGTTTCACATTGCCACGGGAAAATGGGACAGCCTTACAGCAGACTATAATGACACGCAGTTTTACAGGCTGGAGGAAACCGCGGGCAATCTGATCGATTCCGCAGGCGCGGGACAGATAGACAGCACCTATGAAAAAATCGCTGCTTTTACATATAACGGGAATGATATTTCAGAGTATGAAGCCCAGATGCTGACAGATCTGCTTCAAAAGATCGATGATCCGCAGGCGCTGCCGCAGAGAGTCGACGAGATCATGGAACATGCCAATACCCGCAGCTTTCGGGAGATATCCACCGCTGTTGTAAAGCTGGGAGATGTGGAGAACAGTATCGGTTATGACCTGGCGTATGCCATATACAGTATAGAGACCGGTAAGACGGGAATTCTGGAGGGGTATGAGACTCTGCTGGCCTATCAGGATAACAGTGAGTTCCGCAGCGCGGTGGTAAAGCTGAAAAATGTCCTGGACAATGACGAATATATCAATATGATCGCCGAGGCGAATGGGATTACCCGGCAGGAAGTCCAGAATTTCTTTAAGACGATTACATTGGAGGAGGGGCTATGAAAAAGTTGATGAATAAGATATTTAACAGGATTCCGCTCCTAAAATATGTGCTGACAGCTTTTGCAAAGGGCTTTTGCATTATCGCGGCAGTTCTGGCTGTTCTCTTCGGGATCAGTTATGCCACTGGAATCTATGGGAGAATAGAGACAGCGCTGGATCTGAAATATGACTCTGTATTTGTGACAATGCCGATTATTCTGACAGCGGTCCTGGCTGTGATCTGCTTTTTGATCGGATTTTTGATGTACTTTCACAAATACAAAAGACAGAAATCAAAAACCCTGTTCGGAGAGCAGTTCCGGGATGTGTTAGAACAATCTCCGGCCGGCGGGCGGCAGGAAGGAGGCAGATGAGAGCTATGAGGGCGGATAGAAACAAGATCTGCGGACCGCGCAGAGGCTTCTGGAAGAGAGCGGCCGCGGCAGTGATGAGCGCTTTGATGCTGCTGACAATGCTGGAGCCGTCGGCGCAGGCTTATGCCTCCCCGGGAGATCCGCATACAGTGACATTTGTCTTTGCAAATAAGCTGGGCACCCCTGTCTCCGGTGTCAGTGTTTTGCTGAAAGACGAGGGAGGAAATGAGATATCCGCATCAAGCGTAAATGAAAATGAGGTGACTTTCGAGGGACTTTATGAGGAAAGCACCTATACCTATACGATTGATGTGGGGGAAAATGAATACGAAGTTCCGGAAGAAGAGAGCATTCAGATCGAGGATCACGATATGGAGATCCCGGTCACACTCTACACCCAGGCTCCGGAGTGCAGCATGGAGAGTGTGGAGACGCCACAATCTTTTGGCAGCCGGGTGTGGTTTGAAGTCAATTATACGGGGACTGAGCCGACAGACTTTCAGTGGTATTTCGAGGATGAGAGACTGGAAGGGGAGACCACGGCGGTCTTAACCCTTGACGCAGTGACCCATGAGGATGCGGGAACCTATTCCTGCACGGTTGAGACAGAACTTTCGGCCGCGGCCAGGCCGTCTGCCGTCTTGAATGTCTCAGCCGCAGAGCCGATTGTAACGGTGGACGTGCAGGGCCGGAATATCCTGCAGTCCCGGGCTGATATTACCGCAGTGGTGACTCACCGCGAGAATCCTTCTGCACCGAAACCGGAGGGATGGGTGGTGTTTTATATCGACGGCAGCTCTGCCGGGAGAAGACGATTATCGGACGGTGCAGCCACCCTTTCATACGTGCGGCTTGGAACGGATGATAAGCACCTTATATATGCAGAGTATATCAGCGATGACGAGGAGAATTATAGGAATGCCAGATCAGAGGATGTTGTGTATGGAAAAGTGACCCCGGAAGAGAACAGCCACTATTCTTTCAGTGAGCCGGATCCTGATACCGGATGGTACAATGGAGAATATCCGCTTATTATTACGCCGATTTCCGACGGCGGCTTTGACCAGATCTGGAATGGGGAGGCGTGGGCAGACCAGGTGGCTGTCCAGGCAGAATCCGCAGATGGGACGGTTGATATCCTGCTGAGAAATTCTCAGACGCAGGAAGAGACCAACACAGTGTCCCTGTCATATCAGATGGATTCCGCGGCTCCTTCGGATATCAAGATGTCCGCGCCTGCGGATGCGAATTTTGACAGGCGTACCAATACATACGAAATCGAGTTTACCGCTGTGGATGAAACAGCAGGAGTCTCTTCTATTACATGGTATGACAGAGAGAATACCCCTCATATTGTCGCGCAGGACCGAAACGGAAGATTTATAGAAGATATGACGGCAGACGAGTGGAAGAGCGTCCGCAGGATCGAGGCGGATGATGCTGCCGGCAATACCGGGGAAAATGCAGATGTGGGAAATCGGTTTATCGAGATCTCCTACCCGGAGGCAGACCGGATCGTAGATGAGACCGGCGCTGAGATAGACAGCGGACAGTGCGATGCGGACTCCAGATATTTCTACAGGTCCTCCCGGATCGCAGTGTCTTTGACAGTGTCAGACGACGCTGTGGCAGCAGGCGCGCTGGCCTTATATAAAAATTCCGTAAGCGAGCCGGTTGCCTTAGAGTATGATTCAGAGGCAGGGCTGTACACATATACAGTAGAATTAAATACAGAAGAAGCATATTCCATAACGATCCAGGCAGAAGGATATACGATTTTCAGCAGCGAGTATGCCGGAGCAGCCAGCAGCAGTGCTTATACATCTGCTCAGCATATTCTTGACATGACAGATCCGGTGATCACAGTTCAGTATACTCCGGACGAACTGCCTGAGGACGTGACGGGGTATAACCAGGTGCGGACAGCCACAGTGACGGTTCAAGAGGCTAATTTCAATCCGGATGAACTGGGATTTACACAGTTTTCTGCCACGGATGTAAACGGAGACGCTCTGGAAGAGGAAGACCGTCTGAGAAGGGAATTGGCCCGGTCACTGGAGAGAGCTGAGTGGAAAGGCGAAAACGGTACATATACAGCAGAAAATGTTCTGATGTTTGACACGGACGCACAGTATGATTTTTCACTGGAATGCACAGATATGGCCGGAAACAGTGGGACCTATGAAGAGGACCGGCCGTTTATCATCGACCGGACAGCACCGGACGGCCTTGAAATTGTATATGACACAAATCCGATCAGCACAATTTTAGAAATCCTGTCGTTTGGGTTCTATAATCCTTCCGTAACAGTCACCCTTTCGGCACAGGACGATATTTCCGGTATTGCCTGCTTCACCTGGACATATGAGCAGAAGGACGGCACCAGTACGACGGTGAATGTGGAGCGGGAGACCGGAGAGATCAGCTGCACGGATGACAGTTTCATTTATCAAGACGGGGGAAAGAAGGCCGTGGCATCCTTTGTGCTCGCCGGGGATGAGGCGAAGCAGTATCGCGGGAGCATCAGCTTTACCGTGACAGATAAGGCGGGAAATACCAGCCAGGTGCATGACAGCAACGGGGCTGTAAAGCAGGAAGACGGAAGCGTGATTGAGACGGAGAACGGACATGTGCTGGTTGTGGATACCATTGCGCCGGACCGCGCGGTCCGCTATCCCGAGCCTCAGCAGATCCGGGACCGGAGAACCATGGAGCTGTATACCGGGAACAAAGCTGAATATGCGAATAGGGAAAATACAGATTCGATCCTGTATTATGATCATACCTGCGAGGATGGCATACGGGCTGAAGTGACGGTTACAGAAGCAAATTTCTATGCAGAGGATGTAAAAGTCCTTGTCAACGGAGAGGAATACGCTGTTGAGGAATGGACCAGCCAAGGGGATAAACGGACCGGATACATCGAACTGACAGAGGATGGAACGTATACGATTGACATCATGTATACAGACCGTTCGGGAAATGAGATGAAAACATATCGGTCAGAACAGATCGTACTGGACCGGACTCCCCCGGTAATCGAAAAATATGAGTTTATCCCTGCGTCGGCTGACGGCACGGCAGAAACTTCAGACTTTATCGATTACTTAGAGTACGGCTATTATTTTAAGACGGATTTTGAGGTGGACGTCACTGCGTCCGACGCCGTATCAGGCATGGATCGGATTGATTACCGCCTGGTTCCTTACGAAAACGGGATCAGACAGGAGGAATTGACAGGGACTGCGCCTGTGACGGATGGGACAGCCAGGATTTCGGTTCCTTCCGGATTTAAAGGACAGATTTATGCAGAAGGCTTTGACAATGCGGGCAACAGCTCCGAGGAAGTGACGACCCGTGCCTTTGTCATAGATGATCAGGGACCGTCTGTCGAGATCTCTGATGGCAATTCCACGGAGTATGCTGACGCGGCGGGCAATGCGCTGTACGTGTCAGACATCAGCATTACGGCTGTTATTACAGATCGGGTTTCCGGTATCCGGGAGATTGCGTATTCCCAGACTTCGGAAAAGACCGGGACAGACCAAAGGATCACGTTGAATAACACGGGATATCAGGCGGGCGATCAGCTGGAGGACGGCTGGGTCGTGGAAGAGACGGATGAGAATCTTGTGACAAAGGTATCCAGGACATTTGTATATAACACGGATGATAATGATATTGTGCTGTCAGTCTCAGCGGCTGACAGGGCGGGAAACGAGGCGGAAACTGTCTCGAGCAGACGGTTCACCATTGATAAGACAGACCCGGTTATTCACGTGGCTTTCCGCGATGACGATGATTCGGATCTCTATTATAATGCCGACCGGATCGCAGACGTGACAGTGACAGAACGCAATTTTGATGCAGGTCTCATAAAGACTGCGATCCAGAATGAAATCGGAGATGTGCCGGATGTGACGTTTTCAAGGGTGTCCATAGACCAATATGCGGCGGTGATCGTCTTTGATGAAGGAGATTACACCTTCGACATCGAAGGCTCAGACCTGGGAGGCCGCAAGGCGGCAGTAAGTTACAGCGGAGGAAATGAGCATCTTTTCTATGTTGACAAGACCAGTCCTGTCGTCACGGATAACTTTGCAGAATTTAGCAGCCCGGAGACGGAGAACAGCTTCCGGGAAGAGAAGACAGTGACCATATCTGTCACGGAACATCATTTTGATCCGGAATTGATGGGGCTCCGTGTATATGAGAAAGAGGCCGGAGCAGAACATTCCGCAGATGGGATGACGGATATGGACAGTGCGGTCAGCGCAGGGCAGTGGGTGGATGACGGGGATGTGCACTCGCTTACATTTGAAGTGGGAGCGGAGGCCGTATACCGGATTGAAATGACGCCCCAAGATCTGGCGGGCAACACTTCGGATTCCCGTTCCACAGTGGTTTTTGAAATCGACACGACTGCACCTGTCATTGAAAAGAAAAACGGATTTTATGTAAGTTCTGACGATACAGAGTTCTTGGACATTTACGCTTACGACAGGGCCCAGGAGCCTTCGCCGACACTGGAATTCAGCGACCTGAATATTGAGCATCTGGAGTATTCCCTGACCGTCTGGAAGCCGGACTATACAAGCTCTGAGGCGGCGCTGGTCATGGAGCCGGCGAGTGTCTATCTGGACGGGGATGCGCAGCATGAGGGTATCGTAGGCGGAGGAAGCTTCGAAGTACCTGATTTTACGGAAGATGGGGTATACGCGCTGGAAGTGACAGCCGTGGATACTGCGGGCAACAGAAGTGAGCTGAATGTGAATACATATGCAAGAGTGATCAATCAGGATGTACTTGCCTTTATCATGGACAGCAATGCGGAGAGGAATTCCGGCCTGTATTCCTTCCAGTATGAGGACGGGACTCCCATCAGCATGAGGCCGGACAGCTTTAAGGACCTGGAGATCCTTGTGATGGCAAAAGCAGGGACAGATGTGGATGTTGTCCTGCGGGACATGAACGCGGACGAGCTGTACACGAATGCACAGGTGTCGGCCGACGATAGTATCTATGGATTTACTGTTTATAATTATACTCTAAGGTCAGATTTCTTCCGGGACAGCTTTGACGACGATACAGATGCAGACCTGTATTTGTCAGTGAAGAATGACGGGAAACGGGTTGACCTTGGAGCCATGCATATCGACAGTGCGGCGCCGGAATGCGAGCTCCCGGAGGAGCTTGCGTCATGGCACTGGTATTTTGGAGATGACCGGCAGACTGTCACGATCACCGGGATCAATGAACTGCTTGACGAGACGGCGACCAAGATCTATGACAACGGGGAAGAGAGTGAGTTTGACTATTCGCAGGAGGAAGGGACACTTACCTTTACGCTGGAAAAGGGATGGCACAATATAGGGATTGCCCTGAGTGATACCGCGGGAAATATCAATAATATTCAGGAGCGGACCAATATCCATGTGGGGTACTTTTGGCTGTGGACGATTCTGCTCAGCTGTATCTTGCCCGCCGCAGCGGCTGCGGGAGCGGTTCTGATTTATCGGTATCGGAGACGGATACAGTAGGCAGCGACACAATAATTCAGAAGAAATCCCGCAGCTTTTCCACCGCGCTCTTCTCGATCCGTGAGACGTAAGAGCGGGAAATCCCGAGCTATCTGGCGATTTCCCGCTGGGTGTATTCTTCACCGTTATAAAGACCATAACGCATTTTTAAAACGAGCTTTTCTCTTGGGGAAAGCTCGTTTTCGACTTTTTCGTAGAGTTTCTGAATGTTTTCCTTGAGATAGATTTTTTCGGGGACATCGACCTCGTCGGTCTCAATGACGTCGTAAAGTTTGATTTCGTTGCCTTCCCGGTCAGTGCCGATGGGTTCGTAAAGGGAAATCTCTTTTGCGGACTTCTTTTTGGCGCGCAGATGCATGAGAATTTCGTTTTCGACACTTAGTTAAACAAAAAGAGCCGAAATTCCTCTGGTTTCAAGGGGTTTCGGCTCGAACTGATAAGCAGAAATGTTGTATGTGTACCTTACTGTAAAAATTTTTTTATCATTCTGTTTAACTCTTTGGGTTTGTAATGAAGCCTGTCCAAGGGCATCATAGTTAACTTTGTTAATGCATCAAGGGTTTTGCTCCCGTCATACAGTGCCATGTACTCAATATCATGAATATTAGCAACATTCATGTTCTTTAATGTGGTGATCAGATCATTGGTTGTGATGTGTGTGTTAATGCTCTCCTTGGCTGTCATGATCTCGCTCTGTCATGCTGACATGAGATTGCCAGGATATCTGTCATGGAATGTTTCCTGTGATGGGGCGGCCATCCGCCC
>NZ_JACJLR010000066.1 GCF_016902345.1 Mediterraneibacter glycyrrhizinilyticus | reverse complement strand
GAGCCACGACACGGGTCATGGCTCCCACCATCGGACGATTGGCTCTCGATAACGGATTCCATGGCTCTATTCCAGGAGATTGGGTGGCTCCGCCACCGCAGAATATTCAGTGCGGGATAACGGCATCATCCGAAAACTGGCGGCATATGTGATTTTGGGTATCAGTACAGATGGCAAGAAAGAAGTCCTAACCATTCAGGTTGGTGATAATGAGAGCTCCAAATACTGGCTGTCTGTCCTGAATGAATTAAAAAACCGCGGTGTAAAAGACATCCTGATCCTTTGTGCAGATGGTCTGACTGGAATCAAGGAAGCTATTGCAGCTGCCTTTCCGAAAACAGAGTATCAGCGCTGTATCGTACATCAGGTACGGAATACGCTGAAATATGTTCCGGATAAAGACAGGAAAGCCTTTGCAACGGATTTAAAAACAATTTATCAGGCATCTGACGAGAAGAAAGCCCTGGACGCACTTGACCGGGTAACAGAGAAATGAACGCCGAAATATCCGAACTCCATGAAACGCTGGAAAGATAACTGGGATGCGATTTCTCCGATTTTCAAATTTTCAACAGATGTGCGGAAGGTCATATATACGACCAATGCCATAGAATCATTAAATTCCACCTATCGGAGACTCAACCAGCAGAGAAGCGTTTTCCCGAGCGATACAGCACTACTGAAAGCCCTGTATCTGGCCACCTTTGAAGCCACCAAAAAATGGACAACTACCATCCGAAACTGGGGCCAGGTGTATGGTGAGTTGAGTATTATGTATGAAGGACGGCTGCCAGATTAAATTCATATCCAGGTTAAAACAGGCGGAAAAGCCGCCTGTTATTGACATGCCATCAAACGGATGGTATATATAAAACAAGGGTGAAAAGCTTATTTTTCAAAACTTTCACCCGTTCTTATCATAGAAGAATCCTATTTACAGACTTTTCTTCACAGGCTCACGAAATTTGAACAAAACAATGGTTTATATAAGGTAGGGTATGTTGAAGAGTTATGTTTCAACATACCCTATATTTTTTTTTTGCTTTTTTTACGATTCGGCAGAGCCTTTAACAGTTTTGACCTCTTAAACACATCTTTCATGACCTTATGTTCTTCCACGGAAAGATGGTCAAACGGAATCTGCATCTCATCACAGAAGAAATGCCAGAATTCCTCGATAGGGTTGCTCTTGAATTTGAGGGTCTGCAAGAAACGTTGCACCTTTTTGTCGTTGGACATAGGTCTTTCGATTGGTGCGGATTCGGCAGCGTGTTCATGGTTTTCACGAATGGTGCGGATAATATTGTCCCAATCACTGTGAATGGTATGGAAGAAATATTCTTCCTCCTGAATATGAGAACTTTCCAGAACTTTCAGATACAAGTCATTGGCATCCGGATTGTTCTGCTGAATAATCTGAAGACGAATAGCATCCAGCCAGTCATTCATGTTTTTAATCTGCATGGTAGCAATGCCGTCAACGTAAATTTCGGTATCTGTCATCAGTTTTATAAAGTCAGGATGTTTGATAATTTCGCAAAAGAGTCTATTGTTGAAGCGTCCGCTTTTCAAAAGTTCTATGGCTTCATCGTCTAACATTAAATTATCTATATCGGTAAGCGAAGATGTTCGTACTTCGGTATTGCCAACAAGCCATTCCAAAGAGACACCATAAAATTCTGCCAGTTTATTAAGAGTAACAATATTATATTCCTTGGTTTCTTTGTTTTCATATTTACTAATAGTTGCAGGTACCACATTTACTGCGGTAGCAACTTCTTCCAGTTTATAACCATGATCCCTTCTAAGATCCCACAGTTTTTCTTGTATTGATAATTGGTCTTTCATAGGCATCCTCCTGATACAGATATTCTACCATATTTCTTCATAAAGTTACAATCAGCCTCATATTTTCCAATCGGAAAAAATGGGGTATTTTTGCGTGAATTTTCGATCATGGAAATAATCCGTGAATTTCGATTTTTCGGTGTATGATGTAGCCAGTTCAGAGATGAACGAAAAATTGAATGACCGTCTGAGATGAAATAAACCGCCACGATCATAAAGGGAGCGCTTCCGTAAGGGAGACTGGACAGCACCGCACAGGGGATATGCCTCCAAGGAAACATCGAGGGTAGAACGGCAAAAAGCTTGTTTGTGGAATTGCAGGTAGTGTTGCATTTCCACATTACATAGAGATTTTGACAATCTCTAAATAAAAAAAAAGAAGGAGAAAACAGATGAGATTATCTAAGTATGAGAAAGAAGCTATTATTTTGACCAGTGAGGGAGATGACACTGTCCAGATTTACACTTTCAACGCATCGTTGAAACGTAGGCTTGCAGAATATGCAGAAAAGTATCCGCATCTGGCAAGGTTGGACAGATGGACAGCCGAAGGCAGTGTGACTTACGTTTTGGATAAATCCAGAGTATCTATTCGTTTGCTACCGCCGATTTCTGAGGAAAGACGAAAAGTTTTCAGTGAGTGTGGTAAAAAATACGGCATGAATGCCAGCAGAAAACTTTTGGAGCAAGTTGCAACTTAATGTCGTTTTACAGGCGATATTCATTCAAAATGCCAGTTTCAGAGCTGGCATTTTGTAATGCTTATATAACAGCAAGGTAAAATATCAGGTGTAATTCGACAATTCAAATAGTGCGGTCTGGAATTGGCAGATTGCCTATACGAAGGAGGAACAATGGGAAATGTATATGGTTATGTTCGTGTCAGTACCAAGGATCAGAACGAAGACAGGCAGCTTATCGCATTACAAGAAATGTCTATCCCTGAGAAAAATATCTTTGTAGATAAGCAATCCGGTAAGGATTTCAAACGTCCGATGTACAAACGAATGTTAAGAAAAATAAAAAAAGACGATTTGCTTTATGTGAAAAGCATAGATCGACTTGGAAGAAATTATGCTGAAATTTTAGAACAGTGGCGAATACTCACGAAAGAAAAAGGAATTGATATTGTAGTTCTGGATATGCCTCTTTTGGACACACGCCGAGGAAAAGATCTTATGGGAACTTTCCTGAGTGATATTGTTTTGCAGGTATTGTCTTTTGTTGCAGAAAATGAACGAACAAATATCAGACAGAGACAGGCAGAGGGGATTGCCGCTGCAAAGAAGAGAGGTGTTCGTTTTGGAAGACCTCCAAGTCCATTGCCGGAGAACTTCCACGAGATATATCAACAATGGAAAAACGGTAAAATTACTGGTCTGGCAGCTGCTAAAGCGTGTGGAATGCCAATGTCTACATTTCGCTATCGAGCGGAAATTTACGAAAAAGCCAAGTTGTTGTAAACAGGTATTTTTACAGGAATGTGTACCTTTTCGATACAGGAAAAAATCTGACTTGACGTACAGTAGAAAGCCTTTAAATATATGGAAAAACGCTTGTTTTTGTGGTATGATTTAGGTTAATGAAAAAAACAGGCATTTTACAGATAGGTACACATTTTGGAAAGTGCCGTTTGAGATAACACAGGGAGGAAACATCATGGTTCACACAGATTTGAAATTTTTTACGAATGAGCCGGAAAGAGACTTATACAGCCGCTTTGCAGCCATTCTGAAAAGCAATACGCAATTCTTTGATGTTCTGGTTGGTTATTTCAGAGCCAGCGGCTTTTTCAAAATGTACGAAGCTCTGGAACAAGTAGAAAAAATCAGAATATTGGTTGGTCTAAATGTCGATAGATATACAGTTAAAATCATTGACCGTGTAAATGATGAGGCAAAGTATGCTGCTATCTCAACTGCCGATGGCAAAGAGATTATTTCAGATGAAATTGAAAAAGAGTTTGAAACAGCAACAAGTTCTGCACAGGTGGAAAAAGGTGTCCGAGTTTTTATGGATTGGCTGAAATCCGGAAAGCTGGAAATGCGTATGTACACCGAAGCACCGATTCATGCAAAGGTTTATATCATGCGCAAGGATCAGGAGAAAGTACCAGACACATTTGGAAGTGTGATTACTGGTTCCAGTAACTTTTCTGAAGCCGGTTTAGTAAATAATCTTGAATTTAATGTGGAATTGAAAGATTACGCAGATGTCAAGTTTGCATTGGATAAATTTGAAGAATTGTGGATGCAGAGTACGGATATTCGTGACACTTATATCGAAGCCGTAGAACAGCACACTTGGATGAGGGATGATATTACCCCTTATCAGCTGTATTTGAAAACACTATATGAATTCTTCAAAGAAGAAATCAATGCAGACAAAGAGAATTTTGAAACATTGCTTCCAGAAGGATATATGCGCTTACAGTATCAGATTGATGCTGTAACACAGGCGAGACAGAAACTGGATGCGTATAATGGCGTATTTATTTCAGACGTTGTAGGTCTTGGTAAAACTTATATCTGCGCCATGCTTGCAAACAGTTTCAACAGAAATGCGTATAAGCTGATTGTGTGTCCGCCTGTATTGGTCGATTACTGGAGAAGTGTTTTGCAGGAATTTGATGTTGCCCGCTGTGATGTGGAATCTCTTGGTAAGTTAGACAAGATTATTGCAAGAGGGACTGATAAATACTCTTATGTGTTTGTTGACGAGGCGCATCGTTTCCGTAACAGCGGCACCGAGGCATTTACAGAATTGCATCAGATTTGTCGTGGGAAAAAGGTTATTTTAATTTCTGCAACACCTATTAACAATTATACCAGTGATGTGGAAAATCAGATTTA
Organism: Mediterraneibacter glycyrrhizinilyticus; assembly: GCF_016902345.1. Classification (GTDB taxonomy): domain Bacteria; phylum Bacillota; class Clostridia; order Lachnospirales; family Lachnospiraceae; genus Mediterraneibacter; species Mediterraneibacter glycyrrhizinilyticus_A. The sequence continues at coordinate 7,918 of NZ_JACJLR010000066.1, read as the reverse complement.
TCTGTTCCAGGCAAAGCAGAGTGGCACGATTAACGGTATTAAAAATATTGAAGGATTTTTTCGTGGTCTGAATGCAAAACTTGCTAAGAAACCGAAAGGCTCAGCGGCATACATGGAGCAGCTTCGAGAAAATTCGGAAGTGATCCGTGACAAGCTGATTCGTGAAGTTATGATTCGTCGTACCAGAAGTGAAATTCAGCAATATTATGCAGATGATCTTGCAAAACAGGGATTGACCTTTCCGAAAGCTGGCAGTCCGGAGAAGATTATTTATTCCTTTGATGAAGAGACGGATGATGCATTTTCTCAGACTATCAATATTATTAAGGATTTCAAATATGCCCGTTATACACCTTTGCTGTACCTGAAAGATAAAAAGAAGTATGCAACCATGCTTGCTGCACAGCGTAACATGGGCGGATTTATGAAAGGTATCCTTGTAAAACGTCTGGAAAGCAGTTTTTATGCGTTCCGTAAGACTTTGGAGCGTTTCATTGAATCCTATGAGAAATTTATTGAAATGTCTAAAACTGGAAAAATCTATATCAGCAAGAAAGTAAATGTGTATGACCTTTTGGATGATGGAAATACACAGAAGCTGATGTATCTGATTGAACAGCAGGATGTTATGGAATTTGAGACAAAGGAATTTTCTTCCCAATTTTTCCGTGATTTACAGGCGGATTTAGCACAGTTGAAATCCATGCAGTTCATTTGGTCATTGATTGGTAATGATCCGAAACTGGATGAGTTTAAGCGAAATCTTACAACGAATCCATTAATTAAAGATAAAAAGGCGATTGTCTTTACCGAATCTACAGAAACAGCACAGTATCTGTACGAAGAATTGAAGTCAATCTATGGAGAAAGAATTATCTATTTCAGCGGTCAGAGCAGTGCTGCACTGAAAGTTGAAATTGAAGATAGTTTCAATCCTAAATTTAAGAATAAAAACAATGATAAATACGCCCTTCTTATCACTACCGATGTATTGGCAGAAGGTATTAACCTGCACCGTGCAAATGTCCTTGTGAACTATGATCTTCCTTGGAACCCGACTCGTATTATGCAGCGAGTTGGTCGTATTAACCGTGTTGGTACAGAGTTCGATCGCATTTATGTATTTAACTTCTTCCCAACAGCACAGAGTAAGAAGCAGATGCCATTGGAAGAACGTATTCTGGAAAAATTGCAGGCTTTCCACGATACACTTGGCGAAGACTTTAAATATCTGTCTGATGATGAAGAAGTATCATCCAAAAAGCTGTTCTCGGATTTGACTTCCGATTTGGATGGAGAGGAAGAAAGTACCAACCCTGAATTGGGTTATCTGGCTATTATCCGCCAGATTCGTGACAATGACCCGAAACTGTTTTCTATGATTAAGCGTTTGCCGAAAAAGGCAAAGGCTGGTAAGGCTTCTGAAAAGGTATCAGAAGATTCTACGGTTACGTTTATTCGTCAAGGTGCATTAAAAACATTTTTTATCAGCTCTGAAGCTGAAACAAAACAGCTGTCCTTTATGCAGGCGATTGATTTGATTAAGGCAGAACCGGATGATGCAAAAGTCAGTGTTTCAAGTAAGTTTTATGAACACTTCGACAGCAACAGCACTGCTTTTGACCAGATGCTTGTTGCCGAGGAAGAAGTTTCTACTGAAAAAGTAATGGTTGCTGGCAATGATGCGAAAATCATTCGTTTGCTGAAAGCAATGAAAACGGAACCACGCCTTACCGACGATCAGGAGCAAACGATTGAAAAATTGATTATGCTCTGGGAAAACGGAGAGATTCCAGCAAAGGTTTCGAAGGATGTCATAAAAAAGAGCAAAGTTGTTGGAGATGTTCTGGAACTTTACTATGAAATCCTGAAATTAGTACCTCCAACTTACTTCGAGGAACGCAAGAGCCAGAAAACACAGGTGGATGGGGAAAAACAGATTGTTCTTTCCTGCTATCTGAAAACGGGAGGTACACGATAAATGAATGCTGTTGTTAAAAAGATAGAAACAATACTGAAAAGTCCGTATGCTACAAAGAATTATGTAGATTTGATTCGAGAAATATTCCCAAAGGTCAGCATGGTGTCTCCGGACAAGTTCAGAAAAGAATTTACGAATTTTTCATCCCATATTGAAGGTTCTATTCATGTGGGTAATTATAAAACACCAGACAAAAAGAATATCATTATTATGGCAGTACAGCTGAAGAATGCAGGATACGTTGAAAATTCCAGAAGCACTCAGCGTAGCTATGCCAAAAAGCTGATTGAAAACGCTAATGCAGATGCTGCGTTTATCGCTTTCTATACAGAAGGCGAGCCGAAATGGAGGTTGTCTTTTGTTCGTCTCGATTATGAAATGAAAATCGAAAACGGACGTTTGAAAACAACGGAAAATCTGACTCCGGCAAAGAGATATTCCTATCTGGTAGGTGAAAATGAGCCTTGCCATACAGCAATCAGTCGATTTGAAAGATTCATTATTGATAGTATGGCAGATCCGGAACATCCTACACTGGATGATCTTGAAAATGCGTTCAGTGTTGAAAAGGTAACAGATGAGTTTTTCAAACTGTATTGCGAGAAATTCCATCAGCTGCGTGAAAAGCTGGAAGAAAATGAAGATTTCCGCATTGAAGCAGAACAGCATAATTTTACTTCTGCACAGTTTGCCAAGAAGCTGATGGGGCAGATTGTATTCCTGTATTTCTTACAGAAGAAAGGTTGGCTGGGTGTAGGTGCATGGCCTAACACTTTAACCGAAAAAGAATACAAGAATGCTTATTATGCCCGTGGAGCAAAATCAAGAGAACTGATTCCGATGGTATATCGCCCTGTTGGGGATGGTACATATCGTGTTTCCAGTGCTGGATTGAACAGTATCAGTGATGAGGACGAAGCAGTTCTTGCTATGTACGTAAAGGGTAAGCCTTGGGGCAGTGGTCCTCACAATTTCATGCGCAAATTGTTTGAAATTGCAGAAAAGAAGAATCAGAATTTCTTTGATGAATTACTGGAGCCACTGTTCTATGATGCACTGAATGTAAATCGTGGAGAACAGGGATATTGCCCAGCTTTGCATTGTAGGATTCCGTTCCTGTCCGGTGGGCTGTTTGAGCCGATTGACGGATATGATTGGGAGCATAATAATTTCAATATTCCTAATGAAGTTTTCTCCAATGCGTCAACCAAAGGTCGTGAAGCAGATGGTATTCTGGATATTTTCGACAGATATAATTTTACCATGAGCGAAGATGAGCCGATGGAACGTGAGGTAGCTATCGACCCTGAAATGTTGGGTAAAGTATTTGAAAATCTGTTGGAGGTAAATGATAGAAAATCCAAAGGTGCATTCTATACACCTCGTGAAATTGTGCATTATATGTGTCAGGAAAGTTTGATAAACTATCTGACCAATGCTTTGCAGATTGAAGAAGAAGCAATCCGTGAGTTTATCCTATACGGTGACTTTATGAAAGATGAAGATACTGTAAAAGAGAAACGTCAGGGTAATGGCGGTATGTATATTTCCGAAAGCCTGTTGAAGCTGGATGCAGACGGAAAAGTTGTTGTAGACAGACTGAAAGATGTGGATGAAGCATTGAAGAATGTCCGTGTTGCTGATCCGGCGGTAGGTTCTGGTGCGTTCCCGCTTGGTATGCTGAATGAAATTGTCCGTGCAAGACAGAATATTTCTGCTTACATGGCAATTACAATGAATGCATACGATACCAGACTGATGTATCAGATGGAGCGTTCACCGCACAATCTGAAATATGAAACTATCAAGAATTGTATTTTCGCAGCAGATATTGAACCATCTGCGGTAGATATTGCACAGCTTCGTTTGTGGCTGTCGCTGGTAATTGATGATGAGATCAATCCAAATGCACAGAGTGCGTTGGATGGTCATAAAAATCCATTGCCACTTCCAAACTTGGAAAGCAATATCCTCTGCGGTAACAGTTTGATTGATGAGTTTGAGGGAACTAGACTGATTAAAGAAAGTGAATTGTTTGGAGACAGCACTTATCAGCTGGACATGAATCATTCCCGTTTTGAATCCATTGTCAGTGCGTTGATTGACAAACAGAATGAGTTGTTCCATTGTGATAATACGGAAAAGAAAAAACAACTGAAGGATGAAATCGAATCTCTGCGAGATATGGTAATCCTATCACAGTTGGAAGGATGTGATTCAGATAAAATCCAAAGATATCATGAGAGTAAACGTATGGCTTCTAAGCAGTATGTTCTCTGGCAGTTGGATTTTGCAAGAGTGTTCCGTGAAAAAGGTGGTTTTGATATTGTAATTGGTAATCCGCCTTATGGAGCAAAGCTAAGTGTTGCAGAAAAGGCTTTGTACAAAAAGAAATACAATGATGTGCATATGCGTACTCCTGACACATATAATTATTTTATTTCAATGAGTTCAAGAATGGTACATTCTGAAGGCGTATTATCTTTCATAGTTCCCAATACTCTTCTGTTCCAAAATGAATATGAAAAAGCAAGAATCTTTTTGACAGATTCAAACATGTTAAAATTTGTGGTTAATATTGGCGATAATGTTTTTGAAAAAGCAGATGTTCCTACATGTATTTTTCTTATGCAAAAAACTGTGCGAAAGTCTTATAATATTCAATATGCGGATTATCGAGAAACGCCAAACAAAGAGATTATATGGGGAAGTTATACAGAAAAAATCCCATATGATGTATTGATAGAAACTCCAGGTAGAGTACTTGGTGTAAATTCGAAGGATAGTAGTATATTGAAAAAAGTGCAAGAATTATCAATAACTATTGACAGTATTGCTGAAGAAGTTGCTGCGGGCATATCTTCAGGAGGAAATGATGTTTTCTGTATTTCGAGACAATTTGCAGATGAAAATAATTTTGAAGATGAACTATTGAAACCATTGTTAACTGGTAAAATTATTGATAGATATAGTAATTCTTGGAATGGGGAGTTGATAATATATTCTACAAAATGGAGTGATACTCCAAAATATAAAAATGTATATGAGCATTTGTTGCCGCATGAAGAAAGGTTAGGTAAAAAAAGAGAAGCACAAAAAGGATTGATACCTTGGTATTCTTTACATTGGCCACGTAATCCGGAGTTGTTTTGTGGAACTAAAATAGTTATGAGACAAACATCAGATTGCATTAGAGCTACTTTGGATAATGAGGATTATTATGCTTTAAATACATTGCTTGTATTGAAGCTCAAAGACAATGTACCGTTTTCTTATGAATTTGTTTTGGCGGTATTAAATTCAACCCTTAATAATTACATATATAGAAGTTTAACTCAAGAGAAAGGAAGAACTTTTGCAGAGGTAAAACCGAAAAACGTGCGAAAATTATTAATTCCTAAGATTGGTAAATCAGAACAGAATCGATATGCGAAAATTGTTCAAGCGATATTAAACGGAAACTGTGATAGAGAAGTAGGAATGAAGCAGATTGATGAAATGTTATATTCATTGTATGGTTTTGACAAATCTGAGATTTCGATTATCGAAGAACAGTAAATGACTAAGCCAAAGGCGATCAACCGTAAAAAGTTGGTCGCTTTTGTTTTGCTCATTTGCAAAATTAAATTGCCATGGAAATTTACAAATCTCGTATGCAGGTGCCGGCATATGAGAACAGGCGGTGATAGTTCACGATGTATGTGAATGGTCATCGCCTGAAATTTTCTAAGAAGGCTCCGGTGGAGCGTTCTTAGAAAACGGAGAAGCTGTGAGAACCAACTGGCCAGTGGTTTGAAACAGATTGTCCGGCAGGAGTACAGAGGGTGCAACTCTTTGTGCATGGGTACAGGGAATGCAATATCCCTGTGCGGGTCAAGGGCGGCAGCCTTGCCCAGTCAGTGGCGTTTCGCCACTTAGTACTGGGTATTACCTGCGCATAAATGAAGCAGGACAGCAGCAGAGCTGCTTCGATTTCCTTGGCACACTTAAAAAGAAATGGAGGAAAAGCCTTTGAGGTTGACACGACACAATGGTCGTTTCGGTAAAAATGGTGCCTATAATCCAAAGCATAATGACCGTAGGTTTGATTTGGAAAACAGTGAACACATTGATGCGGAACAAGCTAAAAGAAATATTTATTGGGACTGCTATCGTGGTATCACAACTTCCGATAGCCGTAATGCAGATGCCGAACAGGATTTTTCTTTTGAAAAAGTTGAGCAGATGTATTACACCGCCCAATATGGCGATTTTATTTTCTTTCAGAATGAGAGAAATATAAAAAACAGACATCCGGAGAGAAACAGAACCGTGGAGGATTTGCTGAAAAATAAAAAGACTTGTCCGGAAGAAACCATTTACCAGATTGGCACAGTAGAAGAATCTGTACCGCCGGAAATTTTGTTGAAGATTGCAAATGATTTTTTTGGAGAAATGGAAAAAAGGTTTGGCACTCATGTGCACATTCTGAACTGGGCATTGCATCTGGATGAGGGGACACCTCACATTCAGGAACGTCATGTATTTGATTGCAAAAATCAATATGGCGAGCTTTGTCCCCAACAGGAAAAGGCATTGGAGGAATTGGGAATAACGCTTCCTGATCCGAGCAAGCCGAAAGGCAGACACAACAATCGCAAGCAGACTTTTGATGCTATGTGCAGAGAAATGTTGTTTGAGATTTGTGAACGCTATGGTTTGCATCTGGATCGTGAGCCAATCTATGGTGGAAAAGCCTATCTGGAGAAAAATGATTTTATCATCGAGAAGCAAAAGCAGGTCATGGAAGAAAAGGAACAGGCACTTTCAGAAATAACGATGAAGTTGGAGGATGCAGAATCTTTGGTGGAAGAAATTGCAGATACCGCTTATGAGAAAGCCTGTGAAGTGATTGCGGAAACTGTTTTTGCAGAAACCCAGAAACAGGATTTAGAGGTTGTGGCGAATTATCAGAAGTGGATTACGGGAGAAAGCAATGTTTCGGCTGATAAAAAATCTGCTATCAGTAAATCTCTGGATACCCTGCAAAACAAAATGAAGAAAACGGCGGACAAGCTGCTGAATAAAGTTTTGACCGCATTGAAGCTGCCGACAGTCAAAGAAAAGAACAAGGCTGTGGTAAAGGAAAAAGCAAAAGAATCGCTGCTTGCAAAATTGCAGCGTAACAAAGAACTTGTGAAAAAGGATGGTGATTCGGATAAGAAAATCAAACAAAAAAATATGGAACGCTAACAGGCACTTGTCATTTTCTTCGGAAATGTCAGGTGCTTTTTCTATGGGAGGACTGTGCCATGAATGTATTTGATGCAGTCAAGCAGTCTGTCACAACCAGACAGGCTGCAGAAATGTATGGATTGAAGATACGCAGAAATAACATGGCATCCTGCCCCTTTCACAATGACAGAACTCCTAGCATGAAAGTGGACAAACGCTTTCATTGTTTTGGGTGCGGAGCTGATGGCGATGTAATTGATTTTGTATCAAGGCTTTATGGTATCTCCGGTCTGGAAGCGGCACAAAAGACAGCTTCAGACTTTGGAATATCTTATGACAGTAAGTCTGTAAAAGCAAAGCAGAAGCAAGCAGAGCGCAAAAAATCAGATGCACAAATCTATGCAGAAGCCGAGCAGCGTTGTTTTCGTGTTCTGTCAGACTACTACCATCTTTTGAAAAAGTGGGAAATGGATTATGCTCCCAGTATGGAAGATGAAACGTGGCATCCGCTGTTTGTGGAAGCCTTGCAGAAAAAATCACATCTGGAATATCTATTGGATATTCTGGTGTTTGGAGAAATAGAGGAAAAAGCATTGCTTGTAATGGAATACGGGAAGTCCAGCTAAGAAATGTCAAGAGGTGATATGAAAAAGATTAAATTTATTACAATAGAGCAAAAAAGGGTAACCTTAACAGACCATTCTCCAATATAGGACTGGTCAG
>NZ_JACJLR010000065.1 GCF_016902345.1 Mediterraneibacter glycyrrhizinilyticus | reverse complement strand
TATTTATACATTCCAAAAAAGAATTTTTTCAGATTTTTCTATTTTAGATGATCCTTCGCATTTTCAAGCTTTATCCCTTATTTCTTTCGTATAAAAGCGAAATCCCTGACTAAAGCAGAAAAAGCGGCAGGATTTCCCCCTGCCACTAATCATCTGTTTATGCAAAAATAATTTCCTTTTCCACAATCTCCCTCGCACAAGCCCTTATGTTATTGAGGCATCCTGTCCATTCTAAGGCGTTTTCTGCCTTTAGCTGTTCCGTTATGCCCTGTGCCTGTTTCATACCCTCTATGAGCCTTTCAAAGCGTTCCTGTGCCTGTCTGTTGATGTCGGCAAGGTAGGCGTTTAGCCTGCCGCTTGTAAGAAGATTGGTGTATGTAACTTTACGGTACTGTTTTAGATAATCTAAATGCCGTTGCCCCCAGATGCCTATTGCCTGTTCTTCTTCGGCGGGTACAGTTAAGCACGGTATCAAATAATCCCCTTGCCTTTCGTATTTGCCGCCCAGTTCCTCAAATAATGATTTTGCCATTGTCTGTTACCTCCACATTCTTTTTTATTTTGAATGTCCGCAAAATCCGTCCTACATCTTTACATCATAATAGAATACCAGTGTGATGACCGGAAATATCTTATCCTCCTTCCCGAATCTCGAGAGATATTCCTCTCCGGTCAGTTTATTCCCCTTTCTTCCACTTTTCCTCGCTTTTTCTTTTTCCCTCCACTGGATCCGGATCTGATCCGTGTATGACAATCCATCCTGCGTCATATTCCGTACCGGCATGGCGTAGTTGATATCATTCTGGGCTTCACACGCCAGAACAGCAAGTGCCACCTGCTGTCTCCACTGTTTCGCGATGTCGCGATGACGCTGTATTCCTCTGCTTTTTCCGTTTTTGTCTGGGATGATGATATCCGTCTCCCTATCCAGCGTTTCCAGTTCCTCCGGCCGGATCACCTGCCTCCCACCGAAGATCATACCGTTAAACAGATCGGCAAACCGTTCATTATCACTGAGCCAGTTTTTTACGGCAATGTCTGCTTTTCCCATAAACTTCCTCCTACTTCATTATGAACTTTTCATCAAAATATGGTATCTCCGGCTGAAACGCCCTGATCTTTGAGATATGCCGCTGCATTCAAAAGCAGCGTGTCCGGACCATTGAATCTTTAGAAATTATCGGATCCGGGATTTTGATGTGATACTATCATATCATCCACATTTGCCCCACGCAACAATATTTTCCCTTTCGGGTCACTTTTGAGTCACAATTATCCATCTCCCCCTTTCATCTCTCAGGGAGCAGCGCCCACCGGGCGCGCCCCTCCCACCCCATTCTCCATCCGCCGAGCGCCGGGAAGCCCCGCCGGAGGGTATGTGCTGCCTAAGGACCGTTAAAACAGCGCCGGCACTTGGCGCCCGTCCTTTGGGCGCCTATGTACCGCTGCGCTGTTTTCCGAGCGGGAGCGCGTCCGCAGGCAGCATGTTCCCTCCGGCGGACGCCCGTCTTCACACCGGCAGATAGAAGAACAGTTCGAATTCCTTCTCTTTCGCCTCATATTCCAGCCGCCCTCCATACCGTTCCACAATCTCCTCCACACTCGCCAGACCATACCCATGGTTCTTCCGATCCTTTTTCAGTGTGGAAAGCCTGCCGTCGATCCCTCGCTCAAGGAACAGATAGGTATTGCTCACCTTCACGGCAAAAAGTCCCTTTTCTACTCTGGCGGAAAGAGAGATATGCCTTTGGTCCGCCGGGAGACGTGCCGCCGCCTCCAAGGCATTATCCAGTACATTTCCAAGAAGAGCACACAGATCCATAGGATCTACCGAAATGGAATCTGGGATCGCAGTGTCCGCCTCAAAGACAGTCTCCTGTGCCAATGCCTGATCCGCCTTTGCACAGAGCACCACATTGGCAGTCTTATTCTCACAGTATGTTCTTCCCGGAGAAAACGCAGGGGCATCCAGGATCTCTGCAAGATAAGCTTCTCTTTCTTGGCCGGAGAGTCCGGACAGTGCAGTCAGATGATTTTTCATGTCATGGCGCAGACGGCGCACTTCCTTCTGCTGCTGTTCCATGGCATTGTAATACTGCTGCCTCATCTGGTAAAAATGTTCACTCCGCTCCAGTTCCTGCTGCCTGCCCAGCACATGGACGGTCAGGATCATCCCCGTCCAGTACAGCATACACAGAAGCGAGACACTCACATCCAGCCATGGATTTTCAACCTCCAGGCTGGAAAACACCACAAGAGCACCCAGCATCCCCAGCACCGGCACAGAGAGCAGGATGAGCAGGTTCCAGAATTTCCCCGGGAGGTCGTACCGTCGTCCCGACAGGAGTTTCCGTGCCAGCAGGCACATCACCGCCCAGTACCCCAGCCTGATCTCCCAGTATCCGGACAGCGGCACGCTCCTCATCCCGTCAAATTCAAGAAAATAGTTATCTGTCAGGACATTGACCGAAAAAGCCGGTCCGGCGGTCAGGACCGCCGCTGCAAGCTTCTGCTGCCGTGTCCCCTCACATCCAAAAAGAATCGCTGCCGTGAACGCGAGAAACATCACCGGAAGGTTCGTAACATCTCCCACATAGCAGGGAAGCCACATCAGGATCTCGCACAGGAGAACCAGAAGCGCCACGCTCACTTTACTACGCCGGACCTGGATCAGTTTTTTCAGCAGCAGAAACGGCAGAATTCCCGCTGCGATCTTGATCACGTTCAGGACACTTGACCAGAATTCCCAGTCCGAGATCCTCGGGAACAGGCTGAAATCCACCGCTCTCATCCTCCTTTTCCTTCTTCCAGGATCAGCCGCGCCAGAGATGCTGCCGCTTCCTGCTTCATCGAGCGGCTGACAGGCAGTTCCACTCCTCCTGCGATGACTTTATTGCCATTTAAACGTTCTACCCAGTCTGCATTTACGATATACCGGTTATGGATCCGCACAAACCGATGAGGAAGTGTCTTCTCCAGTTCGCTCAGTTTCCCGTAGAAAGGGATATCCTCTTCCCCGCATATCACATGGACCAGCCGCCTCTCGCTATAGAAATAGCGAATCCTGCTGTAAGGGATCTGACAGATCCCGTCCGGGCTTTTAAACGCAAACACCGCCCCGCTCCTTGCCTCCTGCTCTCTCCTCACCCGGTCCAGCAGGGCTGCCAGCCGTTCCTTTTTTGCCGGCTTGATCACATAGTCCGCCGCATTCACCCGGTATCCGCTCAGAGCGAACTCCTCATGCCCGGTCACAAAGACAAGGAAAATATCCCGGTCAAAAGTCCGGATCCTCTCCGCCGTCTTGATCCCGTCCACCGGCTTCATCTCCACATCCAGAAAAAGGAGCTCCATCTCCCCGGGATGCTTCTCAAGCCAGTTTGCGGCGCTCACTCCGTTTGTAAATTCATAGATGATCTCTTCGCCTTCCCCAAGGAGCGGCTCCAGAGTCAGATACAGCTTTTCCGCTGACGCCCTTTCGTCATCACATATCCCAATCCTGAGCATACTCTTCCCCTCCAGTTTCACTTTGCACAATTATACCACAATCTCCCTCCGGTTCAACGGACCTCCATTCTGTTTCTCACTGCCCGCCTTCCAAACTTTACATCAGAAGATCCGTTCTTTACAAAATCTGCATTCCTCCGGCAAACATGACCGGAAAACTGCCAAACATGACAGCCTCCTCCCACAGATCTTTTCCCTGCAGTACACTGAAACCGAACACAGGCAGAGCAATACCTGAGTTCAGACAACAGCGCCGGCAGAAAACTTCCGGCACGATCGAAAGGTGGTATCCATATGCTGTACGTAAGCAATCTTCACAAATCCTACCGGAGCGGGTCCCGGACTTACGAAGTCCTCAAAGGCGTCAGCCTGAACGTGGACAAAGGAGAGTTCGTCGCCGTCATGGGCCCCTCCGGCTCCGGCAAGAGCACTCTGCTCAACTGTATCTCCTGCTATATCCCCTACGAGAGCGGTCTGATCACGCTGTCCGGGGAAAAGCTTTCCGGCCTCTCCGGGGAAGAACTGGCAAAAGTCCGAAATGAAAAACTGGGCTTTGTCTTTCAGGATTTCATGCTCCTGGACGGGCTCACAGTGCGGGAAAACATCCTGCTGCCCAGGATCATCCACGGAGAAGTCACATCCGACGGAGAAAGGAACGCAGACCGGCTCCTGAAACTCTTTGGCATCGAAGCGATCCGGGACAAATACCCCGCCGAGATCTCCGGAGGTGAAAAGCAGCGCACCGCTGTAGCGCGGGCACTCATCAATAATCCCCTGCTGATCCTTGCCGACGAGCCCACAGGCAATCTGGACTCCCGTTCAAGCCGCGCGGTCATCGACTCCTTCCTGGAGGCACGCCACGCTCTGGACGCCACCATCTTTATGGTGACTCATGACAGTTTCTCGGCGTCCTTCTGTGACCGGGTCATCATCTTAAAAGACGGAACTGTGTACCGTACTCTGGAAAACCAAGGGAACCGGCCTGATTTCCAGGACCGGCTTCTTGATACGATCAAAGAAATGAGTGGTGAAGACATATGAAAACAACATCGATCCGTACAATGAAACAGGTATTTTCCAAACTGCGCAGGCATGCAAAGACTGATTACAGGCTCCTGATCCTCTGTAATCTTATCGCAAACCTGCTGGTCAGCGCATTCTCTTTCCTGATCTGGTCCTCCACCGTGCAGGAGACTTTCCCGCCCGGCGGCGACAGCATGAAACAGGTCATGATGGTCTTCTGCATCGCCATCTTCGGCTGCCTTGTGTTCACTGTCTATGCCGCCATGCTGTTCTTCCGCTGCAAATCCCGGGAGATCGGTGTCTTCATGGCACTGGGCGCCGGGAAGCGTTCTCTTGCGGGACAGCTCTTTCGCGAACTGTTCGCCTCCATGGCGTTTCCTGCACTGACCGGGATCATCCTGGGACCGCTGTTCACCCTGGGAATCTGGCAGATCTTCCGCCTCTTTCTCCCGGATAAAGAAGGCACTGTGCTGTCTTTTACCCCATACAGCCTGATCATATGTGCTGCCTTCCTCGCCGCGTCTCTTCTGCTCTGCTTCCTCTTCGCCGTGCGTTTTCTCTCCCGCACCAACATCCTGGATGTGGTGAACGAACAGAGGAAGAGCGAGCCCATCCGGGATGTGAGGTCCTGGTATCTCCCGGCCGGCATCTTCCTTATCGTGTTCGGAGCAGTGGCGGGATATGGACATCCCTATTTTTTCGAGACCTTCTTCGGCATCTTTGCGCCAGCGTGGACAAATCTCCTGTATCTCCCAATCTTTCCCGGCATCTATCTCATCATCCTCTTTCTTGTCATCCGGGGAAAAGGAAGCAGAAAACATCCGTACCGAAAGATCATCTCCCGCAGCATGCTGAAGTTCCAGGGTCGGCAGACGGTCAACAACATGCTGATCATGACTCTTCTGGTGGCAGGGGCGTGCTTCGCCATGTTTTACGTCCCGATCACCGCGAGCGGGAATCTCCTCGCCACCAATGCCTGGGAGAAAGACTTTTCCATGCGTCTCCGGGCAGACCAGGATATGCCGGACTTTGAAGAGATCGGACAGCTCGCGGGAGAATACCGGCTGACGGTAAAAGACCCGGCAGAGACTCCTCTTTCTGTCCTCGGGAAAGACGGGACCGGGCAGGACATCGACGAGAATGGAAAATACATTTACTACTATCAGGAAGTCATCGCCGACTGCACCGTTATCTCCGCCTCCGGCTATGAGACACTGACCGGAGAACACATTGATATCCCCCGCGGGACCTATGATGAGTGCGTAGACCGGGACAGTCCCTACGGTCCGGACACCGAGACAACCCTGCTCACCAACATGGTCACCGGAGAGACTCTCGACGTCAGATTCGGAACCGTCCATTACTCCCATACTCTCTCCGGGCTCACAGTCTTAAATGACGAGGATTTTGCCCGGATCTCGGAAGGTCTGGACAGCTCCTGGCAGGAGACCTATGTTCAGTTCAATGTGGACGCCCCTTATGGGGATGAGGATGAATACCGCTTCTCCCAGGCGCTTTGGAATCGGATCGTCAGTGCCAGCAGCGGAGCCGGGATGGATTCTTCTTTCTACTCCTGGGCAGTAAAGATATACTGCGATGAGCAGGGAGAGACCTACTGGGCAGACAATGAGCCTGTCTCTTCTGTCCATTTTACTCAGGAGGATTCGGATACCTTCCAGTTCTGGAGTCTCTGGAAATACAAGCCGTATTTCCGCATCATGGAGCAGAACAACCTGTTCATGAACATGGCGATCCTCTTTTTGACCTTCCTGTTCATGGCGATCGTCTGCTACACTGCTGTACTCATCATCAGCTACACAAGGAGCCTCACTTTGGCGCTCTCCAACCGGCAGGTATACGAGGATCTGACCCGTCTGGGGGCGGGAATTGAGTTCCGCTTCCGCTCTGTGAGAGAGCAGCTATCAAAGATCTTCTTCCTGCCCACGATCCTCGGCATGACGGCGATCACTCTGTTCTTCCTCATGATCCTGTTCGCCAACGACGGACGGATCTCACTGTCCGAGGGCACCGGTGTGGTAGTCTGCGTGCTGATCATGATGGTTTTTGGCGCAGGGATTTTCCTGTTCTACCGGCGGACGCTGAAAGTGGTATGCAGGATGCTGGGAATCAATGCGAAGAGTGTTCCGGAAAAGAAACAGTAAAGCCAAAAGGCGGGGAACTTTCCCCGCCTTTCTTATATCCGGATCTCTATGCCAGCCGAACCACTTTTCTCTCTTTTTCTGCCTGCATTATTCCTTTAAAGGTAACGCTCCATCAGCAGCTCCTCAGAACATCCCTCTTTTGATCTTCTGCTCCCACAGAACCACATTCCCGCACTCCAGGCTCTTCTTCACATCGATCACTCTCTGATTGGAAGACCCCCGGAACACCAGAGTGATGTCTTTCAGGCTCTCAACGAACCGTCCGTCCACAAGGATATCGATCATGGACAGCATCTCGTCCGTCCACTCACATCTTGCCCGGCTCTCCTGAAGCAGCTCCTTGTCAAAAAGATACCCGCTGTAGCACCAGACTGTCTTATCCGGGTACCTTTCTCTGACTTTCCGGAGAAAAGGAACAAGTACAGCCTGATTCTCCGGCTCGAAGGGTTCCCCGCCCAACAGGGACAGCCCGTTGATATATCCCGGCTCCAGCGCTTTTAACAGTTCTTCTTCCGTCTCCTCCGTAAATTCTTTTCCATAACAGAAGTCCCAGGTCTCTCTGTTAAAGCACCCGGGACAGTGATGCGTACATCCGGAGACGAAGAGGGAGACTCTCACTCCCTCCCCGTTCGCGATATCACATTTTTTTATCTCTCCATAATGCATTTCTTTCGTTTCCTGTGTTTTTCTGCTGTATCGTTACTATTCACGCTGTATCCTACAGATGCAGCACCCTTTCCTTGATCTCCTGTGTCCTTCCCTGGTTCCAGAACTGTGTGCCGATGTAGCCGCAGGTGCGTCTCGCCACGTTCAGCGTATTCTGGTCACGGTTTCCGCAGTGGGGGCATTCCCACTCCAGCTTTCCGTCCTCGCCGCTGACGATCCTGATCTCCCCGTCATAGCCGCATGCCTGACAGTAATCGCTCTTGGTATTCAGCTCCGCGTACATGATGTTATCATAGATAAAACGGATGACCTGGAGCACCGCCGGGATATTGTCCTGCATATCCGGCACCTCTACATAACTGATGGCGCCGCCGGTGGAGAGAGCCTGAAACTGAGACTCGAATTTCAGCTTCGAGAACGCGTCGATCTCCTCTCCCACATGGACATGGTAGCTGTTTGTGATATAACTCTTGTCCGTCACGCCCGGCACAATGCCGAAGCGTTTCTGAAGGCATTTTGCAAACTTGTATGTGGTACTCTCGATGGGCGATCCGTAGATACTGAAGGCAATGTTCGTCTCCTCTTTCCACTTGTCGCAGGCATCGTTCATATGCTGCATCACTTCCAGGGCAAAGGGTGTTGCTTCCGGATCCGTGTGGGACTTGCCGGTCATATATTTCACACACTCGTACAGCCCGGCATATCCCAGGGAGATAGAAGAATATCCGCCATAGAGCAGCCTGTCGATCGGTTCTCCCTTCTTCAGCCGCGCCAGCGCGCCGTACTGCCACAGAATCGGCGCCGCGTCGGAGAGCGTTCCTTTCAGGCGGTTGTGTCTGCACATCAGAGCACGGTAGCACAGATCCAGCCTCTCATCAAAGATCTTCCAGAACTTCTCCTTGTCCCCGCCGGATGACAGTGCCACGTCCACCAGATTGATGGTAACCACCCCCTGATTGAACCTTCCATAGAACTTGTAGTTCCCGTTCTCGTCTTTCCATGGATTCAGCGCGCTCCTGCATCCCATCACCGGGAAACAGTTGCCCTCTTTTAACTCTTTCATCTTCTTCTCAGAAATGTAATCCGGAACAAGGCGTTTTGACGTACACTTTGCGGCAAGTTCCGTCAGGTAGTAATAGGGCTGTCCCTCGTCGATGTTATCCTCTTCGAGAACATAGATCAGTTTCGGGAACGCCGGCGTCACCCAGACACCCGCCTCGTTCTTCACGCCCTGGTAGCGCTGTTTCAGCGTCTCCTCAATGATCATGGCAAGGTCCTTCTTCTCTGCCTCGCTCTTTGCCTCATTCAGATACATGAACACGGTCAGGAAAGGAGCCTGTCCGTTGGTTGTCATCAGAGTGATCACCTGGTACTCTATGGTCTGGACACCCTTTGTGATCTCCTTTTTCAGTCTGCTCTCAACGATCTCGTCAAGCACATCCTTGGGGTATTCAAAGCCCACCAGTTTCATCTCCTGAAGCACTTCCGCACGGATCTTCTCTCTGGACACCTGGACAAAAGGTGCAAGATGCGCCAGGGAAATACTCTGTCCGCCATACTGGTTGCTCGCCACCTGTGCGATGATCTGCGTCGCAATGTTGCATGCTGTTGAAAAGCTGTGAGGCTTTTCAATCATAGTCCCGCTGATGACTGTCCCGTTCTGGAGCATATCTTCCAGGTTGACCAGATCGCAGTTGTGCATGTGCTGCGCATAGTAATCCGAATCGTGGAAGTGGATGATCCCGGCCTTATCCGCCTCAACGATGTCCTCCGGCAGGAGCATCCTCTGGGTCAGGTCACGGCTGACCTCCCCCGCCATATAGTCTCTCTGGACGCTGTTGACCGCCGGGTTCTTGTTTGAGTTCTCCTGCTTTACATCCTCGTTGTTGCACTCGATCAGTGACAGGATCCGGTTGTCCGTTGTGTTCGCGCGGCGCACGAGAGAACGTTTGTAGCGGTATCTCACGTACTGTCTCGCCAGTTCGAATGCTCCTGTCGCCATGATCTGATTCTCCACCATATCCTGGATCTCCTCCACGGATACAGCGCGGTTGAGCTTATTGCATTTAAATTCCACATACTCCGCGATGTCCTCGATCTGTCCGTCGTTCAAGCTCCTGCTCTCAGCGTTTGTATCCGCCTTTGTGATCGCGGTGATGATCTTTTTAATATCAAATACTTCTTCCGAGCCATTTCTCTTGATAATCTTCATTCTGCTCTTCTCCTCGTTAATGTCTTTTTCGTACAGGTCCTATTCTAATACAAAATATAGTGTTTGACAATCCCCAAAACACACCATGATGTATTTTCAGAACAAACCTTACGTTTTCAGAGAATTTCTCTCCCCCGGAACATTTCACAGATTCCGTTACACAAAAACAGACAGGAATGTGAATTGTCTGTCACTTCCTGTCCGAATCCGTTCTGCGTTTTCCTGCATCGCCGCACTGCAGTACCCACATATCCTGGCGTCCAGTGGCGGTACTCTTTCGCTGCCGTCCGTCAGCCAAGCGCCACATCCAGTATCATCATCAGGACAAATCCCAAAGCCACGCCCACGGTGCCTATATTGGAATGAGCCCCCGTCTGTGCTTCCGGGATCAGTTCCTCAACCACCACATAGATCATGGCTCCCGCTGCAAATGCGAGGAGATAGGGCAGAAACGGCACAACAAGCCCGGTCAGCAGTATCGTGAAGAACGCCGCAGCAGGCTCCACGATCCCGGAGAGCGTCCCATATGCAAACGCTCTTGTCCTGGAGATTCCCTGCCCCTTCAGAGGCATGGAGATGATCGCCCCCTCCGGGAAATTCTGGATTGCGATCCCCACCGACAGCGCAAATGCCCCGGCAAGAGTCAGCGTCCCATTTCCCGTCATCGCTCCGGCAAAGGTAACCCCCACCGCCATCCCCTCCGGAATGTTATGGAGCGTCACTGCCAGGACAAGCATGGTTGTTTTTTTTAAATGAGAGGGCATCCCCTCCGGTTTCTCCTCAGTAAAATGCAGATGGGGCGTCACTGTATCGAGAACGAGCAGAAATCCCATCCCCAGCAGAAATCCTGCCGCCGCAGGGATCCAGGCGATGCCGCCTGCGTCCTCCGCCATCTCGATCGCCGGGATGAGCAGAGACCATACAGACGCTGCGATCATCACTCCTGACGCAAATCCCAGAAGCAGCTTCTGCAGCCTCTGGTTCATTTCTTTTTTCATAAAAAATACCATTGCCGATCCAAGTGTGGTTCCTGCAAATGGTATCATTATTCCAAGTAATATGTTCTGGTTCATCTTTTCTCTCCCTCTGTTTCCCCCTCCAAGGAAGCCGTTATCTGCCGGTTTACTTTATTCATGAAGGGGGCTTACTGATTATTTTTTATCACTGCTCTTATGATATGCATCAGAGGGAGCTTTTGTCAATGCCTGCCGGCTTTTTCTTCCCGGCAGGCATTCATTTTGTTTTTCTCTCACGCCTTTCCGGCAAGTTCTCTTCCCGCGGCACGGCACTCTTCAAGCGCCTCCTCGTCCGGTGTCTCATTGGCAATGACACCTTCTTCTCTCACAAGGACTGCCCCTGCATTTTTCATGCGCTCCGCCCAGTCTCTCATCCACTCTCCGTCTCCCCATCCATAGGAGCCGAAGAGGAGGACCGCCTTCCCGGACACGAGAGGTTCCAGTGCCTCCACGAAAGGTTCCATCTCGGATTCTTCCAGCTGCTCTGCCCCCATGGATGGGCAGCCCAGTGCAAATGCATTCTCTCCTGCCAGCGCGGCTGCGTCCGCGTCTGATACTTCCATCACCGCAGCCTCGGCCCCTGCCCCGCGGATTCCCTCCGCCACTGCCTCAGCCATTGCCTGCGTGTTTCCTGTTCCACTCCAGTATACTACTGATATACTCATTTTTTGTCCTCCATTTCTTCGTCCGGCATCCGCCGGTGCTTTTTTGTCGAAGTTCCACTGTTCTCAAAGAGCAATTTCCCGGATACTCTTCCCGGTCAGGAACTCATTCACCGCACAGTCCTTCGCGCGGTCGTATCGATTGAAGATCATTTTCGCCGCCGGAACATTGCCGTACACTTTCCAGTATCCTGTCATGAGAGAATCCTTCCCTCCATTGCGGATAAATCCCCTCACATCCCCTGTCGGATACCCGAGAAAGGCGCCGATCTCATGGGGAAATCCCAGATCCTTCTCCGCGCACTCCGCCACTCTCCGGGCAAGCCTTTCCAGCATTTCTGAAAGTCCCATCGCCGCATAGCCATACTCACAGATCAGAGCATACACTTCTCTTCTTTTGAGATACGCTTCCAGTTCTTCCGGGCGGTAAAAAAGGACAAGGCATCTGCCGCCGGATTCCGAGAGTTTATGGTATTCGATCCCTAGACCGTCCATGAGCTCCTTCAGAGTGCTGTATGACTGTGAGTCAACGGTAATGACGCAGGATACTTTCAGCCCTTTCAAAAAAGGCGCACATTGGAGCACGACCTGAAAGGCGAGCCGTATCCTCCGGTCATTATTTTTTAAGAAATAAGACAATACTTCAGCCGGCATTGTTCCCTCCTTTGATTTTGAGAATGATTTTCAACTAGTAAGATACTATCATATCAATCCTATTTTTTCAACATCGTTTTTGATAACATTTCTCAAATTTATATTTTTCCATTTTATCCTTTTTTTAGTTGTTCCCCACTTCGCTTTGTTGTATAATAGTTCTAAGATATTTGAGAGGTGAGAATTCTCAAACAATACATACATAAAGGAGAGATTCGCCATGGTAAACTTAATTACAGGCCCAAGAGGCAGCGGAAAAACACAGCAAATGATTGATCTTGCAAACGAGAAGGTGAAAACTTCCAACGGAAACGTAGTATTTATCAAGAAAAGCCACAAGGACACATACACGGTAGACTTCAATATCCGTGCGATCCGGATGGCAGATTATCCAGATATCCTTACCCTTGAAGAATTCGTCGGGTTCCTTTACGGCATGGTAGCAGGCAACCATGATATCGAGACCGTCTTTATCGACAGCGTGTTAAAACAGGCTAACATCACATTGGAAAGCCTTCCGGCATTTCTCCAGAAGCTGAACAAGATTTCCACCGAAAACAACATTGATTTCTACCTCAGCATCGGCGCTGAGAAGAAAGATATACCGGATTTAGATGCATCCGGCTGCAATGTTATCTGTTAGATCTTATAATCAATCAAAAGAGGGTGGGGCTGTCGGTTAATACCGATTTTTAATCCCTGACATGCAGGGAAGAGGCAATCCCAGAGAATTCGGGCTTTTTTAAGCCCCTAATTCTCCAGTGGATTGTCTCTTC
>NZ_JACJLR010000064.1 GCF_016902345.1 Mediterraneibacter glycyrrhizinilyticus | reverse complement strand
ATATCTGAAGATCTATTGTCCGGTTAATGTGTCCTTACTTGTCCGCTAATTATGTCTCAGACTGTCCGCCGAATATGGCACAGATGTCCGTTTAGCCCGACAATCTGCAAATAATAATACTTCTGGGATAATGCGCCTTATTCCAGTTCTGAGATAAGAACGGTTAAACCAGGAAATGACTGTCGGCGGTATCACACCACACAAAACAAAATTTGAGACACAGAAAGATTTTCTCCGGAATGCCATTGACAAGGCATCCGCTTCCGCCCGCAGTCTGGAGGAATTTCAAAAGCAGCTTTCAGACAACTATCATGTTACACTCAAGATCAGCCGTGGGCGGTTCAGCTATCTCCATCCGGAGCGTGGGAAATACATTACAGGAAGAAGCCTGGGAACGCAGTACGAAACCGCTGACTTCCTTTGCCGTTTCCCTTGCCAGGAAACGGATGTCATTCATTTTCGCCATATAAATCTTCCTGTAAATAAAAGTTCTGTGTGCTTCTCTCTGCATAAAATCCCGGATATTTTTCTTTTCCCATTTACAATATAAAGAAATTCAGTTATAATTTCTTTATAAGGAGGTGCTTTTATGCCAAATATCCGTTCAAGCGCAGACCTGCGCAACAGCTATAACGAAATTTCCACTTTCTGCCATGAATATGCGGAACCTGTTTTCATTACCAAAAACGGCAAGGGCGATCTTGCTGTTATGAGCATTGAGGCATATGAACAGCTCGCAGGCCGCTGTGAGTTATACGGGCTTCTCCAGGAAGGCATGGATGACCTTTCTTCCGGAAAAACCCGGCCATTTTCTGAAGCCATGGCAGAGATAAGGAGCCGCCGCAGGCGATGAACTATCATCTGCATATCACAAGCGTTGCACAGAGGGATATTTCCCAGGCTGCCGATTATATTGAGTTTGTCCTGAAAAATCCCAAAGCCGCTGACGATCTCCTTGAGGAAACGGATCAGAAGATCAATGCCTTGCTTCCGTTTCCCCAGGAACATCCCATTGTAGAGGATAAGCTGCTGGCTGCCTGGGGCATCCGCTTCACACAGATCAAAAACTATCTTGCTTTTTACGTAATAGAAGAAAACCAGGTGACAGTGATCCGTTTCCTATATGCCAAAAGCGATTTGATCTCCATCTTAAAGGTAGGCTTTCCTCTCGTTTAAGCCTGACCTTCCCGCAGCCTTTGCGGGAAGGTTTTATTTTTTCTTCTTCGGGAACTCCAGGCGGAAAGCAGCCTTGCCATCTGCCGCCTCCAGCATAAGATACGCCGCAAGCTCAATATTCGCAGGGATAAAGTCAATTCCCTCCTCATGGTGGATAATACCCTCTCTCGGTTCCACATCCTCGTCATTGATAATCTTTTCCATGATATTGACTAAGGTTACGTCCAGTTCATCCGGCTCCTGAATGCCTAAACTCACTGCCATGCTGCCCTGGGCGTCTGCTTCCACCAGAAGCACCTTTTTCCCGGCTCTTGCCAGCCCAATTCCCAAATTCACACACGTTGTCGTCTTTCCTACGCCACCTTTCTGATTAGCGATTGCGATTATCCTGCACATATATATTACCTACCTTTCTTCCTTTTCTGTTCGCTCAATCTCTGCATAAGAGCGAAAATATCGGTTTGTCCCTTTATTGGAAAATATCTCTGATGTCTGGAGAACCCGGATCTCCGGGTATTTCTCCAGAAGCCGTTTAAACCAGCGAATGTCTCTCACTGTCCCCTGCAGCCTAATCTTCAGCATAAAACAAATCCTCCCAATCCACATAGAAACAGTAATCCGGATACCGGATTTTAATTGCTTCCCAAAAATATCTGGCATCTCCCGTGCAAAAGATGTCACTGACGGAATAAAGCCGTGTCTCAACAATCTGTTCCTCCGTATCGTCATATTCATCTGTCGTAGGTGTTCCATCTGTATAGAGATTAAATGCAATACGGACAATCTTTTCGCTCCCGCTGGTCTGCCATCCTTCCTGCAGACACTCCGGCTTTATAAATCCCGTCTCAAAGTCATAGATCCGGTTTACATTTCGTCTGGTATCTTCTGACAGTCCCAGGCAGTAAACCAGTGCTTTATGGTATGTGTCCTGATACCGACATTTTGGAAGATAGGTGTGATAAAACTTCTCATGTTCCTTGTTCTTAAAAGTAATGTTTCTTTTCTTGCTCTTTTCTGCTCCTAACGCTGTGTTCTTTGCCATTTGCTTTTCCTCCTGAATTTTAAAATTTTATATAAAAAATAGGGACACTCTGCTGCAAGTATCCCTATCTTCTATCAATCTATTGATAGCTCTATATTCACTTTCATAATTCAGGATTTTTTGTGTTTCCCGTACCGAGATCTAAGGCAACCACAACGGTCACTTTGTTTACAAGCACCTTTTCCTTGTGATTTTCCTCTAGTCTGTTGAAACTGAAAAAGTCAACAAAGTGCGTAAATTCAAGGATTTCTAGGTATGTTTCCTTTGTAGTCTTACCACAGTCTCGACATGCACCGTCTCCGGGAACATATCCACCGGTCTTACCTTCTCCAGCACATATCCTTCCCCGCACAGGTACTTCAAATCCCGCGCCAGCGTCGCAGAGTCACAGCTCACATACACCACGCGCCCCGGCGCCATCTTCACGATCGTCTCCAGGAGTGCCTGGTCACAGCCTTTTCTCGGCGGATCCACCACGATCACGTCCGCCCGCGCTTTCTCACCGCCGTGTTGCCGTGCATAATCCTCATAATACTCCGGCAGCACCTCCTCCGCCTTCCCAACGAAGAATTCCGCGTTGGTGATCCCGTTGATCTCCGCGTTCTTCCGGGCGTCATCGATGGCCTGGGGTACGATCTCAACACCGTAGACCTGCCCTGCCTTCTCTGCCAGGAAAAGGGAGATGGTCCCGATCCCGCAGTACAGATCCCAGACAGTCTCTCCGCCTTTCAGGTCCGCGTATTCCAGCGCCTGGGAATAAAGTTTCTCTGTCTGCACCGGATTCACCTGATAGAACGAAAGAGGCGAGATCTGATACCGGACGTTTCCGATATAGTCCGTGATAAATCCCTGTCCCCACAGAACCTCATACGCGTCTCCCATGATCACGTTGGTCTGCCGGGTGTTGGGGCTGATTGAAATGCTTGTCATTCCATCGATGGCTGTAAGCTTTTTGACCAGCCCCTCCACACCGGGAACCTTTCTCCCGTTTAAGACCAGACAGACCATGATCTCCTTTGTCGTAAATCCGTATCGGATCAGGACGTGGCGGATCAGCCCCTTTCCCGTCTTCTCATCATATGCCGGGACACCTTCTGCCTTCATAAAGTCCAGAATAATCTCCAGGATTTCCTGGTTGACAGGAACGCCGAGGGCACAGTCCGTATTGGCAATGATGTCGTGGGTCCGCCCCGCATAGAACCCCGTCACAGGGTTCCCCTCCTTATCCGTCCCAAAGGGGAACTGCGCTTTGTTGCGGTATCCGAAAGGATTGTCCATGCCGCGGATCGGCTCCATGACCTGATCCAGCATCTCCCGTTCGAATCCTCCGAGGCGCTCCAGATTTCCCCGGACTTTCTGTTCCTTAAAGGCGAGCTGTCTTTCATAAGACATCTCCTGGATCTGGCAGCCGCCGCATTTTCTAGCGAAAGCGCACCTCGGCTCCACCCGGTCCGCCGACGGTTCGATCACCCGCATCAGCCTGGCATAGCCATAGTTCTTTTTCGCTTTCATGACTTTTACTTCCACTTTGTCGCCGATTACCGCATCCTTTACAAAAAGTGTGTATCCATCAATCTTTCCGATTCCTTCTCCGTTCACTCCGATATCCGTGATCTCGATCACTGCTGTTTCGTTTTTCTGCATATTCTTCTCCCAATAAAATACTTCCTGAATTTACAGAAAAAGATTGCGCTCCGCGCAATCTTTCCATTGTTGTCTCTAAGCGCTACCGTTCACAGCTAATGGCCGCCCGCCTGCGCGCTCGTCACGCCGGCGCGCTCCAGTCACGCACCACATACTGAGACTGTTTATGTACTCTGTCTCTCATTAGAATACAAACTGTAATCTCTAAACTCCCGATGTTCTCCTGAGATTTGACTCGAACAGCCTGTTGTAGCCGAGCCAGTCGTTTCCTGTCTTTCCCTTGAATATCTCTGTCAGCGTCTGCATTTTCGCGTCCGCGTTGTCCGCCAGGTTCAGGGCCATCGCCTCTGCCAGTGCCGGTTTCTTCGGCGAGCCATACTCCAGTTCCCCGTGATGCGCGATCACACAGTGTTTCAGTTCGTTCGCCAGCTTCACAGGGAAATCCGGGATCGAGCGGACCGCCTCATCGATCATCTCCACTCCGATCACGATGTGCCCGATCAGCTGTCCTTCATCCGTATAATCATTATCTGGGAAATCAGACAGCTCTCTCGTCTTTCCGATATCGTGGCAGATCGCCGCAGTGTACAGGAGGTCCCGATTAAGGATACTGTAAGCTCCGGCGAAATACTCGCACATATGGAGCACGCTCAATGTATGCTCCAGCAGCCCGCCGGAAAATCCATGATGGACGGTCTTTGCGGCCGAATGTCCCTTGAATTTCCTGATGAAATTTTCATCTTTCACAAAATAATATTCCAGCACCTGCCGGAGGTACTGGTTTGAGATCTGACGGATATAAGCGGTCAGCTCCTCATACATACGGTCTACGTTTTTCTCCGTTGTGGGCATATAATCTGCCGGGTTGTACTCTCCCTCCCCGGCACGCCTGATCTGTTTGATATTGAGCTGGAGATTTCCGTTATAGCTGATCACATCCCCATATACCTCGATAAAATCCTTCTCATCATAGTCCGCGATCCCCTGTGAATTGGGATCCCACACTTTTCCGTCAAGCGTCCCTGTCTTGTCCTGGAGGATCAGATTGTCGTAGGGTTTTCCATTCCTCGTCTCCGCGGAACGTTTTCCCTTGCACAGATAAACATTCCTGATCGTCTCGCCTTCACACAGTCCGTTGATATATCTCATTCTTTTCCTCTTTCTATTCTTTACTTCCGATGGTCACGTTAAAATCAATCTCCACATAGCCTTCCGCTCCCTGACGCAGGCCTGTGAAGCGCACCTGTCCCCCCGCCTCTGTGTCAAGAAGGACCTGCCGGAAGGACATAATACTGCTGACCTCCTTGCCGTTTACCTTGGTGATGACATCTCCGCTCTGGATCCCCGCCTGCATTGCAGGAGACTCCGTATCCACATCGATCACATAGATCCCTGCCGGGATCCCCCGGCTGTCCTGGATCCTCTTTGTCACAGTTGTACCGTGGATTCCTGCAAACGGGACAGGTGTTCCATTCGCAAGCAGTTCTATCGTTGATTTGATGTCTGAGATCGCATAGGCATTTGCTGTACTGCCCTTCTTTTCATCCCAGATCGATGCAGAGATCATCCCTATGACCTCCCCATCCATATTAAACAGGACTCCCGTCCCATCAGACGAGAGAGGGATATCTGTCGCCAGCACGTCACATTCTCCATCGTAGAATGTCTCTTTATGGTCACAGGAGCTTATTACACCGTATCCGATGCCTCTGTCGTATCCGAACATATTTCCCACAGCGATTACTGTGTCCCCCTGTCTGGATGCATTAGAGTTTCCAAGTTCAGATACCTTTATCGTGTTCCACGTGGTTTCTGAGATCTCGCTTCTTGCCACGCTGAACACAGCAAAACCGCTGTTCGCATCCCGCCTTTTCAGGGAAGCTGTCTGCTCCGAACCGTCTGCAAAAGTCACCGTCCAGCTCTCTGCACCGCCGCACAGCGCATCATCCGCCAGGATAAGCAGTTCCTGCCCGTTATCCGCCGTGATCACGCCGGTCACGGACGAACGGATCCCGGTCGCCACCGCGTTCCAGTCCTCTTCAGACGCAGCCCGGCTCACTATCACAACAGTCTTCTCTGCCTCCTGGGCAAGCTGATAAAGACTCTCGTTTATCTCTGCATAACTCTGGGCATCGAGCACCGGCTTCTGGGATTCTTCTGTCTCTTCTTCCGCCTGATCTTCCACCGGTTCCTCATCTTCAGGGATCGTCACCGTCTCCGGATTTTGGGGGAACCAGTTTTCCGCCCAGGGTCTGAGCGCAAAAAAACCAAGACAGGAAAAAACTCCGAGAATCACGCCGTAAACGGCGATCCTGAGAAACTGTTTGATCAGCTTTTCCCTGCTTATCGGTTCAGGTTTTATTGTCTCCTGCAGGAAAGAATACCTTTCCTCCCGCCGGCCTTCATCCGGCCTGTTCTCACCCTGTCCATCCCTGTTTTCCGGAGCTTTTTCCGGAGCCAGATCCTGATCTTTATCGTACGGCATAGGCATAAGTCTCCTCTGTGCAATAGTATAACTGATTCAATTCGATTGTTCAAGACGTCAAAAGTCCTTTCTTTTATGGAGAGAATAGAGTAAAATGGACTTTGAGGTGACAACATGAATCAAAAAACACTGACCAAACTTGAATATGATAAGATCGCGGCTCTCCTGGAGGAGGAAGCTTCCTCTTTCCGGGGCCGGCAGCTCTGCCGGAGATCAAAGCCGCTGACAGATATTGATAAGATCAACACACTGCAGGAGCAGACCGCAGCCGCATTTACCAGAATCGTACGCAAAAGCCGCATTTCCTTCGGCGATGCCGCTCCCATCGAAGAGTCCATGAAACGTCTGGAGATCGGCGGCGCATTGAGCATTTCTGAGCTTCTACGCATCAGCAGGCTGCTCGCCAACACCGCCCGCGTAAAATCTTACGGGCGCCACGACACGCAGGAGGACTCCGCAGACTGCCTGGACGCATATTTTGACTGTCTTGAACCGCTTACGTCTCTGGCAAATGAGATCGAGCGCTGCATCGTCTCCGAGGATGAGATCAGCGACGATGCCAGCCCCGGGCTGAAACGGATCCGGCGCAGTATCAGCACCATCAATGACAGAGTCCACTCCACCCTTACCGGGCTGGTCAATGGGTCTCTGCGCAGTTATCTGCAGGATGCGATCATCACCATGCGTGGCGACAGATACTGCCTTCCTGTGAAAGCAGAGTACAGAGGGCAGGTCCAGGGGCTGATCCACGATCAGTCCTCCACCGGTTCTACCCTTTTCATCGAACCCATGGCAGTGGTAAAGCTCAACAATGACTTAAAAGAACTTTATGCCCAGGAGCAGGAAGAGATCCAGGCGATCCTCGCCGCCTTAAGCGAAGAGGCAGCGCAGTATGTGGATGAGATCCGCACCGATTACCGGACCATGACCGATCTGGACTTTATTTTTGCCAGAGGCGCTCTCGCTCTGTCCATGAATGCCAGCCGTCCCATCCTCAACACAGAGGGACGCATCCGTATCCGGGACGGGCGCCATCCGCTTCTGGATCCGAAAAAAGTAGTCCCGATTACAGTCACACTGGGAGAGGATTTTTCTCTGCTGATCATCACCGGACCGAACACCGGAGGAAAGACGGTTTCCCTTAAGACAGTTGGACTGTTCACGCTGATGGGACAGGCGGGCCTGCATATTCCCGCCGGGGACCGCTCAGAGCTGGCCGTCTTTGATCAGGTGTACGCCGATATCGGTGATGAGCAGAGCATTGAACAGAGCCTGAGCACATTCTCATCCCATATGACGAACATTGTCTCGTTCCTGAGAAAAGTGGACTCCAGATCTCTGGTCCTCTTTGACGAGCTGGGTGCGGGCACGGACCCGACAGAGGGCGCGGCTCTCGCCATCGCCATTCTGTCCCACCTTCATAAGCAGGGAATCCGTACCATGGCGACCACTCATTACAGCGAACTTAAGGTCTATGCCCTTTCCACTCCCGGAGTGGAAAACGCCTGCTGCGAGTTTGACGTAGAGAGCCTCCGGCCCACTTACCGACTTCTTATCGGGATCCCGGGAAAGAGCAACGCCTTTGCCATCTCCGGAAAGCTGGGGCTCCCCGAATATATCATCGAAGACGCCAGAAAGCATCTGAGTGAGCAGGACATCTCCTTTGAAGATCTTCTGACCGATCTTGAGACCAGCAAAAAGACCATTGAAAAAGAGCGTGAGGAGATCGCCGCATACCGCCGGGAGGCAGAAGCCCTGAAACAGCAGGCAGCAAAACGCCAGGAAAAACTCGATGAGCAGCGCGACCGTATCATCAGGGAAGCAAACGAGAAAGCGAACGCCATCCTCCGGGAGGCAAAAGAAGTTGCGGACGAGACCATCCGAAACTTCCACAAATTTGGAAAGGAAAACATTTCCGCTGCGGAGATGGAGAAAGAGAGAGAACGCCTGCGGAAGAAGATCAAAGATACTTCATCCGCCTCCGCCCTCAAACCCCAAAAGCCAAAGAAGGCTCATAAGCCCGCCGACTTCAAGCTCGGCGAATCTGTCAAAGTCCTGAGCATGAATCTGACCGGAACCGTTGCTTCCCGCCCGGATTCCCGCGGGAACGTGACCGTGCAGATGGGGATCCTCCGCTCCCAGGTAAACATCTCAGACCTGGAGATCATCGAAGAGCCTTCTCCCTATGCTCCAAAAAAACTGAACCGGACCTCGAAAGGCCGGATCGGCATGAGCAAATCCATGTCTGTCAGTCCCGAGATCAATCTGCTCGGGCGCACCGTTGATGAAGCGGTAGCAGAGCTGGATAAATATCTGGATGACGCCCTGCTGTCCCATCTTGACACAGTCCGTGTTGTCCACGGGAAAGGCACCGGCGCACTCCGCAAGGGGATCCATGAATACCTGCGCCGGCAGAAGCATGTCAGATCCTATCATCTGGCCGAATTCGGTGAGGGCGATGCAGGAGTGACCATCGTAGAATTAAAATAACATCATGATCTGATCCCCGGGCAGAGGGAACAGGCCTGGGGAGACTTTATTTTTCAGTTATTCATATTTTATATAATAAAGGAGGGGAATTCCAATGATCGGAAAACAGAAGATCCTGATCGTTGACGATGATGAAAATATCGCAGAGCTCATCTCTCTGTATCTCACAAAAGAATGCTTTGACACAAAGATCGTATATAACGGCGAGGACGCACTGACAGCTTTTGAGACCTACGCTCCCAGCCTGATCCTTCTGGACCTCATGCTGCCGGGCATCGACGGATATCAGGTCTGCCGGGAAATCCGTGCCAAATCCTCCACGCCGATCATCATGCTCTCCGCCAAAGGCGAAGTGTTTGACAAGGTGCTGGGGCTGGAGCTTGGCGCCGACGATTATATTATGAAACCTTTCGATTCCAAGGAGATGGTCGCGAGAGTCCGCGCTGTTCTACGCCGCTATCAGCCTGCCAAGACAGAGGAACCTGCAGCCGAAAAGGCGAAATGCGTGGAGTACGACGGCATCGTCATCAACCTGACAAACTACTCCGTCATCTGCGACGGAAAAAATGTGGAGATGCCGCCGAAGGAACTGGAGCTTCTCTACTGTCTTGCCGCCTCGCCAAACCAGGTATTCACCCGCGAGCAGCTCCTGGACCGGATCTGGGGCTATGAATATATCGGAGATACTCGGACTGTGGACGTCCACATCAAGCGTCTGCGTGAAAAGATAAAAGACCACCCTCACTGGAGTCTGAGCACCGTGTGGGGGATCGGATACAAATTCGAGACAAAATAAGACAGGCCGGCAACAGCCCGGCCGCCTTATAATAAAATGACATCTTAGGAGAAATTCATGAAAAGCATCCTGCGACTGAAATTTATGGCACTTTATCTCATATTCGGCTTTCTGTGCATCTTTACCACCGCCACGCTCACAACACAGCTCATGACGGATCTGCTGGAAGAAGATACTTCCCAGACGATGTACCGGGGCGCAACACTGGTCGCCAACGATTATCTGCCGTCCTACTTCACAGACGACTCTTCTCTGCTGGCAGTCCAGTCGCAGCTTGCTGCCATGAGGCTCTATCTCGAGTCTTCGCTCTGGTTCGTTCAGCGGGACGGAACAATGATCACTTCTTCCAATCTGGAGAACACATCCTCCCCGGAAGCGATCGAAGACTTTGACCCCGCAGAGATCGGAGGAAACCAGTACATCACCGGGACATACCACGGATATTTTGACGAGGAAGTCATCACAGTCATGGCGCCTGTAACGCAGGGATTTTCCACCAAGGGATACCTGCTCATCCACAGCCCCATGTCCACGATCGAAGAGAAATGCCGCACATTGATGGTCCCCGTATATATATCCCTGGGAGTCATCTATCTGATCTCCTTCCTCTTTCTTTTGGGATTCCACTTTTTTGTGTACCGCCCTCTCCGGCAGGTCACAGAAGCAGCGAAGCAGTATGCCACAGGGAATCTGGAATATGAGATCCCTGTCTATACCCACGACGAGATGGGATATCTCTCCGCATCTCTCAACTATATGGCTGTACAGCTAAAAGACATAGATGACTACCAGAAGAAGATCGTGGCAAATGTTTCTCACGACTTCCGCTCCCCCCTCACTTCCATAAAGGGATATGTGGAAGCCATGACAGACGGGACTATCCCCCCGGAACTGCATCAGAAATATCTGAAGATCATCCTTTTTGAAACAGAACGTCTGACGGATCTGACCACAGATCTCCTGACACTCAATGAGTTTGACACAAAGGAACTCCTCCTCGATAAGATCGAATTTGACATCCAGGAGATGATCAAAAATACTGCTGCTTCCTTTGAAGGCGTCTGTACGCCGAAACATATCACGATCGAGCTCCTGCTCCTTCCCGGCACTGTCATCGTGTTCGCGGACCGCAGAAAGATCCAGCAGGTCCTCTATAATCTCATTGACAATGCCATCAAATTCAGTGCGAATGATTCTTCGATCACAGTCGAGGTCGTGGAGAAGAACGAGAAAGTCTTTATCTCCGTGAAGGATCACGGCATCGGCATTCCGCGGAAAGAACTGAACAAGATCTGGGAGCGTTTCTATAAATCAGACCTGTCCCGCGGAAAAGACAAAAAGGGAACCGGACTGGGACTTTCCATTGTAAAAGAAGTCATCCAGGCACACGATGAGCATATCAACGTCATCAGCACAGAAGGAGTTGGGACAGAATTTATCTTTTCTCTTCCGCGAGTCATATCATAATGCGCCCGCCACTCTCACTGCGCAGCGTTTTAAAATCGTTTCAATGGAAAAAGGGGATGCCGGCGCATCCCCTTTATTTCTTACTCTCTTAACATTTTATTGTCCTATTCATACAGAAACGCCTGGATACTATCCTCTTCCATATTTTCCTGGTCCACCCAGATATAACCGGTATCTACTTCCGCCTCATTTCCAATTTCCAATACAGTACGCGCTCCCGCGATCACCGCCGCGTATCCCATGCCGAAAGGATTCTGGACGATCAGACCGTCAACATCTCCGCTCTCAAGCGAGAATAGCTGAGCGCTGCCCGCATCAAATCCCATCACTGTCACACTGTCGATCCGCTCTGCCTGACTGAGGGCTTCCACCGCAAGCTGCGTAGAATCATCATTGGTTCCAAAGCACCCCTTTAAATCTGGATGTTTTTCCAAAACATATGCCACCGCATCCGCATCACTCATGCTTTCCGCCAGAGAATTCACCTGGTCCAGTTCCTCGCTCTGCTGTTCCTCCTCAGGCGTCTGCTCCTCTGACGTTTCCCCGGATGAAGTTCCCTGGTCTTCTCCCTGGGCATCCGTCTCCGCAGTGAGCTCTTCAAGATTGATTCCAAGCTGCTTTGCCGCTGCTTCCCGTTTTATCCCGTCCAGATCATCCATATAGATCGTCTCCGCCACAGTCACGTTCGGATGCGCGTTTGCGATCTCTTCTTTCACACCGTTTTCGCGCTCTTTTCCATTCTCAGACACAGCGTCATGTACGATCAGAGCGATCTCCCCGCTGTCTCCGATCGACTCACAAAGTTTGGATGCTCCCTCGGCGGCCGCTTTTGTATTGTCAGTCCTGCAGGTACACTGGATCCCCTGATAAGTATTTCCCGAATCAAATGCAACGATCGGGATGCCGTTCTCCGTGGCAAGGTCAAACTGTACAGCAGAAGCCTCCTCATCAATGCTGGCGATCGCGATCACATCCGGATATCTTGCCATCTCCTCATCGAGGATATTGACCTGCTCGTCAATATCCTCCCCGTCAGCAGGCGCATTGAATGTGATCTTCAGGCTGTCATTTCCTGAATATCCAAGGATCTCGTTCAGATCATCTGCAGCCTGCTCTACTCCTGCTTTCACCTGCTGCCAGTACGGAGAGTTCTCCTCTTTTCCGATCACGGATATATAGGTTCCCGGTTCCAGGTCCAGCCCGTCAATCTCGCTGTACGCCGCCGGAGAGATCAGGTCCAGGTTATCCTGATAAGGCAGCCTTTCGGCTACATCTCCTGTAAATATATCTTCTTCCTCCTCCGGACTGCAGGCGCAGAGCATGATCCCCATGCATGCCGCTACTCCCGCCGAAGCCAGTCTTTTTTTCATTTTATTTCAGCCTCCGTTGCTCTTTTCGTTTTCTTCCATCTGATATAATACACCAAACGCCTGAAAAATAAAGTAATTTTTTCTTAAATTTTACAGATATTTCACATATACCTCCTGCCACAGTTCAGCCCTGCAGCTCGAATCCGCCGCTTCGCTGCTCCTTCTCGCTGAGGGCGTCCGCCCTATAGTGAGTAATGTGCGATTTCCCCTGTGTAAGCCTGCTTTCACGGTGTAATCGCA
>NZ_JACJLR010000063.1 GCF_016902345.1 Mediterraneibacter glycyrrhizinilyticus | reverse complement strand
GCACAAATATCAACATAAGGAAACTGCATAATGATAAATTCGATTCAAAAAAGGCTGCCCTTGTTGGCCTGAACGTTTCTCTCAAGACTTCCATCCTCCCGGATGATTCCGTTATCGATCTGAGAAACCTGGTCCGTGATTATTATTATTTCAAGGATCTCCAATCTGCTGTCGCTCTGAAGCTCACTGCGGAACTGAAAGTATCTTTCCCTGCTTATGCTAAGGTCTTCAGTAAAGTCACCACACAGTCTTCCTTAAAGCTGTTAAGTTCTTATCCTCTTCCTGAGGACATGCTTGCCGCTTCCAAAGAGGACATTGTGGATATCATCCGCAGTACCGCACGTTTTGGCGAAGCTTATGCCCTGCGTAAGTATGACGCCATTACCGCTGCCGCACAGGATGCCGCTGTTTTCGGCAGGGCTCTTTCCAGCAATGCTGTTCGCATCCGTCTTTATATCGACACTTATCAGGAATACCAGAAGCATCTGGACGCGCTCCTGAAAGCACTCCATGAGACGGTAGAGAAACTGCAGGACACCTTGATCTACGATCAGATCTGCCTTTTGCAGTCCCTGCGCGGGATTGGATTCTTAAGCGCAGTCGTCCTGATTGCAGAGATGGGGAACTTTAAACTTTTTTCTTCCCCGAAAAAGCTTTACGCCTACTTTGGGCTTGACCCTGCTGTCAAACAGTCCGGAAAACTCAATGGCGATAAAGTCCATATGTCCAAACGTGGCTCCAGCCTTGCCAGGCGTGTTCTTCACATGGCCGCGCTCAATAACGTAAAGGTTGATAAAGGAAGCGGCACACCTGTGAATCCTGTAGTTTACGACTATTACACCCGGAAGTGCTCCGGCAAGAAAAAGCCAGTAGCAATGGGCGCTGTCATGCATAAGGTCTGTAACATCATCTTTGCCATGCTCCGGGATAACAAACCTTTTGAAATCATCACTCCGGAAGAACACTGCAGGCGCTTTGCTGCGGAGCATCCCGACAAGACAAGGAAGGCTGCATAATCAACACGGTATTCTGAATATTTAGTTTCTGACCAGCCCTATATTTGGAAATGGTCTGTTAAGGTTACCTTTTTGCTCTGTTGTAATAAATTTAACCTTTTTTCATATCACCTCTTGACATTTCTTAGCTGGACTTTTCTGTTTCTTCGCTTTTGATCTGAGCACATTATATCAAACAGAAAAAGCAAAAGAAGATTTTAGAGGAGGAAAGACACAGATGTGGCATTTTAGAATTTGTTACATATGAAAAACACTGGAACTACTATATAGAAAGGGACTATTATTGAGTATATCATAAGCGAATCAACTTGTAGCAACACTATGTTAACATGCCTAATAGTTTTTCAATTCACACTCTTTATGTTGAGATCGACGCTACTGTAGATATACAAAGGCAACACGATTCCTTCATTTCAGAATCCTCCTACCGAGGTCTACACCTTCGTCAAGTCACCTTCGTATCCTCCCACCTTCTTTCAATTCACTATCTCCATACGGAGATCAAAAAACACAGCATAGGATAATTGGAGCTAAAGTCTACCTTTAGTTTACGGCCTTCATGCCGAAGAACGACTCCGATTTTACCCACATAATAGCCATCTCTATACTTTCAATTCACGACCTCCATGGGGAGGTCGACCATTCGTCTGCTCCGCGCGCGGTGCTCCTTGCCCCTTTCAATTCACGACCTCCATGGGGAGGTCGACACCGTGATCCCTGTATTCTCTGCCTTTCTTAACCTTTCAATTCACGACCTCCATGGGGAGGTCGACTACAATGTCAAGCACATGTTTTTTGACGAATACGCTTTCAATTCACGACCTCCATGGGGAGGTCGACAAAGAGCGCGCTTGAACGTAACGGTTTTGCTGTCCTTTCAATTCACGACCTCCATGGGGAGGTCGACTATAACGTATCAACTTATGTAGAAACACAAACGATCTTTCAATTCACGACCTCCATGGGGAGGTCGACAATGTTGAAATGTATTTGCCTGGGGATACAGTCCCTTTCAATTCACGACCTCCATGGGGAGGTCGACGGGAATATCATTTGCATCGAAAAACCAAGGATACCTTTCAATTCACGACCTCCATGGGGAGGTCGACTGGAAGGACCTCTGGAAGATGCATTTATGTCCTATCTTTCAATTCACGACCTCCATGGGGAGGTCGACGTTGACGGCAGTTCGGTGGACATGTACAAGGTCCTTTCAATTCACGACCTCCATGGGGAGGTCGACGAGCAGTAGACGTGTCAGCATTTGACGAGGAATTCTTTCAATTCACGACCTCCATGGGGAGGTCGACCTTTTCCCGCGTGCCTGCTGCCATTTCCCCGAACTTTCAATTCACGACCTCCATGGGGAGGTCGACGCTGCCCTGCATTCTTCTGTGATATCGTGATAATCTTTCAATTCACGACCTCCATGGGGAGGTCGACCTACCAGAACGACCAGTGCAACCAGTATCACGATCTTTC
This sequence comes from Mediterraneibacter glycyrrhizinilyticus, assembly GCF_016902345.1. Taxonomy (GTDB): domain Bacteria; phylum Bacillota; class Clostridia; order Lachnospirales; family Lachnospiraceae; genus Mediterraneibacter; species Mediterraneibacter glycyrrhizinilyticus_A. Next base: position 11,527 of record NZ_JACJLR010000063.1, on the reverse strand, counting down.
AATTCACGACCTCCATGGGGAGGTCGACTCGATCGGTGTTTCCATGTCTGCATCCTCCTTATCTTTCAATTCACGACCTCCATGGGGAGGTCGACCTTCTGCCTCCTCCAATTTTCCAGATCTGCATTCTCTTTCAATTCACGACCTCCATGGGGAGGTCGACCCTCTGGTATCTTTTGATCCGAGTATCGTATTTGACTTTCAATTCACGACCTCCATGGGGAGGTCGACGCGATGATCGTCAGGATCATCGGCAGATTATTATCTTTCAATTCACGACCTCCATGGGGAGGTCGACTGTCTTTTGGCTTATCCAGAATGGGTACGGAGCCACTTTCAATTCACGACCTCCATGGGGAGGTCGACCTGCTCATGGATGCCAGTATGCATATCTGGAGTTTTTCTTTCAATTCACGACCTCCATGGGGAGGTCGACCTATCAGGTGAGATCGTTACCGCTTATCGCCAACTCTTTCAATTCACGACCTCCATGGGGAGGTCGACTCAGCCAGGGGACACAACGCTATACTGGTTTTATCTTTCAATTCACGACCTCCATGGGGAGGTCGACAATCCCATTTGGCACATACATTTATTCCTATGCTCTTTCAATTCACGACCTCCATGGGGAGGTCGACAAGTGCTAACTCGGTAACTCCCATGAAGATATTAGACTTTCAATTCACGACCTCCATGGGGAGGTCGACACCTGTCACCGGGTCAATCATCACTTTTCCTTCATCTTTCAATTCACGACCTCCATGGGGAGGTCGACCACGGCTTATCTGGCTTTGGAATACGCAGCCCACTTTCAATTCACGACCTCCATGGGGAGGTCGACGTAATCTCCGAGTCCATCCCAAAATCCGTCCATCTTTCAATTCACGACCTCCATGGGGAGGTCGACGACCCTGGAATCGTGTTGTGGATCGTAGTCTGAGCTTTCAATTCACGACCTCCATGGGGAGGTCGACACTGCACAGATGAATCCGGCAGAACGCAGGACGCCTTTCAATTCACGACCTCCATGGGGAGGTCGACGCGCCTTGTTGTTCTGCAATGTCTTGCATGACCCTTTCAATTCACGACCTCCATGGGGAGGTCGACCCACTGGAGATATTCAAGGGCATCCGACTCATTCTTCTTTCAATTCACGACCTCCATGGGGAGGTCGACTTGTTCCGGCCCTTTCTGCCAGCACATAGTTTTTCTTTCAATTCACGACCTCCATGGGGAGGTCGACAATGTCCAGCTTATTCCTTAACAGCAATACTTTTCTTTCAATTCACGACCTCCATGGGGAGGTCGACTTCCATCGACAAATAGGCCAGGGGGAACATTCGTCTTTCAATTCACGACCTCCATGGGGAGGTCGACCGGAAAGATATTCTCCCAGAATCATTTCCAGCATCTTTCAATTCACGACCTCCATGGGGAGGTCGACATCTTTGTATCCGAAAACTCTGCATTCTCTGGTATCTTTCAATTCACGACCTCCATGGGGAGGTCGACAAGATCACTAATGTGAACGGGAAATTGCCATTCATCTTTCAATTCACGACCTCCATGGGGAGGTCGACGGTAATACTTTCCTTTGTACCTGATATCAGAGGTATCTTTCAATTCACGACCTCCATGGGGAGGTCGACATTAGAACCCGCCAACATGGTAGTAGAACATCCAACCTTTCAATTCACGACCTCCATGGGGAGGTCGACAATAATAATCCTAGTTTATTTACTGGGATGATCCTTTCAATTCACGACCTCCATGGGGAGGTCGACTATTTAATTTTAGTAAGTAATAGATTAACGTATTCTTTCAATTCACGACCTCCATGGGGAGGTCGACTATTTCCGTGTATTATATAACCATCAAGAAAAACCTTTCAATTCACGACCTCCATGGGGAGGTCGACATTACAAGGTATAGTATTTTAGTATTGACAGATTCTTTCAATTCACGACCTCCATGGGGAGGTCGACGCTATATCAATATCCCATCCGTCCACACCATCAATCTTTCAATTCACGACCTCCATGGGGAGGTCGACGGGCACATTTGTTTCTTTCACCTTTTCTCTCATCTTCTTTCAATTCACGACCTCCATGGGGAGGTCGACCTATATCAGTATCAATAGCCAACACTATACTATCCTTTCAATTCACGACCTCCATGGGGAGGTCGACTTTTTTCCGACCTATCCCTACGTTCAATGTAGGCATCCTTTCAATTCACGACCTCCATGGGGAGGTCGACGCTATATTTATGTAATTCACGTATTGTTTCTTCCCTTTCAATTCACGACCTCCATGGGGAGGTCGACTCCGGTTCTGTTGGTGCCGTAAATTTTCCAACAACTTTCAATTCACGACCTCCATGGGGAGGTCGACTTTCGTTTGCCTGTCCTTTAGCTTGGTTATACTATCTTTCAATTCACGACCTCCATGGGGAGGTCGACAGCAATTTTTAACAACAATCTCTTCATATCCAAGATTATTATTAGACAATATTATTATTTTTTACCATTTTATCTTTCACTCTGGTTTTCCTTTTACTTTTAACTCTGATTATACCAACTTTTATGGTGCGAATCTCTAAGCATTTTCTGTCCGCTCCATATTCGCACTACAAAATCAATGTCTCTGTCACATCAAAGCTTGGCTTACTTCCAATATGTTCCACTTTATTTTTATATTTATCCCCCAGATTATAAAATCGCAGACTATCTGCTTCCTTATCGATAATCCCTTCCAAAATTGCCTTTACCTGTCGATACTTGGTCGAATCCAACTGACACTCAAAGACTGAATTTTGTACTCGCTGTCCATAATTAACACATTGTTTTGCTACTTTTCGTAAACGCTTACGCCCAGAAGCTGTCTGTGTATTTACGTCATATGTTATAAGCACAAGCATATTTTTTCACCTACTTCCATAAAAATGGTGGATATTCATCCAAATCACCTCTCAAATATCTCGCCAGTAACATAGCTTGCACATGTGGAACCATCCCCCACTCAATCTTTTCATTTAAGAACGGATGTTTTATCATATCCTGTTTTCGTTCCTGCCATGCATTTAAAAAGAGCCTTCGACCTCCGTCATCTAAAATCACAGCACCGTTTTCTTTCTGAATAAAATTCTCCTTTTTAATAATACGTTTATTGATTAGTGTCAGAACAAATCGATCCGCCATAATACTTCGGAGTTCTTCCATAATATCCAGTGCTAATGAAATTCGCCCCGGTCTATCTGTATGATAGAACCCAACATAAGGGTCCAGACCAGATGCTTCCAAAGCTGAACCGCACATTCCCGCAAGAAGGCTGTAAGCAAAAGAAAGCATTGCATTTACGTTGTCAAGAGGAGGTCTCCTGCTGCGTTCCTGAAATGAAAAATCTTCCTTCTGCTGCAGTATAAGCTGATCAAATACAGAAAAATATACCGAAGCTGCTTCTCCCTCTAGTCCCAGTAACTTTGAAGCATCCTCACAAGTCCTGATTTCCCGAAGACTGTTATACAAAAAAGTTGATTTTTCTTTCAACTTTTTTGCATTCAGCCTCATTGGATAATCTCTTGCTGCTCTTTCTAGAATCCATCTTGCATTATATACTTTTCCAAAAATAAAGTTTCTGGCAATACTAATGCTTTTCTTTTTATCCTCACTGATACGATACTGTTGTTTTCTTAAAGTAACATTTCCTTTCACTTCTCCTGTCACTCTTGCAAGAAATCTTCCATTTCCAGACATAAAGGTCAGATCTATATTTCTCTGGGCGCAAGTTCCCATTAGTGCTGGACTTGCTCCAGTATAGCCAAATGTCACAATACTCTGAAGGTTATGCAGAGGAACTCTCCCGACTTCTTCCCTTTCTTCAAGAACAACCACATTCTCTCCATCCAACGAAAGATATCGGTTTGTGCCTGTTACATATAATGTATTTAATAACCGTTTCAATCCAGTTCCTCCTCTTTCATCCTGTTATCAAGATAACTCTTTACGGAAATATTTTTGTTCAGTACAGGCAGACAGATATCTTTCAACGAACACGCATTACAACTTTTACTCCATTTCACCTTTGGCGTATATCTTTGATCATAATACTTATGCATTTCCGCAAACATATCCTTCACCTTGCGTCGCAGTTCTTCTGTAAGTTCTATTTTCTCACGGTGACGTATCTCTCCATAATAGATATATCCATATGGAATATTGCAGCACAGCATTTCTTCCAGACAAAGGGCCTGCGCTGCCACCTGCAGCGCATCAACATCATTTTTCTTTGGCTTTCCCCGTTTATACTCCACCGGAATCACCATATATTTTCCTTCTCTTCCGGAAATTGGCACACCATTTTCAGATCTGTGAAATTCTACAACATCACATTCTCCGCTAATCCCGATTTCCCTTGAATGCACAGGCATGGCTCTTACAATGATCAGGTCACCACGTTTTTCTTTCATAGCTGAATCGTGTGCATTTTCATGGAGAAGTCGGCCTTCCACAGTCCGTACATTTTCCTGCCACTGAAGTTCAATATAAGCAAGTGCCCATTGTCTGCGACAAAAGGCGAAATGCTGTATTCCCGAAAGTTGCAGAAAATCCTTTTCATTATACAAAATCAAATACCTCCGGTTTTACACACCCCTCCAATTCCCATGTAATGTCATAATCTTCAAACTTCGAAGGTCTGCTTACCTCATTCAACTTAAAACTTCTCTGTATCTTGCCGCTTGAGACAGCGGGTGTTTTTTCATTATGCTGCCACCAGTACATCCTGCATACTTCCATACTTCCGTCTGGTCTTGCTGATGAAGCATCATTTTCAAACAGAGTCTTTAGAGATTCTTTCAAGACCTCTGCATCCTCCTGCGAAAATCCCGTTTTTTCTGCAAGTTGTACATTGACACTTCCCATCACTTTGTATACTGCGTACCCAATTCGATGCTTTGTTCCCATTGTATCCGACGCTTTGCTCTCTTTTCCAGCCTCACTGTTTACGCTTTTAGTGATCTGCATACTGATAATATCCACCGGGGACAGACTTACAGCCTGATGAATTGATACCGGTCCACGCACACCAAAGGATACGTCTTCTCCTTTGAATGCAAATACTTGCCCAAAACTTCTCACATCAATCCACTCTTTACATGCAATCTGAGCGCATAAATCTCTATCCGCTTTTTTCTTTTTGCTGATTTCTTTATTCAGCTCTTCACATCCTTCCGCCCTCTCCTTTAAACTGCGGAACCCGTCGTCAGCCCTGTCATCCGGTTGCACGAACACTCTCTGTCCCAAATCCTGAAAACGGTTCCTTATTTTTCTTTTAATACATACATCTGAAATCTCTCCATATCCGTCAAGATTGATCCTCGGGCGGTTTCCGTTCAGAGGATCGCCATTAGGATTTGCATTGGAAACGCTCACAAACAACGTAAAATCAATTTTCCCTTTTAATTCACTCATTTTCGCTTCCTCCATCATTCGTCTTATTTTTGCTATATTTCAGATCGTAAGACTGACTATGAAATCCTAAAAGATAGAGCCCGTCTAACTTGTCATTTTTCCTAAAGTCATCCACTTCAAAAAGCTGACAAATACTGTCGATCAAATTTTCATAATACCGTCTTTCCGCGATTGAAAGCTTATTAAGATATGGCTGCAAGTTTTCTTCGATAATCTTCCATGTCTCAAAAGGTCTCTGGGAAAAGGTACTCATATATCTTTTCGCATTTGTCACTCTTGCCGTATCCTTTTCTTTCTCAAACGTGCGGTATTCAATCCTGTCTGCCACAGCAAGTAGCCTTCCATACAAATAATCCCTGATCGTGCATTCTTTATTCAGCGCCACATTCCATTCCTCCTTTTTCCTTTCAAATCTGTTCTTTTTTACAAACGAGCAAGCCAACGTCAATACCCGTTCCCAATTATATCGCTCTTTATATGCCTGTGGCATAGATGCCCTGTTCACAGCAGTCATAACCAGATCGTAGGGAATATTCCTGTTGTTCCAAATACAAGGGAGCAGCCTGCGACTGAGTTCTGCATAGAGTTTTTTTCCATTCTTATCAACGATCATGAGTCCGCCTTTTGACTCTGAACCATATAAAATATCCGCAATATCCCTCACACCTGGCACGCCATAATAAGTCTTTCGGCGACCTTCTTTGTATTTGGATTGAACCCATCCACACTGCTCATGCCATTTTCTGATATTATCCAGATATCTTGAAGACTCCAGCGTCTTAAACTCCGCCAGTGACAGACGCCCTGTTGTTGCAGCATCAAATGCCATAAGAATCATGTGTGAAGTATTCTCCACTTGCTTTCTATACCCCTCCAGAGCACTGTAAAACTGCCGCGCAGTTATTGGATTCCCGTCAGAAACTACATCTTCTTCCGCCTCTTCTTCCCATTCATTCGACAGGTCATCTTGAAATTGTTCCCGAAAATCCTCTTTTCCTTCATCTACTGCAATATCAGGGACTGTCATTGAGCTAATTGTCTCTGTATCCGCATCCCACGGCGGCATTTTCTTCATATCTGATTCCCACGTAACCATGGTCAGCGTATCAAAGCTCTTGCCTTGTTTGCGAATGATCCATTTCAAAGCATTATGCATTTTCTGTGAAGTTTCATTCCCAATGGCAAAGGCCTGTTCTTTTGTAGTAAAACGACCACGGAATGTGAAGTTTGTCTCATCATTTGACGAAATCAATTTTGCGCCGTCTCCTTCATTGCGTATCTTTTTTGAATGAAGATAGGACGCTGTCTGCATCTCACCTGTAAGATAATCTAATTCTTTTTCCCTTTCCATTGAATGGTAATATTGGATAAAACAATTCCAAAGAGTAGGATCTTTCCAGCACTCATCAATAGCCTTTCCAAACTCCATTCCGTTTTTTCCTCTCACAATAAAGCGGACAAATGCCATATTTTGAGCGACCCCTTCTATCTTAACTTCGTCTGAGAGACGACCGTTTTCATTTAGCAGCAAAATCTTTTCCTGCAGCAGATCTTGAAGCAGTGTTCCCTTTTTCAAATACAGCCAGACCGCGTCCACTTTTTCATGTGAGAAAGGAGACAGATGCCATTTTTCCAGTTCTTCCATATATAGCTGATGATAGCTTCCCAGATCTCCCTTTTTATCCGGCACATACCTTCCGTAATCTCCTGCCAGATATCTCAGATTGTCACAGAGGGGATGAGGCGCTTTTCCTGCTGTCCTGCTTCCCGATTTCTCCGTCACAGGAATGATCGTCAGTTTATCCTCATTTGACACTTTCCCTGCCCCTAGAAATTCTCCCTCTGCAGTGACCGTCACTTGAATCTGCGCTGTCACTGTAGTATGGAATGGTGGCAAGAGTACGTAAGGAATCTTCTCATCTTTCTTATTCTTCTGAAATCGTTTATACTGAATCTTCCCTGCCTGTGCACTGTTCTTATCATATAGATTGATCAATTCTTCTTCCCAGCTCAACCTGTCACCTCCTCTCCTTCAAATTCCTGAAGTCCTGTAAAATTCCCCTGTCCGAACACTTTTCGCTTCATTTCTTTGATAAAACGTTTTTCCGGACATTTCTCCGGGCGTAGAAATTCGATAATTCCGCCTTTTTTCATTACTGGCCGCCAGAAGTTCACTGTCATCTTATCCAGCTCCTCCGGCAGTTCCGCTTCGTCTGCATACGTGATACCGTGATACATGAAACCATATGCTACCTCGCCGGGCATATCATCATAAAAACTTTTTCCCTCGCCAAACACACAGGGTTCCACAAATGCCTGACATTCTCTGGTACCAAGAAACACATCCCTTCTGCCGCCTCTTTGCACCATCCTTTTTGCAATGTTATGATGTTTGTTTTCATTTCTGTCATTTTCGAGTTCTGGATGATTTAGATTAAATTCAAAATGTGCCCGAACCTGATAACATACATCTTTCAGATACGTATAGTATGCAAGCTCATTTCCTCCGTTATATCCAATCGGTCGGACTCCTTTGGTCTCTGTCTGGATTGGCCGCATCACACGAACCGCATCTATGATCCATTTAACTGTGGGCTTCCAATATATGCTCTCCGTGATTCCTTTCAGCGCCTCATACGTAGGGATATGATAGCTGGATTTCTCTCCTCCCACTCTTGTCACAGGATCGGAAAAAAGCGCATAGTTTCCATATACTTTGAATTCTATCGTATTTCTGTACTTTTTCATCTCTTCACCTCCTAGAAATTCAAAAAACGGTTTCTCGGTTCTTCCAGTACCCCTTCCTTTCTGTCATAATAATCAATGCTTAAAACCTGTACTGCCATATTGTCTGTCTTGTGGACTGCTATGCCCAGCTTCTTCAAAAGATATTCCGAGATTCCCACAGAATACTGTTGCAGAGTTCGGACCGCTTTCTTTTGATCAGCCACCGATGCAAATGTATTTTCCAGTACATCAATCGCATTTATCGCTGTTTCGTCATACGGAATCACAACCGTTACTTCTGCTTCTTCGTCAATAACTTTATATTCTTTTCCTGCTGTCGCAAATGCCTGGCTCATACGGGGCATTCCTTCCCTGCTTCCATGCTTTCTCACATACTGACTGCGTCCCGGCTTATTTTTCCCTAATAATTCTTCCAAAGTCGTTTCGCAGGAACGGCTTGGATATTTTGTTGGCTCTACACCCGCCTCATAAAAATATTCTCTGTAATATGCCGTCACCGATTTTTCCGAATCCACAGAGTTTTCAAACACTTCCGGTGTCTTCTTAAAATAATACAGAAATTTCCCGGCAGATTCCTGCGCCCGCCTAATATCATAAAGCCTGTCCAAGCGCTCTGCCTCCTGTGCCATTTTAACAATATAAACCTTTCCCATTTCCACTTCTTTATGCCGGTTACAGCGTCCAGCCGCCTGAACAATGCTGTCCAGTCCTGTCAGTGAGCGAATCACACACCCGAAAGATAAGTTCACTCCCGCTTCAATAAGCTGCGTACTGACGCAGATTACTGGTTTCTTATTCTTTAAATACTGTTTGATCGCTTCCAGCTCATCTTTTCTGTTCTTGGGACACATTCTGGTACTCAGATGATATAACTCACATGTTTCACCGCAGGATTGCTTTAATTCTTTGTACACCATTTTAGCGCATTTTGTCGTGTTTACGATAATCAGCACAGAACCGTATTTTCTGAAAGCTTCCAATGCAAATTCACTGAGATCTTCCGGCTGCATACCACCTCGCACCAAATCTGTTTTATCTTCAATCTCTACCCTCTTAAACGCATCCGCATACTTTTCAGACGCCCCTGTCATTTCAACGCAGTCAAAAAGATTATTTTCTTTCAAGGACGCAAGTGACGGCTGGGTAGCCGAACACAGGATAACCGTTGCATTACAGAATACGGTCAGGAAATTCACAGCCAGATTAAATAACTCTGTCCCTTTTACAGGGAAGGCCTGTACTTCATCAAAGATAATCACACTGTTACATAAATTATACATTCTGCGGATACTGCTCTTCTGTCCGGAAAACAGTGTATTTAACATCTGCACCGCGGTGGTCACGATAATTGGTGAGTCCCAGCTTTCCGTCAATTTCTTATAGACCAGTCCTCTACTCTCATCCTCATAGAAAATATTGCAGTGGTGTTCCAGTACAAACTCTTCATTTCCCACTGCCTTCCTGATATCTTCCGCATTTTGTTCCAATATAGAGTTATAAGGCGCAACATAGAAAATATGTTTTTTATGATACTTCTGCGCATGATAGAGTGCAAAACGGAGACTACTGAATGTCTTTCCCGCCCCGGTAGGAACAGTCAGGCGATACAGTTTTCTCTTTTCCTGTGCGGCCTGAAAACAAAGATCTGATATTTCGTTTCTATATACATTGAGCGGACTTTTTTCTCCATTATCGACCAAGCACTTCATATAATCCTCAAAGTTCAGGATTGCCTCCTTCCAGATTTCCTGTGTCCTCTCCTCTGTGATTCGTTCCGGATAAGGTTCGTTCTGACAAAAGCACGCTGTATCCGTCCAGTCACTGTCAATCAAGACAGACAATGCCAACCGTTCAAACATTCCCAAATAGAAATCTCTGTTTCCGCAATCCTTTTCCCTCGAACTGTTCACAAAATCACCGATCTGTCTGCAGATTTTCATTAAATCCGCATGTGCCTCGGCAAGATATTTCATCAGATAATTTTTATCAATAATCTGAAAGTATCTCTGACGTATCGTCTCAAACTCAATCTCTTTCTTCCGCCGTTTTTCAAAAAGTGTCGTGCCTAGTTCCGATTCCATATCGATGCCATCCTGCAAACCATGATGGGAATATACTGCCATGCCGATAAATTCAAAGAGAGCCCCTCTCCCTGTCAGGCTTTCAAGAATCCAGCCACCGGCAGACGTGTGATCGACATTGCGTTTTTGGACCTTTTCTCCGTTTTTCCGAATGTCATCCATGTACTCGAAAAATGCATTGCTCAGCTTTCCCGCATCATGGAGCAGCGCTTCAGATATTACTATGTTTTTCAGAATTTCCAAAGGACAGTTTTTTTCAGCAAGTTCCTTTGTCCCTGAAAGATGTTCGCTTACACTTTGTGTGGTCCCGCTTTCCGGAACCACATGTGCTAAATATGGGTCATCCTGTAAAAAGACAGGATCTTTTCTTTTGTTGTTATCTATGGAAATCACCTCTCACTAGCACTTTTTGTGCACATGCTATATTTATTTAGTTTTTTTTCTATTTTTTTATGCATTTTGTATAATTTTATCACATTATAGATTCTCATACAAGAATGTATCTAAATATAGCCAAAAAATCTATATATAATAGGATTCCATTTAACAGCGTGGCAGGTTAAGAAGATTGTCTTTTTGAGTGGAATTTGGTTCTGAACGGACATACTTTTCTCCAAGTGGACTGACAGCAGGTTGAAGAACCGGATAAGGGTAAATGTTTACATAGATTGAATTGGGATTGCTTAAAAGATAATCATGTACTAATTCCTTCTTATAAAACGTGCCCATCTCTTCAAGATAGATTGAATCAATCTCGCAAAGATCATTAGATTTACTACACCCTGATTTCATTTTAATTTTTGTTGCTTTCATTGCAACTTCCTCCTTTGATTCGAATAAATGTTTGTGGATTAGCGGGTGAAAACTCGCTGGAAATTTTGAAAGCTTGACAAATCAGGTGGTAATAAGATAGACTAATAATGGTGGTTGTTTCTTATCGGTTCACCTGGTTTGAAATAGCTTTCTTAAGCCCGAGGGAGTTGCCGCTCCTTTGGGCTTGTTTATATAATACGCTCTTTTTTCTTTATTGTCAATATTTTATCTTTTCAATATACTCAATAGACTAAATTTATATTCCCGAATTTGATATTGATTTTCTAATCCACCTATAATATTTATTGACTAAGACTTCCCATACCTGAAATGGGCTTCGCTCCTTGAAAATTCAATATTTCAGCTGACAAAATAGTGATTTATGCCCCTATAGCCTCTGGATGGAGTGCGTTAC
>NZ_JACJLR010000062.1 GCF_016902345.1 Mediterraneibacter glycyrrhizinilyticus | reverse complement strand
TTGTCTATTGTTCAGTTATCAAGGTTCCTGTCGTTCTTTCTTTGCGACAGCTTTGATATTTTATCAAATCTCTTTCGCTTTGTCAAGAACTTTTTTATTTTTCTTTTTTTGCTTTGTCGTTCCTCACGAGTCAGCTTAAACATAGTACCATTTCTTTCCTTATCTGTCAACAGTTTTTTTCAACTTTTTTCAACAAATAACTTCGACACTATATTTTGTATTTCATGGCGATACTATCCACAAGTTTATATTTTACATATAAAAACTACTGGCAATTTTCCAGTAGTTTTGGATAATATCGAGCGGAGAAAGAGGGATTTGAACCCTCGCGCCGGTTTCCCGACCTACACCCTTAGCAGGGGCGCCTCTTCAGCCTCTTGAGTATTTCTCCTGATTCTGAATACGACCATTTTACATGGCAATATATTCTTTTCTGCATCAATGATGCGAAATTTATTATACTAGACAGTTTTTCTAATGTCAACGGAATTTTTCTATTTTTTTCATCTTTTTGTTTCAATCGATTATAGATACCACTCACCCGCACCAGTATACCGTTTGCTTTTTCCCCATAAAATAATGAAGGGGATTTTATTCCCCTTCCCGATAAACCGACACTCCGTCTTTGATTGTCTCAACAACTTTGATATCTTTTATTTCTGAAGGATCCACTAGGAAAGGATTCCTGTCCAGAATTATCATATCAGCTCTTTTCCATGTCTCCAGCGTCCCCTTTTCTTCTTCTTCGTGATAGGCATATGCGCCTCCATATGACGCCGCCCTAAACGCTTCATAAACACTGATTTTCTGCTTTTCTCCGACCACCTCCCCCGAACGGCTGATACGGTTCACGGCACACCATATAGAATGAAGCATATCAGGCCTGGTTACAGGCATATCCTGATGTAAGTTCACAGCCACTCCTGCGTCCAGAGCCCAGCGGCATGGACTGATGTTATTTCCTCTGTCATCCCCCAGATTCTTTCTGTGAACATCTCCCCAGAAATAGACATGACCTATGAATATAGAAGCGATCATCCTCAACACGGCCATTTTCTCTAATTGATCTTTTCTTGCAGTTTGACAATGTATCATTACCGGGCGCAGATCCTTTCTTTTTGCCGCCGGATGTTTTCCCCTGCGGTGATCCGTCAAGGATTATCTTATATCCCCCAATCTTGACATGCCCTTCATATTTACCATTATACTCAGGAAATTTCCTGATAATTTCCCTGGCATTTTCTTCTGCCAGTGGATATGCAACCACATCCACATGCAGCTGCTTCATTCTGTCAAATGCAAGCAGAGTTTCCACAGACTGCGCAGTCGCTCCCCCTTCCTGTACCATAGTCACTCCATTTTCCAGATACGCTCTTTCCGCTGTTTCCGCTCAGGGCATTCTGCATGATGATATCGATCACCTCATCTTTATCCTCTGCCGGCACCTCGATCATCAGGGCTGTCTTCGACATTTCTTCATACTCATTTCTCCTTACCTGTCTTTCATCTATCTCATAGATTCATACATTTCTCTGAGAATATCATCCGTGATCTCAACCGGGTTATTATACAGATTGGGATGCCTGCTGATTCTTACAAGATCGTCAATCTCTTCATCTGTAAGCTCCAGCACTTTAAGATCGTTCTTCAGCCCCATCTTCTCTTTCATGTCATGAATCTCACAAGCCATCTCCTCCACAGAGCCAAACCCCAGCTCCCCTGCAAGCGTCACAAGCCTTCCGTCCTTTTCTGCCTCCGCATTGAGCCGGAGGAAATAATCCAGGGTAAGGCCGCACGCTTCACCGTGGGGAATATGATAGATATTCGTCAGCGGAAACGAACACGCATGAGACGCCGTTGTCTTCGGCAGAGTAAACGCAAGCCCGGCAATTACAGAAGCTTCTGCCATCTTTTCCCGTGCCTCAGCATTTTCAGGCTCCTGATATGCTTTATACAGATAGCGGAAAACCAGTTTCATCGCATGTAACGCACATGCATCGCATACCGGCTGGTGTCCTTTGCTCCAATATCCTTCCAGAGCATGTGCCAGGACATCGATTCCGGTTCCTGCTGTGACAGCGGGCGGCATAGAATATGTAAGCTGAGGATCGATCAATGCATATGCCGGGTAAAAACTGTATGATACGATCGGAGTTTTCTTTCCGTTTGCATGATCAGTCAATACCGAAACACAGGTCACCTCGCTTCCTGTTCCGGCAGTCGTCGGGACCGCGATCAGCGGAAGATGTTCCGCCGGCACACTTTCTCCGGTCCCGTGATATTTCCGTATAGAATGCTCCGTCATCGCAGTCATGGACGCAGCCTTCGCACAGTCCATAGCGCTCCCGCCGCCAAGAGCAGCAACAAAGTCGTACCCTCCTTCCCGCAGTACCCGGGCACATTCGTCCACTTCCGTTACATCCGGATTGGAAGACACATTTGAAAAGACGCCCTGAAGGGCTCCTTTACTCCCTTTTACGATCCGGTCTGTCAGACCATTTCCTGCGAAGAACGGATCGCTCACAAGGAGCCCTTTTTTACATCCCAGCTTCTCCGCAAGTTCACCGATCCTCTCAATCCTCCCGTTTCCAAAAAAAATCTCTACCGGCTGCAGATAATTCCAGTCCATTTTTTCTTCCTCCTATGCAAGATATGTTTCATCCACCCACGTAAGGACTTCATCAAGGATCGGAAGGTATTCCTCCAGTTCTTCCCTGGTAATGATGAGCGGCGGACAAATGTTCACATTGTTCTCCCTTCCGAATGTCGAAAATCCCCGCTTTTTAAGTTCTGCCATGATAGCCGGCATTACAGATCCATGCTCTCCGTACTCCTGCATGGGGATCCGTCTCTCTTTATCCTTTACGATCTCAAGCGCTGCAAAGAGTCCGATACATCTGTATTCCCCGACACATTTATGCTTCTGCACCATTTCTTCAAGAAAACCTGCCAGGATTTTTTCCATCTCTTTTACATGCCCGCAGATATCGTGTTCCAGATAGTAATTCACCGAAGCAGCCCCCGCTGCGCAGGCAAGTGTATGGCCGCTGTATGTAAGGCCACACTGGAGAACATTTTCTTCAAAATACCGCGCCACTTTCTCATTTACGATCACGCCTCCAAGCTGCACATATCCGCATGTCACGCCTTTGGCAAATGTGATCATATCCGGTTTTATATCATAATTCTGCCATGCGAACATCTTTCCGGTACGGGCAAATCCCGCCATGACCTCATCACAGATCAGAAGGATCCCATATTTATCACAGATCGCACGCACCCCTTCCATATATCTCTCAGGCGGAAGCAGAACTCCGTTTGCTCCAACGATACTTTCCATCAGAATCGCAGCCACATTGTCCGTCCCTTCAAAGTGCAGCTGCTGTTCCAGCTGCTTCAGAAAAAAAGCGGTACACGCCTCATCATCCGTCCCCCTTGTATATCCGTCCTGATACATGTGCGGATTCGTAAAATGGATAAATCCGCCGGCTCCGCCGATCTCTGCAGCAAATCGCCTCCAGTCTCCCTGTTCTGATGTCCCAGGTTTGAACAGACCAGAAGAGAGGACATATCTGCATATTTGTTTCCATCATAGTCATAGAAAAAGATTCCCTCAGCCCGCTCCACCGGAACAGCCGGGCTTCCCGCTTTGCTCCACGACTGAAGTATATATTTTCTATGCATCTCTTCTACTTCTTTTCCTGTTAATCCCATGATCCTGACCTTCCTTTCCCTAATGCAATGCACGTCCCGCATCGTTACATTTCTCCATGCCTGGGACCGCTTTTCAAAGAAAAAAGGCGCGTCCGGAAGTTCTGCATTCTCGATCATCCTTCCGAAACAACGCCTTTGTTGTCTTTTCTTTGATATTCTTCATCTTACCATCAATCTCTTCATTTTCAACTGTTATCATCTCCGAATTTTCATGTGCTGCAGCACTAGCCAAAATGTCCCACCTCAGTTCCCATGATATCATACAGCTTGATGGCCACTCCCAGCTGACTGCATACCTCATAGCTCTTGATCACTTCTTTATCCCCAATATTGAGCAGCAGCTTATACAATCCCAGTCTGCTGTAAAAAATAGTTTCTTTTATATTCATCTTTGCCAGATCAAGAACGCTCTTCGCCTGACGGAAACTTCTGGCGATACAGTATATGTTTTTCGTCATCTGTCCCACACCGATCTCTGTTTCTTTTTTTCTGAGCTGAGTACAAGCCTCCACAACATCTTTTACATACTCTTCCAGCAATGCTTCCGTAAACTCTTCTCCCTCAAACAGCAGAAGGATACATACATCCATCTCCATGACCGCACATGCCCAGCCCATGCGCGAGATATAATTTTCAATCTAATGCAGCAGGATCTTCCTTCGCACTTCCTCCACATCCCCTCCATCCACGCGGATTAGCACGACCGTATATGACTCATTTACTTTGTATCCATAACTCTCCAGATGCGGTACATAAAGGGCCTTCTGGTCCGGAAACAGTACCGCGTTTTTTACCGCCGACTCAATCTCCAGCTGACGTTTCTCAGATAATGCGATCGTCAGACAAAAACTTCTCATAATTTCCGCCATGTGCACATTCCACGGAACAGAAAAGAGCGGGATCTGCCTGTCTTCACAGAATTCGATGATATCATATCCGATCTTGCCGATATAAGGACCGATGTTTATCACGATCCCGCTGCCACCATTTGCCACCACACTTTTCACTATGTCAATCAGCTCCGAGGGGTCCGATATTCCCACTCCCGTTGTAAATGCGATCTCTCCTCCTTCCAGAAAAGTGGATATTTCTTTTGACTCAACCATATGCACCCACCGGACGCCCCGGTTGAGCCCTGCGCTGCCTGCCAGCAGCTCAATCCCCATATCCCGGACACTCTCATACAACTTTCTGACTGTAACAGCCATACATCCTCACCGCCTTCCCTCAGATGAAACAAAGTACACCTGATATAAACAGCAATATATAAGTTACTCTCAAAAATGCCTTTTTACCAATGCGCTGATGCAGCCGGTTTCCAACCGCCACCCCCGCCAATGCAGGGATGCAGGCGATCACTGCAAATCCCGTCAGTTCCGGCGTAAACATATGCTCCATCGCCTGGCTGCACAAAAGCACTGCATTAAGCACAACCCACACTGCCGCCAGAAGAATCACGGCCTGCACGACAGGCACAAGTTCTTTTCCTCCACTGTTCCTCAGTTTTCTTACCGCCGTCACCATGATCAGCCCTCCGTACAGATAGAGAAGAATGTCCAGATGCACCTGTCGGAAGATCCAGATTCCCGCTGCCATTCCCACCGCCATCAGCACAAGAATTTTTGCAAGAATCCTCCATTTCACTTTTTTTCTGTTTCCGTGCACAATAAACAGACATGTCAGAAAACCAATGAAATTCAGAATCACTTTTGCATTGTCCACTCCGATCAGAAGAATAGCCGGCGGCATCGCCAGCAAAGTCCCCGCGAAACCGGTAATCGCCTGAATTGCATTTGTGATAAGAACAATAATCAGAAAAATAAAATTGTGCATTGTCAATCCTCTTTCCACTCCAATAGTATGATTTCTATTGTAAATGATCCAAAAGAAAAGAGTATTGACCCTGCACACAAATTCTGCTTGCCGCAGCACATCTATATGTTGTCGTCGATCGTTGCCTGTATCCTCTCCTGTACAAGAGCTGCGATCTCTGTCGTTTTCATATCCTTATAATCTTCGTACTCAAGAGGTTTCAGAAAATGGACCTGCACCGTGACCGGTTTTGCCGAATTTGTATCAAAAGGTTTGAACGAATCGATCAGAGCCACCGGAACAATCGGACACTGTGCTTTCGTCGCAGATTTAAAGCTGCCGCCTTTGAATGTGCCGACTTTGTTTCCGTTTTTCGACCGGGTCCCCTCAGCAAAAATAAGGTAATTGCGCCCTTTCTTAACTTCCTTTGTCACGTCGATGATCACCTGCATCGCCTGACGCACATCTTCCCTGTCTATCATGTATGCTCTCATACAGGCAAAAACCTGTTTCAGAAAGGGTATATTGGCAATCTCCTTTTTTGCCACTACAGAAAACGGTCTCGGGCAGGCTTCTATTATAGCCAGAACATCATAGAGCCCCTGATGATTCGGAAAAAACATAAATCCATCCCCGTCCGGAATATTTTCACTTCCATGAACATCGATATTGACATTGCCTCCTCTGTTTGCATGAAGGTCGATCCATTTTAGAAATCCGTAAAGGTCCTCCTCTGTATATTTATCCACATGGGACGCCCTGTAGCAGAGACGGCACCAGGCAAACGGCACCAGAAAAAGATTTCTCATTACCATTAATAATATTCTTTTCATCCTGTTCCTCCCCGTTCCTTAAAACAGGTACGCCCCGGCGTACCTGCAGAACATGGCTTTATTTTATTATGTGCTATGGACAGATTCTCGCACAGAGATCCTTTTACAGTTCTATCTCAATCTTTCTGCCCGTACGGTGATATTGGTGATACCTTACTCCGGCCGCATCCATCATTCGCTTCGATGCGATGACGCTGGATGTATCCGCATATTTGTCGCAGTCATAGATCACCTCTTTGATCCCTGCCTGAATGATTGCTTTTGCACACTCATTGCAAGGGAAAAGAGAGACGTAGAGCTTTGCTCCCGCCAGGCTTCCCCCGTTGTAGTTCAGAATCGCATTCAGTTCGCTATGTGTAGAGTAGACATATTTTGTTTCAAGAGGATCCTCCCCATCTCTCGCCCAGGGGAACTCATCGTCGGAACAGCCGATCGGAAATCCGTTATATCCCATAGAGAGAATCTTGTTGTCCTGACTGACAATGCAGCACCCCACCTGAGTATTCGGATCTTTTGACCGCATCCCGGACAGCATCGCAACCCCCATAAAGTACTCATCCCAGGACAAATAATCTGTTCTTTTATCAGACATCACACAGCACCTCCGTCCTATCTATTTTGTACCGAAAATACGATCTCCCGCATCTCCCAGCCCCGGCACGATATAACCGTGGTCATTTAATCTTTCATCCAGTGCTCCTATATAGAGTTCTACATCCGGGTGTTCTTCCTGCATCCGTCTGACTCCCTCAGGCGCAGCGATGATGCAGAGGAATCTGATCTTCTTCACACCTTTTTCCTTGAGCATCCTTATAGCCGCCGTGCTGGAGCCTCCCGTTGCCAGCATAGGATCCACAACAAACACTTCTCTTTCTCCGCAATCTGCCGGGAGCTTGCAGTAATACTCTACCGGCTCCAGTGTCTCCGGGTCTCTGTAAAGTCCGATATGTCCGACTTTGGCTGCCGGAATCAGAGACAGCATTCCATCCACCATACCGACCCCCGCTCTCAGGATCGGTACGATCGCCAGTTTTTTCCCATCGAGTTCTCTCCCTATGGTATGTGCGATCGGAGTTTCTATCTCCACTTCCTTCAGTTTCAGATCCCGGGTCGCCTCATAGCACATAAGCTGTGCAATCTCTCCTATAACTTCCCTGAATTCTTTTGTGCCCACATCTTTTCTTCGGATATAACTGATCTTATGCTCGATCAGCGGGTGATTCATCACATGTACTTCTGCCATTATTCTTCTCCTTCTGCAAGAACGTTCAGCTTTTCCGCAACTTTTCTGACCAGTGCCTTCAGCACCTCATAACACTCCCCATATGCCGTCAGCGGCTTGCCGTAGGGATCCGGTATTTCTGTAGAATCTCCTGCGAATTCATTAAGCGTATAAACATTCTCTGCCTTTTTATATTCTGTCAATATTTTATTCTTTATCGCATCACTGATTGCCAGGACCAGAACATCATTCTGAAGGTTTTCATCGTCAAACTGTCTGGAAGAATGATCTTCCAGCGTCATCCCGGCACTCTTCATGATCGCCTCCGCTTTCTGATTTGCCGGTTCCGGAAAAAGAACCACCATCCCCCTGGAATCTATCACATATTCCTGTTCCAGTTCCTCATTTCTGAGAAGCTCTGCCGCCATTGGCCCCTGCGCCGAATCAGTACTGCTCACAAAAATGATCCGCCGGTACCTCTGCTCTTTTACGATCGCAGCCGCTGATACGCGAAGATGTCCGGCAGCCTTTTCCAGCCGGTTCATGATCGCTTTTCCGATCCCCTGCATTGCAAAGGATTCGCTGTAGATCGCATCAACTGCTTCCTCATCAAACTCCCGAAGCACCCGATACAGGTTTCTTGCGATCGTCTTTTCATTTTCTCTGGTTCCGATATTTTTCACAATACCATATTTATAAAACGGAAGCGTTTCATCTGTTGCAATGATCCCCACAGGCTTTCCTTCTCTGTGGGCTGCATAAGCGATCTGACGTATTGCCAGTATCTCATCTCTCAGATCTCCTTCTACAATGATCAGCTTCGCTTTCGGTGCGTAATGCCTGTACTTCATCCCCGGAGCTTTCGGAGCCTTCTCACTCTCACTTCCCAGAATGGTTTCATCCACACTGACCGGACCAATAACCTCCTCGAACATATCCGATGTGATCGCTCCCGGCCTCAGGATCATCGGCGGATCCACTGTCATATCCAGGATCGTCGACTCCAGCCCGATATCCACACTACCTCCGTCGATCACCATGTCGATCCGCCCGTTCAGATCCTCCAGGACGTGCTGCGCCGTTGTGGGGCTGGGACGCCCGGAAGTATTGGCACTCGGCGCGGAAACAAATCCCCCCGCAGCTCTGATCACTTCCGCTGCGATCGGATCACTGGGCATTCGGACAGCAATCGTATCCAGTCCTCCTGTTGTTCCATATGGTACGATATCACTTTTCTCAAATATCATCGTGAGAGGACCCGGCCAGAAATGTGCCGCCAGAGCATCTGTCTCTGCCGGTATATTGACCGCGATCTTTTTCAGATCCTCATAATCAGCGATATGAACGATCAAAGGATTGTCTGAAGGCCTTCCCTTTGCCTCATACGTCTTTTTTGCCGCCTCCTCTTTCAGGGCATCTGCTCCCAGACCGTACACCGTCTCCGTCGGAAACGCCACAAGACCACCGTTTCTCAGGATTTCTCCCGCTTCTCTGATCACTTCTGTGTCTATTTGATTTTTATCTGTTTTCCTTACTATTGTTTCCATAGAATGTATTATATCATTATTTATCTTAAAAAAAAACTCTTTTGTCACCCACTGCCATAAGCCGTCTCACACTTCGCACTGACCCTCATCAGATCTTCACCGCGAAACCGCTTCTATGTATTTAAAGATTCCCTCCGCAACAGCCCCTGCAACCTTTTTCCGGTACTCGTCTGTCATCAGATTTTCCGCCTCTTCATAATTACTCAGAAAACCGCATTCCGCAATGACCACCGGAACCTCCGTATTTTTCAACAGATAATATGTATCGTTCGCTTTGATCTGCTTCGTGTTTTCCGGATCTATTTTCGCGAACGCATTCTGTATGTATCCTGCTGCCCGTTCGCCCTCCTCTGAATTCTGAAAATAAAACACCTGCGCCCCCTTCACGCTTTCATCTGAATAGCTGTTTTGATGAATGCTCACTGTAAGGCAAGGCCCGTTTTCATTGATCATTTCCACCCGTGCCCTGAGATCTTCTACCTGAGAATCCGCCAGTCTCTCATCCGTTGTGCGCGTTACATCCGCCTCGATGCCTTCCTCTGATAGAATATCCCGGATTTCTAAAGATATCTGCAGATTTATATCCTTCTCCTTCGCCCCGTTGATTCCAATCTTCCCGGGATCTTTCCCGCCATGTCCCGGGTCAAGTATCACCAGCGGTTGCTTTTCTGCTGCTTTTCCCGAAGTCTCCTGTCCTTCCTCTATCGTCGTTCTGAGTTTTTCCGACATCTTCCAGCAGAAGACGATAAGTCCCATCAACAGAACTGCTGTCAATGCGAGTCTGATTTTTTCTTTCAATAGAAACATCCTCCTTTCACACACATATTATATGCGAAAAGAGGATGTCCCTTTCTAAACCGCGCTGTTTCTTTTTAGTTTATATACCTCTGGATCAGCTGCCATACTCCCGAATCTTCCCAGCCCAGGCTCCACTCGGCTGCTCCGGCAAGCTCATTTTCACTGATCACTGAAAGTTTCTCTTCCAGAGACTGCTCGTCTTCCAGCCAGATCTTAAAAGTTCCGTCTGCGGTCTCCCACTCAGCATAATTCTGCTTTGTGTTCTCATCCCACTGCGCCTGTGCTCCCGCATCGCTGACTGCTTCCCTGGCCTCTTCCATCCCGAGCGCCTCACTGGTCACTTTGTTTGGATAGGCCGCAGCCTCTGTCCCGGCTTCCTCTGCAAGCTCCGCTTCTGTCTTCGGCGTCTCCTGCCAAAGCCGTGTGTAGAACGGGAGTCCTGCGACCAGCTTTGATGCCGACACACTCTTCAGCGCCTCAGTTATCCCGTTTTCGACATAGCTGATAGATGAAACTGAACCGGCCTCATAGGAACCGTCGGTATGTTCATCGTAGCACATGATCATCACATAATCTGCAACGACTCCCTGTTCTTCAAGATCATAATGCTCGTTATACGCCTGTGGCACATAATTATCCACCGAAAACACCAGGTTGTTTCTGCGGCATTGTACTGACAGTTCTCTCACAAACTGGATATAATGTTCTCCGCACTGTGTGGATATGAGTTCAAAATCAAGATTGATCCCGTCCACTCCCGCCTGAAGCGCGGCAGAGATCACCTGCTCGATCAGCCTCGTTCTTTTCGAGGTATAGCTGAGCACCTCATATGTCTCGTCATAAGAATTGATGCCTCCGTGGAAATCTCTGAGCACCGCCCAGACTTCAAGACCCGCCTGATGAGCATAAGTAACATAGTCACTGCTGGCGATCGACGTCATATTTCCGTCCGTATCCGCAATACTGAACCAGGTCGGTGCGATCGTTGTCAGCCCTTCGGTATCTGCAAGCATATTTTCAATATAGCCGTTGGCATCCGCATTGGACACATTATGCCAAGCCATATTGATCGCATAGTCTTTCGAAATATTCGTATAGACCGGCTCCTCAAATTCCCGGGATCTTGTTTCTGTCTGAATGTTCGTGAGAGCACTTGTCTTTACATAGCCGATATATCCGTCTTCCGTACCGACTCTCATCCAGTCATCCTCATCCGCAAGAACTGTAACCTTGTCCGTTTCCGACACTTCCGTGAGGATCGGGCTTTTCACTCCACCCCGATAACGGACTTCCGTATCTTTCCGGATCTCCGCCGTCTGGATCTCTCCCCACTCTGATGTTATCACCGCCCTGTTCGGATCATCATATACCGAATACTCCATATTTGTGTAAGCCTGAACAAACGGGAGGGCGATATATGCGGTCTGTCCTTCTGTCTTCAGGATAACATAATCCGCACTTTTGCTTTCATTGATGTCTGTATAATCACTTCTTTCCGGCACAACCGTTACATTTCCATCGGGCAGAGTATAAAGCAGGATACTTTCATTCGGATCCCAGTAAAATCTTTTGTTGATGTGATTCCTCACAACTGAATATTCTATATAATACTGTCCGTCATATATCTTTCCCGGCGCTACGTTATCCTGCGCATCCCGGCTTTCATCATCTTTTGTTATCACCTGGTCATTGATCACTACCGCAAGATCATCTGCTGATGCCAGCCCATAATATTGTTCCCGATCAGCCATCTCATCCGATGGACCGTATCTCTGCCAGATCAGAAAACCACCGATAGCGGCTATGATACCAACTGCCAGGATAAAGCCGGCCAGGATCAGATTACGCTTCCTTCTTCTCCTCCTGCCATACTTTTTTCTTTGCTGTGGTTCGTTCATTCCGGAGCCGGATCCAACCGGACGCCGGGCATTTCTGCCGGAGCCTTTTCTTTGCGCAACAGACGCTCTGCCGTGGCGCTTTCCGCTCCGTCTTTGTCTTTCGTCCATGCCGTACCTCCTATCAGCAAACATTATATCAACATTTTTATTACACGTCATTAATAATTTGCCGCATTAAGGATTTTTTAAACATTTATTCTGCAAATACAAACATCATTTTCTGTCCGGCATTCAAGGGGTCATCACTGCCTGTCTGTATTCATTAATGTTGGTAAAAGCAAGTGCTTCAATGTTTCCGGCAGGATTCATCATATAATCCCGCATATATGTTCCTTCTTCTTTTGCCATATACGCCGCTACGATCTGAAGAGGACTTGCCTGATAACCGTCGATCAGCATATTCACACCTTTTCTTTCGTATTTTTCCAGCTCAGCATATAGTTCTCTGTAAACTGTTTCTTCCGTTTTCATCCTGCTTACTCTACTCCTTTCTCCGCAGATCCTGATAAATATTTCTTGGTTCCCGTCCGGATCACCATACGGAAGTGTTTGTGACATACTGCCGGATCTGACGGGCAGGAAGACGGTACTATCCGCAGAGGCTGTTTATCTGTTTCTCTGAAATTTCCCCGATCACAGGGCTACGATCAATCTACTTTGACAGAAAGGCATCGGAACCTTTCATTCTGAAAAAATAGAAATGTCCTGTATTCCTCCTTTCATAATTTTTATATTTATCAAGGAATACCATCTTCTGTATCTGCCATTATATGGGCGTGGGATACGCTTTGCAATGTGTTTTTTGTTCATAACCGGGTGGGATTTGTTGATAACGTAAAACCGCCGTGTAAAAGCGGAACTCACAGCAGCATAAAAGTATTATAAAGTCTTTTTGTTTTTCTTTACATCCTTTTAGTTTTTGTTTATACTAACTATGAGATAGTATCTCTTATTGAAAAAATGCTTCAACGGGCATACTTTCTCATATATCTATATCATAAGGATGTGAGCATATGAAAATTGAAAAGATCAATGAAAATCAGATTCGTTGTACATTGACACATGCTGATCTGGCTGCCCGTCACCTGAAACTGAGCGAGCTGGCTTATGGTACAGAGAAAGCAAAATCTTTATTTCGCGACATGATGCAGCAGGCATCTTTTGATTTTGGCTTCGAAACCGACGACCTTCCTCTGATGATAGAGGCGATCCCTTCTTCTGCGGATTCCATTGTTCTTATCATCACCAAAGTCGAAGATCCGGAAGAACTGGATACACGTTTCTCGAAATTCACACCTCTCGGTGAGACAGATACAATGAATACTGAAGCGCTTGAAAAACTTCAGGGAGCAGATGAATTTCTCAATTTACTGAATAAGGTAAAAGAAGCAGCAGCGGAGATAAAAACACCGGACAGCGCCCCGCAGTCGGAGCCTTTTTCCATCCGGCTGTTCTCATTTGCCAGTCTTGATTCAGTAATGGAGGCGGCACGCCTTCTGGCGCCGCTGTACAATGGAGCGAATACCTTATATAAGGACGGAGACAGCGAAATGTTTCTTCTGGCTCTTGCGCCGGAAGAACACTCCTCCAATGGATTTAATAAGATTTGCAATATGCTTTCCGAATACTCTTCCCCAGAAAAAGCAACCCCTGCGGTACTTGCTTTTCTCGAAGAGCATTGTGATATCATCATATCAGCAGACGCTGTACAAAAGTTATCCTCAATATGATGGGAACAAAAACAGCCCGGACATTTGTCCGGGCTGTTTTTTGTTCCCTTATGCTTGTAAATACTGTTTTCAGCCATGCAGCTGCTGACCGATTATCCCTCAGCCTGCATTGCCGCGTTGATCTTTTCCACAAGAAGTGTGCTGTCGATACCATGAACCATCGCAGCCTCCTCAAGCGTCTCCATCTGAGATGCCGGACAGCCAAGGCAGTGCATTCCAATCTCCATCAGGATCGGTGCACATCCCGGAAAAATATTCAACAGTTCGCCAATCTTTGTATCTTTAGAAATCTGTGCCATTTCTGTTTCCTCCTTTTGTTGATCAATGCCTGTATATTATAAGCCCTTGCCCCCAAATTATCAACCGTATTTTTTGAATTTTCTGAAATGTTTCTTTCTGTTATACGTTTTTTTGACTACTCAAAAGTCAAGATTTTTCCTCTGTTTTTTCGACAAAACTCTAATTTCATAACAACTCACCAAAACATCCGTTCTTTTTTCACCTCTGAGTAATCCACCAAAAACACATGTTTTTGTGTGGATAATGTGGATAACTTTGATAGAAACTTTAATTTTTCCACATTTTTTGAGTTTTTGAATGTGGATAAGTTGAAAACTTCTTTTTCTTCACATTCGACTGGTTTTTACAAATTTAAACAAATTTGTGCATTTTGCATATCCCGTTAATTTTTTATGTCGAAATGCGCCGTCTTTAATTTACAGAAAAATAAGATAAATATGCGTTCTGTCGGAGAACTTTTTCATTTTATAAAGAAACGCTGTACTTCCTTTATCTGAAGTACAGCGCCTTATTTCCATGATTATTTTATAATACTCTCCTCACTGCGACAATATTCGTATAGGTCGCACTGCAGATTCCGATTCCCTGCTCCTCATTCATTGCATTTACGATATTTCCATCTCCCATGTAAAGTCCTACATGACCATCATAGAGAATAAGGTCTCCCGGGAGTGCTTCCTCATAACCCACTTCGTATCCGGACGACCTCATATCATAAGAAGTTCGCGGCAGGCTCACTCCAAAGTGTGCATAAACGGACTGGACAAAGCCGGAACAGTCCGCACCATCCGTGAGGCTTGTCCCACCCCAGACATAGGGATTGCCGATGAACTGGCACGCATAGTCGATCACTGCCTGTCCTGTTGAAGCCGCCTGGGCGGCTGCTTCCTGAGCTGCCTGTTCCTGAGCCTTCTGCTCTTCAATCGCCTTTTCCTCAGCGATCCGCTGCTCTTCCTCTTCTTTTGTCTCCCCATATGAATAGGATGTCTCTGTCTCTATATAATCTCCGCTCACCCAGCCGTCGATATCTCCGACCTGCACGGGATACCAGCCTTCCACAGCCTCCCCTGTTATTGTATACTCCTCACCCTGACTGATCTGAGTCAGGATATTGGCATCTGTCCCCTGACCGTCTCTGACATTCAGTGCATATGCCGTTACTGTAGCCGTGCTGTTTTCATATTCCTGTGCACAGTTTCGTGCCTCTTCGCCAGTGATGAGCGTCTCTGCGGGGACATATCCTTCCGCCGTCCCCGACCGGATCTTTGTCCAGCCGTCCAGATATTCCAGCACTTCCGCTGTGGAATCGCTGTAGAGCTTTCCCACCCAGTCGCTGTTCTCATCCGGAGCACTTCTGATATAGGTGAAATCCCCTGTATCAGAAAACGCTATATTTAAATACTCTCCCTCGTCTGTTGGTACCATATAAAGATTGATGTTCTCTTTTACTTCCGTCTCATAGCATTCTTCAAGTACCGATTCGATCTCTGCGGCGGGCACGACAGGCTGTTTATCGTCCATCTCCTCTTCTGCCTTTGCCGTTACCGCACTCCCCGGAACGATGATCAATCCTGCAACTGCGGATATGATCAGTTTGTTTCTCACATGTGTATTTCTCATATAAAACCTCCTTCGATCCATGTCTTTATCTTTTGTAGGAAGTTCTAAATGTTACACAATTGTTAAATTTGTTACAATGGCATTATATCAACAAGTGATTACTCTGTCAACTGATTTTACTGTATTCTTTCCGACACTTCCTGACCTGTTACAGTATTTTCTTACATTAAATGTCATAATCTTTCTTTATATTCTTAATTATTTTGTAATATTTTTGCCACTCTATTCTCTTCTATTTTATATTTAATATTTCTTTTCAGATATTGGTCGATTGAAAAAGTAAATTCCACTTTGAAAGACTAAATTCCATTTTTTGATCATTTCGTGTATATTGGAAATGGAAATCTTTGATTTCTACCGGATTTTGGGCATAAACGTTCCAGGGTGGAAAACAGGTCAATTTTTTGGAAACGGTTAATTCCACCCCCTATTAGATTGTATGGAGCTGCCCTCTGATAGATATCCGGCTGCGGAAAATTTTATTTTAAGAGTTCTGGGCTCAGGATAATCTCATC
>NZ_JACJLR010000061.1 GCF_016902345.1 Mediterraneibacter glycyrrhizinilyticus | reverse complement strand
AAGTTGAAGATGGTAAAGCGTACCATGTATGGCCGCTGTAATAAAGATTTATTAGCCGCAAAGTTAATGTACAGGGGATGTTAGATTTACGGATATTTGCGGAAGAACCAGAATCGCCCGGAATACTCAAAGAGTATATCCATTTTGTTCGAAAGTTGTATTCTTTTAATTAGGAGATATATGAGTATCATATATTAGAATTAGGGAAATTTTATAGAAAACAACTAAAAGCTACCGGAATAACAATTGGTTATTCCAGTAGCCTTTAATCATAAAACCTTACTATCTTATTCAAATCATCACATTCTAAAATCTTTGAAAGTTTTTCAAGGGTGTTCAATGTGATATTCTTATTCTTTTTTAGAGAATCCAGTGTTTTATTATCAATGCCACGTTTTAGAAGCTGGTATTGAGAGATGCCTTTCTGCTCCATGGTTTCCCACAGTGGACTGAAATCTATAATATTGAACCCCCCTTTTCGCTAAATGATAATTCAATTATAGGAGTTGCCGTTGAAAAACAATATTGTGGAGATACCCACAATGCTGTAGAGTGGATATGTGGACGGGAGGCTCTTATTATGCATAAACAAATAAGAATAAATAGAGCGTTTTGCAATTTCCTTGTTGAAACATTTGAATTCACAGATGAGCAGTTGGAAGCACTGGATTATCAGATGCCTATGACACAGGAGATATATAATTCAATTTTAGATCGCTGCATGGATCTGGGATCGATAGCTGATGATTTGTTTTATAGACTTTTAGATGAATATCCTGAATACTTGTCAGTTTATGGAAAGATGATAGAAAATGAAATGAAGGAGAAATATGGAGATATAGACATTCCCGAATCACCTCCTGAAGAATTACGCATTGGCTGGGAAGATTTGTGTCGAAGAATCCGTGAGAAGTACGGGAAAGACGCAATATAATAAAATCATTCCGGAATATAATTTAGAATATTTACTAGGTGCATTCAGTTTTTAACTGGGTGCTTTTTTTAATTCCTTATTTTCGTGGATTTTTTCTTATCCTGTATTTTCCCCACTTTTCGATTTTATTAGTGAGAGGATCTTTTTAAAAACTGCCAAATAAGAACAGAGGAAAATTTTGAAAAATTATTATTTTTCTGTTTTCTGAAGCTGTAAAAGACCTTTTTCCAATTTGGTTAGTTAGAGGGAAATTTCCATAAGAGCAAGATCCACCTCGGAATACACAATCGTGTATTCCAGAGTAGGGCTCTTGCCTGGGATTTCGATTCCCCATACCCTCGATGATCTGCCACTTTGGCAGATATTAGCGTCCACTGGAAAGTGAGACGCAGCACAAAAGGAAGATTCCGGCAGGACAGCCGGCGCTCCCATTTGTGATGTTATTGCATAACAGGAAAAAGAAAGGAGGCTCCATGAGAAGAAAGAGACAGAAACAAGAAGAGGATTATTCTTATTCTGCCGGACTCGGGAAGTAGTACAGACAAATTTTCAAAAATGATACCGAAACGAGACCATATTTTGCTGTCCTGTATCCGGCACCGGCGGGACGGCAGAAAGGAGGAATGTCTGTGCCGAGAATGAGCAAGAAGAGAAAACAGGATCTGGCCTTTTTTCTCAATGAAAGAGGGCGGATCCCACACAATGAGATCTGCCGGAAATGCATCGGGGACTGTAAGCAGAGTTTCCGGACAGCTGTGATCTGCTGTCTCTGCTATGAATCCAACCTCGCCATGCACCTCATGAACTACGTTCATTCGATCATGGCTGTCGCCGTATAGGCCCAAAACCGAGCGTGCCTTTATGTGAGCAAGCTCCCAAATGGCACCCTGATTTTGTCCCGGCATGGCTCGTAGTTTTCGCACAAATTGGTGTAGAAATGGTGTAAAAATGGTGTAGTAAGTCATTTTTGAAGCAAATTAAAAAATCGTAACCCATCAGAAAGCCGTAAAATCAAGCTTTTTTCAGGCTTTCCAAAAAAATATCAAAAAATTAGCACTCACCTCTTTACAGTGCTAACAATATGTGCTATAGTACAACTAGAACAAATGGAAAGGAATAAAAAGAACAGAACCGACGGACTCTAATCCGAAAGCTGTTCTGATAAAGTTCCGAATCCTGCAGTTCCCCGAAACCAACATCCGAGACAGAGTCAAGGATGCTGATAAGGCTGTGTGAGCAGCCCATAGATCAATTCAGAGAATTTAATTTATGGAAGGAGAAATGACTTATGTTAATGCCTAGTATTTTTGGAGAAGACTTATTTGATGATGACTGGATGGATTTCCCGTTTGACAGATTCGACAGAGAGTTCTGGGGAAAGAAGAACCCGGTGTACGGTAAGAATGCAAAGAACATGATGAAGACAGATATCCGTGAGCATGACGCGGGATATGAACTTGACATCGACCTTCCGGGATTTAAGAAAGATGAGATAAATGTAGAACTTGAAAATGGTTATCTGACGATCTCTGCGACAAAGGGTCTTGACAAAGACGAGCAGGATAAGAAAGGCAAATACATCCGCAGGGAGCGCTACGCAGGAGCAATGCAGAGAAGCTTCTACGTGGGTGAGGATATCACCCATGAAGACATCAAGGCAAGATTTGAGGATGGAATCCTGAAACTGAGTATCCCGAAGAAGGATCCGCAGGTTGTTGAGACGAAGAAACATATCGCGATCGAGGGATGATCGGAAGAGAATAGAGACGGGAAAAGGTCCGGTGCCGGTGGCATCGGATCTTTTTTCGTGCCGTAAACTTTTTTGCCTTAGTGGATCCCTCCTTTTTGTGAAAGCGGATCCCGCTGTTTTTCGCGTCAGGTATTCCATCTTTTTATATTTCTGATATAATGTTCTGCGGTATGAGAAAAGAGAGGGGTACGAAGGATGAAAAAGACCAATGATTTCGGCAGGGATTCCATCCCCCTGCTTGTGTTAAAAGTATCTGTTCCGTTCATGTTTGCTCAGTTCGTAAATGTCCTGTACAGCATCGTAGACCGGATCTATGTGGGTAATATCCCGGTGACGGGGGCGGATGCTCTTGCGGGCGTGGGAGTGTGCGCTCCCATAGTCACTCTCCTGTCGTCTTTCGGCACATTGTTCGGAGTGGGTGGTTCCGTCCTTTTTTCTGTCCGCCTTGGAGCGGGGGATGAGAAAGGGGCGCGGAAGATCCTGGCGAACAGTTTTACCATGATGATCCTTGTCGCTGTTGTCCTGACTGCGGCATTTCTCCTGACAAAAGACCAGCTCCTGAACTGGTTCGGCGCAAGTGAAGTCACCTTCCCCTATGCGGATACCTATATGACGATCTACACGGCGGGGACTGTCTTTGCCCTGATCGCCATGGGGATGAACTTTTTTATCACAGCCCAGGGATTCCCGCTGCTCGGGATGATGACCACGCTGATCGGAGCGGTCATCAATATTGTTCTGGATCCGGTCTTTATCTTTCTTTTCAACCTGGATGTGGCAGGTGCCGCGGTCGCGACGGTGATCGCCCAGATGTCATCCTGCGCGTTCGTACTGGGGACGTTACGGAGAAAGAAAATGCGGGTCCCGCTGGGGGTGGTGAAACCGGATCTTTCGGTCGGAAAACAGATCGTGAAGATTGGATTTTCCCCGTTTCTGATCTCTGCGACGGACAGTATCATCATCATCGCGATGAATGCGGTGCTGCAGTATTATGGCGGGGCAGAATATGGAGATACGCTGGTAACGGCTGCGACCATTGTGCAGAGTTACATGCTCCTGATCACCTCGCCCATGCTGGGGATCACAGGCGGCTCCCAGCCTCTGATCAGTTTCAATTACGGGGCGGACCGCCCGGACCGGATCCGGAAGACATTTTTCTGGGTGCTCATGCTCTGTTTCTGCTTTACTGCAGTAATGTTCCTGATATCCAGAGTCATGCCCCAGTATTTTGTCCGTATCTTCACGGATGATCCGGAGTACGGGCGCCTGGCGGTCTGGGGGATCCAGGCGTTTACACTGATGATCGTCCCCTTAAGCTTCCAGTATGTGATCGTGGATGGGCTGACAGCTCTGGGGATGACAAAGATCTCCCTGTCGCTGTCTCTGATCCGAAAGTCGCTGTATTTTGGGGCGACATGCGTGCTGCCCCTTTTCTTCGCGGCGGAGAATGCATTTTACGCGGAGCCGCTGGCAGACGGGACGGCAGCGGTCCTCTCCTGCATTGTCTTCTCCTTTATTTACAGAAGGTATCTGCGGGGAGAGGGAAGGCTGAAGGATATCAAAATGTAGAGCGGCGGTTACGAGTTCCGCGCGCACTCAGGAACAGGGAAATGCCTCTTATATGCAAGCATGAGGCTGCCTTTTCTGTTCCTGAGCACGGTGTGAGTATCATAGGATATTGCAGGAATCCTGCAAACTATTTATAATGAGGTTGTCGCAGCAACATTGACAAGAAGGAGAAACTGTTATGATAAAAGTGATAGCAAGTGATATGGACGGCACACTGCTGGGGGAGGATCACAAGATCGCCCCGGAGACGCTCTCTGCCATAAAGGAAGCGTGTGATGCCGGGATCCGTTTTATGATATGTACCGGGAGAAATTTCCCGGGAGCGATGAATGAGCTGGAAGGAGCAGACCTGACCTGCGACTATATCGTGGGGAGCGGCGCGGAGGTGAGAAATCCCCGGCAGCAGGTGGTGAGATCAACGGCGATCAGCCCGCGCCTGTGCAGGGAGATCTATGAGACAGTCAGAAAATATCCGATCTCAGTCACCTTCTGCACGGACGGGGACGACTACCGGATCGGGACCGAGGAAGAGGTGGAGGAGAGTCTGATCCGCCAGATCCAGGCATTCCACCTGAATCAGTGCAGAGATGAGATCCGGGATACCGAACTCTACCAGAGGATGAAGAGAAATACCAGAGTGATCTCCGGCATCGAAGAACTGGAAAAAGCGGGACTTCCGGTATACAAGCTTTTTTTGTTCTCGGGAGACCTTGAGATGCTGGACAAGATCCGGCGGGAACTGGAGAAGAATCAGGAGATCGCGGTGTCCTCTTCCTTTGAGAACAACCTGGAGATCACAGATGTGAAGGCACAGAAAGGACCGGTGCTCAAAGAGTATATCGAATCTCTGGGGTATACTATGGACGAGGTCATGGCGCTGGGAGACAGCCTGAACGACTATTCCATGCTGTCCATGGATTTCGGCGCCACTGTGGCGATGGAGAATGCGGTGCCGGAGATCAGGCGGGTGGCAAAATATACTACGAGATCAAATGTAGAATTCGGGGTCGCATATGCGATCCGGGAACTCCTGAGACATCAGGGACCGGTGAGGTGACCCGGGAAGAGACGGCATTTGCAGCGGGACCGGAGCAAAGCCGGTGAGCAGGGACCGATGCCTGAGGACGGGAAGGAGGCTGAAGCATGGGGTATACGTATGTGATGTCTGATATACACGGGATGGCGCATCTTTTGAAAGAGATGCTGGAACGGATCGGGTTCAGCGATGATGACCGGCTCTATATCCTGGGAGACATGATCGACCGGGGACCGGACCCGGCGGGGGTGATCGACCTGGTCGCGTCGCATAAAAATATCACAGCGCTGAGAGGAAACCATGAGGATACGTTTGCCGAATGGTATGAGAGTACGCCGGAGGCGGAACGGACCGGATATTTTTATAATACCTGGGAACTCCTGCAGAATGACCCGGAAAGGCGGGAGCGGATCCCGGAGTATGTGTCATGGATGAAGCGCCTCCCTCTCTATAAGAAACTGAAAAAGGACGGCGCCTGCTGGCTGATGGCGCATGCTTCCACGGAGGGGATCCTCCAGCTGTGGAAGAGGAAGGACAGGTTCCTCTGGGATACGTCATTTCTCGAGAGGGAGACAGGAATCCCGGGATATGTCTCTATTGTGGGACATGTCCCTACTTTTATCCTCAGAGGATATCCGCAGGAACCGGCAAGGATCTGGAGGAGCCCCAACGGCAGGATCATCGATGTGGACTGCGGGGCTGCGTTTCACAGCTGCGGCGGACGGCTGGGCTGCCTCTGCCTGGAGACAGGGGGAGAGTTCTATGTGGTGGAGGATGACATCGGAAAGGGAAACAGATGAAGATACAGTATAGAATAGCAGCGGACGGTTCTGCAGAGATCCTGCGCTGTTACGGGTCAGATCCCAGGATCGTGCTTCCGGGGCAGATCGACGGGAGAACGGTGACTGCGGTGGCTGCATATGCATTCTCTGACAGGAAAGCATCTGAGGAATCGGAGGCGCTGGAGTATGAGACGGAGGATCACCGGCTGTTTCGGGAAGGGGAACGGCTGCTCGCAGGGGAACTGGTGGAGAGCGTGGAACTGCCGGATACGGTGGAACGGATCGGGAGATACATTTTCTACGGGTGCAGGAATCTGAGGGTGCTTCGTTTTTCTGACCGGCTTCGCGACATCGGAAGCGGTGCGTTTACCGGGTGCAGAGGCCTGAGCTGCCTGGATGTGGAGCTGACAGAAGGGAAGAAGACCTGCGTGAAAGAGATCCTGGGAGATCTCTGGCAGCGGATTGATGTGACGTTCCGGCGAAACGGGGCAGAGGCAAAACTCGTCTTCCCGGAACACTATGAGGAGGCGGTGGAGAACACACCGGCAAGGATCCTTTTCACCCAGCACCATGGTTCGGGGAACAATTACAGGCAGTGCTTTTATGACAGGGAGATGGACTTCCGCAAATATGATTCTCTGTTTTATCTTGCCAGGGCACAGGAGAAGACCGGAGTGCTGACGGATCTGGTGTTCGCCAGGCTTATGGGGCTGGAGGAACTGACAAAAGAGGCGGAAGCCGGGTACGAACAGTTTGTCCGGGAGAGGGAGGAAGAGATCCTTTCGTTTCTGACGGACCGGGGAGATATGGAAAAACTCCGGGAAATATCGTCCCGCTCCCTTTGGGAAAGAGAAGCGCTGGAGCATGCCATCGGCTATGCTTCGGAGCAGAAGCAGGGGGAGGTCTTAAGTTTCCTGATGAACGAGAAGCAGAAGTTTTTCCCTGGAGTGAGGAAAAAGTATGAACTATAAAGACAGGAGCGACCGGGTGGAACGGTCGATAGAAGAGAGCCGGGAAGCGGCAGAAGGCGCGGCGGAAAAGCTGAGGGCGGTGGGAGTACAGATCCTTGCCGCGGCCCGGGATGAACTGTATTTTTCCATGCGGTTTCTGGACGTGGCGCTGAGCAGCTTCGGCTATGAGATGGATCCGTCGGTCAGCCCCTTCGGGACAGACGGGCGGACGATCTGGTTCCATCCGCAGCAGCTGGGCGGTCTGATGAGAGAGAACCGGATCCTTGTGAACCGGGGATACCTTCACATGGTGTTCCACTGTGTATTCCGCCATATGCAGAAACCGGTGCAGGAGCGGGACACGGATGAGAGAGGACTGGAGGGGCGGTATTGGGATCTGTGCTGCGATATCGCGGTGGAGCATCTCATCGATGGATGCGATCTGCGTCCGGTGCGTTTTTCCAGGAGCCTGTTGAGAAGGGAGACCTACCGGAAGCTGGAAGCGGGAGATAACGTGCTGAACGCGGAACGGATCTTGCGCAGGCTGAAAGAATGGGAACTTTCGGAAAAAGAACTCTCGGCACTGGAAGAAGAGTTTTATGTGGACGACCACCGGTACTGGGAGAACCATATGCCGGAGAAACAGCCCGATCCGGAGCTGAACCGGAAGTGGAAAGAGATCGACGAGAAGATGGAGACGGACCTGGAGACTTTTTCAAAAGAGGCGTCTGAGCAGAGCGGGAATCTGCTGGGAGAGCTGAAAGTGGAGACCAGGGAACGGCATGATTACAGAGATTTCTTGAGAAAGTTTTCCGTTTTCCGTGAGGAGATGGGAGTGGATCCGGACAGTTTTGACTATGGATTCTACTCGTACGGGTTTTCTCTTTACGGGAACATGCCGCTGATCGAGCCCCAGGAGACAAGGGAAGTGAAGAAGATCACAGATTTCGTGGTGGTGATCGACACGTCCATGTCCTGCTCGGGAGAGCTGGTCCGCCGGTTCCTGGAAGAAACTTACAGCGTTCTGAAAGAAAATGACAGTTTCTTTCGAAAGGTAAATATCCACATCATCCAGTGCGATGAGAAGGTGCACACGGATGTGAAAGTCACTTCCAGGGAAGAACTTGATGAATATATGGAACATTTTCAGCTGTACGGGGAGGGCGGGACAGACTTCCGCCCTGCGTTCGCACATGTGGAGGAACTGCTCCGTGCAGGAGAGTTTGAGGACCTGAAGGGTCTGGTCTATTTTACTGACGGATACGGGACCTATCCGGAGAAGATGCCGGCGTACCGCACGGCGTTTGTATTCCTGGAGGAGGACTACCGGGATGCGGAGGTGCCGCCCTGGGCGATCAAACTGATCCTCAGAGAGGAAGACCTGCAGCCTGCAGCATTTTAACCGGATCAGGGAAGTCCCCTGCGTCATGCTTATGAGCAGACAGCGCATGGAATCGAGAACACAGGCAGCGCAGCGGATCGCAAATATCCGCCTGACAGAAAAACGAGTCAAAAAGGAGAAGACAGTTGGATATCAAACGTGCAAAACAGGAGATCAAGGATACCATTGAGGCATATCTTGTAAAGGATGCATTCGGAGACTACCGGATCCCGGCGATCCGCCAGCGCCCGGTACTCCTGATGGGACCGCCGGGGATCGGGAAGACCCAGATCATGGAGCAGATCTCAAAGGAGATGCAGATCGCCCTTGTGGCGTATACGATCACCCATCATACGAGACAGAGCGCGGTGGGACTGCCGTTTATCTCTGAGAAGACTTACGGAGGGCAGACATTTTCCGTGACAGAATATACCATGAGCGAGATCATCGCCTCCGTCTATGAGAAGATGGAGCAGACAGGGATACGGGAAGGGATCCTTTTTATCGATGAGATCAACTGTGTCTCCGAGACGCTGGCGCCGACCATGCTCCAGTTCCTCCAGGGGAAGACCTTCGGAAACCAGAAGCTCCCGGAGGGATGGGTCATTGTCGCCGCGGGCAATCCGCCGGAGTACAACAAGTCGGTCAGAGAGTTTGACGTGGTGACTCTGGACCGTTTGAAGAAGATCGATGTGGAGCCGGACTTCCCGGCATGGAAAGAGTACGCCTACCGTCAGGGGATCCATCCGGCCGTGATCTCGTACCTGGAACTTCGCCGGGAGAATTTCTGCCGGATCGAAAACACAGTGGACGGGAAACGGTTTGCCACGGCGCGGGGATGGGAAGATCTGTCCCAGCTGATCCAGGTATACGAGGACCTGGGGAAGACCGTGGACAGGGACGTTGTATATCAGTATATCCAGCACCGCACCGCGGCCAAGGACTTTGCCAATTATCTGGAACTTTACTATAAATATAAGCAGGATTATCAGGTGGAGGATATCCTGAAAGGCGAGTGGAGCAAAACGGCTGTGGAGAAGGTGAAGGCAGCTCCTTTTGATGAGCACTTGAGCGTCATCAGCCTGTTGAACGGAAAACTTGGAGACCTGTTCCTGGAATGTTACCGTATGGACTCCTGTGTGTCGAAACTGTATGAGTATCTGATCTATTATCGGGAAAATCAGAATACCATGATGATGGATGATGTGCGCCGGCTTGCCCAGGCGGATCTGGAAGAGCAGAAAAAAGCGGAACTGCTGACAAAAGAGCAGGAGCAGACTCTGCGCCGTGTGATCGGGATCCTGGAGAGGTTCACCCGGGAATTGAAAGGGGAGATCTTCATCGGAGACAGTGCTTTTGATGAAGTGAGAAAAATGTTTTCCCGTGAGACAGACGAGCTGGAGGAGATGACTTCTCATGTCTCCAGGACTCTCGAAAACGTGTTCCTGTTCCTGGAAGAAGCCTTCGGTGAGAGCCAGGAGATGGTAGCTTTTGTGACGGAACTGAACGCCAATTATTACAGTACCTGGTTTATTCAGGAAAATGGCTGCGATCTGTACTACAGATATAACAAGGGGCTCCTGTTTGAGGACCGCAGGCAGGATATCCTGCGCCAGATGGATGAGGCGGAGGGAATGTTAAACGGAGGGATCAAGTAAGAAGTCAAACATAGCTTTTTTTCGAATGGATCCTGTGGTAGAATAAAAGCATCGGCGTAAGCCGGAACAGAGGAGAAATATGAGGAGCCTTTTTACAGACTTCTCAGGAAAATTTAGGTGTTAGCGGATTTTAAGAAAGAAGGAATGGACATGGATGTCAGAAAGATGAGAAATGAGGCGCTTGGAAAACGTGTCGTGAAGGCGCTGGAATCCAGGAATATGGAAGCGTATTATGTGGAGACAAAGGAAGAGGCTGTGAAAAAAGCGCTGGAACTGATCCCGGAGGGGAGTACCGTCAATATGGGCGGCTCTGCGTCTGTCAGGGAAGTGGGGTTGATCGACGCGGTCTGTTCCGGAAACTATACATTTTATGACCGGGACCAGGCACAGACTCCGGAGGAGAAGAACGAGATCGCGCTCAAGGCATTCACCTGCGACTGGTTTCTGGGAAGCGTCAACGCCATGAGCGAGGACGGCGTGTTCGTCAACATTGACGGAAACGCCAACCGTGTGGCGGCATATGCGTTCGGACCGAAGAACGTGCTGCTCATTGTCGGGATGAACAAAGTGGTAAAGACAGAAGAAGACGCCATGCACAGGGCACGGAACGAGGCGGCGCCGATCAATACCCAGAGGTTCGGGATCAATACCCCCTGTGTAAAGAACGGGAGCTGTTTTGACTGCAAGAGCCCGGACTGTATCTGCTGCCAGATCATGGTCACCAGATTCAGCAGGATTCCAAAGCGGTTCAAGATCATCCTCGTGGACGAGGACCTGGGGTTTTAAGAAAGAGCGGGAAGGAAAGAGAAAATGGACAGAGAAGAAAAAAGGAATGCAGAGAAGCACAGAAGCCGGCACGCCCGCCGGAAGAGAAGAGCGGGAAGCAGAAAGAGCAGTGAAAGATATCAGGAAAAAAGCACAGAAGGTGTGAAGAGTGCGGCAAAAAAACGTCGGAAGAGAACGGCTTTTGACGTGGGATCCACAGTTGTGCTGATCGCCGCTGTGTGTGTGTTTGTCTTTTCGCTGTATCAGCTTGTGATGATGCTCGTGCCCTACTATTCCGGAGGGGAAGAATACGATAAGATCAAGAATCTTGCCATTACGGCTGACGGGGATGGAGAAGGGTTCAGTGTTGATTTTGATGCGCTGTTGAAGGAAAATCCGGACACAGTCGCATGGATCCGGTTCGACGAGCCGTCGGTCATCAGCTATCCTGTCGTGAAGAGCGCGGACAATGAAGAGTACCTGACGAAAACATTTTCCGACAATGACAACAAGCTGGGCGCGATCTTCATGGATATGCGGAGCAATCCGGATTTCCTGGATATGAACACATTTATCTACGGACATAACATGAGGATCGGAGGAGAAATGTTCTCCCAGCTCACAGAATATAAAAGCGAGGAGTTCTGCAGGGAACATCCATATTTCTATATCTATACGCCGGACGGAAAGGTGAGGACATATACGATATTCTCAGCGGGAGTCGTGAAGGATACAGCGGAAAACTATACAATCTCTTTTGAGACGGATGAAGATTTTGAAAATTATATCAGCATGTGCAGAGAGTCTTCGAACTATCAGGTTGACGTGGAAGTGAACGCGCAGTCTAAGATCGTCAGCCTCTCTACGTGTACGAATGTGCAGGATGATGAGAGATTCCTCGTGCAGGGAGTCCTGACGGCGGAAGATTGAGACAGAAGTGTGTCCGGCGCGCGGCGGGAAGTAACAGGAGGAGCGGAAGATGGCAGACAGATTTGATGTCGGGGATATCATTAAGATGAAGAAACCACATCCCTGCGGGAGTCAGGAGTGGGAAGTGCTCCGGGTCGGAGCGGACTTTCGGCTCAAATGCATGGGCTGCGGGCACCAGATCATGGTATCCAGGAAACTGGTTGAAAAAAATACAAGGCAGATCACAAAAAGAACTTGAAATTCGGCGCGCCTTATGGTATCATGTTTAACCGTGACATACTGTTGGATTTATCTGAACAGTGATCAAAATTCCTTGTTCCCGGAAGGAAGCCGGGGGCCAGAGACCATAAGGAGGTGCAGAACATGAACAAGTATGAATTAGCTGTTGTTGTAAGCGCAAAACTCGAAGACGAAGCAAGAGCAGACGTAATCGAGAAGGTGAAAGCACTTGTTACACGTTTCGGCGGCAACGTGACAGACGTGGATGAGTGGGGCAAGAGAAGATTCGCTTACGAGATCCAGAAAATGAAAGAAGGATATTACTACTTCGTTCACTTCGAGGCTGACAGTACAGTTCCGGCAGAAGTGGAACAGCGTATCCGCATTATGGACAATGTACTCAGATATTTATGCGTGAAACAGGAAGCATAAGCGGAAAGAGGTATATATGAATAAGGCGATTTTAGTAGGACGGTTGACAAGAGATCCGGAAGTAAGATATTCACAGGGCGACAGTGCGACAGCGGTTGCAAGATATACGGTTGCTGTTGACCGCAGGTTCAAGAGGGACGGTGAGCCGACGGCGGATTTCATTCCGTGTGTTGTGTTCGGGCGTTCTGCAGAGTTTGCGGAGAAGTATTTCCGTCAGGGAATGCGGGTTTCCGTTTCCGGCCGTATCCAGACCGGAAGCTACACGAACAGGGACGGCGTGAAAGTATACACGACGGAAGTGATCGTGGAGGAGCAGGAGTTTGCGGAGAGCAGAGCGGAGAGCGAAGCGAACAGAGCTTCCTATGGCCGTCAGCAGGCAGCTCCGGCACCGTCACCGAGCGTTGACGCGGGCGACGGATTTATGAATATCCCGGATGGCATTGATGAGGAGTTACCGTTTAACTGATCGAAAGCACTTGATGAGCGCAAGCTGAAGGCGCAGTGCGAATTTAGTGCGAGATCGTTCATTTTCTTTAACGAGGTATTTTCGAGTTTAGGAAAATGAACTTCATTCAGTGTGAAAGGAGATAAGCACAATGGCTTACGAAAAGGGAAGCAGACCAGAAGGCGGCTTCAAGAGAAGAGGCCCGGCACGCAGAAGAAAAAAAGTGTGTGTATTCTGTGGTAAAGAAAATAACGAGATCGATTACAAGGACGTTGCAAAATTAAAGAAATATGTTTCCGAGAGAGGGAAAATCCTTCCGAGAAGAATCACAGGAAACTGTGCAAAGCATCAGAGAGCGCTGACAGTAGCGATCAAGAGAGCAAGACATATTTCTCTTATGCCGTACGTTCAGGACTAATCAGAGATATAAAGCTGACTTCAGGAGTATTCCGGAAGCCGGCTTTTTTTTATTCTATAGGAAAGTCCTCCGGACTCCCTATAGAATAAAAGAGCCCTTAGGGTAAAATGCGCATGCCGCAACAGAGTATATTACTGCTTTGGAGTATTGCGGCGGCGCAGCGTGACCGGATCCGTCTGGATGTTGTTTTCAGATAATTTTTTGTTATTGACATATGTTCATAATATGGTATGCTTAAATCAGAGTTTCAGTTACCTGGCAGGAGTGGATCGAAGCCCTGACAGCGCAGGAGAAAGGAGGAATATCATGGCAAGGCCGCAGAAACGCAGATGTATCTGTTCTGTGCCGCAGACCGCCGGCTTCTCTCCAAAGGGAGGGGATCCGGATGGCAGCGTGAACCTTACATACGATGAATACGAAGTGATCCGCCTGCTGGATCATCTTCAGCTGACTCAGGAAGAGTGCGCGACGCGGATGGCTGTCTCTCGCCCTACTGTGACACGGATCTACGAAGAGGCACGGCGAAAGATAGCGGATATGCTTGTAAACGGCAGAGAGCTTACGATCGGCGGAGGGGATGTCGTTGTCTGCACAGAAATGAGACCGGAGTGTGCGAATGAGGAGCATTGCTGCCATCGGAAAAAAGACCTGGTGCGCGGGTGGCGGGAACTGAAAGGAACTGAGGCGCCGGTGCAGGAAAGCGACGCTGAAAACATGTAAAGAGGGAAAGAAAAGAGGTAGAAAGATGAAGGTATTGATCATCGGTGGAGTTGCCGCCGGAACAAAGACTGCCGCTAAACTGAAGAGAGAGGACAGGAGCGCGGAAGTCACTGTCATCACAAAAGATCAGGACATCTCCTATGCGGGCTGCGGGCTGCCCTATTATGTGGGTGGAGCGATCGGAAGCCGGGACGAACTGATCGTGAATACACCCCAGAAGTATTCCGGGCTGACCGGCGTGGAAGTGAGAACGGGGAAGGAAGCTGTTGCACTGGATGCGGAGAAAAAAGAAGTCACGGTGAAGGATGTTGTCACAGGGGAGGAGGAAGCCTGTCCTTATGATAAGCTGGTGATCGCTGTGGGAGCATCCCCGTCGGTGCTTCCTGTGGAAGGAAAAAATCTCCCGGGTGTCTTTACCATGCGGACACCGGATGACGCGGAGGGAATCCGCATTTATGCAGAGAAGAACGATGTGAAAAAAGCGGTTGTCATCGGGGGCGGGTTTATCGGCCTTGAGGCCGCAGAAAATCTGAAGGCGAGAGGAATTAATGTAACAGTCATTGATTTTGCCTCTCAGATCCTTCCCAATATCCTGGATCCGGAGATGGCTGTGTATGCAAAGAAGCACCTCATTAACACAGGAATCCGTGTCTTTACAGGAACAAGCGCTCAGGAGATCCTTGGAACAGATAGAGTGACGGGAGTGAAAACTTCTGCAGGAACCCTGCCCTGCGAGCTCCTTATCATGGCGGCTGGGATCCGTCCGAATACGGATTTCCTGAAGGATACAGGGATTGAGATGTTCAGGGGCACGATCCTTGTGGATAACACGATGAAGACCAGCCTGGATGATGTGTATGCGGCAGGGGATTGCGTGATGGTGACCAACCGCATCACGGGAGCCCGCCAGTGGTCGCCTATGGGATCATCTGCCAATATGGAAGGGCGGACACTTGCCCAGGTGCTCAGCGGCACGCAGAAGACGTACCCTGGCGTGCTGGGGACCGGAGTGGTCAAACTGCCGGGCCTGAACATCGGACGGACTGGACTGACTGAGATGCAGGCGAAAGAGGCGGGATATGATGTGATCACAGCTCTGGTGCCGACGGATGACAAGGCGCATTATTATCCGGATGCTTCTTTCTTTATCACCAAGCTGATCGCGGACCGGACCACGAGAAAACTGCTGGGCGTCCAGGTATTCGGACCGGGAGCGGTGGACAAGATGGTCGATATCGCCGTCATGGGCATCAATATGGGAGCGGTGCTGGAAGACTTTGAAAATGCGGATTTTGCGTATGCCCCGCCTTTCTCCACAGCGATCCATCCGTTTGTGCAGGCGGTTTACGTCCTGATGAACAAGATCGACGGCAATCTGGTGAGCATGACTCCGGCGGAATATGCGGCAGGGGCGGCTGATGACTACAAAGTGGTGGATGTGGCGCCGGAACCTACGATCCGGGGGGCACATTATGTGAATCTGGCACAGGTGAACGGCGAGATCGAAGGGCTTGGGAAGGAGGAGAAGATCCTGCTTGTCTGTGCAAAAGGAAAACGGGGATATTTCCTGCAGAACAGGATGCGCTACTACGGATATAAAAATACAGTCGTGCTGGAAGGAGCAACCTTCTTTAATGATGTAAAAGTGAAAAATGCAGAGGGCGCCGTGTCAAAGGAAGAAGAGACGAGAGTGAAAGCTCTGGGCTTTCTGAAAGACAAACGGACGCCGGACAAATTCAACGGACGTGTGATCACGAGAAACGGAAAGATCACATCTGAAGAAGCGAGGACCATCGCGGAGGCAGCGGAGAAATTCGGAAGTGGGGAAGTGACCATGACCTCCCGGCTGACCATGGAGATCCAGGGCGTGCCGTTTGACAATATCGAGCCGCTGAGGGAGTATCTGCTGCAGGCAGGTCTTGAGACCGGCGGCACAGGCTCCAAAGTACGTCCGGTAGTCTCCTGCAAGGGAACCACATGCCAGTATGGGCTGATCGATACCTTCGCTCTGTCTGAGGAGATCCATGAGAGGTTCTACCATGGTTACAGCCAGGTTAAGCTGCCGC
Source organism: Mediterraneibacter glycyrrhizinilyticus (assembly GCF_016902345.1). Classification (GTDB taxonomy): domain Bacteria; phylum Bacillota; class Clostridia; order Lachnospirales; family Lachnospiraceae; genus Mediterraneibacter; species Mediterraneibacter glycyrrhizinilyticus_A. The sequence goes on along the minus strand of NZ_JACJLR010000061.1, from coordinate 730 downwards.
ATAAGTTCAAGATCGCAGTGGGCGGCTGTCCGAACAACTGTGTGAAACCGGACCTGAACGATCTGGGTATTATCGGACAGAGAGTTCCCCGGATTGATCTGGAGAAATGCCGCGGATGCAAAGTCTGTCAGATTGAGAACAACTGTCCGATCCAGGTGGCGAAGATGGCTGACGGTAAGATCACGATCGATGAAAACTCCTGCAATCACTGCGGCCGCTGCGTAGGAAAATGTCCGTTTCACGCTGTTGAGGATTACACAAACGGATACCGCATCTACATCGGCGGGCGCTGGGGCAAGAAAGTGGCCCAGGGCAGATATCTGGACAAAGTATCTACAGATAAGGAAGAAGTGCTGTCCATAGTAGAGAAAGCGATCCTTCTGTTCCGCGAACAGGGAATCACAGGGGAGCGCTTCGCTGATACAGTGGCAAGGATCGGCTTCGAGAATGTGCAGGAACAGCTCCTCTCCGATGACCTGCTGTCGAGAAAAGAAGAAAATATCAAGGCACAGAAACACCTCACCGGAGGAGCAACCTGCTAACCCAGGCAGCAGCCAGGTGCGAGAACCATAACACAAACTGAGAAAAGCAGCAACAAACCAAAAAGAGCACGAACAAACCAAGGGGCTGTCGCATCAATGATTAGAAAATCATAGATGCGGCAGCATCTTTTTGCTATTTTTAAGCCGAAATATTCACTTCTTTTATTCCGTTTCTATAAAAAGGCGAA
>NZ_JACJLR010000007.1 GCF_016902345.1 Mediterraneibacter glycyrrhizinilyticus | reverse complement strand
AATGGAATAAAACCTTCTCAAAAAGTTTCTTTCCTTTCCCATGAGTAGAATTTACTTTTGCAAAATGGAATTTAGTCTTTCAAAGTGGAATTTACTTTTTCAATCGACCAAAATTTGTAAGATTTCAGCCAAGCGGTTTGAATCTGCTGATATGCAACAGAATCATTGGATGGTATAATGAATTATCAGTCTGTTCAGATGAACGTGAGTGAGGGAGAAAGTGTAAATGAGAGATCAGATAAAAGATGTGGAATGTTTTAATGTCTTTATAGATGAAGACCAGGCAAGGATAAAAAGGTTCTCTGATAAGCTTGCAGACGGTGAAGTAAAACCGGAGAGAACACTGGCTGTAAAAGGCAAAATCCATGATCTGAAATTGGGAATATTCACAGCGAAATATTCCAGGGGGGATGAACTGTCATTGCTGGAGGGAGAGTATACGGATCTGCTGAAAAGCTGGAAAGAGGTGTGGGAACCGGAGAACTACAACAAAAATCTGACGATGATCTCACTGGGAGTTTTATTTGGCGGAGAAACAGCAGTGGCAAAAGAAATCAGAGAACTGCTGGATGGGGCAAAGATCAGCGACTGGCTTTTGCGTTTTCTTTTGAGTTCCTGGATCGGAGATGAGGCGGCAGGAGCCGGGCTTGATCTTCTCTTTCCGAAAGAATTTTCTGTGCTTCAGAGAGCGGTAGTGACTGAGAACAAGGCGAAGTGTCTGAAGGAGTACCTGTCCGGCTGGTACAGAGAAGGCTGTGGCTGCTATGAAGCGCATAAGAGCAGACAAAACATATACTATGGTTATTGGAGTTTTGAAGCGGGAGCAGCTGCGAAGATATTGAGGCTAGATGATACAGGAATGGAGCATACGCTGTACTATCCATATGATCTGGTCCATTACAAGTAAAGAGGATAGAGGGAGAAATTTGTCTGTCCGAGAAATGAAGATAATGAAAGAGAGGGGGAGTTATATTGAAAAGGGGAATACGATCCTGGGAGATCATTTTATGTGTTCTTGTACTTGCTGTGATCGTGGCAGGGCTGTTTCTGCCGAAGACCGGATCCTTTGTCATGGTTGATGAGATATGTGATGTACTTGTCGTATGGATCGTGTGTGCTTATGTGATCGTGCGTATCGCACGGAGCAAAGGGAATTTTCCTGCCTCGGTTAAGGCTGCCAGGGGTATCGTTGTGGCCGTGTGTGTGGGCATCGGTGTCTGGTTTGCGCGGAGTGTTGTCCTTGATCTTGTATCCGGCCCGGAGAGCGTTACATTATCAGAGATACAGACCGGTAAGTCGAGGGCACATTCGGTTTTCACGCAGCACTATTACCTGAAAGGAACGGACAGCCTGGGGGAGACCCTTCGGATGGAGATATCCGGCGAGGATTATACCAGATTGTCAGGGTGCAGCAGTGTCACAGCTGCGTATTACAGAAATACCGGGCGCATTGCAGGATTTCAGCCGGTCTCTGATCAGGCTGGGGAAACACAGGAAAAGCGAACCCGGGACGAGGAACAGGGGAGGATCGAACTGACACAGCGGCAGAAAGAACTGCTGGAAGAGGCGGGACTTCCCACGGATTATGATGAACTTACGGATACGCAGAAGAATGCGGTCACATCTATCGAGTCTCTCCTCACATATCTGGAAGAGAAATATCGGGAGGAGTTCTGCTATCTGTCCTATGCGGAGGCGGGGGTACTGGAAGAGGAACATCTGGAAGCATATCCGAAGTCCGGGACCCGGGCGGATGTGGTGACGGTATATCGGACCTATGAGGACGGAGAATATCATTACGAAGATGATTACGGAAATATCGGGCTGAAACTACTGTACGAGAGCCGGATGAGAGAATTTGCAGCGCAGATTTTCCAGGAGAGCGGGATCAAGATTTACAGCGACGTGAGCAGTACAGTTCAGGATGCGGAAGTTCAGAACGTGACGGAGGAAAATGTGCTGCAGACACTCTCTGCGAATACATATATCTTCATTTCAGACAGCGTATGCACAAAGCAGCAGTTCCATGATTTCAAAGAGGAATGCGCACAGTGGCTTGGAAGTCAATGTCAGGGAGCGGCGGCTCAGATCTGTTTGAGGCTGACAGACGCAGCCCAGTGGGAACTGATCAATGAGGAGGATTATGAAGATAAGCTCAGAGAGGACATATATATGGACGAGGCAGAATGTGCGGTCACAGCTTCGGGAAAAATTACGGTTTACTGACGGAGGAGAATGAAAAGGAAAATGAAATTTAAAATGAGACAGACAACTCCTGAGATCATCATCATTGGAGCGGCCATCCTGGATGCGCTGAATGAGGCCACAGTCCTTGCAAAATTCGGAAAAAAGGTCCGGCTGGAGACGGTGATCGGTTTTGACAGGGCCGGGGATTATATTGTGGAACACTGTCGGAAATACAGGATAGAGCTTCCGGAAGACTGTACGAGAAAAGAAATCCCCACAGGGATCAACGTTGTTCTGATCGACAGAAAGGGAGCCAGGCATTTTCTGACGGATCCGCAGAGTACATTGAGGAAACTTACCATTGAAGATATTCATATGCCCTTTCCGGAGAGCGCAGGGATCGTATGTTTTGCGAGCATTTTCGTATTCCCGGAGATTGGGCCGGAGGAGATGGAAAAGATATTTCGCCATGCAAAGGAGTTGGGGAAAACGGTCTGCGCGGATATGACGAAGCGCAAGAAGAATGAGACGGCGGAAGAGATCGCCTGCGCGCTCCAGTATGTGGATTATCTTTTCCCAAACGAGGAAGAGGCTCTGCTCCTGACAGGGAAAGACACGGTGGAGGAAGCTGCGCAGACACTGAGGGATTCAGGAGCAGGAACTGTTGTTGTCAAATGCGGCGGCCGGGGATGCTATCTTCTGGAAAAAGAAAAGGAGGGAGTGTGGATCCCTGCGGAAGAGGGTGCTGTGTGTATTGATACGACCGGCGCAGGCGACAGTTTTGCCGCAGGATTTCTCTTTGCGCTGTCGGAGGGGAAAAGCCCGCTGGAGTGCGCAGAGTACGGGAACCGGTGTGGAGCCAGGGCAGTGGGCGTCGTGGGAGCGACGGAGTGGCTTTAAAGAAAAAGAGAAGGATCAGATGGATAAAAACTGTAAAACGGGAGGCATCCGGGCAGATGCTTCCCGTTTTTTGTCTTTACATAAAAGGGAAAAATGTTTTTTAATGTATTATATCAAAAAAGTGAATGAAAATAAGAGTAAGAAAGTGTTACAGAAGGGGAGAAGAAGATTATGAAAAGGAAATCAGTGATCATAGAGAAGAGTGCTCTGATGGAATTCAGAGAATATCTTCAGGAGAAAGAGAATTCGACAGCAACGATCGAAAAATATACGAGAGATATAAAAAAGTTCATAGATTTTACCGGTGAGAGCAGAGAGGTCAGCAAAGAGATCCTTCTCAGATATAAAGAATGGCTGATCGAACGGTATGCGGTCAGCAGCGTAAATTCCATGCTGGTCGCCCTCAATCAGTTCCTGAGTTTTCTGGAACTGGGAAGGCTGAAACTGAAAAGGATAAAAGTGCAGAGGATCAATCTGCATCAGATGGAACGTGAGCTGAGTAAAGAGGAATTCCAAAAACTTGTGAGAACGGCGCGCAGCGACGGGAAAGAGCAGCTTGCCATGATCATGGAAACAATGGGAGCGACTGGAATCCGGGTCAGCGAACTGAAGTTTTTCCGCACAGATAACATTCAGAGCGGGGTGATCAAAGTATGTAATAAAGGCAAGCACAGGATCGTTGTCATCCCGACAGCATTGAAAAAGAAGCTGCTTTTTTATATAAGAAAAAACAAGATCCGTTCGGGAATGATATTTTGTACGCGGACGGGGAAGGAAAAGGACCGGTCTAACATATGGAAAGAAATGAAACAGGCTGCAGAGCGGGCGGGAGTTGCTCTGGAAAAAGTATTTCCCCACAATCTGCGCCATCTGTTTGCAAGAACTTTTTATAAAGAGACGAAAAATCTGATCAATCTTGCCGATCTGCTTGGTCACAGTAATCTTGATGTGACGAGGATCTATGCGTCTGAGGGAATCAAAGAGTGGAGAAGAAATATTGAGAAGATAAAAATTCTCGAGACAACATAATAAATATTATGTTGTTGTCAGATTATTAGTGCCTTTAGTCTCATCTATTCTATAATAAGAGTCTGTTAATGTCAATAAACATAGCGGAGAATTTGAAATGTATCGTAGACAAAAAATAAAGAAGCCACAAACTGTGGCACTTGATTTTAGACTCTCTTTACATGGGATGGTTCCTCCCGTTCTGACTTATTTCCATATAATTCCATTTCAGGAAATATATTCCAGTATGTAGGCGAAAAAATATGAGAATCCTTTCGTGAAGCTCATATCACAACATAATATTTATTATGTCGTCATGAGGCGGTTCAAGGGAAGTATCCAAAAATAGAGATCGGACACTTCCCGGTGCAAAAGGGTCAGGCCCCGATAAAAAGGAGCCTGTCCCTTTTGCGTATGTGGAAATATGGAAAGGAGCATTGAGGTTAAGACTATGGCCAAAAGAAAAGACCTGACAGGGCAGCGATTTGGAAAACTCACAGTGACAGAAAAGACAGACAGACGGAAACAGGGATATGTGATGTGGAGATGCCGCTGTGATTGCGGGAACGAACTGCTCGTGGAGACGAAAAGGCTCGTTCGGGGGAGTGTGACAAACTGTGGATGTGTTCCGAAAAAAAGTGCACGAAATGGACGCAGGGCGGAAGACCTGACCGGAAAAGTATTCGGACGTCTCACAGTGATCCGACGGGTCGAAAATAAAAACGGAAGGACATGCTGGCTGTGCCGCTGTGACTGTGGGAAGGAAAAAGCAGTGACAGCACATGATCTGAAAGCGGGGAATGTGAAGAGCTGTGGAGGACATTCCAGGACAGTATATGGAAGAGGACGAAGGGAGCTGGCAGGATATCACATAGGAAGACTGACTGTTCTGCACGCAACGGAGGAGCGGAATTACAAAGGTTCGGTATTCTGGCACTGCCGGTGCGAGTGCGGAAATGAGGTGGATATCTCGGAGGATTCTCTGATGCATGGCGGCTATAAAAGCTGCGGCTGTCTTCAGAGTGAGAACCGGAAAAATATTTCCACCCAGCTTCATATCCTGGATGGAACCTGCATTGAGATGCTGGAAAAGAGAAAATACAGACGGGACAATACAAGTGGATTCCGCGGGGTCAGCAGGATGAAAAACGGCAGATACCGGGTGTATATCGGATTTAAGGGGAAGAGATATTATATCGGATGCTTTGAGCGGTACAGCGAGGCTGTGGAGGCAAGAATGGATGCGGAAAAACTGATCCATGAAGGGTTCCTGCAGGCATACCGGAGCTGGGAAGAGCAGGCGGCGGGAAGACCGCAATGGAAAGAAAATCATCCCCTTGTCTTTGAGGTGGGCAAAGAAAATGGAAAACTTGTTGTCATCACTGAGAATACAGAAAGGAGGAGGTAAAATCTGTGTATTGTCTGGACGGGACAGGAAAGGTATAATTCAGGATATATACGGAACAGGGTCCGGTCTGACAGAGAACGGCCGGGACCTGAAGGAAGGGTGGAATCCTGTTTAAGAGCGAACAGAGCCTCCGAAAAGAGATGAGGTTACGGAAGATGAAAGGACGAGGAGATACAGGCAGAGTAGAAGCGAGCAGAAAGGAAAAGAGTACCGGAGAACAAAAGGCGGGGCGAAGGCTCGCGGCGGCGGTGATCCTTTTGGCAGCGAGTGCAGTCTTGATGGGGATATCTGCACAGATACCGGCATTTGCAGAGTGGTATTCAGAGACGATCTATCCATGGCTGGTAACAACTGTGGGAAGGATCATGGGCCTGTTTCCATTTTCTGTGGCGGAGCTGTGTCTGTATTTGCTGATTCTTGGTTTTGCAGTGTCTGTGGTGATCTTGATCGCGCGGAACATACGATATGGAGGCGGGGGAAGCAGGACATTTTCCTGGTTCTCGAAGGTGATCCTGACTGTGGGGATCCTGGCAATCCTCTATACAGTGGGATGCGGGATCAACTACCACAGGGTGTCGTTTTCGGAGAAAGAAGGGATCGTTACATTCAGCTACAGCATCGAGGAACTAAAGGAAGTCTGTATCTGGCTTACGGAAGAAGTGAATACTGTAAGCAAAGGGGTTTCCCGGGACAGCAGCGGTCTTATGGAGCTGGAGGCTCCGGAGGAGGAAGGCGCTGTGGAAGCGATGAAAAAGCTGGCGGAAACCTTTCCCTCTCTCGAGGGATATTATCCTCAGCCGAAGAAGGTGACTGTTTCTGAGATCCTCTCCTATCAGGGGCTCAGCGGAGTATATTCCCCCTTTACAGTGGAGGCAAACTATAATGGAGACATGACGGCTTATAATAAGCCGTTTACTGCCTGCCATGAACTGTCCCATCTGCGAGGGTTTATGGAGGAGCGGGAAGCAAATTTTATTGCGTTTCTGGCGTGTATCGGGTCTGAGAGGACAGATTTCCAGTACAGTGGATATCTTTCAGGATGGGTGTACTGCATGAACGCTCTCTACAGGACAGATCCCGCTGCCTGGCAGGAGGTGAGAGCGATGCTGATACCGGAGGCAGAACCTGAACTGGCTGCGAACAATGGGTTCTGGGACAGCTATGAAGGCCGGATCTCCGAGACGGCAGACAGGATCAATGACACCTACCTGAAGGTGAACGGACAGGCAGACGGAGTGCAGAGTTATGACAGGATGGTGGACCTGATCGTGGCATATTTCGGGCAGCGGAAGAATTAGCAGAAGAAATAGTTTAAAAAGTGCTTGCAAAAGAATATGTCTTATGGTAATATAAAAAACGGTCACTGCGGTAGCGGTGACAGTATGGCCCCGTGGTCAAGCGGTTAAGACATCGCCCTTTCACGGCGGTAACACGGGTTCGATTCCCGTCGGGGTCATTTGCACGTAAGCGGGCAGAGATGTGGCCGCGGAGTGCTCAGGATAAGGCGCAGTAGCCAAGTGGTAAGGCGTGGGTCTGCAACACCCTGATTCACCGGTTCAAATCCGGTCTGCGCCTCTTAAAAAGCCCGGAAGATCAAGGGTTTCGGGTTACAAGGAAGTTTCATCTTACGGGAAGACGGCATAGTCCTGTGCAGGGGCTGTGCCGTCTTTCCCTTTCTTTGTTTTCCAATTTTACACAGGATTTACAGTTTCCCGGCTTCAGATTCCATATGGTTCTTATATAATAAAAAATATACTTTATTCCTGCAGGAAGCAAGCCGGGCGGATATGTCTGACTCGGATGATAAGAGGGAAAACTATGAAGATAAAAGAAAAGATCAAAGGAATATTCAGTGCTTTCGTCACAGTATTTAGATTCTTTATTTTGCTTTTTCTCATATGCTGGATCGGCTGCTTTTTCTATTCCGCTGTCAAACTCGTTGTGCAAAGCGTGAAGTACACCGGACATTCCGTGGGAGAAATCGTGGGGATTGAGCGATGGATGGGCCTGGATAATGACGGGGACGCGTACAATTTCAATATGATCATGTACACGTACAGCACAGAAGACGGCAGGATTATGATCGGAAAAGAAGATACGAACAGCAGGAAGACCAACGCTGCCGATATATTTGTTGAAGAGGTCAGAGAACTGAACCCGGAGATTTGGGTGGGCGGCGGGCAGAAAATTTTCTATGACCCTGACGAACCCCAGAAGGTGATAAGTGAATATTCACGGAGAAACCTGAAGATGCTGTGCCTGCTTACAGTACCGGAGAGGAGTCAGGTTCCGACGGCTTTTGCGGATCGGCGGGTTCCTGCGGCTCTGACGGATCTCCCGGCATAACGATATTGTCCCCTGTCAGTTCCTGCGCTGATACCAGATAGCGTGAACAGTGAGTAATACCGGAAACGCTGAGGGTACAGAAATATTCATTTTGCATAGCAGAAGAGGTTCTTCCGATATAATCCAATGTTCCATTTTCTTCATTTACATAGTACAGATATCCGCTTCCGAGATATTCTGAAGGTGCAGTTACACTGATCGACGTGCCGTCCGGAACCAGTCCGCTGTGAGCAAAGTCAAACAGGATCATGGGGATATCTCCTGAGGGGAGCAGTTCAATCGGAAGCTCATTATATACACTGTAAGAGAAAAGGACGAAAAGATCGATCTCCTCTGTGTCAGACGCCGTGATCTGGGTTTCGATTTCCTCTGCAGGCAGGTAGTTGTGTTCCTCGCTCAGGACAGCATAATGGGCGCCCCAGCATGGATTGTCGATCCGGACCGTCGGCCATGTGATCGTATCCGAGACGACTGCATCATCTCCCCGGACTGCGCTGCCCCAGGGATAGAGCGCACCGGCTTCATTACTGTAATTATAAAGAGGCATGGTGTCCAGCCCGTCAAATTCTCCCCAATGAGCGACTTCAACATAGAAGCCGGGGAGCGTCTCTCCTTCCGAACCATCGAGTTTTGGCATGTCATAGACTGCCCATTGTGTTGAATCGCTTCCCAGGATGCTGCTGACAGGATGTGACGCCGCATTAGGGTTCCGGGAGTGATAAGGAGCGTCCAGATCCAGACTGATTCCCAGTTCATATTCGTCCTGATCAAGCGTCCAGTGTACGCGGGATGGGTCAAACACCCATCTGCTGTTGAACATGGCTGCATCGTAGCCTGGCTGGAAAATTTCTATGATCAGTTTTTTCCCCTGTTCTTGTGCTTTTGTAAGAACTGATTTTGGGATGCTCAGCCCGTTCTTCATAACGCGGATCGTAACGCTGCTCGTCTGCGTAAAAAACTGCCGCGGCAGGGAAATCTACTCTCTGCCCGGCAGTTTCTATATTCTGCCGCAGGTCATGCGGCAATCATAACACAGTTATTTTTCCATTTTTTCAACTTTTTTCCGCCTATAGTTTGGAGATCACATTTACGATCATCTGAGTGCTGCGCTCCTCTCCGGTTTCTTTATCCCGGATCACAGCGGTGAGGGTTGCGGTTCCCTGCCGGAGCCCATGTACTCTTCCGCGTTCATCTACAGTGGCAATGTCCGGATTATCACTGGTCCATGTGACTTCAAGGACAGGATCAAGATAACATACGGCTGCATCCACGATCATCCTTCCCCCGCGGATATCGTCAAATGTTTTCACGTGCTCCCGGTTCTGTGTCGTGATCATGTTCTGCTGCCAGCGCTCCTCGTCGAAAAAGAGAAGATGGCTTCCGAGAAGTTCAGTCATTTCATATGAATTCCCTTCTCCGTCGATAAGCGTACAGCGTGTAATGTCCAGAATGAGCTCGCTTTCATTATAATTAAAATTCTGAAAGATCACTCCCACATAGTCCAGATCAAAATGGTTGGGGTCCTGGAAGGGAAGTTCCATATGCAGGGTGTTATCATCGGTATAGAAAAAGTCATAGGTCAGATCGGCATTCTGCCATCCGCGTTTGTCCCCCTCTCCGGTATAGAATGTAAACAGGGAATATGTGTCGATTACTTCTGAAGTGTCCCGGCTGTGTGTATAGTCCTTGAGCATAATCCGGACAGCTGTCGAGGTCTGTACCTGTACGTCCATAATATTGTCGACCAGAGGATATCTTACATCCTGCTGTGTAAGCACCACAGAGTCGTCCGTTTCAAGAGGAAACTGGTAAAGATCCAGTTTTGTGTTCTCTGTTGAGACCTGTTTATCATTTTCGGATACGAGGCTCATCCTGCCGCCCAGGAAAGCGGCGGCTGCCAGAAGGACCGCGCATGCTGCAGCCCCTGCCCTTGCAGGCCAGCGTCTCCGTCTTGTGCCGGCATGTCCTGGGCCGGCGTGGGCCAGGGAAGGAGAGTGGCTGTTTTCTTCGATCCTGGAAACCGGAATCCGGATCGCACCGCTCAGAATATCGAGAAGTTCCTGTAGATCCTGGAGCATTTCCCCGGTGGACTGATACCTGTTTTCAGGCAGGGTCCTCAGCCCTTTTCGAAGAATCCGGTTTACCTGCTCAGCCGCCACTTCTTTTTCATGCAGCAGGAGACGGGAATAAGGCGAGACCAGCTCGGAAGTATCTGTGATTTCCAGATCTTCCGGTGCATTTCCGTCATTGAGCAGACAATACAGGACCGCGGCAGCGGAATACAGATCGGTCCATGGGCCAAGTTCATCGATTCTGGATAGTTCTGCTTCCGGTGCCATATAGCCGGGTTTTCCGGGATAATAGTCGCAGATATAGGTGTTCCGGTCATCCATAGAATAAACACTGTTAAAATCCAGAAGCAGCAGTTCTGTCGGGAAGGCGCCTTTTTCTGCTGGTTCCAGCATAAAGATGTTGTCCGGACTTACATCCAGATGGAGAAGACGGTGTTCATGGAACATTTCAAGGGTGTTCAGAAGACAGCGGATACACTGCGCAGCCTTTTCAAGATTCGGGAAAAGGCGCTTCTGTTCCAGCATTTCTGCCAGCACTTTTCCCTTTCTGGCGGTCAGTACGGTATAGATCGTACCGTTTGCTTCAAAAGAATCCAGATTTTCTGCTATCCCGCCGAGACCTTCCTGAGAGAGCGTGAGATGTACCTGATTGCCGAGCAGATAACTTTTTTTATGGTCGGCGTAAAGCTTCTGAGCTCCTTCACCGATCTCCAGATACAGGTCTTCCCGCCGCATGATACGTCCTGCATGGTCAAGGGGATAGAGCTCTTTGAGCAGAACCTGATGCATTTTTTCCGGCATCAGACTGTCCTGATACCATGCCTGATATACAATAGAATTTCCGCCGGCGCTGATATATCTGCTGATCGTATAATTTCTTCCGCCCTGAGAGATGCAGAACCCCTCGGGAAGTCTGATGCGGTTATCCATATTATCCTCCCTTATTCTTCTGATGTGAGATACGCAGCCGTTTTGTCCCTGCCGAATATTTTCCGTACCATTCGCTCCATTCTGGAGCCTATGAAATCATCTTCATCTGCTCCGCTTACTGCCCGGATCACCAGATAATCGAATGGACAGAGTATGTTCAGCACGGGCATACCGCACTCCGCCAGCATCAGATCCATACGCCGCTGATGCTCTTCCGTTCTCCGCTGATCATCTGGCCTGAGTTCAGATTCCCCTTCTGTGGCGATATATAATAGAAGAAGGGTTTTTCTGTCTATGTCGATTTTCTGTGAGCACATCTCATAGATCGATTTGGCTGAGGGCCAGTGATGTTTGATCTCCCGCTGGATCTCCGAATAGTGCGCAGATTTTCTCTCGTAGGGGATTCCCATGCGAAGATACTGGTCCACAGCTTTTCTGATACTGTAATTCTGATCTTCGGGCAGAACGCCGTCCACGGACTCAGGCTGAACGAGACAGTCCAGCATCTTTCGGAATTTCCGGTAAGCCGTATTGTGATAACGTCCGAATTTATGTGCGGATGATTTCAGAAATTCTCTGAGTTCATTCTCTGTTGTAACCATATGGAACCTCTGTCTCACACTCCCGGTAAGATTCGCATGAGACAGAGAGGGGGCGGAAGAGTGATTATCGGACTGTTTCTTTGAAAGAGTATTCTCCCACAAATTTTCTACCATAATCACTGCCTGTGAATAATCAATCCCCTTCCTCAGACAGAATGCGTAGATCAGTTCCCTGGGATTGCGGTAATGAATTCCGCTTTCTGAGGTTATTCCCAGCACCTGTTCTGTCCGTTCTTCGTCCAGATCAAGCGCAAAACAGATTTTGAACAGTTCTTCTCGGCTTTTCGGGAGGTTTCTGTCATGCATCCAGTTCCGAACTTTTCTTGCGGTTCCTTCCCTGTCCTCACAGTCATCGTATTCTGTCAGACGTTCCGTAAGCCTAGAAGCGAGCGGCTGTGCGCCCCGGTAGACTTTTCTGAGAAGATCAGAGAACCGCCAGAATCGAGCCTGCCCCGACAGAATTTCTTCCACGCTCCTGTCAGTCTCTGCCGTTTTATTTTTTTTTCGCTTCAAATTCCTTCACCTCCCGGAATGAGCGTATATATCTTTACTATACAACAACGATTTCAGGAGTTGTTCAACTTTTTTCCGTGTCTGGACGCATGATGGAGATAAAGCATCCGGACAGAATATCGGTAAATTATATAATCATGGTAAAGTGAAGTTCTGAAAATGTCAATAATGCGGAAGTGATAAGAGATTATCACACCTTTAGAATTTTTTAAGAATGCATACAAGAACGGTTAAGAACTGTATGACATAATAAAGCCCGTTCCCGGAAAATGGGAAATTGTAACAGCAAAGAATCAGACAAACAAACGGATAAGAGGTGACAGCTTATGTACAGGAATGAAAAAAAGATAGAAATGGGAAATATCCTGGATTTTCTGGAGAGGACAGAAGAGCGGTTCGGATATAAAACTGCGGTGGAGGATGAGAAACTTATCCTGACTTATCATGAACTTGTTGTAATGGCGAAACGGATCGGAAGTGCGGTGAGCCGCAGAGTGGAACCGGGGAGACCGGTTCCGGTGCGGATGGAGAAAAGCCCTCTCACACTGGCGGTCATGTTCGGGATCATTTATGCCGGCTGCTTCTACGTTCCGGTAAATCCTGAGAATCCGCCGGAGCGGCAGAAAAAGATATTTAAAGTGCTGGATGCGCGGCTGATCATCACGGATCAGGACATGACTCTTACAGACGGGCATTCAGATATGCCGGGGGGATGGAGCACGGAGGAAAATGTGGAGGTATTGACAGCGGAGAAACTTCTCTGTGAGGATATGGACGCGGTGGACGCGGACCGGCTGAACCGGATCCGCATGGAAAGCAGAGAGACGGATATTCTTTATGCGCTCTTTACTTCCGGATCCACAGGTATGCCCAAAGCAGTCCTGGTAAGTCATGGAGCTGTGATCCGTTTTATCGGACATTTTACAGAGATTTTCGGCATCACAGAAAAAGACGTCATCGGAAACCAGGCGCCGTTTGATTTTGATGTATCTGTAAAGGACATTTATTCCTGTGCTGTGACCGGGGCCACGCTGGCTCTCATACCGAAGGAATATTTTTCCACGCCGCCCCGTCTTCTGGATTATCTCTGCGGAAAGAAAGTCACAACACTGATCTGGGCCGTATCTGCCCTTACGCTTGTGTCCGCATTGAAAGGGCTGGATTACCGGGTGCCGGAATCAGTGAACAAGGTGCTGTTCAGTGGAGAGGCAATGCCGCCCAAACAGCTCAGGATCTGGCAGGATGCTCTTCCGGATGCCGCCTTTGTGAACCTGTACGGACCGACTGAGATCACATGTAACTGTACATATTATAAAATCGAAAGACAGTTTGCCGACACAGAAAAGATCCCGGTGGGAAGATCGTTCCCGGGAAGAAAAGTATTTTTGCAGGATGAGAACGGCAGCAAGATCATTATACCGGGAAAGGCGGGGGAAATCTGTGTCGCGGGCGAATCTCTGTCTGACGGATACTATAAGGATATAGAGCGGACGAAAGAGAGATTCCCCATGTATCCGGTGGAAAAAGGCCGGATGGAACGGATTTACCTGACCGGTGATCTGGGATATTATGATGCGGCGGGCGAGATGGTGTTTGCAGGGAGAAAAGATTTCCAGATCAAACATATGGGACACCGGATCGAGCTGGAAGAGATCGAGAGCGCCATGAATGCATCGGATGGGATCAACAAGAGCTGCTGCATTTTTGACAGGGAGAAGAACCGGATCCTGGGATTCTATATGGGCGAGGCGGAACCGGCGCAGGTCCGGAAGATGATGAAGGAAAAACTGCCACCGTATATGATCCCGGCAAAACTCAGGCAGATGTCAGTGATGCCTCTGAACAAGAACGGAAAAACGGACCGGGCGTATTTCATGAGGATGGTGGGCGAGAAAAGATAGAGCTGAGAAAGGAAGTGTGGAAAATATGAGAACAGAACAGCTGGAATATGGTATCTCCAGGTACGGGACTCCGCTGTACATATTTGATATCGATATACTGGAACAAGAGGCGAAAAGGATTCGGAAAGCTCTGGGAGAAGAGACCGGGCTGTGCTATGCGATGAAGGCAAACCCGTTTCTGACGGAACAGATGGCGCTGCTTGCAGACCGGATCGAAGTGTGCTCGAAAGGAGAGTTCGATATCTGCAGGAGACTGGGAATACCGCCCGAGAAGCTGTTTATCTCGGGTGTCCTGAAAAAGAAAGAAGATATCACGGAGATCCTGGAATACTGCGGAGGAAGATGTGCGTATACAGTGGAGTCCGTCCGTCAGTTTCACTATCTTGCAGAATGGAGTGACGCTCACAGTGTACAGCTCCGTCTGTATCTGCGGCTCACGGGAGGAGACCAGTTCGGAATGGACGAGGCTACGTTCAAGAGTATTGTGGGACTGATCAATATGAGCGCGTATCTGAAGATCGAGGGAATTCATTACTTTACAGGAACCCAGAAGAAATCTCTTGACCGGCTCAGGAAGGAGATCGATTATGTGGACGGGTTCCTTCTGAAGCTGAAAGAAGAGATGAAATGCGATGTCGGGAATCTGGAGTATGGACCGGGGATCGCAGTGCCCTATTTTGAGGGAAAAGATCCGGAGACGTTTACAGATGAAGGACTTGCCGAATTTGCGCGTATGCTCTCAGAAATGAACTGGAATGGGCGGGTCACTGTGGAGATGGGGCGTGCATTTGCCGCAACGTGCGGATATTACCTGACCTCGGTGTGCGACATTAAGACAAATGGCGGGAAAAATTACTGCATCGTGGACGGCGGAAACCACCAGCTCAATTATGACGGACAGATCAGAGGGATGCATCGTCCCCATCTGAGACTGCTTCCGGAAGATGAGCATGGACAGGAGAGGACCTGGAACGTGTGCGGAGCGCTCTGCACGGTAAATGATATCCTGTGCAGCGGGGTCAGTCTTTCAGGAGTGCGCACGGGCAGGACGCTTGTCTTTGAGAGAGCCGGAGCTTACTCGGCTATGGAGGGGATGGCGCTGTTTTTAAGCCATGCTCTTCCGACAGTGGTATCTCACAAGAGCCGGGACGGGTGGAGGATACTTCGGGATAAGAAAGAGACCTATCCGCTGAACATGTCCGGCGGTCTCAATTAGGAGACAGGACCGGGCACAGAGAATAAAAGATGAGAATAAGAAGGAGAAGATTAAGATGGATAAGATTCTGGAAATTTTAAGAGAGATTGATGACAGTGTGGATTATGAGAAAGAGACAGAACTGATCGACGGACACATCCTGGATTCGTTCGGAGTGATCACTCTGGTTTCAGAGCTGGAAGATGAATTCGATATTTCTATTGATGCGGTTGAGATGGTTCCGGCCAATTTTAACTCGGCGGCAGCAATTTGGGAGATGGTAAAAAGATTACAGGAGAACTGATCAATGGCATATCATGCAGCACTCTATGTCTTCGTGTTCCTTCCGGCGTGCCTGGTCGTATATCAGGCAGCACCACAGAAGCACCGGTGGAAGGTTCTCCTGGGGATCAGCTGGCTGTTCTTTTATCTGATCAGTGGGAAGCTGATCGTATATCTGATCGGGACGACCCTTCTGACACATTACACAGGCATATGGCTGGCCCTGTTAAAAGAAAAGGAGAGCAGGGCGAAGGAACATGCGGACAGAGCAGAGAAACGGGAAATAAAAAAGAAATATCAGAAGCAGAGCAGGGAAGTTCTGGCAATCGGAGTTGTCCTTCTGCTGGCAGTCCTTGTGTATCTGAAGTATTATAACTTCTTTATAGAAAACGCGTCCATTATACTGGACTGGACGGCACTGCCTCTTCCGCTGGAGGCGAAGCAGATGGTCCTGCCTATCGGTATCTCTTTCTATACACTTCAGGCCATCGGTTATATGGCAGATGTGTACTGGGGCAAGATCCGTGCAGAAGAAAATATTTTCCGCACTGCGCTTTTTCTGAGCTTTTTTCCTCAGATCATGGAAGGACCGATCTGCAGATATGCAGATACGGCGGGGCAGCTTTTTGAGGGAAAGTCCCTGGCATACGAAAATATTTCAGATGGTTATGTAAGGATCTTCTGGGGACTTTTCAAGAAGAAGGTGGTAGCGGACCGGCTTTCTGTTCCGGTATGCGCTGTGTTTGAGCATTACGGGGACTATCATGGCGCAGTCATCGCTGTGGCAGCAGTGGCATATACGATACAGCTCTATATGGAATTCTCAGGGTGTATGGATATCGTGCTCGGGAGCGGAAAGCTCTTTGGGATATGTCTGCCTGAGAATTTCCGACAGCCGTTCTGCGCAAAGAGCGCAGCCGAGTTCTGGCGCCGCTGGCATATTTCTCTGGGAACCTGGTTTAAGACTTATATCTTCTACCCGGTTTCCATGTCAGGGATCGTGAAAAGGTGGAACCAGTTCGGGAAAAAGCATGCCGGAAAATATGTGACACAGCTTGGCGTTTCTGCGATGGCGCTCTTCCCGGTATGGCTGTGTAACGGGCTGTGGCATGGAGCGAGATGGAGCTATATCTTTTATGGAATGTATTATTTTGCTCTGATCCTTATGGGGATCGCGGTAAAACCGGGGCGGGACAGGATACTTAAGGTCTGCCATATCAGAGAAGATGCAGTATACTGGCGGATCATACAGACAGGAAAGACGTGGGTGATCATTTTTACAGGAGAACTGTTTTTCCGGGCAAACGGGCTGAAAGCAGGACTTTCTATGTTTGGAAGTATGTTTGACGGATTTGATGTGGGACAGTTCTGGGACGGGACCATGCTGAATCTGGGGCTGAGCAGAGCTGACCTTGTCATTGTGGCTGCAGGCTGTATCGCTGTGGCTGTGGTTGGTCATTTCAGGGAGCAGGGCGGCACTGTGAACGGCAGGCTTGGAAAGGCGCCGACGCCGGTGAGATGGTTTGCATACTATGCGCTGATCTTTGCTGTGCTTATATTTGGCGCGTATGGGGATGGATACCAGGCTGTGGATCTGATCTATGCGGGATTTTGAGGTGACATAAGATGAAGATAGTGAAACGATTGATTTTGTTTTTTTTGATACTGGCGATACTCCTGGCAGGATGTTCGGCATGGATCCATGCTGAGGCAGTGAAGCTGGCGGATTTCATACCGGGCAGGAGCAGGCCTTTTGCGTCGATCGCCGCAGAACGGAAGGATGGAATAGATGTTATTGTACTGGGAGACAGTGAGAGCTATACTTCTGTATCTCCGATGCAGCTCTGGAAAGAGCAGGGGCTGTCCTCCTATGTATGCGGACAGCCCGGGCAGAAGATACAGGAAACATATTTTATGTTGAAGACGGCGCTTCAGTCTCAGTCGCCCAAGGTGGTTCTTATGGAGACAAATCTGATGTTCCGTGACCCCGGACCGGTGAAAAATATCCAGTCGTCGTTCGCCGAGACGGCGCGGTATCATTTTCCTCTTTTGAGGTTTCACAATCTGTGGAAACTGATGTTTGACGGAAAGAAACCGGGAGAGGCCGTTTATAAAGGGTTTTCTATAAGAAGTTCAGTAGATCCCTTTGACAGCGGAGATTATATGAAGGAGACCGAGGAAGTGCAGGAAATGCCCCAGGCAGTGACATTTTATATGGAAGAGATCATGGAATTGTGCAGGAGGAGCGGGGCCGAGCTGTTTCTGGTGAGCGCTCCTTCTCCGAAGAATTACAGCTATCGGAAGCATAATGCGATAGAGAATTATGCGAAAGAGAAGGGGCTTACATATGTCGATCTGAACCTGAAAATAAAGGAACTTGGAATCACCTGGCAGAAAGACAGCTATGACAAAGGGGATCATCTGAACCTTTACGGAGCGCAGAAAGTCACGAGATGGCTGGGAACGTATCTGAAGCAAAATTATGAGCTGACGGACCACAGGAACGATCCGGCGTATGAGGACTGGAATGAACTGTCAAAGAAATATGAGGAAGCTGTAAAAAAAGCTTCAGCATGAATAAAAGAATCCGGAACCGAATATCGGTTTCCGGATTCTTTTCTATACGGCCGGGCTAACAGAAGAGGACTTCTGCAGCCCTGACAAGATACTCTGTGTCTCTGACGCCCACCGTCTCGTACGGAGAGTGCATGGCGAGCTGGGGAAGACCGATGTCTACGGTGTTGAGAGCCACCTGCGTATTGGAGATATTCCCCAGAGTGGAACCGCCGGCCATATCGGAGCGGTTTACAAAGGTCTGGCTCGGAACGTCCGCCTGTCGGCAGATATCCCGGAACATTGCTGCGGAGACCCCGTCGGTGCAGTATTTCTGGTTGGCGTTAAACTTGATGACGATCCCGCCGTTCAAGTACGGGCGGTTCACCGGATCCGCCTTATCCGTATGGTTGGGATGCACAGCGTGGGCATTATCCGCGGATACCATGAAACTGTCCGCCAGGTGGATGAGATAATCCTCCCGGGTAAGCCCCAGACTTTCGTGCGCCCTTGTCAGTGTGTCATACAGGAAGGTAGACGCGGCTCCCTGCTTTGTGCCGCTGCCCACCTCCTCGTTGTCCAGGACGCAGTGGACCGCCATGTACTCTTTCTTTTCCCCTGCGAGAAAGCCTTTCAGGGAAGAGAAGGCACATTGGAGGTCGTCCAGCCGTCCGGAGGAGAGGAACTCTCCCGAAGCACCCCAGATGCTGGCACTCTGACGGTTGTAGAGAAAGAGGTCGTGTCCAAGAATATCGCCGGACTCTACCCCTGCGGCATCTGCGATGGTCTTCATAAACGTATCCTTTGCGGCGGCGTCTCCATAGAGCGGGAGCATGTCTTTCTGTGCGTTGTACTTATATCCGTCGTTGACTTCCCGGTTCATGTGGATGGCAAGGTTGGGGATCATAAGAAGGTCCCGGTCTACGTTGACAAGGACCGTGCGCAATGGGCAGGACGGGCTTTTTTCGGAGCTGTTCCGGACGATTACTCTTCCTGCCACGGAGAGCGGGCGGTCGAACCAGGGAGCGCAGATCATCCCGCCATAGCGCTCCACATTCAGTTTGATATAGTGTCCGTCAGACTCCATCTCCGGATTCTCCTTGATCTTGAACGTAGGAGAGTCGCTGTGGCTCGCCATGATACGCATCCCCTTCATATCCTGCTCCGGGATAGTGAATGCGATCAGGGAAGAGCCGTTTCTCGTTACAAAATATTTCCCGCCCTTTTCAATATGCCATTTCTGATTTTCTTTTAATTCTGTAAAGCCCTCCTCTTTGAGTATATCCGACATGGTTTTTACTGCGTGGAAACAAGTAGGGCTTTTGTCAATAAATTCGATGAGTTGTTTTGAAATTTCACTATACATGATAACTTATTTCCTCTTTGCAATGACCGGCATGATAAATCCGAGACCGATCAGTACGAATGGAGTTACGATGTTGAGTACGAGCTGGAAAGGATCTTCTGAGTAAATACCCAGGATACATGCGAAAGCCGTGACAAAGAAACACCAGCCTCCGAGGATCATGCCCAGAGTGCGTCCTTTGACAAAACGGTATTCTGCGGAGAACTTTTCTCCGGCTTTCTTGAGAGCAATGTAGGCTGCAAACACCCACAGATAACGCAGCGGCATGCACACGGAGTTGACTTTTACAAGCCATTTTACCAGGGCGTCCACGTTCTCGATCCCGAAGACCGGAACGATGATCAGGATAGAGACGATGACCATGACCAGTTTGTGACCGTTTGTGTACGTACCGTATTTGTTCTGTTTAAAGAGTGACTTCGGAATATATTTTTCATCCGCGCTGTCAAGGAGCATACGAAGGGGCGCGTCGATGGACAGGACCATGACGGAGAACTGTCCGATCAGGTTGACTACAGCATAGATGACGACGAAGAGGTCGCCCACGTGGTAGTATTCGCCCAGTGTCTGGAACGCGTAGTAAGCTCCGTTTGTCATAAGGTCCTCCGGGATGTTGTTGGAGTCAAACATCATTCCCAGAGCGATGGTGCCGAGCACAGCGCAGACTGCGACCATTGCCGCAAGAGCGATCATTCCCTTTGCAAAATCCTTTGAGGGATCCTTCATCTTATTTACATAGGGAGAGATCTTCTCACAGCCGCCCACTGCAAATACAAGGATGGAAAGGTTCAGGAAGAACTTTCCGTCAAATGTGGGCATGAAAGTATCTAAAGACCAGTCGATCTCCAGTACGTTCGCGCCGGTGATGGCAGGCGCAGCGA
The DNA here is from genome assembly GCF_016902345.1 of Mediterraneibacter glycyrrhizinilyticus. Classification (GTDB taxonomy): domain Bacteria; phylum Bacillota; class Clostridia; order Lachnospirales; family Lachnospiraceae; genus Mediterraneibacter; species Mediterraneibacter glycyrrhizinilyticus_A. The sequence goes on along the minus strand of NZ_JACJLR010000007.1, from coordinate 79,136 downwards.
TCATCATGAGGATAAACAGCAGGGACATGATGAACATGGTGGATCCCGCGATGGCGGTCAGCTTCTTGAGGACTCCAAGTCCTCTGGATGCGATCCATACTGCGAACAGGAACAGGACCAGGCAGATCACTGCCATGATCCGGACGTTCATCTGGCTTGCACGGGAATCGCGGAACAGCGCCCAGCTTGCTGCGATAACGGAAGCGTTCGGCTTCTGGGAAATGTAGGGCATATGGACGATCCAGTAAGTCCAGCCCGCCATGTATGCCATACCCGGTCCGATAGTCCGGTGGATCCAGGAGCTGACACCGCCGCCTTCGTTTTTGAAGGCACTTCCCAGCTCACCCACCATAAGGGCGTAAGGGATAAAGTAGAGTGCAAACAGAATGACCCATGATACGATCGCTTTGAGACCGCCGTATTCGGAGAAGCCGTTGATGACATTCCCGAAACCCCAAACGGTGGAAAACGCCATGAAAGCGAGATTGTACCAGAGGATCTTCTTTTCGTTTTGGTTGTTCATTGAAAATCTCCTCTCGTGTTTGTCTTATGAAATTGTCATATAGTTTTCTGTCTCTGCCGTGCCTTTCCGGGACCGGCAGGGTTACGAGTTCCGATCGCACTCAGGAGCAGGGAAAATGACTCTTACATGCAGGCATTTTCCCTGCTCCTGAGCACGGCGTGAACTGTATCCCGGCAGACAGTATGTCTATTTTACCTGTGCCGGTGCGGGGTGTCAAGGCGTAATTATTTACAGCCTTTACAATGCAGAAACGGTATTTTATACTGGAAACACGAGGAGTTGATGAAGATGAGAATTTTGATCGCGGAAGACGAAAAGGACCTAAACCGGATCCTGACTTCCAGGCTCACGGCGGAGCACTACAGTGTGGATTCCTGCCATGACGGGAAGGAGGCGCTGGAATATCTGGAGAGCGCGGAATATGACGCGGCAGTGCTGGATATCATGATGCCGGAGATGGACGGGCTCACGGTGCTGAAAAAGATAAGAAGAAATAATATCAATACGCCGGTGCTGCTGCTGACGGCGCGGGACAGCGTTGAAGACAGGGTGAACGGGCTGGATGCGGGGGCAAACGACTATCTTGTGAAGCCTTTTGCGTTCGAGGAACTTCTTGCAAGGATCCGGGTCCTGCTTAGAAAACCGGCAGAGACGCCGACGACCTGCTATAAGGTGGGAGGTCTCGAAGTCCACATGGATACCCATCGGGTGCTGAGAGACGGGGAGGAGATCAAACTGTCCGGAAAGGAATTTGCCCTGCTCCGGTACATGGTCCAGAACGCGGGAACTGTACTTTCAAGAGAACGGCTGGAGCAGCATCTGTGGAACTATGATTATATGGGAAGCTCCAATGTGATCGACGTGTATATCCGTTATCTGAGAAAGAAGATCGACGAGGGGCGGGAGAAGAAACTGATCCATACCGTGCGGGGAGCGGGATATGTCCTGAAAGAGCAGTGATAAGAAAGCGCGCGGTGGTAAAGGAGTAAATGTATGAAGAGACTTTCGATCAAGATCAGGCTGACGCTCCTGTACAGCTTTTTTATGCTCCTTGCGACCGGGGCGGCTCTGGCGATCCTCTTTTCCTTAAGCAGCAGGGAGATCCTCGCTTCGACGCAGGCACAGCTGGAGCAGAGAGTGCAGGAGAGCGTGGAAGAGATACGGATACGGGATGGTCAGATCAGACCGGATTCAGATTTTTATTCTGTGACAAGAGATGTGTACCTGTCAATTTATGATGAAAACATGTATTTCTTATATGGAAGGATCCCCCATGGGTTTACAGCTCAGCCGGAGATCTCAGACGGGGAGATGCGGAGGATCCGTGACGGGAACCAGGAGTGGTATGTGTATGATATCTCTTTTCGCCTGTCGGATGACAGGAACGTGTATGTGAGGGGGATCACGTCCGTGACGGATGCGGAGGAGAGCTTCTCCGTGACGGTGCGTTTCGCATTGATCCTGTTTCCTGCCCTTGCACTCGCCACAGGGATCATCGGTTACCGCTTTACGAGAAGGACGCTCCTTCCGGTCAAACAGATCACAGGTACGGTACAGAAGATCCGGGCAGATGCGGACCTGTCCAGGAGGATCGGACTGGATCCGGGCAGGGGGAAGAACCGGGATGAGATCTACAGCCTGGCAGAGACCTTTGACGGGATGCTGAGTGAGCTGGAAGAAGTATTCCGAAGGGAGAAACAGTTTACCTCCGATGTGTCCCATGAACTGCGCACACCGGTCAGCGTGATCCTGGCACAGTGCGGGGCGTGCCTGGAAGATAAGACGCTGACAGAAGAACAGCGAAGCCAGATCCTTCTGATCCAGAGAAAGGCGAAGGAGATGTCAGAGATGATCTCCCATCTTCTCTTTCTCTCACGTGCGGATCAGGGGAGACAGCCTCTGAACAGGGAATGGGTTGATGTGAGTGAGCTTACCGGGATGATCGCGGAAGAACAGCAGATCCTTGCCGATGAAAAACAAAACGGAGTACGGATCCGGTGCAGGATCCAGGAAGGGATCACGGCATCTGTAGATGAAACGTTCTACATCCGGATGCTCATCAATCTGATCTCAAACGCGGTGTATTACAGCGGACAGGATTCCACTGTGATCGTGTCGCTGGAGAGTGACGGAGAGTGGCTCACCGGTTCGGTGGCGGACAACGGGATCGGGATCTCGGCGGAAGATCTGCCCCATATCTGGGAGCGGTTTTACCGGGCGGACACATCCAGATCCTCCAGCAGTCATTCCGGGCTGGGGCTTTCCATGGTGAAATGGATCGCAGAGGCACACGGAGGCTGGGTGAAGGCGGAGAGCGCGCCGGGAGAAGGGAGCGTGTTTACGTTTGGGATGCCGGTGACGGGTTCCAATCGTGCCCAGGAACCCTGTGAACAAAAAAATGAAAAAAATGAGATACTTTAATCTTTCTTTAATCTTTGTGGGATATATTAATAACAACAAAGAAAACAACATAAAATAACCGCAGAGAAAATGAAGGGAGAGAAAAGATATGATGAAAAAATATATCGCAGCGGCAGCAGTATCAATGGTGGCTTTAGGAGCACTCACAGGATGTGGGAACGGTGGAAATTCAGGAGGCGCGGATATCGGCCGCGACGCAGCTCTTGAGGCGGCGCTGAACGACGCGGGAGTGAGCGAGGCGGACACATCCAGACTGAAAGTATCGGAAGATATGGATGATGGAAGAAAGGTTTATGAGATCGGATTTGATGTGGCGGAAAAAGAGTATGACTATGAGATCCAGGCTTCCGACGGGGCAATCTTAAGTTCAGATGTGGAGACAAATGAGGGCTATACAGCGTCGCAGAACAGCGGTGCGCAGGATGATACTTCCGGACAGAATGCAGGTGCAGCCCAGGATGACACATCAGGGACACAGGACGGCACTCAGTCACAGCAGAACGCGAATAACGCGGGAACAGGCACTGCGGACGTGGCGGTGAGCCTGGAGGAAGCGACAAAGATCGCTCTGGATAAAGTGCCCGGGGCAACAGAGCAGGATATCCGGATCAACCTGGAGCGGGATGACGGAAAGCAGAAATACGAAGGCGATATCATCTACGGGCAGAAAGAGTATGACTTTGAGATCGATGCAAATTCAGGTGAAGTGATCGAGTGGAGTGAGGAGAGACTGTAGCATATAGAGCAGGGTGCAATGAAATCAAAAGTAAAAGATAATCAGTGAAAAACAGCAGCATCGGAGTAAGTTCCAATGCTGCTGTTCCTTTATGACGGCGGCAGGCCAAAGTCCTGGTTTGCCTGAGACTCTGACAACTGCATACAATTCCCGGAATATGCCTTTTGGCTTTTCCGGTGATTATTTTTTTTGGTGGGCAAATTGTATGACCAGTTCATTCAATCTGCTCAGAGCTTCGTCCTGTGTGTAGAACAGTTCACTATCAAGGGTTTCAAAAAAATCCAAAAATGCGTTGGTCAGTCCGGATTCCTGTATATTGAGATAAACCGGCGAATTTGAACCGTTGGGTGTAAAGAGCAGATAGCCGGCTCCGGGTGTGATATAGATATTAGCTCCGTTCTTGACCGTACCTATACTGTGTTTGAGCATACGGATACGATGAGATCCGCTGTGGCATTCATCGGCAAATCGTTTGATGAGTTTCAGACGGTCTTCCGGCCTGGGCGGAAGATAGATATCTGAAGGATATTCTTCCAATAGCCCCGTTTCCAGAAATTCTCTGATCCCTTCCAGTGAAAAGATGAGGATCAGATTCCGGTTTTGATGACGCTCGTGAGTATTTGTGACATGGAGCATCAGATTATGGATAAAGGTCTGGCGTTCAGGAAGTTCGGAAATAATATATTTTTCTAAGAACTCTTCTGTAAGAAGATCTGTCATGCAGGGAGTCATCTGAAAACTGTATTCAACGGATGTGTCACCCCGAAGAAATTCCTGTACATAGGCGAGCTGTGAAGAAACATCGCTGATCTTCTGCAGCAGAGGACGAGCCTTTTTCCTATAATCAGAAAATATGTTTTTCAGCAACCTGAGAAAGTCCGGCTGCTTTGTCATGAAGCCTGTTTCAAATGTTTCAGAGAGAACGAGGGCTCTGCTCTCGGTAAGTATCAGGTAAGGAAACAGACGGAATGTATCAAGACGGGACGTGATATTGTCGTAATAATAGTAGGGCTGATAACTGCATCCGCATGTGCACAATGGGAGAATTTTCATCAGACAGTGGAGGTTATAGTTTTTCTTGTCGGATGTGATATGTTCATTATTATTCAGACACATAATATGATCGATAGAGATGGAATCCTCCTCTTTCATCAGCGATGTAAGAAGTTCGATGAGGAAGGTGAATTCCGGAGGTGCGATAATACACAGACGCCGTTCTTCTCCTTCAATCAGATGTGTGACAAGGGTATAAACTGCCTGGTTGACTTCTGAAGCAGTAGTCAGTGCGATATTCGGGCCGTCGGATGAGAAATAAGTGCGGGGAGGAAGCAGGGAAACACCGGTGTCCATAATATTTCTGAAATTGTTGAGAAAGTTCATGATATCCCTGCGCCTGTAGTAGTTGTCCCGGCCTTCCAGTGAAACTTTATAGGCTGTGGACAGCTCCTGATATTCGGAGGGTGTGAGATGGAGAAATTTGGATATTTTATCCAGCGTTTTTATGGATGAAGGCATACGTTTTCCACGGATAACCTTATACATCATAGAACGCTCCATACCGCAGTATTCAGCCAGTGAATAGATGCGTGTGCCCTTTCGATGCGTATATTCAGTAAGAAGATCTGAAAATTCTGACATATGTTTACCTCCATATATTAGTGAATTCTGGCTGGCGTTTTTAAATCTGTCCGGGTATCAGTATAGCAGAAGAAAAAATGATTTGCTATATATTTAGAAAAAAACCTGTCCACTTCCCTGTCCACATCTTGTAAACATATAAGCTTTTCAGTAAAATTTAAAAGGTTAAGTAGCATTTATAAGGGGAAGGCGGTAGAGAAAGTGGAAGAACTGCAGATTGTTTCTGCTGAGGAGCAGAAACAGACAAAACTGTTAGAAAACGGCCTTGTTATGGCAGACCGTTTTATTAATAAGAACTATTTGATCAATATGCAGGAACGGGAGATCGTTCCGATCTCAGAATATGAGAAGAATACCGGAGCACTCCGCCTCTTTAAAGTAAAAAAGCTTGTCTATGATAAGAAAGAAAATGTAAATGATAAACTGATCAGTGTCTACAGTGCTCTTCAGGATATTGAAGGGACTGCGCTCATGATCGTGGACAGCGACGGAAAAAGGATTTCCTACTATATCGGCGTGCGCACTGCGGAAAACGCGGCAACGGCAAGCCTGATCATGGAGAAGAGTTTCATGGGGAATTTCAGTGGAAGCGAGCTTCATGGGCTTAAGAATTCCGAGATTGCTGAGGTGATGTCCCATATTACGGAGTCGCAGTTTGTCAATACGCCTCGCAACGTGGCTGAGGTTACAGTGGTTCCGTCTCCGAGAGATGAGGACAAAGAGAAATTTGTACAGGGGATCGAGAAATTCATAGATACCATGCAGGGGGAAAAATATACGGCAGTATTTATCGCGCATCCGCTGAGCAAAAACGAGCTGGAGACACAGAAACGAGGATATGAGGAGCTGTATTCCGCTCTGTCTCCCTTTGCCAAGACCACACTTGCATACGGAGAAAACTACAGCAAGGCTGTGTCAAAGGGGATGTTCCAAAACTTTTCCCATTCCGTCAACAACAGTATTTCGAATACAAATGGAGGAAATGAAGGGACGAATTCCTCCTATACTCAGGGAAGCAACTGGGGATCCAGTTCAAACTGGGGCGGTTTTGGCAGCAGTTCGGGATCGTCCAGCAGCAGCACCACAGGATACTCTTCCGGAAAGTCCTGGTCCACAGCAGTGACAAGCGGCAGTGCGGACACCACTGCTGAGGGGACTCAGAGCGGAGAGTCTGAGACAACAGGCGACTCACGTACCCTGACCCTTGAGCATCACAACAAAGCGGTAGAGGCCCTCCTTGAGAAGATCGAGGCGCAGCTCAAGAGAATCCACCAGTGTGAGGCGTTTGGTGTGTGGGACTGTGCGGGATTCTTTGTGGCAGATGACATCCAGACTGCGGTTGTGGCGGCAAATACATATAAAGCGCTGATGTTGGGCGATGAGACCTATGTGGAGAACTCGTTTGTCAATGTATGGGGACTGAAGAATGAGGGGATGACCAAGCGTGTTCTGGATTATATCCAGTATGGAATGCAGCCCAGGATCGCGATCCGCCCGGAGGCAGGATTTACAGGGCAGCTGGTGACTCCGGGCAATTTCATCAGCGGAAAAGAGCTGCCGCTTATGATGGGGATCCCCCACAAATCAGTGACCGGTCTGACGGTGAGCAGTATTGCTGAATTCGGACGCAATGTCTTCATCCAGAACAAGAGAGGGGAGCGCAGGCAGATCCGGCTTGGCCGCGTGCACCACATGGGGCGCACAGAGGCGAGCACAGTAAAACTTGATCTGGACAGTTTCACATCACACTGTTTCATCACCGGTTCCACAGGATCCGGTAAGTCCAATACGACCTACTGTCTGCTGGAGAAATTTATGGAAAATAACGTTCCTTTCCTGGTCATTGAACCGGCAAAGGGAGAATATAAAGACGCATTCGGAGCAGTTCCGGGTATCCATGTATTCAGCACGAATCCGAGGATCGGGGAGATGCTGAAGATCAATCCGTTCCGGTTTGATCCGAATATCCATGTCCTGGAGCATCTGGACCGTCTGATCGAGATCTTTAATGCCTGCTGGGAGATGTATGCGGCGATGCCGGCGATCTTAAAGGACGCGGTGGAGAAAGCATATATTGCAAAAGGATGGGATCTGCTGAATTCCGTGTATATGAATGAGGGAGAACCGGAGTATCCGACGTTCATGGATCTTCTCGAGATCCTGCCGAAAGTAATACAGAATTCCGGATATTCATCCGATACCCAGGGAGATTATACAGGAGCTCTCGTGACTCGAGTCAGCTCTCTGGCAAATGGTATCTCCGGACAGATTTTCTGCGACTGCTATGACGTTCCAGACAGCATCCTGTTTGATGAAAATGTAGTCGTAGACCTGAGCCGTGTGGGGGCAGCGGAGACAAAGTCACTGATCATGGGCGTCCTTGTCCTGAAACTTTCAGAGTACCGTATGGCAAATGCAGACGAGGCAAACAGCGGACTCAGACATATCACAGTCATGGAGGAGGCTCACAATCTCTTAAAGCGCACAAGCGGAGAGGGCGCCGGAGGATCTACAGTGATCGGAAAATCCGTGGAGATGATCTGCAGCAGTATTGCGGAGATGCGTACTTATGGAGAGGGATTTGTTATCGTTGACCAGTCTCCGACAGCGGTGGACATCGCAGCGATCAAAAATACGAATACAAAGATCATCATGCGTCTCCCGGAAGAAAAGGACTGCGAGGCGGTTGGAAATGCTGTGGGACTTGACGAAGAGCAGCAGAAAGAGATCGCAAAGCTTGGAACAGGAATCGCAGTCGTTATGCAGAATAACTGGCTGGAAGCAGTGCTTACTCACATCGATGCATTTTCGAATAAATATGAGAAGAAGTTTACTATGGTGAAACCGGTGGATATGAAGCGCCTCAGGGGAGCTGTGATCGGTGAGCTGGCGGTACAGTACATAGAGAAGCGTCAGATGGATTACAGCAGAATGGAAGCTTTGATCGACAGCCAGAACGTCCTCCCGGAGAAGAAAGCGGAGATGAAGAACTGTATGCAGGCAGTCATCGGCAGACTTTCGAAAGGAAGAGACATCAAGTTCTTCTGTAAGACTCTGATGAATGTGAGCAGCTGCAGGAATCTGTTCGATATCCTTGAGAAAGACATTTTATCTGAGAGAGGAAGCGACGGAATCCACTATGACAGGGACAGTATCCTCGAGTGGCGAGAGAGCTTTGTCGACCAGCTGGGACGCTATATCGAACTTCCGCAGAGTGTCAGAGAAGCCCTTTTCCAGTATCTTCTTTTTGCGAAAACATTGGAGAAGACAATCGTAGATTATGGCGCAATATATGATCTGCTGTATTAGGACGCAAGGCGGATTGCGACTTTGACAGGTGATTTGAAAGGGGCGTAGAGAGAAGATGAGTCTTGAGAGTGGAGAGAAAAATAACGAGGTCAAAGAAGACCAGGAAGTAGAAAGACAGCAGGAGATCCAGCAGGAAGAGGCAAAAAAAAATGCAGAGACAAAGCGCCGGGGAAGTGAGTTGGATGACAAGCAGGATTTGGATTCGACAAAGAAAAATGAGGTAGGCGAGGACTCCGAGAAGGATAAGGAAGACCTCGAGAAGGACAACGAGGATCCGGAGAAGAAGGAAGAGCCCGAGAAGGACAACGAGGATCCGGAGAAGAAGGAAGAGCCCGAGAAGGACAACGAGGATCTGGAAAAACATAATATGTCAGAACTTCCGGAAAATGCGGAGATCGTTGACGCATCTAAAATTGATATGACCGATGCCCGCGGCATGGATGATGAACATTTCTGGGAGCATCACGGAAATACAAAAGAAGATTATATGAGGATCGCGGAGCATATCCCAGATGTCCAGAAAGAGCTGGACAGCGGGAAGACACTTGACGAAATCCGCGAGGATCCTGAACTGAGAGATACAGTTGCCGCATATTATGATGCCGACAAGATGGTGAAAGTGGAAGAGAAACCTGACGGCAGTTATGAGTTCCAGGATGACGGAAGACATCGTGTTGCGGCGGCGCAGGAATTGGGATATGAGATCCCTGTTGATGTGGTGAATAAGGGCGAGTTCCGAAAAGAAGGCGAGGATGCGGACGGGACAGACGTGTCGGAAAATGCAGAGACTATGACGGAGAAAGAATCCGCAAAATCCATGGAGAACATCGAGGACAAATACAGCGGCCTTCAGGAACGCTTTGATGATACGATGTATAATGATTCCGGCAGAAAAAGCAAGGTCCAGGAGATCGAAAAACTCCATGAAGAAAATACCGAGGCGCTTCAGGATGTCTCTGAAAAGAAGCAGGAAGTCGATCGGCGAAAAGACAAGATTATGGAAGAAATCCGGGATATGCATATGAAGGACGAAGATGTGACTCCGGAAAATAATCCAGAACTCAAAAAGCTGAGTGAAGAGTACCATAAGTGTGAGGAAGACAGCCAACGTCTCGATTATCTGCAGACCAAGCTGGAAGATAATAATCTTCAGCTTGAAGAAGAGAAAGAAAATATCGAGGGCAAATCTCTGGATCAGATCATGGGTGGAAAAGAGTCTGTCAAATCCATGGAGAGCATCGAGAGAAGGTGTGAAAAACTTCAGGAACGTTTTGATGATGCAGTGTACGATGCGCCGGACAAGAAGAGTCAGGTCCAGGAGATGGAGAAGCTTTACGGAGAGAATGCCCAGGCAATCCACGATGTTTATGCCAGAAAGCAGGAAGTAGATCAGCGAAAAGATAAGATTATGGAAGAAATCCGTGACATGCATATGAAAGATGAGGATGTGACTCCGGAGAATAATCCGGAACTGAAAGCGCTGAACGCAGAATATCGTGCATGTGAAAAAGAAAGTCATCGTCTTGACTATTTACAGACGAAACTGGAGGACAACAATCTGCAGATCGCAGAAGCGACAGGCAGGGACTATGTTGCTGCTTCCGATGAGTTTATGGCAAACGGCGGAGGACCCGAGGCAGAGGCTGCGTATTATGAGAAATATCTGGACAGTTCCCTTGAGAAGCTGGATAGTAATGAGACTTCCGCTGTGGACGCCTATGCATTTGCACAGTTGAAGGAGCGGCTGGGAGATTCGATCGATCGTCTGGAGACAGCCTATGCACCGGATAAACCGGACGGGCCGGCAGTCCCGAAGGAGAAGATCGAAGAGCTTCGCAGCAAGATGGAGGAACTGGGCAGCAGATATGCGGAGGAATATAAGGAATGTAAATTCCGGCCTGACGGTACTTATGACAGGACAGAGACGAAGAGTACGGAAGAGAAAGAGCTTTTTTCTTCGGAGATAAAGACGGACCATGGAGAGAAAAGTTTTTCCGTGAAGAAAGGCTTAAGGGAGTCAAGACTGGACGAGAACCGCGTGATCTTTTCAGACCGGCTCAATACGATGAGTCACAGGGAAACTTCCGACGGGCTGAAAGTAGAGTCGGCCTCCAGCAAAATTGACGACCAGGGTAATCTGTCAAAAAAAGAATTTTCAGCCAGTGTATTAAATTCGAATATAGAACGGAACTATGACAGCACAAAGAGCAAGGCCAGCGGTAAGGTGGAGACAAATCTTGCGAAGGCGGAGAGCAGCCGTGTCGAGCAAACAGATACAGGCGTGAAGGAGACCCATAAGAGCGTCACCATCGGGCATACCGAGGCGGGGGGAGAGCTCAAAGTGGATGGCGGAAAGCTAAAAACGAAAGCCCAATATGAGAGCAGTGCGGCAGAAGCGAAGCTCGATCATGTAAGTATGAAAAAGAATGCGGAGGGTGAACTCGAAAAAGATTCCGAGACCAAAGCGGATGTTTCCATAGGAAAGACGTCGATGAAACTGGAGGCCGATACCGGAGAAATGAAGGCAAAGGCAGAGGTTTTCAGTACGGCGGCAGAGGCAGGCGGCTCCTATTCTAAAAATGTAATGGGAGAAGAGCTGAAAGTAGAAGCCCGGGGATCATTCGGCGAAAAGAAAGCGGAAGCGGCGATGGATCTGAAGAATCTGGACGCCCATGCGAAAGCCGAGAGCAGCACCGCGGCAGGAAGTGTAAAAGCAGAGCTGGGTTCTCATAAGATCATAGACCAGTCGGGAGAGATCAACAAACAGAAAGTGGAAGTAAAATCAGAGGTTCTGTCGAAGGCGTCTGAAATCAAGCAGTCGGCTGAAGATACGAAAAAGAAACTGGGCAAACTGCACGATCTTTTGAAGAAAAAGACAGAATGAACATAGATATAGAAAAAGAGAAGGATAGGGAGTGACAGTATGAATGAGGTGATTTTAAAACTAGATCCATACAAAAACTTGAACATGGTATCCCTGAACCATCATCATCTATCACCGTACAGCGAGCTGAACAATTTTATGAAACAGCCCTTTTTTGCCTGGGCGGATCAGTTCTTTGACGCGGTGGAGAGGGAAATCAATGATGATTTTCATCTCTCCGTATGCTCGGAGGAGTTCGAGAAGCTGTTCTTTCAGGACATGGCGGAGATGGCAGATGCGTGCATTACTATCGGCACGACAGAGTTCAGGCTGAACACTCCGGTGAAAGAAAGACTTGCCATGCTGGAGGAACTGAAAAATAAGTATCCCGATGCGGCGGCCGGAGAGAAACAGGGCGTGTCCTGCTATGTAGAGCAGGATGAAGGGCAGCAGATGCAGGAAGGGTTCTACCGCGTGGCAGACTACCGGGATGCATTCGTGATCCTGGCAGCCGGCGAAGATCATCTGGAGGAATATATCGACGACGGAAGACAGCACATCATCCTTTTGGAGGGCCCCGCAAACGGGCTTCAGAAGATCGGAGGAAGCTTTGTATGGGTGGCTGAAAAAGACAGGATCCCCCGGATCCTGGATGCGGCAAGAGAGCGCTTTTTTGATATCCCGTATATCATAGATGAAGTGAGAAAGCTGGCGGTAAGAGCGGGAGTGTTCACTCCGGAAGAGAGAGAAAAATACGAGATCATACAGGCGACCACGCCTTACATAGCGGTGGATGAGATCCCGGCGATCGAGACCGGAAGATGCTTTTATCCATCTTACCGCATCATACCGGAAGGGGAAATGCTGCCGGATATCCGACTGGTCTCCCTGAACGAAGAAGTATTGAGGACAGACGGAGGGATCCTTTCCGGGATCAAACCCGGAAGGACTATCCTCGAATTTTATCGCGAGGAAGAAAATCTTCCGTTTGAGCGCAGGGAAGTGACCGTGTTTTATAAACACACGGTCCGTCAGATACAGCTGACACTGGCAGCGCCGGTGATGGGGGTGAATTACCGGCAGACGATCGGAGTGACTCTGAGCCCGCCGGATGCAGACGATGTGAACCGTCTGACATGGACCAGCAGTAATCCGGCGGTCGCTACAGTAGCAGGCGACGGAAGTGTTGTCTCCCATGCTCCCGGCAAATGCAGGATCACTTTGGCAGGAGAAGACGCGGAAGCCAGTGTGGATCTGGAAATCCGCCCGCAGCTGCACACGGTAGAGCTTCCTGCGGATGAAGTCGAATGCTTTGTAGGAGAGACAGTGCCGATCAATGTAAGCGTTGCGCCGTCCAATGCGTTTAATAAAAAAGTAGAGTGGTGGACGAGTGATAAGACGGTGGCTGTAGTCGAGACAACAGAGTCCGGTAATTTCCGGATCCGCGGGATCGGTATCGGAGAATGCACCCTTACCTGCCGTGCAGTGGAAGGCAGTGCGGCTGACTCTCTGGAAATGAAGGTGTACAGTACCCTTCAAAGGAAGAAAAAGCGCTGGCTTTTTTCATAAATAATACAATATGAGGAGGAATTTAGATGTTTTGTAGAAAATGTGGAAAAGAAGTAGATCCAAATGATAGTTTCTGCTGGAACTGTGGAACAGCGATTCCGAAACCCGGAAATGCACCTGGAGCACCGCAGCCGCAGCAGGAGACGGCTCAGCAGGCAGTGCAGCCGCAGCAGGAGACAGCTCAGCAGGCAGTGCAGCCGTCGCAGTACACGGCCCAGCAGGAATCGCAGCCGCAGTACACGGCTAAGCCGACACCACAGCCGCAGTATACTGTACAGCAGGAACCGCAGATGGCAGGTCCGGCGCCGACGCCGCAGATGTATGGCCCGCAGAATGCTGAGCAGACTCCGGTTCAGGGCATGGAATCCGCTGAATACAGCAATAAGGTGGTAGATGTATCCAAAGAGACAGAGGAATATGATTACAGAAAACTTCCGACCGAGAAACCGACAGGAATCAGAAGTTTATATTTTATTGACTTCCTGTTGAGACTTACAGGAAAGTCCAATATTCCACTGTGTATCTACCTTGTACTCAATGTGGTCCTGATCGGATTATTCGTAATGGGATGCTTCGGACTGCCCGTGGGGTGGGGAATCGTATCGGCCCTGTTGCTCTACATTGCATCAATTTCCATTGCTATTTCACCAATCGGAGAGTTTATCCTTCGCCGTCAGAACGGCTGCAGAAAGATAGATGAAGTGGATGTTATCAACCGTCTTGAACCTCTTTTCAGGGAAGTTTACTATAAGGCGAAGAAGGGAAATCCAATGATCTCCAATGATGTCAGGCTGTTCATCAATGACGATGAGTGTCCCAATGCGTTTGCAACAGGACGGAAGACGGTCTGCGTTACAAGAGGCCTTCTTCAGTGGAGCGATGATGAGATCAAAGCGGCTCTCGGACATGAATTCGGGCATCTGGCGCATAAGGACACGGACCGTATCCTTGTAGTCGCTATTGGGAATACGGTGATAGAGGGAATCTGCATTATGTTCCAGATCGCAGCCATCGTCATGGAAGTGATCATGGGAATCATTGCTGTGTTTATGAACAATGATGAAGGCGTATTCCTGCATTTCATCGGGGCAGTATCCAGGTTCTTTACAATTGTACTCATCCGCGCGTTCAACTGGATATGGACGCAGATCGGCGTGATGTTATGCATGAAGACCAGTCGTGATAATGAGTTCCTGGCAGATGAGTTTTCTTTTAACCTGGGGTATGGAAATGCACTTTGCCAGCTCCTTTCAACATTACCTTCAGAGAAACCGAAAGGATTGTTTGCCAATCTGGCAAGCAGCCATCCGGAGAGTGCAAAACGTGTTGCACATCTTCAGAGCCTCGGCGCTACATATGGGATCACAGAGTAGGAGGCGTTTGCATGGCATTCGGTAAGAAGAAACAGGAGAAAGAGCAGAAGGTAAAAGTACAGACTGTTGCAATGAGTCAGAATCCACTGTATCAGCAGCAGGAGAGCTCTCTGAGGGAAAGCCTTACGGCAATCGGCATAGCGGCAGTGGCTGTACTCCTGTTCTTGGTGATCGTATCAAAATTCAGTTACTATTCAACGGGATACAACAGAGGATATAATTATGCAGGTACTGCCGTTTCCCCGGATGTGTCATCCCTGGCTGCAGATGATGCGGGTAATGACCCAGAGGCGGCATACGGAGAAGAAATGTATGACGGTGCGACAGAGAGTACGGCTGAAAGCAGCCAGGGGGGAGATATTTACAACATAGAGGGAACAGAGGCTCTACCGTATAGTTCTGCGGCGGAAGCCTCAGAGGAGGACCCGCCAATGCATTCTTCGGAGGATGGATCTGTATCGGAGGCATATATTCTGGTGGGCAGTGACATAAGGTATATCTCGGAAAGCGAGCTGACCGGTCTGACGGAAGATCAGCTTCGGTATGCGCGCAATGAAATTTACGCCAGACATGGAAGAAGATTTGATGATGCCGGACTGCAGAGTTATTTTGATTCGAAAGACTGGTACAATGGTACGATCTCCCCGGAAGATTTTGAAGAAGCGTCACTTAGTGAAGTGGAAAAGGCGAATCTAGAGACAATCGTGGCATATGAGTCTGCTCAAGGTTACAGATAACAATATGTCTTAAGGGGGAGGAGAAGATTATGGCATTTGGAAAGAAAAAAGAAAAAGAGAAGAAAGTGAAGATACAGACTGTCTCGATGAGTCAGAATCCACTGTATCAACAGCAGGAAAGTCAGGTAAAAGAGGTGCTCTCAGCCCTGGCGATCGCATTTGTGGCAGTCGTGCTGTTTTGTCTTATTGTATGGAAATTCAGTTATTATTCTACAGGTTATTCATACAGCAGTAACAGTGGTTACAGCAGTGGAAGCCCGGATCCGGGATATGATTCTCAGTCGTTCGTTACAGGGGAAGGAAGCGATGACAGTTCTGACAGCGGAAATGTCCAGTCAGAGGAGGAAGAGATCGATATGTCTCTGGTGGATATTGATGCCGTGTCGAATGGATATGTGGAACTGAGCGGGCGTGTGATATCGAATGGTTACGGGTTGCTCTTGCAGATGGATGCTCCCTTGAACTTCTATGTGTTTGATCCAATGCAGTCAAAAGACATACTTGTACAGGGCGTCAATCAGCCTTATATAGCCGAAGACAGCACAGTGCCTATGTCTGATTATGAAGAGAGAACAGTTACGGCTGGTGGAAATGTGAGCTTCGATAACGGGAATATCGTTTTCCAGATCAGTAATATCGTCAGTGCGGAACCCGAGCAGGACGATCCGGGTATCCATCAGTACCAGATCGTGACCGAAGACTGCACCTGGTATGACGCTCTTACCAGATGCACCACTCAGGGCGGATATCTGGCAAGGATCAGTTCGCCGGAGGAATATCAGCATATCGTTGATATGCTGAACAGCGGAGGATACACGAATATTCATTTCTACCTGGGCGGAAGAAGAGATGACAACGGGACAGAGTATTACTGGGTGAATGAGCAGAATGAATTTATGGGAGACAGCCTGAATGGCGGTGCTTCCTGGTGCAGTTCATACTGGTATCAGAATGAACCGAGCTTCCGCGATACAGGTTCGGACGCTAATGGAGAGATCGCAGAGAATGTTATGAACCTGTTCTGCGTTTCCGGAACCTGGTATCTGAACGATTCTTCAGATAATCTTGCAGGACTTTATCCGGATCTCCTGAGCGGGAAAGTAGGGTATATTATCGAATATGAAGAATAGTAGAAGGGAAGGAAAAAAGAGGGCACTCCCCAAAGCAGTGGTACTGCTTGCAGGAGTCCTGTGTATCTGTCTCGTGGTCCTGGCGGTCTTTCTGCGCCGGAACCCGGAAGGGGAAGAAGCTTCTGCCGGGGCAGAAGGGGAGAAGAAGGCGCAGGCAGATTCAGAGCCGGAGACGGAAGAAGAAATTGTCCCGGAGGAGGAGAGCATCCGGGAAAAGATCCAGGAAATCATAGACGGTATGAGCCTTGAGGAAAAAGCGGCTCAGTTGTTTATGATCACGCCGGAGGCACTTACCGGAGTGGGGCAGGTGACACAAGCCGGCGAGGGGACAAAAAGTGCGATTGAGGAATATCCGGCAGGAGGGATCATTTATTTTGCTCAGAATCTTCAGGATCCTGAACAGGTCCGGAATATGACGGAAAAAACTCAGGAGTATTCCATGGAGCGGACGGGACTGCCCATGCTGCTGTCGGTAGATGAAGAGGGCAGCGCGGTGACACGGTTTGGAAACAATCCGCAATTTGGTTTTGATTCTTCAGCCGATATGCAGGAAATAGGGAAATCAGGCGATCCGCAGAAGGCATATGAGCTGGGGACAAGGATCGGAAGTTTCCTCGCAGATCTGGGATTTAATATGGATAATGCACCTGTCGCAGATGTGCTCAGCAATCCGGAAAATACTGTGGTCAAAGATCGTTCCTTTGGTTCGGATTGTAAAATCGTGTCGGAGATGGCGCTGGCAGAGCTGAGTGGCCTGGAGAATCAGGGGATCACCGGTGTTCTGAAGCATTTTCCGGGACATGGGGCAACTGCGGCGGATACACACGAAGGCTATGCCTATACAGATGCTTCGCTGGAAGAGATGAAGGGGAATGAATTAGTTCCGTTTATTGACGGAATAGAGGCAGGTGCCGATGTGATCATGGCAGGGCACATCTCCTGTCCGGGAGTGACAGGGAATGATGAGCCGGCTTCGTTGTCTGAGAAAATGATCTCGGGCGTGCTGAGAAAAGAACTCGGCTTTGACGGAGTTGTGATCACGGACGCTATGAACATGGGTGCGATCTCAGAAGCATATTCCTCTTCTGAAGCTGCGGTGAAAGCTATCCGCGCGGGAGTGGATATTATCCTGATGCCTGTGGATTTCAAACAGGCATATGAAGGCGTTCTCGGGGCTGTAGAAAATGGAGAACTCACGGAGGAGCGGATTGATGAATCTCTGTATCGGATCATTGAGCTGAAATTAAAAATAACCGGTGAGATCGGAGAAACAGGAAACAGCACGGATTCAGGAACGGCAGGTGCGAACAGTATCGCAACGAAAGATACAGAAACGCTGCAGCAGAATGGCTATACGGTAGTCATTGATGCAGGACATCAGCAGCAGGGAAACAGCGATCAGGAGCCGGTTGGACCGGGAGCGTCGGAGACCAAGGCGAAGGTGGCTTCCGGGACAAGCGGAGTGTCAACAGGAACGCCGGAATATCAGCTCACTCTGGATGTGTCGCTGAAGCTGAGGGAGGAACTGGAAGAGCGGGGATACCAGGTTGTGATGATCCGTGAGTCAAATGATGTGGATATCTCGAATGCGGAGAGAGCGGAGGTCGCAAATGACCTTGACGCAGACGCCTTCATTCGGGTTCATGCCAATGGAAGTACGGACAGCAGTGTGAGCGGGATGATGACGATATGCCAGACTCCTGATAACCCATACAATGGAGATGTGTATGAGGAGAGCAGAAAGCTTGCGGATTCGGTTCTGGACTGTGCCGTCGCAGCCACAGGCGCCCGGAAAGAGCGCGTGTGGGAGACGGATACGATGAGCGGGATCAACTGGGCGCAGGTACCGACAACGATCGTGGAGATGGGATATATGACAAACCCTGAAGAGGATGAGAAGATGGCTGGAGAGGAATACCAGCAGCAGATCGCAGCTGGGATCGCAGACGGGATAGACAGGTACTTTGGACTCTGACTGCAATGCGCTGATTTTTGTAAAAAGAAATACTATCACTCGAATTGGGAATATCCCAAAGTTTGCGCAAATATTCAAATTGCTGTAAGATTGTACCGACCTCAAAAGTTAGACTTAAAATCTAACGATTGCAGGTCGGTTTTGTTTTTTGATAAAATGTATATGGAATATTATGAAGCCTTATATTTAAGTCTGGTTATGATGGTAATTACAGATTTAATCCCAAATGGGTCTGTGAATACTAACAATCAGCGGAGAGATCATGGAGTTTGCAACTGAAAAACTTAATCTCAACGAGGCATGGTCTGCGGCATTGAATATTGGCATCAGTTTAGGACTGGATGAGGGGATGGATCTTGCCGGACAGAAGATTATTGGCGTGAGCAAGAAAACCAGCTTTGCAGACGACATGAGCTTTGATGATGCCAAGCTCGATGAATACATTGCTGTCAGCAAGGTGGATACGGATGCTGTGGCGGAGCTGAGGGCAAAAGAGGCTGTTGCGCAGGAAAGTTTTATTGCATCAAAAAATAGTATAGGTGGGAGCGGTAGTGCATCTGTATTGGATAATGCAAATTACGCTCAAAAGATTTATAGCAATATATTTAGCCCAGAAGGAATATCAGCAGTTAGGCCAAGTGGAGGGAAAAAATAATGAAGAGTGAAATAAAATATGAGTTACCAATGTTTTCATCAAATTTGGAAAATGAACCCCAAATTGAGTTTATTTCCGTAATTGGTTTTAAGCAAACTTCACCAAGATTTACTCCTCAATTATATGGTGCATACGATAAAGTTGTTGAGGTGATTGATTCTGAGTGGTTGGAAGAATTAAAAGAGATTAATTTAGAAGATTTTTCTTTTTGGAAACCAAAACATTATGTTTTGTATTTGGATGGATTTGGAATGTATCAATTTATTGCACAATCATTCGAGGTGAGGAAATGAAAATTGCAGGTGGCATGAACTATATTAAGTTTGATTTGGAAAATGGTTATGTTATAAAAGCGGAAGGAGAAATGCTTGTAGGGAGAAAATTTGTAGTATATACAGATACTATGAAAACATGGGAGCCACCGCATGAGAATGAGAAAATCAGTAAAGAACAAATAGAAAGAATTATTCGAGAAGTGCAGAAAAGTATGAGTGAAAATACGGTTCAGATCACATTTGAATAGATGACAAATTTTTTTAGGGAAGATGGGAAATAGCATGCAGTATTCCATAACCCATAGAGAAGAAGTGATAGAGGAATGGCAGGCCTTATGGAAAACTTCAATGATATGAGCATGAATGAAAAGATAAAGGTCTGCGTGGAAGTGGCATGTGATATTGTGTTGGCGTATAAGTCTGTAAAGGACTTGATAAATGTGGTAAAAACAGCGAAAAATGCTAGAAAAACAGCAGAAGCATTGGAGAAAACAGGATTAAGAAGGCTAAAATTTATTTGACGAATTGCAGGAATTCTGGTATAATTTACGAGATGTGTGAATAAAATATTCATGCATCTCGTATAAGGCGCAGTAGCCAAGTGGTAAGGCGTGGGTCTGCAACACCCTGATTCACCGGTTCAAATCCGGTCTGCGCCTCTTGTGAAACACCCTGAAATGTTTGAGTTTCAAGCGTTTCAGGGTATTTTTTTACCCTTTTCTGCTCTCTTTCTTAGATTTCTCATTGTAGATATTAGATTTTACGTTTGCTGTTGTCCTTTTTCATAAGCCGTGTAAGATAAGGCTGTCAGTAAGATACAAAAAAGGAAAGGGAGGTAGCAGAAGTATGCTGGAAGTAAAAGAACTTGTGAAATCTTATGGGACGGGAAAGAATCAGCATCAGGTATTAAGAGGAGTTGATCTTACGATCCACAAGGGCGAGTTCGCAGCTGTTATGGGACCGTCCGGAAGCGGAAAGACTACTCTGCTGGACTGCATTTCAAGATATAAGCCGTTTGAGAGCGGAGAAGTCCTGCTGAATGGAAAAGACCTGGGAAAGCTCAATGAAAAAGAGATGGCAAAAGTACGAAACGAAAAGATCGGATTCGTGTTTCAGGATTTCATGCTGCTTGACGGCTTGACGGTATTTGACAATGTCTGTGTGCCCCAGGTGATCAAAGGGGAGAACTATAGATCGATGGAGAAGAGGGCATCAAAGCTTTTGAAGATGTTTGACATCGAAAAAATAAAGAAAAAATATCCGGCGGAGATCTCCGGAGGGCAGAAGCAGAGGACCGCTGTTGCCAGAGCGCTGATCAACGACCCGTTGATGATCCTGGCGGACGAGCCCACCGGGAATCTGGACAGCAGGTCCAGCGAAGCCGTGATAGAGGCTTTTATCACTGCCAAAAAGCAGCTGCAGGCGACGATCCTCATGGTGACCCATGACAGTCTGTCTGCAAGCTACTGCGACCGTGTGATCCTTATGAGGGACGGCGTTGTCTGTGATGAACTGGTAAGAACGGGTGACAGAAGGACATTCTTTAATGAACTGATGGATGTGTTGAGAAAGCTGAATGGTGGTGAATGATATGACTCTGAATAAGATGTTCGCTAAGCTGCGGAAATATAACAAAAAGAATTACTATCAGCTGAAGTTCTGCATTGCTTTTGCTGTGATGCTGATCGCTTCTTTTATCTCGATCGTCTTAAACCCGGCGATGCAGAATGCGCTGCCTGCCGGAGGGGATTCAAGAAGAATGGTTTATATGATCTTTGCGGTGGCAGTCATCGGATGTACCATCTTTATCATCTATGCGGCGAGACTGTTCCTGAGATACCGCAGCCGGGAGATCGGAGTGTTTCTGGCGCTGGGGGCGGAGAAAAAGCAGCTGTCCAGGGCGCTGTATGGGGAACTGTCCCAGATGGGAGCGGTTTATTCTCTTGTGGGGATCGCCCTTGGCTCTGTGCTGTCATACATTGCGCTGAAGATCTTCCAGGCGCTTTTTCCGTTCAGCATAGACGCACCGGCATTTCTCTCGATCGGCGGAATTGCAGCGTCTGTTTTGTATAGCATTCTGGTGATCATCTGCATGATGGTGCTCGCGGTCAGATTTATGAGGAAAACGAACATCATCGATGTGTTAAATGAGCAGCGGACCAATGAGTCTGTCAAACAGGATATGACCCGGAGATATGTGATCATCGGCGTTGTCTGCCTGGTCCTGGGCGTTCTGATCGCGGGAGTGGGAGCGCAGGTTTATATGAGGGTCACAAAACAGAGCCTGGGCGTGTGGGTGAACCTGTTTTACCTGCTGTCCCTGTTCGGGCTGTACCGGATCCTGATCTACAGCATCGCGGTGCATAAACGGGGAAGGAATCCGCAGAAGTATTACAAAAATCTTATTTCGTACGGGCTGTTGAAATTCCAGGGGAGTTCCATCGTCAAGAACATGCTGATCGTATGTCTTCTGATCGTGTGCAGCCTGTTTGCCTGTATGTATTCGCCTTCAAGGTATATGTCAGAGAGGGACGGGATCAACAGGAACCCGGTGGATTATGCTATGTCATACCCGCTTTCCGCCGATGAACTGGAGAAAGCAGACATTGAGAGTCTGGCGGACCAGTATGATGTGGGGATATCAGAGTACCATGAGGGAGAGTTCATACGTCTGCTGGGAAGCGGCGTGAACCGGGATGATGTTGATGAGGAAGGAAAGCTGATCGAGATCTATGAGAAAGAGCATATGTATTACTCATTTATCGACGCGGCTTCTTTCAATGAGATCACCGGGGAAAACATAAAGGTTGAAGACGGAACGTATTACATGATACGGAACAGCACCATGTATGAAAATCAGTATAACAGATATGACGATCTGGACTATGTACAGAATACTTACGCCGGAAAAGAAAAGGAGCTGGAGTACGCCGGCACGGTAGAATACACCGGTCTGACAACCCTTACCGGGTTTGACGGGCTGGCAAGGTATGTGATCAGCGATGCGGACTACGCGGAGCTGAGACAGGACCTCCCGGAGAACATGATCGTAAAAAACATCCTTTTCAATGTAGAGGACCTGGATGCTTCCTATGCCTTTGCCAGAGAACTTTACAAACAATACTGCAGCCATGCGTCCGAGGATATGTTAAAGCTGACAGGATATGACGAACATCAGGAGGAAATTACATTGGCGGAGGACGGCTATTACGGATATGCAGATCCGGTCACACCGAACCCGGAGCACTCCGAAGAATACTGCGACTGGAAATATACGCCCTCCTTTAAGATCCTGAGCATCAATAACGGGTTCATTTCTTTCGGTATCTTCTATATGCTGTTTGTCTATGTGGCTGTGATCTGCCTGGCTGCTGTGGCCATCATCTCGTATACAAGATGTATGACCGTGGCAGTGAAGAACAAACAGGTCTTTGAAGATGTGAGAAAGCTGGGCGGAAATAACGATTATATAAAGAAGATCCTGGCGGATCAGCTCCGCAGAGTCTATACGCTGCCGACCATCCTGGGGAACCTGCTCATGCTGCTCTGGTATCCTCTCATGTTGTGGCAGAATGACGGACGATTTACTCAGGCTGAGGTGAGGATCGTATTTGTGGAAGCAGCTCTCTGTGCGGTCATTGCCCTGTTCCAGTATGTGGTATACAGGATATCCATGCGGCAGGCGAAAAAGGTAGTGATCGCGGATGAAGGAGTATAAGCTGAGAATAAACGGAGACATATTATTGGTCGAATATCAGTAAATAGTGTAGACACGGGACGGTATTATCATTTATAATGGATTTGTTATTTGAAAGAGCGGGGGAATACTGAAGACTCGGTATTTCCCTCTTTTTATATCCCGATCTGTTTATGCCCGGGACATTTATATGGAAGATCAGACAAGAGTTTTTGCATGAGCAGAAGATGAGAAGTTACAGAAGGAGACCAGAGAAATGAAACAAAAATACGAATCCGATATGACACCGAAAGAGAAACGGCAGGCAGAACTGGAGAAACTCCGGGGTATGAGCCTGGGAGAGAAAGCGGGATACATCTGGACTTATTATAAAATCTGGCTCCTTGTCCCGGTGATTCTGATCGTCGTTATCTGGCAGGGGGTGCAGATCTATCACAATCTGCAGGAAGAGGATCTGATCTCCATCGGTATTGTTGACACGGACATGGATACGGAGGCAGGGGAGGAAGCGTTTGAGAGTGACCTTTTAGAACTGCTGGCGACCGGCGATAAAAATGAGGTGGTCACACTGGATACAACGATCGGTTCGGGGGATGATTCCGCCTCTACGATGAAGCGCGCCACAGTGCTCGGAGCCGGGACGCTGGATCTGATGATATGCGGGGAGGAACTTTATGACAGCTACGATGCGCAGGATGCATTTATTGCCTGGCAGGAGATCCTGGGGGAAGATTATGGAAAATATGAATCATATTTTGTGGACGGACGGCTGGATCTCTCGCGGAGCGACAAATGGAACTCTTATGGGCTGGTCTCCTATGAGCCGGTGTACGCCGGGGCACTCACAAGTTCGGAGAATACAGAAGCTCTCAGACAGTTTGCGGAATATTTTCTGAGTGAGGAAGAGTGAGAAAATGAAAAACTGTTGATATTTTAATCTTCCTTTAATTTTTCTCATTTATACTGGAGACAGGATAAAGAAGGAGGACGGACACATGAAGAGAAGATATATCATGATATCAGCAGGGATCATTCTGACATTTGCTCTCCTTACAGGATGCGGGTCCGGTACGGGCGGAGGCGCGCAGACCGGTGGAAATACAGGGACAGACAGCAGTTCGGCTCAGAGAGAGGAAGAACTCCAGGCAGAGATCGACTCCCTGAGAGAAGAGCTGGACGCACTGAAAGGCGGGCAGGGAACCGAGGATTCATCAGGAACGTCAGATGACGGTGGAACATCAGATGGCACAGCTTCCTCCGGGAATACGCAGGAAGAGAACAGTACAGAGCAAAGCGGACAGACATCTTCCGGCGCACAGGTCAGTATGGAGGAGGCGATGCAGATCGCTCTTGCGAGAGTGCCCGGTGCTACCGAACAGGACGTCTCCATCGAGCTGGATCGGGACGACGGATGGCTGATCTATGAGGGGGATATCCTGTATAACCGGATGGAATATGAGTTTGAGATTGACGCGGAGACGGGAACTGTGCTGAAATGGGAAGAGGAAGCATGGTAAGCTGCGGATAAGAAAGCAAATGACAGGAATCGATCAAAAGAAGACAGGGAATGCAGATCTGGAAACAGAAATGCATTCCCTGTTTTCTTTGTAACAGCGGCGGGATTAAAATTTCTGCTTCTGAGTATGGGCTGAACCGTAGCCTTAAGAAAATCCTAAGAAGTAAAATAGGGGAAAAGATTGTAGACAAAGAGGGATGATAGTATAATAAAAGTAAGAAAATAAATACAAAAATAATAAATAATCTGAAAATATAAATATGTAATAAAAGATATTTGTCAATGAAAGGAGGGAGCAGTATGAGTAAAGCAAGAAAGATCATGGCATGGCTGCTGACCGGGATCATGGCGCTGGGAATGTGTACTACAGTAAGCGCGGCCGGATTTTCGATCACCGGGCAGCCGGAAGACGCAGCTTCCGCGGAAGGAAGTACAGTGGTGTTTGAGGTGGCGGCAGAGCCGTCGGACAATGTTACCTATCAATGGCAGCAGGGCGTTTTGCAGAAGACTGGGGAGGATACAGAACCGGTCTGCTCCTGGACAGACATACCGGGAGCTGATAAGGCCAGATACGAGCACAAAGTCACAGCAGCAGATCTGAGTGGAACCGGATATCGCTGTAAAGTGAGCCTGGACGGCGAGACCCTATATTCTGAAACTGTGGTTATCAGAGAACCTGGGATTCTCCCGGTCCTGGTGTCCAAAGACAGTACAAGCATCACGGTCCAGGCGGTCCGGGGACAGGAGTACGCGATCTACACAGGAGATGTGCTTCCCGGAGATGCACAGTGGAAGAGCGGAGAAAGCAGTATCACATTTACAGAGCTGGCGCCGGGGACAAAATACAGTATCGTTTCCAGGGCTGCAGCTTCGGAAGGGATCCCGGCAGGCACCCCGGGGGAAATCCTTGTTGTGATGACAGAGGAAGCGCCGGAACCTCAGCCGGAAGAAGCGGAGACAGAAACGGGCGAACCGGATACCCAGTCAGAAGAACCGGAGACAGAAACGGGCGAACCTGGCACCGAGCCAGTTGAGCCGGTTGAGCCGGAGATCCGACCGGAAGTACCAAAACTTGTAAACCGCACAGATACGATCCTTGAAGTGGAGGCAGTTGAAGGTCAGGAGTACAGGATCGATCAGAAGGATTGGCAGGAGAGTGGCAGATTCGAAGGTCTCTCCCCGGATACAGAATATGTGATTGAGACGAGAGCGGCGGGCGAAGGGGAGGACACTCCTGTGAGTGAGCCCCTGACAGTAAGGACGATGAAGGCCGGAGCCGGGGTGCCGGAGGCGCCGAAACTGAAATCCGCCGGAGTGGATGAGATCGAAGTGGTGGCAGCTGAAGGATTGGAATACGCGATCTGTGAAGGCGAAGCCGCGTCGGATCAGCAGTGGAACTGGCAGTCCTCTCCTGTATTCGGAGGGCTGAAAGCCGGGACGGAATATTCGATCGTTGTCCGAACTGCCGGGACGGAGGATCAGATGCCCGGAGAGATCAGTGAAGCGCTGTCCGTATCCACACAGAAGCATGAGGCACCGGCGCTGAGCAGACCGGAACTGGTTTCCGGCAGTGACACAAGGATTGAAGTGAAAGCGGTGAGGGGTCAGCTGTATGCGATCTATAAGGGAAGCACGATGCCGGAGGATCTGACCTGGCAGAGCGGCGGAGTTTTTGAAAAACTGACACCAAATACGGAATATCGCATCGTGACAAAGACTCCCGAGACAGAGGACTATAAGGAGAGCATTGTGAGCGAGGCACTGGTGGTCACGACCCGGAAAACTCCGACGGCGGCGCCGGAGGCTCCGAAGTTGAAAAGCAGAAGCCAGACCGTTTTGGAGGTGGAGAAAAGAAACGGCCAGGAATACTCCATCGATGGCGGGAAGACATGGCAGGATGGCGGCAGATTTGAGAACCTGAAAGCAGAGAAGGCATATGAGATCGTCACAAGGATAAAAGAGACCCAGACCGCTGCGGCAAGTGAGGCAAGCCAGCCGCTTAAGGTATCCACTCTGAGAAATCCGATCGAGACCGACACCAGCGCGAACAAGATCATGGGTATCAAGAATGGCCAGATCATCAAGGTAAATAAAAACATAACCTTTACCGCAGTGGGCGGAGGGATGGAGATCAAAGATCCGATCGACGGCGACGTGAGATATGTTCCGGTCAAATGGCAGGGGCTGTCTGAGGGAACGTGGAAGAAGGCGCCCTACACGGCGACTGTGAAAGCGGCAAAGAGCGGTACTTATACCATTAAGGTCGCATTTGACCGCCAGACCTATAAAAACGGGAAATGGGTATCTGATGGAAAGGACGATATCAAATCTGTTCAACTCAAAGCCACGGAGACAGGGAAGCTGGCGGTGAAGACGGGGGATGAGACACAGAGCATCCAGTATCTGCTTCTCCTGGCTGCAGCGGCAGGCGCTGCGGGGATCGCAGGTGCGGTAGTGAGAAAACGCAGAAAGGCATGAGAAAGAGATAAGAAAAACATAGGAAAAAGCATAAGAGATAAGGAGGGGATAACCTGGGACCGGCGCGCAGAAAGCGTTCTGCGCGCCGGTCCCTTTTGAGCGGTCCGAAACGGAACGACTTCCTGTTGAGAGAAAATGACCGAAGATATAAAGCATTCCTGCAGGAATACAAAAAAATCCCGATAAGACAGCGCAGGGAGTATCAGCTGAAAAGAGCGGGGAATTCCCTCTGCCCTGTCGGTTTTTGTTTACGGCTCCGGTGCTTGGTGGTATAATACTAATATTGGCGGCAGGACAGGTATGTGCGTCCTGCCTGTAAGGAATAATCATCAAAGGAGTTTTTTTTGGTATGGAACTGACAACGATTCGTGAATTATTTAAAAACAGAGAGGATTATCTGGATAAAAAGGTGACAGTTGGGGGCTGGATCCGGAGCATCCGCGACTCCAAGACATTTGGATTCATCGTTATGAACGACGGATCTTATTTCCAGACACTTCAGATCGTGTATCATGATAAGATGGAGAATTTCGCAGAGGTCTCAAAGCTGAACGTGGGGGCGGCGATCGTCGTGACGGGAACTCTGGTGGCGACGCCTCAGGCAAAGCAGCCCTTTGAGATCCAGGCCGATGAAGTCCTGGTAGAGGGGGCTTCCGCTCCGGATTATCCGCTTCAGAAGAAACGCCACAGTTTTGAATATCTCAGGACGATCTCCCATCTGCGCCCGAGGACAAATACCTTTCAGGCAGTGTTCCGCGTGCGCTCGCTGGCAGCTTATGCAATCCACAAGTTCTTCCAGGAGAGAGGTTTTGTCTATGTACACACGCCGCTGATTACGGGGAGCGACTGCGAGGGCGCCGGAGAGATGTTCCGGGTGACCACTCTGGATATGGAAAATGTTCCGAAGAACGAGGACGGAACTGTGGATTACACAAAGGATTTCTTTGGAAAAGAGACCAGCCTGACCGTCAGCGGACAGCTCAACGGGGAGACTTACGCGCAGGCATTCCGCAGCATCTATACCTTTGGACCGACTTTCCGCGCAGAGAACTCCAATACAACGAGACATGCCGCAGAGTTCTGGATGATCGAGCCGGAGATCGCATTTGCGGATCTGGACGACAACATGGAACTGGCAGAGGCGATGCTGAAATATATTATCAACTACGTGCTTGAGAATGCGCCGGAGGAGATGAACTTCTTCAACTCCTTCGTGGACAAGGGACTTCTGGACAGGCTCCACAACGTGGTGAACTCAGACTTTGCGCGGGTGACATACACGGAGGCGATCGATATCCTGTCAAAGAATAATGACAAGTTCGAGTACAAGGTCTCCTGGGGATGTGATCTTCAGACAGAGCATGAGCGCTATCTGACCGAGCAGGTTTACAAGAGACCGGTGTTTGTGACAGATTATCCGAAGGAAATCAAAGCGTTCTATATGAAACAGAATGATGACGGAAAGACCGTGGCGGCAGTTGACTGCCTTGTCCCGGGAATCGGCGAGATCATCGGAGGAAGCCAGAGAGAGGATGACTATGATAAGCTTCTGAACCGGATGAAGGAACTGGGGCTCAAAGAAGAGGACTACGGCTTTTATCTGGATCTGAGAAAATACGGTTCTACAAGACATGCGGGATTTGGCCTTGGGTTCGAGCGATGCGTGATGTACCTGACCGGAATGTCCAATATCCGCGACGTGATCCCGTTCCCGAGAACAGTGAACAACTGTGAACTGTAGACGATCGGAGAAAGTACAGAACTGCGAACTGTAAACGACCGCAGACAGTAACCGGATCGCGGACTGTGCGGACCGGAAGCAGAAGGCGGGATGGCACATAGAAAGAAACAGGCATATTTAAAACAGGAGGGCGAGGCAGCGAAAGTGCCGCGCCCTTTTGCGGATGCCGGGCGGCTGAAAGCCTGCCCGGGAGGGGGAGACGGAAAGGGGAGACAGGATGAGATTTATCCATATAGCAGACGTGCATCTGGGGGCGGAACCGGATGCGGGGAGTGCATACAGTGAGGAGAGACCGGGAGAACTGTGGGGGACGCTGGAGCGGGTTCTGGAGATATGCGAGCAGGAGCGGACAGATCTTCTTCTGATCGCAGGAGACTTGTTTCACCGGCAGCCGCTCCTGCGGGAACTGAAAGAAGTGAACTACCTGTTCTCCGAACTGACCCATACGCAGGTTGTTCTGATCGCGGGGAATCATGATCATATCAGGAAGGATTCCCATTACCGAACATTTCAGTGGGCGGAGAATGTACACCCCCTCTTTGAAAGCAGGATGAGTTGTGTGGAATTCCCGGAGTTTCAGACCTGCGTCTACGGTCTCAGCTATCACAGCAGGGAGATCCGGGAACCGCTCTATGACCGATGCAGTGCCGGGGGTGTCCGGAGGTATGAGATCCTTCTCGCCCACGGAGGCGACGAGAAACATATCCCGATCGACCGGAAGGCGCTGGGAAAAAGCGGGTTCGACTATATCGCGCTGGGACATATCCATAAGCCTCAGGTGCTGGAGAAAGACCGGATCATCTATGCAGGAGCGCTGGAGTCCATCGATCAGAACGACACGGGAGCTCATGGCTTTGTGAGCGGGGAGATCACAGACAGAGGAGTGCGGACACGCTGGGTCCCATTTGCTCAAAGAGAGTATATTCATCTGCAGGTCCAGGTGGATGAGGAGGACACGGCTGGGAGTGTTCGAAAAAAGATTTGTAAATTAAAAAGTGAATATAACAATAAAAATATTTTCAAGATCACTTTAACCGGAGTGCGGGGAGAGGATGTTGTTCTGGATGCCGGCAGGATGGACGACGTGGGAAATATCCTGGAGATCGTGGATGAGACCCGCAGAAAGTACGATCTTGAACGTCTGAAGCGGGAGAATTCCGGGAACCTGATCGGAAGGTTTATCGGGGAGTTCGGGGAGTATGACGAGGGCAGTCTGGAGGAGCAGGCGCTTTGTGAGGGGCTGGAGGCCCTTCTGAATCATAAGGGGAGTCAGATATGAGAATCAGGGAACTGTACCTGAAGAACTTCGGGAAATTTTCGGAAAAACATTTTTATATACGGGACGGAATACATGTCATATATGGGGAAAATGAGTTTGGAAAGTCCACCCTCCACGCATTTATCCGGGCCATGTTCTTCGGACTGGAGCGGGGCAGGGGGCGTGCTGCGGGGAAGGACGCGTTCAGCCGGTTTGAGCCCTGGGAGAATCCGAACTACTATGCAGGGGTGATGCGCTTTGAGTGTGGCGGGAGAAATTTCCGTCTGGAGCGGAGTTTTGACCGGATTTCAAAACATGCATCTCTTGTCTGCGAGGATGACGGGGAAGAACTGTCTGTGGAAGATGGCGATCTGAACATGCTGCTGGGAGGGATCACTCAGGCAGAGTTTGACAGTACGGTGTCTGTGGGACAGCTTATGGCGAGACCGGGACAGGAACTGTCTGAAACCCTGAAAAACTATGCTGCAAATTATTATGAGACCGGCGGTGGAGAGATCGATCTGAACGGCGCGGTCACAGAACTGAGGGAGCGTCGCAGGGAAGTGGAGAGCGACCTGAAAGCAGAACAGCAGAAGCAGGAAGAGAAGCGGCGCGCCCTTTTCCAGGAGTGCGGATACCTGGAGCGGGATATGGAGAAACTGAAAAGAGAATTCGCAGAAAAGCGTTCCGCCGCAGAGAAGGCAGAAAAGGACGCAAAGCGCAGGCAGGCAGAACAGGCTCGAAGGAGAAACAGATCCGTGTCAGGCAAGAATGCGCCAGGCGGGAACGCGGAAAAACAGGCAGGGGATATTCCGCCGCGGAAAAGCTTTCTGCCGGGAGCAGCCTGCCTGCTGATCGGGATCTTCGGGGTACTGGGCGCGCAGTTCATGCAGGGGCCGGGGCAGGGGGCCGGAAGTGTGATCCCTCTGGTGGTCCGCATCCTTTCTGTGCTGGTGCTCCTCACCGGAGCAGTTCTTCTGACAGCCGGGCTGAGGAGAAAGAATGGAAATGTGGCGGAGTCAGAAGAAAGTGTTTCTGATACCGGGGACGCAGAGGAACAGGAACACCGCCTGGAAATGTACCGGAAAGAACGGGAACAGCTTCGCTGGGAGCTCTCCAGGATCCGCGCGGAATGGAAAGAGAAGCAGATCCGCCTGGAGAATCTCAGGGAGGAAGAGGAAGATGTTCAGCAAAGCGGCCGGGAGAAAAGTCTGCTGAAGAGGCGGCAGGCGATCCTCCTTGCGGAGGAAAAGATACGGTCGGCTGCTGGGAAACTGGGTCAGCAGACCTCCTCTTTTCTGAACCGGCGCGCTTCTGAGATTTTTGTGGAACTTACAGAGGGAAAATACCGGGGGATCGATGCTGATGAGAAGCTCGAGATCACAGTCTGGGATGGAGAACGGCGTGTCAGGGCGGAACAGCTCAGCCGGGGAACACTGGAACAGATCTATTTTTCGATCCGCATGGCAGCGGCAGAACTTCTCCAGGAGGAACCCATGCCGGTGATCCTGGATGACACATTTGCATTTTATGATGACAAAAGGCTGGAATCTGCGCTAAAATGGTTGAGCAGACAGGACAGACAGGTTATAATATTTACCTGTCAAAGAAGAGAAGGGGAAATGTTACATGAAGATAGAACTGCCAAGGAAGGTATTGATGATCATCAATAACCTGCAGCTCCATGGCTACGAGGCTTTCGCGGTAGGCGGCTGCGTCAGGGATTCTATTCTGGCGCGGCGCCCGGAGGACTGGGATATCACCACATCGGCAAAGCCGGAGGAGATAAAGAAACTGTTCCGAAAGACAGTGGATACAGGGATTGAACACGGCACGGTCACTGTTCTTCTGGGAAAGGACAGCTTTGAGGTGACGACATACCGTATCGACGGAGCGTATGAGGACAGCCGCCACCCGAAGGAGGTACGTTTTACGAACCGACTTGAGGAGGATTTGCGGCGCCGGGACTTTACCATCAATGCGATGGCATATAATGATGAAGTTCGGCTGGTGGATGTGTTTGGCGGGATGAAGGATCTGAACCGGCACCGGATCCGCTGCGTGGGGAATCCGGAAGAGCGGTTTTCTGAGGATGCCCTGCGCATCCTGCGGGCGGTCCGCTTCTCGGCGCAGCTTAATTTTCCGATCGAGAAGAATACGGCTGCAGCGGTGAGAAAACTGGCGCCGACGCTGAAAAACATCAGTGCGGAGCGGATTCGGACTGAACTGGTGAAGCTTCTTATATCTGCCCATCCGGAGCGGATCCAGGATGCGTATGTGCTTGGGATCACAAAGGTTATCCTTCCGGAGTGGGATGCCATGGTCGGCGTTATGCAGAACACACCTCATCACAAATATGATGTGGCGGACCACACGCTCCATGCGCTGAAAAATATCAAGCGGGACAAGATCCTGCGTCTCACCATGCTGTTCCATGATATGGGGAAACCGGCGATGAAGACTACAGATGAAGAGGGGCGGGATCATTTTAAAGGACATGCCCTGGTCAGTGAGGAGACCGCCAGAAAGATCATGCGCAGGCTCAAGTTTGACAATGATACCATAAAGACGGTCACAAGACTGGTCTGCTATCATGATTACCGGATCGAGGCCACTCCGCAGAATGTGCGCAGAGCCATGAACCGGATCGGAGTGGAGCTGTTTCCTTATTATCTCGCAGTGAGGATGGCGGATGTAAAAGCACAGAGTCCGTATAAAAGGAGGGCAAAGATAGAAAATATCATAGAAATGCGGCGGATTTACAGGGAAGTTCTGCAGAATGGGGAGTGCGTGACCCTGCGCCAGCTTGCAGTGGGAGGAAGAGAGCTGATGGAACTCGGGATGAAACCCGGCCGGGAGATCGGGAGCATGCTGAGTGAGCTTCTGGAATATGTGATCGATGATCCGGCGCGCAACACGAAAGAAATTTTGTGCGGATATGTAAAAGAAAAGCTTGGTATATAGCATACTCAGGTTGTCTCTGTCATACATTAGAAAGAACCTGAACGCAGCCTCACAGATGGCTGCGTTCATGGGAAAGCAGCGGGGCGGACGCCGGGCGTCCGTTCCTTTTTCGCAGAGACAGGGGGCAGCCATGAGAGAGTATGAACTGGAAGTATTAGAACAGTATGATATGGAGGTAAAAGGCACCCGAAAAATAAGGGGTGCGTTTTTTTGCGATACGAGCGAGGGCGTGATGATCCTGAAAGAGACCAGGGTCTCTGAAAAACGCGCTGCCATCATGTATATTATTCTGAGCCGGCTGGAGTCAGAGAAAAATCTGAAGGTCGATACTCCGGTGTTTTCCAGGGACGGCGCTCTGGTCGTCTCCTCCCGGGAGGGCAGGAAATATATGCTCAAGAAATGGTTTGCGGGCAGAGAATGCGATATGAAGAGAGAGGCCGAGATTGTAGGTGCTGCGGAGACGCTGGCTGGGCTGCACAGAGAACTGCACTGGAGCGTGCCGGCCGGAAGCGAAAGGATCACATGTCCGGCTGCAGAGCGGACCCCGTTGGAGGAAATGCGGCGGCACAACAGAGAGATGAAGAAAGTGCGCTCGTTTATCCGTGGGAGAGTCGCGAAGAACGAGTTTGAATCTCTCTATCTGGAAAATTTTGAAAAAATGTATGCGATCGCAGAGCGTGTAACACGGCGCATGGAAGAATCGGGATGCGGGGAGCTGTTTCGACGGAGCGTAAAGGAAAAACAGATGGTGCACGGGGACTACAACTACCATAATCTTATCATGCTCCCCCAGGGAACTGCTGTTGCGAATTTTGAACGTGCAAGGATAGATATCCAGGTGTTAGATCTGTGCTATTTCCTGCGAAAAGTTATGGAAAAGTATCATTGGAAACAAAATCTTGGCAGAGAAATCCTTGGTGCATATGAAACAGTAAGATATATGAGCAAGCTGGAAAAGGACTATATCGCCCTGTATCTTGCCTATCCGGAAAAATTCTGGAAAACGGCGAGCAGTTATGCCCGCTCCAACAAGGCGTGGCTGCCTGAGAAGAGTGTGGAGAAACTGCAGACGGCAATTCGGCAGACAGAAGAGAAGAGCGCATTTTTGGAAACTGTTTTTTCTGTGGATCTCGGGAATGAGACCGGAGTGTGAGGCAGAAGGCTGCGGGAACGACTCGTATACAGGGGACAGAAAAGACATCTTAGATGCAGGCGTGACGCCGCATTTTTCCGCGCTTTTCTGCAGTACAGACTGTAACCTTCTGAGAACGCAGAAAAAGCGGGAAACTGCTTGACAAACCCCTATGAAACCGTTATAACAATACATAAGGGCAAACCATGTGGACGCAGGAAAATGGGTGCCTTTGGAAAATAAGAAATAGATTGTATGCCGATACAATTAAGAGGAGGAAACTATCCATGAACAAAACAGAATTAGTAGCAGCAGTAGCTGAGCAGGCAGAAATTTCTAAGAAAGATGCGGAAAAAGCTCTGAAGGCTTTTGTTGACGTTATTACAGAGCAACTGAAAGCAGGGGAGAAAGTTCAGCTCGTTGGATTCGGTACATTCGAAGTGAGCGAGAGAGCAGCAAGAGAGGGAAGAAATCCTCAGACAGGAAAAACAATGAAGATCGCAGCCTGCAAAGCTCCAAAGTTCAAAGCAGGAAAAGCTTTAAAGGATGCTATCAACTAGTTTGAGATTTCGTTCATAGAATAATGTGAATATGTAAGATGGGCACTTACAATGAGAAATGCATTGTAAGTGCCTTTTATGATTCGACCGATACATTTGCAGGGGAGGTGGATTCCTTGTGAATGCATCAGCGTCTGCGGTCACACAGGAATGTGGCCGGGAAAGGGAAATGATATGAGACTGGATAAATTTCTGAAAGTGTCCAGACTGATCAAGAGGAGGACCGTCGCCAACGAAGCGTGCGATGCCGGACGCGTCATGGTAAACGGGAAGGCGGCGAAGGCCTCGGTGAAAGTAAAACCGGGGGACGTTATCGAGATCCAGTTCGGGACCAGGACAGTAAAGGTGGAAGTGCTCGCGCTTCAGGATACGACAAAAAAAGAAGAAGCGAAAGAACTGTTTCGATATTTATAGTCATAGATGCGTACAACCCTTCATAATATATAGAAGAGTTCCCCGGAAAATCCGGGTACGGAAACTTCCGGGCGGACTTGGGAAAAGCAGAGAGAAGGGGGACGCGTATGGAAGAGCAGCGGATCGCGAAGGCACACAAGCTTGTGGTCAATAACAGAAAGACGAGTATGGTGACAGGAGTCCTCGATGTCCTTTCGTTTGACCTCAATGAGATCCTGCTCGAGACGGAGCAGGGGATGCTCATGGTAAAAGGGACCGATCTTCACGTCAACAGGCTGAGTGTGGAAAAGGGTGAGGTGGATCTGTCGGGAAATATTGACAGTATCGCTTATTCCAGCACGGCTCAGACCGGAAAACAGGGGGAGAATTTTCTCTCCAGGCTGTTCAGGTAGGAAGAGCGGGATGTCAGGGATCGGAACAGAGGCGGCGGTCTTTCTCTATGCGGGGCTTTCGGGCATGACGGTTTTCTTTGCATACCGGATACTGGGATGTATACGGAAGATCCTGCCGCACAGCAGTGCGGCGGTCGGAGCGGAAGATATCCTCTTCTGGACGGGAACGAGCGGATACCTGTTTTACTGTATGTATATTACAACATATGGAAGCATAAGATGGTTCTTTGTGCTGGGAGTTGTGTGCGGTATTATAACAGCATATTTTCTGATTTCGCTGGCGCGGAAACTGGCGGAGAAATTTTGGTGACAGTTCAGCCATGCAGCTCGAATCCGCTGCTTTGCAGCTCCTTCTCGCTGAGGGCGTCCGCCCTATGTCAGGATAAAAGAGGGCAGGCACTTGTAAGCCGGCTTTCATGCCTGCCCCCTTTTATCCTGGCGCATGGCAGAACTGATACAAATTTTGGTAAACTCCGAGAAAAAACTTGAAAAGTCCGAAGAAAAAAGTTAGAATGATTTTTATCAGGGGACGTAAACCAGTAATTGATAAGATGGGTGGAATTGGATGAAGAACAGGAACAGTGCAGGCGCGAACCGGCGCCCGGCAGGACGCAGGAGACAACGTCATCAGAGCCATAAGCGCAGTGTGATGATGATCAGTGTGGTGCTTCTCCTTCTGTGCGGCGTGTTGACGGTGAATTCGGTCACGCTCCAGGCGAAAAATGACAGTTACAAGGAACAGGAGAAGGAGCTGGCGGAACAGATCGAAGAGCAGAAGCAGCGGTCGGAAGAGGTAAAGGACTACGAAGAATATGTGAAGACAGACGAATATGTCAAAGAGACGGCAGAGGATAAACTTGGTCTGGTCGATCCGGACGAGATCATCTTCAAGCCGGTAAAATAAACGGACAGCCTTGGGAAACAGGCGGGAGACAGAACAGAATATCATACAAAAGAGACTCCGGGAGAAATTCTCCCGGAGTTTTATCTTTCCCCGGTGGAAAGTATCCGTAAGAAGGGAGTATGAATGATAATGAATGACGGACAGGCTCTCCACAGCAGCCCTTATGTGGAGCAGATTGAGAAGTTTGCCCATTCTCTGAAGCAGCTCTCGCACACATTCCTGGGGCTGGAGGAGAAGAAGCAGGCGCTCTCCGGAGAAGAGATTGACGGCATGTTTGAGAGAGTGAAAGAAAATGTATGCGGCAAATGTGAAAAATGCGGCTGGTGCTGGGGAGAAAATTTTGTGCATACATATCAGATGGGGTATGAGGTCCTCTCGGCAGTGGACCATTATGGAAACGAGCTGAACACGGAGACAAAGCGGAAACTGATGCAGAGATGCATCATGGCACCCCGGTTTCTTCGGGAAATGCTGGAGGGCTTTCACGAGGCGAGACAGAATATGATCTGGACAAACCGGATCGCCAGGAGCAGGGAGGGCTGCGCGATCCAGATGGACACATTTGCGGACATGATCCGGAATACCGCGAGAGAACTGGAAGAGAGTATCTTTACGGATGAGCGCCTGGAGAAACGGATCATGGCAGCACTGCGAAAAAGAGGGGTGCGGGTGCTCTACACCCAGTTTTTTATGAACCGGGAGGGAAAATATGAAGTGCATGTCACAGCCCGGTCCATGCAGAAAGAGAAGGTCAACATAAAGGATCTGGTCCAGGATATCTCCGCTGCGGCGGGGAGAAAGCTCATAGTTCAGAGTGACAGCGCCCAGGTGCTGGGGCAGAGATACATGACGATCATATGCCGGGAGGGGCCGGCGTATTACACGATGCCGGGAGCAGCAAGGATCGGCAAGGGCTGCAGCAGGATATCCGGGGATAACTTTACGATGATGGAGATGCCGGGAGGAAGACGGGGAGTGGCTCTCTCTGACGGGATGGGCTCCGGGGAGGAGGCGTGCCGGGAGAGCACCCTTGTCATCGAGCTTCTGGAGGAACTTATCGATGCAGGATTTCCGGAGAAGACTGCCATCCAGATGATCAACACGACTCTGGTCATGGGACGGGAAGAGATCCATTATTCTACGGTGGACATGACCGTGTTCGATCTGTATTCCGGAGAGTGCGAGTTTATCAAAGCGGGTGCGTCCTCCACATTTATCCGGAGAAAAGATTCTGTGGAGCATTTAAGCTCAACCAGTCTGCCCATCGGTGTGATGAATTCCATCGAGATCGATTCTGTAAAGCGGAAACTGTGCGATGGGGATTTTGTCATTATGGTGACGGACGGTGTGCTGGATGCTCTTCCGGTGGGGGAACAGGACATTCTTCTGG
This sequence comes from Mediterraneibacter glycyrrhizinilyticus, assembly GCF_016902345.1. Lineage (GTDB taxonomy): Bacteria > Bacillota > Clostridia > Lachnospirales > Lachnospiraceae > Mediterraneibacter > Mediterraneibacter glycyrrhizinilyticus_A. The sequence continues at coordinate 41,486 of NZ_JACJLR010000007.1, read as the reverse complement.
AGACGATCATCCAGGGGAGCGCGATCAGCAACCCGAAGGAGATGGCGCATCATGTTCTGGAACAGGTACTCAACTGGACCGGGAAGGAACCGGAGGACGATATGACGGTGCTGGCGATCGGAATATGGGAATGTTGAACTTCTGGATTAAATCGGGTATAGTTTACATATGATGAACAGAACAGAAAAAAAAGTGGAAGAGTTTATTGAAAAATATGAAATGGTCGGAAAGGATGACACGGTGGTCACAGGTGTATCGGGCGGCGCGGACTCGGTATGCCTGCTTTTTATGCTCTGCAGCCTGAGTAAACGTCTGGGATTCCGCGTGACCGTCTGCCATGTGAACCATGGGCTCAGAGGAGTTGCAGCCGATGAGGATGAGGCGTATGTCACACGTCTGTGTGAGAGGCTGGGGGTTCCCTGCAGGATTTTCCGGGAAAATGTGGAATTAATTGCCAGAAAAAGGAAACAATCTACTGAGGAGGCGGGGAGGATGATCCGGCGGGAAGCATTCGAGATCATGTGCCGTGAGAACGGCGGGACGAAGATCGCAACCGCCCACCACAGGGATGACAATGCGGAGACCGTACTCCTTAACATTGCCAGGGGAACCGGCATCCGGGGACTCTGCGGGATCCGTCCGGTGAGGGGAAAGTGGATCCGCCCGATGCTCTGCCTCTCCAGAACGGAGATCGAGGAGTGGGTGAAGGAGAAAGGGATCGCCTTCTGTACAGACGCAACCAATGAGGAGGATGTCTACACCCGGAACCGGATCCGGCACAATATCCTTCCGGCGATGGAGGAGCAGGTCAATGCGGGAACAGCACAGCACTTAAATGACCTGTCCCTGCAGGCCCGGGAGATCTGGGACTATATAAAGAAAGAGACGGACCGGGCGCAGACGGAATGTGTGTCGTACGCCGGAGACGGCGGGGGCGCCGCAGGCACCGGGAAGATCAGGATCGCTGGGGAACGGTTTAAAAAACTGGAACCGGTGATCGCAAAATCACTTATCCACAGATGTATCTGTGAGGCGGCCGGAGAGGAGAAGGATATCGAGACGGTCCATGTCATGGATACCATTGCGCTGTTTGAAAAACAGGTGGGGAAGCAGACAGCCCTTCCCTACCGGGTGAGGGCGGTGAGGTCGTACGGGGGAGTGACTCTGGAGAAGACCGTACAGCAGGGAAAGCCGGAAGAGGTTGAGACCGGGCTGAACATTCCGGGGCTGACATATTTCCCTGGGACGGGGCAGACCATAGAATGTACTGTCCTTGATGCGGAGCAGGCGCCTTTTGCGAAAGAGTTCCCGCAAAAAAGCTACACGAAATGCTTTGACTATGATATAATAAAATACAGTCTTTCTGCGAGGAGCAGGCGTCCCGGCGACTATCTCGTTGTTGACGGGGAGGGCAGCAGGCAGAAGCTGAAATCCTATTTCATCAATGAAAAGGTCCCGCGGCAGGAGCGGGACAGGAAGCTTCTGATCGCAGACGGAGACCATATCGTATGGATTCCGGGAATGCGGATGAGCAGAGCATATCAGGTCGGAAGCCGGACGAAAAGGATTCTTATGATAAAGATAACGGAGGACAGAGAATATGTCAGAGACGATCAGAGTATTGATTCCGGAAGAGGAAGTTGACAAGAGGATCAGGGAACTTGGAGAACAGATCAGCAAAGAATATGCGGGGAAGCAGATCCACCTGATCTGTGTTTTAAAGGGCGGCGTATTTTTCATGTGTGAACTTGCAAAGCGTATCACGGTACCGGTATCCATGGACTTTATGTGCGTGGGAAGCTACGGGGACGGGACGAAGTCCAGCGGAGTTGTCCGTATCGCCAAAGACCTTGACGAATCTATTGAAAATAAGGAGGTCCTTATCGTAGAGGACATCATTGACTCAGGAAACACACTGTACTATCTCATGGATGTACTCCACCGCAGACATCCGGCGAGCATCCGTCTGTGTACGCTGCTCGACAAGCCGGACCGCAGGGTGAAGGAAGTGAAGGTAGATTATACAGGATTTGAGATCCCCGACGAGTTCGTGGTCGGGTATGGGCTTGACTATGCCCAGAAATATAGAAACCTTCCATATATCGGGATCGTGGAAGGTGTGGAGTAGGAAGGAGTAGACAGCTTTGGATAATAACAGAAAATACAGAGGCGCCAGCGGAATGACGATCCTGATGTTCATCGTGATCGTGGTGGCTGCGCTCTGGATGGCAAACCAGCTCCAGATCCACCAGCAGGAGATGAGCTATACGAGTTTTGTCGAAGAAGTGGAAGAGGGAAATGTGACAGAGGCGTACATCAACCAGAACAGCGCGGTACCGACGGGAACGGTGACTGTGACGCTCAAGGGTGAGGACGCGGCAAGGACCGTCAATGTTTCCGATGTAGAGAAGGTGGAGAGCCTTCTGCAGGAAAACGATATTGATTACGGTATGTCTGATGTTCCGAGGGAATCCATGTTCACGACCATTGCCATCCCGCTGCTGATCACACTGTGCGGCGTGATGCTCCTCTTTTTCCTCATGAACCGGCAGAACGGAGGAGCCAATGCGAAAGCGATGAACTTTGGTAAGAGCCGGGCCAGGATGAGCACCCAGAACGACATCAAGGTCACGTTCTCGGATGTGGCTGGACTGAAAGAGGAGAAGGAAGCGCTGGAGGAGATTGTTGATTTTCTGAAAGCACCCAAGAAATATATCCAGGTCGGCGCAAGGATCCCCAAGGGCGTGCTGCTCGAGGGCCCTCCGGGAACCGGTAAGACCCTGCTCGCCAAGGCAGTGGCAGGAGAGGCGGGAGTTCCGTTTTTCAGTATCTCGGGATCTGATTTTGTGGAGATGTTCGTAGGTGTGGGCGCGTCCCGTGTGCGCGACCTGTTCCAGGATGCGAAGAAGAATGCGCCCTGTATCGTGTTTATCGATGAGATCGACGCTGTTGCGAGACGGCGCGGAAGTGGTCTGGGAGGCGGACACGATGAGAGAGAACAGACGCTGAACCAGCTCCTTGTCGAGATGGACGGTTTTGGAGTAAATGAAGGTATCATTGTGATGGCAGCGACCAACCGTAAGGATATTCTTGATCCGGCGATCCTAAGACCGGGAAGATTTGACCGCAATGTCATCGTGGGACGTCCCGATGTGGGCGGAAGAGAAGAAATTTTGAAAGTACACGCAAAGAACAAGCCGCTGGCGGAAGATGTGGATCTCAAACAGATCGCACAGACAACATCCGGTTTTACGGGCGCGGATCTTGAGAACCTTTTAAATGAGGCGGCGATCATCGCGGCGAAGGATAACCGTGCGTTCCTGACCCAGTCCGATATCAGGCATGCGTTTGTCAAAGTAGGGATCGGCCCGGAGAAGAAGAGCCGGATCGTGTCGGAGAAAGAACGCCGGATCACGGCTTACCATGAGGCTGGGCATGCGATCCTGTTCCATGTGCTGCCTGACGTAGGACCGGTCTACAGCGTGTCTATCATTCCCACCGGAGGTGCAGGCGGATACACCATGCCTCTTCCGGAGAAAGATGAGATATACAATACAAAGGGACAGATGCTCCAGGAGATCACGGTATCTCTGGGCGGACGTGTTGCAGAGGAGGAGATCTTCGACGATATCACCACCGGCGCATCACAGGATATCAAACAGGCGACAGCGATAGCCAAGTCCATGATCACGAAGTTCGGTATGTCCGAGCGTCTGGGGCTGATCAACTATGACAACGACAGCGATGAGGTCTTTATCGGACGTGATTTTGGTCATACATCGAGAGGCTATGGCGAAAAAGTAGCAGGTACGATCGATGAGGAAGTAAAACGGATCATCGACGAGTGTTATCTGAAAGCGCGTACGATCATCAGAGAACATCATTCTGTGCTCGACGCATGCGCGCAGCTGTTGCTTGAGAAGGAAAAAATAACAAGAAGCGAATTCGAAGCACTGTTCGAGAGTAATGGAGCGGAGGCATAAAGTCATCCGCTCTTCATGCTGTTTTTGCCGGATTACGTTTCAATCAGGAAAAGGAGGCTTGAGTTATGAACAGAGAAGCACTGTTCTGTGACGGTACGCAGGATTATGTAATTCCGGCAGAACCCGAGGTGAATGAGAAGATCACGCTGCGGTTTCGAACCGCTCACAATGACGTGGAAGAAGTGAAGGTCCTGACTCAGGGGCGCAGCTACTCCATGTGGAAGATCAATTCAAAGGGAGAGTTTGACTATTACGGGATAGAGTGTCAGCTCGGTACAGAACCTTTCCGATATTCTTTTGAGATTAAAAAAGGAGAGCAGATCTGCTACTTTAACCGGTGCGGATATTCGGATCATATCGAAGAATATTACGATTTCATTATCGTCCCCGGCTTCTCCACGCCGGAGTGGGCGAAAGGCGCTGTCATGTACCAGATTTTTGTGGACCGTTTCTATAACGGGGATCCGACCAATGATGTGGAGGATGGGGAGTACATCTACATTGGAGCCCCGAGCGCGAAGATCAGGGACTGGGAGCAGCCGCCGGCTGCGCTTGATATACGGAATTTTTATGGAGGTGACCTGCAGGGCGTGATGGATAAGCTGGATTATCTGCAGGATCTGGGAGTGGAAGTGATCTATTTCAATCCACTTTTTGTCTCGCCATCCAATCATAAGTACGACATTCAGGATTATGACTATATTGATCCGCATTATGGAAAGATCGTCGAAGATGGAGGAGAGACGCTTCCGGAGGGCGCGCAGGATAATATCAATGCGACAAAATATCAGAAGAGGACCGGAGATATCCGGAATCTCGAAGCAAGCAACGAACTGTTTGCCCGCCTGGTAGAGGAGATGCATAAACGGGGGATGAGGGTGATCCTTGACGGCGTATTTAATCACTGTGGCTCATTTAACAAGTGGATGGACCGTGAGCGCATCTATGAAAATCAGCCGGATTATCCCAAGGGTGCATTCATCAGTGCAGGCAGTCCGTATCACAAGTTCTTTCATTTCTATGACGACCGCAGAGAAGCGTGGCCATATAATACCAGCTATGACTCCTGGTGGGGGAATGACACTCTGCCGAAACTGTCCTACGAGGACTCTCCGGAGCTGGAGCAGTACATTATGGATGTGGGGAAAAAGTGGGTCTCGCCGCCCTTTAATGTGGACGGATGGCGCCTCGACGTTGCGGCGGATCTGGGATGCAGCAACGAGTATAACCATATGTTCTGGAAACGTTTCAGAAAAGAAGTCAAGAGCGCGAACCCGGATGCGCTGATCCTTGCAGAGCACTACGGCGACCCCGGAGACTGGCTCCAGGGAGATGAGTGGGACAGCGTCATGAATTACGACGCGTTTATGGAACCTCTGACATGGTTCCTTACAGGAATGGAGAAACACAGTGATGAGCGCAGGACTGATCTGTGGGGGAATGCGGATAACTTTGACGGAGCGATGCGGCATTACATGGCGAGTATGCTCACACCCTCCCTCCAGGTGGCGATGAACGAACTGTCCAATCATGACCACTCCAGGTTCCTTACCCGAACAAACCATATTGTCGGGAGAGCGGAACATGTCGGCGCAAAGGCGGCGGAAGAAGGAGTGAACCATGCGGTCATGAGAGAAGCTGTGGCTGTTCAGATGACCTGGGTAGGCGCGCCCACGATCTATTACGGTGATGAAGCGGGACTGTGCGGATTCACAGATCCGGATAACCGGAGGACTTATCCGTGGGGAAAAGAAGACCAGGGACTTCTTGCTTTTCATAAAGAGATGATACGGATCCACAAGGAAGAGAAGCCTCTTCGCAAGGGTTCGATCAAACTGCTGCTCGGTGAGAGCAACCTCCTCGCATATGGAAGATTCCAGGGGGATGAACAGATCGTGGTCGTTCTCAATAACAGCAAAGAACTGAGAGAAGTCACGATCCCGGTCTGGCTGGTGGGAGTTCCCCGGTCCGGACGGATGAAACGACTGATCTATTCCTATGAAAGCGGATATACTACTGATTACGATGAATATATTGTAGATGACGGAGAAATTGTCCTGAACATGGGAAGACATTCCGCGATCGTGCTGAAACCGATCGAAATCCCGCAGATTCATTGAGTGCAGGGGTGGTTTGAAAGAATATTCTGAATATGCTATAAAAAGGTGCCGTGTACTTTTGAAAAAGTACCTGGCACTTTTTGATCACTTTGTCCTAAAATTGTCAGACAGGAGAGAAATTATGACGAAAAAAATAGCGGTTATCAATGATCTTTCAGGGTTCGGAAGATGTTCCCTGACTGCGGCCATCTCTGTGATCGCCGCGATGGGAGTCCAGCCCTGTCCTCTGCCGACTGCGATCCTCAGCGGGCAGACAGGCTATCCAAGCTATTTTTGCGATGAATATACGGACAGGATGGATAAGATCCGGAAAGAATGGGAAAAGATGGAAGTGTCTTTTGACGGCATTTATACCGGCTTTATGTCGGAGAGCGCGCAGATCGAAAAAGTATTGCGTTTCCTGGATTCATTTTATAAAAAGAAAACATTTCTTCTTGTGGATCCGATAATGGGAGATAACGGGAAAGGGTTTGACATCTTTACATCTGAACTGCGGAGCATGATGAGAGAGCTGGCAGCGAGAGCAGACATCATTACACCGAATCTGACAGAACTGTGCATACTCACAGATACCGACTATCGGATGATCGAACAGATGACAGACGAAAAACATCTGTTGACAGTGATCGAACAGATGGCGAGAAATATGATCGCAAAAGGTCCGAAGGAGATCGTGGTGACCGGGATCCGTTTTACAGACAGTGCGGACGGCGTGCATAAAATGGGAAATCTGGCTGTCACAAAGAAAAAGACTGATCTGGCGGCATTTCCCTTTGTAGGGGAAAGCTACTCGGGAACCGGAGACTTGTTTGCGTCTGTTGTGGCAGGCGGAAAAGCAAGGGGGGACAGTCTGGAAGAAACGATGCGGCTTGCCGGAAAAATGATCGAGCTTGCGCTGGAAGATTCGGTCCGGGAAGGCGTGCCCAGGAACGATGGAGTGAACTATGAGCAGTATCTATGGATGCTGGCAGATAAGGAGCGGTAATGAGCCTATGGTTTAAGCCACCATAAAAAATGGAATAGAAAACCCCGGAGCCCGCCAGCTCCGGGGTTTTCGCTGTCGCTTGTAATGGACAACTTCTATCTTTTAGCCCGGTCTATGCCCATGTTATTTTGTCAGGACTTCGATCCCGTCTTCTTTTACCAGCACCATATATTCGATCTGAGCGGAGAGTCCGTCATCGATCGTGTACACGGTCCAGTCGTTGTCCTCGTCTACGAAGAAATCCGGGCTGCCCTCGTTGATCATGGGCTCGATGGTAAACATCATGCCCGGGACGAGGAGCATCTCGCTTCCTTTGGGGGTGACGTAGCTGACGAAGGGATCTTCGTGGAACTCCAGCCCGATGCCGTGTCCGCCGATCTCCTCAACGACAGAATACCCGTTGGCTCTGGCGTGGGTGTTGATGGCGTCAGCGATATCGCCTAAATGTCCCCATGGTTTTGCGGCTGCCAGTCCCAGCTCAACGCACTCTTCTGTCACCCGGATCAGGCGTTCAGCCCGATCGGAGATCTTGCCCATCTTGAACATACGGGAGGCGTCGGAGAAGTATCCGTCCAGGATCGTAGAGACATCTACATTGATGATATCTCCTTCCTGAAGAATGATATTTTCATCCGGGATGCCGTGACAGATTTCATTGTTGATGGAGGTACACACACTTTTGGGGAAGCCCTGATAGTCCAGGGGGGCGGGAATCCCGCCGTGCTCCGTTGTGAAGCGGTAGACGATCTCGTCGATCTCGGCGGTGCTCATCCCGATGCGGATATGTTTTGCAACCTCGTCAAGCACTGCGGTATTGAGCGCTGCGCTCTTTTTGATCATCTCGATCTGGTGGGGCGTTTTCAGCAGCTTCCGTGAGGGAACGATCTCTCCTCTCTCTGCGTGAAGCATCATTTTCTCTTCGATCGGCATGTGGCATTTTTTATATTTCTTGCCGCTGCCGCACCAGCACAGGTCATTTCTTTCCATGAATCACATCTCCTCTTTTCCTGATTTTATGATAATTAAAAATAATGGGTATGTTCCGTACCAGTCAGAACTGATGGATAAACAGCCCGCTGCGCAGTTTCGGTTCGAACCATGTGGACTTCGGGGGCATGAGCATCCCGGAATCAGCCACACGCATGAGTTCGTCCATGGAAGTCGGATACATGGAAAATGCGATCCCGCCTGAGGAATCTGCCTGCTTTTCCAGTTCTCTCAGACCGCGGATCCCTCCGATGAAGGAAATGCGGGAATCCGTCTTCGGGTCATGGATGCCGAGCACAGGGGCAAGGATTCGATCCTGCAGTATTGACACATCGAGGCCTTTTACAGGATCATCGGAACAGACTTCCGGTCTGGCCTTAAGCCGAAACCACTGTCCGTTGTGATACATGCCGAACTCCCCCTTTTTTGCAGGGCGGTAAGGCTCGGATCCGTTGTCTCTGATCTCAAACGTATTTTCCACGATATCCAGTATTTTGTCAAATGTATATCCGTTCAGGTCAGAGACCACCCGGTTGTAGTCATAGATCTGAAGTTCATCAGCGGGAAAGAGAACGGACAGGAAGAAATTATATTCTTCGTCTCCTGTAAAGCCTGTGTCTTCTGCTCTCCGTTTTAACCCGGCCTTTACAGCGGATGCCGCACGGTGATGTCCGTCCGCGATATAAAGGTGCGGGATAAGAGAGAACAGATGAGTAATATTCCCGATGTCCCCGGGATCGTCAATGCGCCAGACTGAATGACGTATGTGGTCTTCCGAGGTGAAATCATAGAGCGGCTTCTGTTCCTGTACCTTATGAAGGATCGCCCTGACTGCGCTGTCCGGGCGGTATGCCAGGAAGATCGGACCGGTCTGGGCACTGCATGTATCGATATGGCGGAAGCGGTCGAGTTCCTTTGCCTCCAGTGTATTCTCGTGCTTCAGGATCACTCCGCCGGTATAGTCATCGACGGAGGCGCATCCCACAAGTCCGGTCTGTGTCCGTCCGTTCATAGTGAGAGCATAGATGTAATAGCAGGGATCTTCTTCCCTGCAAAATCCGCCCTCGGAGATCATCTGCTCCAGAAGGTCATGTGCTTTCTCATAAACTTCTGGAGAATACATATCGGTTCCTTCAGGAAACTGTGTCTCGGCGCGGTCGATCCGGAGGAAAGAAAGAGGATTTTCCCGGACGATATGCCGCGCCTCACTGCTGGTGTATACATCATAGGGAAGAGCGGCAATGCGGGAAGCAAGCTCCCCGTCGGATGGCCGGACGGCCTGAAACGGTCGGATGGTACTCATTTTACACTCCTTTATGCTAAACTGTAAACATTCCATTGTTACTGCGAACAGTAACATTCTAGCATAGTTCAGGGGAAAAAGATACATCTGATGCTTGCCCAATGAGAAAAAATATAGTACCATTAAGGTTCAGAGGAGTGATATACATATGTTATACTGGATTGTACTGATCCTGCTGATAATCGGCATCGCAGCCCTGCTCGGCGGGACATTCGTGACAATAAAAAAGAATAAAGCAGAAGACGCCCTGCTCAGGAGAAAGAAGATCCGCCGGCACAATGAAGATGACTATGATGAGGATGACTATCCCGACGATGATTATGATGATGAGGACGATGATTATGACGAACGTCCGAGAAGACGCAGAACGCAGCGGGCGGCGGAGCGGGATATGGATGCTCCGGCACCGCGGGTCCGCCAGAAACGGAGAAGACAGTGGAAGATCATCCTGGAGGATATCGACAGCTGGCAGAAATACAGCTTTATCTTCTATGAGACGGTAGGGATCGGACGAGGCAAGGACGGAAGTATGTATGAGAAATATCTTCCCCTTCCGACTGACGTGAGAGTATCAAAAGTCCACTGTGCGATCGTACATCACGGCGATAAGCTGTATCTGAAAGATGAAGATTCCCGGAACGGTACATTCCTGAACGGGAAGAGGATCGACCGGCCGATCGTGATCCAGAAGGATGATGTGATCGGGGTCGGAGAGACCAGACTGGAGATTCAGAGGATCCTGAGGGAAAGTGAATAGGGTAAGACAGCAGCCTTCTGTCCGGCAGAAAGTCCGGCAGGGGGCTGTTGATATAATGGCGGGATTTTCGATCGGACAGGAACCGGATAACCGGAAAATCTCTTCGAAATATTCTCTTGCCATGGGACCGTCAAAATGGAGCCAGAATCCCTCCCAGCCTGTCTGATGAGAAAACTGTCATAGCTGTTGCGTTTTAGCAAATAACCGGGTTCATATACAAAATCGCCCACGCATACAGGATAAAAAAAGAGCCGGCGGGCTGCAGTGGAAATCAGGAGAGCCGATGCCGCTGCCCCGGATTATTGTTTCCCGAACAAACTGGAAGACATCGCGGTTCTGACCAGAGCAGGAGAATGCCTGCCGGAACGCGCAAAGAAAGAACTTGCATATATTGACCAGATAGCATGATATATTTATAATATAGTTAGAATATTACTATTAATTGCAAACAAGGAGGTATGATCATGAATATTCGTCCATCCGCAGCGATCCGTCAGAACTACAACGAGATTGCCGAAATGTGCAGAAAGACCGCAGAGCCGGTCTTCCTTACCAAGAATGGTGAGGGAGATTTAGTCGTTATGGATATTGATACTTACAACCGCAGGGAGAAGATGCTGAAGCTCAGAGAGGAACTGCTTGCGGTCGAGGAGGATAGGATGCATGGGAGTAAAGGCTATTCTGTCGATGAAGTCGCAGCTATGATGCGTAGTGCGATTGAGGAGGCGGGGCATGGAAGAGCAGAGTAAATACCGTGTCATCGTATCAGAACGGGCGGCACAGATGCTTGTTTCCCATGCTGCATTTTTGGCACAGGTCAGTCCGGAAGCGGCGGAAAGGCTGACCGTGGAATTTGAAAAGGCGGCAGATTCGTTGAAAACGATGCCCCAGAGATGTCCGTGGCTTTCCGGGGAATATATCCCTAAACATGCATACCGTTTTATCTTGTTTGAAAAACGCTATATGATGATCTTTCAGATTATAGATAATACGGTCTATGCGGATTATATAGTGGACTGCAGACAGGATTATGACTGGCTCTTCCGATGACAATAGAATACCAGAACAAAATTACCGGGCTGTTATGGTTTGATCACATAACAACCCGGTAAAAATTTTCCGGAAACCGAATCAATGGGAAGATGGCTGGCGCATCGGCCTACATCAGCCCAAGCCCCTTCACCACGATCATGATAAAGTCCTGTACATTCGTCACGATCGTGGTCGCTGAGAGGCTTCCCCGGTCCAGCAGCTTGTTGACTACAAATTCATCCGCATCCACCGTATAGAGGAAGACCGGACGAACGGTTCCGTCTTCCAGCACCCGGTAGGAGGGGGTCATATTTCCCGTGGCGATGGTGTGGAGCATGGTGGCAAGGCAGACAACAGTGGTCGCCTTCTTCACCATACTGCGCATGGCGGTCTGCCCGTCGTAGGCGTTCCCGATGACTTCCGGGAGGGGACCGTCGTCGCGGATGGAGCCGGTGAGGACGAAGGGGACATTATTCTTCACGCAGCTGTACATGATCCCGCTGTCGATGTTGTAATCCTCGATGAACTGCGGGATGGAGCCGCTCCGTCTTACCCGGTTGATCACATCCAGGTGGTTGTAGTGCCCGTTCGGCTGGGATCTCTGGGTGTAGATATCCTGTCCCAGGGCAGTGTGGAACATGGCCCCTTCCAGGTCGTGGGTGGCAAGTGCGTTCCCCGCCATGAGCCCGTCTACATAACCGTTCTCGACCATTGCCTCCATGGCGCGTCTGGCGTCAGCGTCAAAGGAAAATGCGGGTCCCATGACCCAGAGGATGTTTCCGTGTTCTTTTTCGTATTTGAGCAGCTCGAAGAGGCGGTCATAGTCCCTGGCGTAGGAAGTCTCGCGGCTGCGGCCCTGACGGAAGACGAACTGATCGTCATTGTCATCGTCGGCGCTCCCGAAGCCGGTGCTGTGAAGGTAGATGCCTTCCTCTGCGTTCTCCGTGCGCCCAACGATCACCTTGTCTCCGACCTCCAGGTTACGGTTTTCTACGACCCGGAGTTTTCCGTCTTCCCCCAGCACCACACTGGAGTCCATGCGGCTCTCTTCCGCGAGGAGCCATGTCCCGTTGATCTTGAAATATTCCGGGTACATGGAAGTGCTGTGGTAGTTCTCCGGAGCAACGCCCCTGATGGTCACTTCCTCCCAGGAGGCGTCAGGCGCTTCGGTAAATTTCGTCTGTGTAAAGTCTGGTTCTCTGTATTTGGGTAAATGAAACATAAGGTACCTCTTTCCTCTTTTTTCAGCAGTATTTTTCTGTATTTCCGGTCTGTGGGGCCGGTGTGTCCATGTCCATCATTCTGTCTGTTTTCCGGCCGTCAGTCTTCTTTCTGATAGACGCATTCGCCGTCTATGTAGGTCTGAAGGACGCAGACTTTATCGATATCTTCCGGATTCACATCCAGGATGTCTTCGCTTAAGACCGCAAAATCAGCCCGGTATCCCGGTGCGAGCACGCCCATGTCGTGGAATCCCGCAATCTGCGCAGATTCTCTGGTGTAGAGCTTCAGAGCGGTCTCGATATCGATGGACTGGTCTGTGCCGCAGTCGGCTCCCAGATAAGACTCTCTGGTGACAGCCAGCTTTAATCCGGGAAATGGATCCGACGGGACTGCCCAGAACGTTGCCGGGGCGTCCGTGGAAAATCCTGTTTTTACGCCTCTTTCCAGCATATGGCGGAAGGGATAGCATTTCTTCAGCCGCTCGCTTCCCAGATTCTTCAGATAGCTGGCGCTCTCCGCATAGGGGAAGATGGGCTGGGTGACAAACGCGATACCGTGCTCTGCGGCGCGCTCCAGGCTTTCTTCCCGGGGCTCTGTGACATGTTCGATGCGGACGTAGGGAGTATCGTCCTCTGTCCAGCTTTCTTCGGCAGCGGCGCGGTCTACCATCCGGGCAATGGTCCGGGAACCCATGGCATGCATGGAGAGCTGGCAGTGCCGTTTCTTACAGAATGAGATGGCGGATTCGATCAGCTCATCACTGCAGACGGAAATGCCGTATTCGTCGTCGGAGCCGTAGTAGGGCTCGTCCATCCAGGCGGTTCTCCCGGAGATGCTGCCGTCTCCGATGAGCTTTAAGCCGGCGGCGAAGATCTGGCGGTTTTTGTCCATGCGGTCTTCCGGGATGTCAAAGTCTTTGTCATCTGCAAAGAAATCCCACATATAATAGACGCCCACTCTCTGGTGGAATCCTTTTTCCGCCGCTTTTTCATAGATCGGGATATTATCACTGGAGTCAAGGTTCCCCATATCGCAGATGGCGGTGATCCCCTGGGAAGTCAGAAGTTTTCCGAGATCGAGAAGATTCTGGACTTTCTGCTCCTCCGGAACAGGGGGCACCAGACCTGCCATCAGGTTCCTGGCGTTTTCCTTCAGGACGCCGGTGGGTTCGCCGTTCTCATCCCGCTCGATCTCGCCGCCCGGGGGATCCGGGGTATTACGGTCGATGCCCGCCATTTCAAGAGCGCGGCTGTTGACGCAGCGGATATGGGCGCAGGTCCGCATGAGGCAGACCGGCGCGTCGCTGCAGCCCCGGTCCAGGTCATAGCGTGTGGGCGAGCGTTTCTCGAGGAGAGACTGCTCATCATAGCCCCAGCCCTCGACCCATTTCTCCGGTCCCTGTTCTTCCCGGCGCTCTTTTAATGCCTGGACAAGGTCCTCGATGGAATTGACAGCAGGGGGCATGATGGTGATCTGTTTACTGAAGTCTGCCAGCATGACGGGATGCATGTGGGCATCCACAAAACCAGGGATCACGCGCCGGCCGTCCAGGTCGATCACGGTCCCTTCCGTCCGGGGAAGGTCCTCACGCTTTCCGATCCAGCGGATCCGTCCGTCGGATACGATCATGCTGTCGGCGCAGGGATTCTGCTCATCGGCAGTAAAGATCTTACAATTAATAAAAACAGAAGTTTTTGATACATCCATATATAACACACTCCTTTACCGACTATCATAGCAGAACAGCGCCGTACTTTACAAGAGATTCATTTCCGGGCAGTTTGGCCATAAGGGAAGAAGCGGGCTGAATGGCCGTTTTCGTTCCGTAGAATTGGTTCGCCGGAAATTTCCATGAAAAGGTTGCAGAAATGCGCAAAAAATGTTAGCATAGGTATAATTATACAGTTTTAATTATATTTATAAATTATCCTGAGACAGCACACAAGGAAGTGGCAAGATGAATAAACGGTTCGAGAGTTCCGCAGGAGGGACTCTCTTTCTTTTTTTGAGGAAAGGGAGGCGGAATCGGCAGAGCTGCCCCGGGAAGACAGGAGTGGTATGTTTATGAGTATATCGGCGGAAGAGATCAGAAAAAGAGCAGAGGAGATCCGCGGACAGATCACAGAGGATCGGAGAAACCTGCACAGGATACCGGAACTCGGGATGGACCTTCCCCAGACCAGCTCCTATATCAGGAAAAGGCTGGACGAGATGGAGATTCCGTGGCAGGACTGTGGGGGAGACCTCCCGGAAAAGATGACGAAAGATTTTATGGAGGCAGGCTTCCCCCGGATGGAGCGCGCGATAGGCGTAACAGCAGTCATAGGGAAAGGAAGTCCCTGCATTCTCCTGCGGGCGGATATGGATGCCCTTCCGATCCGGGAGGAGAGCGATCTGGAATTCAAATCCTGCAATGGATATGGACATATGTGCGGGCATGACAGCCATGCGGCAATGCTCCTGGGTGCGGCGCAGATCTTAAAAGATATGGAGGATTCCCTGAAGGGAAGCGTCAAGCTGGTGTTCCAGCCCGGGGAGGAGACCGGGGCGGGGGCCCGCATGCTGGTGGAGAACGGGCTCCTTGAGAACCCGAAGGTGGATGCGGCGTTCGGGATCCACGTCCAGCCGGTCACCGGGACCGGGGAAGCGGGATATTCCGTTGGAGTGAATTCTTCTTCCCTGGACACATTTATCCTGAAGATCAAAGGACGCGGAGGGCACAGTTCGCAGCCGCAGCTCTGTATTGACCCTCTTATGATCATGAACCAGGTATATCAGGCGGTGAATCTGCTCGTCACCAGGGAGGCGGATCCGGCGGCAATGGTAGCGCTGACCTGCGGAGTCGCGAAAGGCGGGACCGCGGTAAATATCATTCCGGATGAAGCAGAACTCCATATCGGGGTACGGACCCAGGACGTGGGGGCAGCGGCACATCTGACGAAGCGCATCCCTGAAGTGATCGACCATTATGTGAAGGCATGGAACGGAGAGTATGAGCTTACTGTGTTCCATACACCGTGTACCTACAGTGATGCGGGACTGTGCAGTGAGATGGTCCCTTATATGGAAGAGGTGCTGGGCAGTGAGAAGGTCTGTGAGATCCCGCCCATGTCCGGGACGGAGGATTTCGGTTATATTACGGCGGAAGTGCCGGGGATGTTCGTGTTCCTGGGCGCCGGAAAACCGGGCAATGCGCCCCTGCACAACGCGCGTATGACGCTGGATGAGGATGTGCTCCCGCTGGGAGCGGCGCTCCACGCGTATTCCGCCATGTCCTGGCTGGAAGCGCACGGTGGAAAAGGGAATGAGGTATAGGAGCAAAAAAGGAGAGGAACAAGAAAATGGGTAAGAATGAAACAAAGAAGAAAGGCTTTCACATGCCGCACGTATTTATCATACTGCTGCTGATCATGCTTTTCGTGGTCATCCTGTCGTATGTGATACCGAGTGGAAGCTATGAGCGGATCACAGATGAGGCGACGGGGATCTCTGTGGTGGACCCGGATACATTCCAGTACGTGGAAAATGAGAACCCGATCACATTTATGGATTATTTTGAAGCGATCTATAACGGGTTTGTCAACGGAGCCACGATCATGGGAACCCTGTTCATCAGCTCCGGCATGATCTACCTGCTGGAAGTCAGCGGGGCGTTCGGGGCGGGGATCAATGCGATACTGAAGCGGACAAAAGGAAAAGAATTTTCCGTGGTCTGTATCTTTTATACGATCTTCGTGATCTTTGGCGTGCTTGGATACGGCGAGGCGGCGTATCCGTTCTATCCGCTGGCAGTGAGCATCGGCTTTGCGCTCGGCTATGACCGTATGGTGGGAACCGGACTTGCGATCGTGGGAAGCACGGTAGGCTTCACCTCGGGACTTATGAATATGTTTACCACAGGCGTTTCCCAGCAGATCGTGGGGCTGCCCATGTTCTCCGGGATCGGATTCCGCGCGGTGGGCCTGGCAGTGTTCTATGTGATCGGTCTGATCGGTCTGTATACATACTGCCGGAAGATCAAAAAGGATCCTTCCGGGAGCATTGTGAAAGAAGAATATCTGAACCAGAAGTCCGAAGACAAAATGGAGCATATGGAAGAGATGACGACAAGGCGGGTGATGGGTCTGCTGGCGTTCCTCGTGATTGTCGTGGTACAGGGATACGGCTGCATCAGCCTGGGATGGTCCTTTGCACAGATCGCGGCGCTTTATGTGATCTTCGGAATGGTGCTCACGGTTATCTTTGGATTCAGTCCCAGCGAGGCGTGCCAGCTCTTCTGTCAGGGAGCAGTCCGCGTGTTTGCGGCGGCGTTTGCTGTTGGCATGGCGCAGGCGGTGGTTGTTCTCATGAACCAGGCATGCATCATGGACACGATCGTACATGCAATGGGAGAACTTCTGGAGAATAAGAGCGCGGTCCTGGCGCTTCTCATTATCTTCGTGTTTGTGACACTGTTTAACTTCCTTGTGGTATCCGGAAGCGGGAAGGCGGTCATCATCATGCCGATCCTTCAGCCGCTGGGCAAGATCCTGAACATCAACCAGCAGGTCCTTGTACTCACATACCAGTACGGAGACGGGATCACCAACAGTTTCTGGCCCGGAAGTTCGCTTGTCCAGCTTTCCATGTGCGGGGTGGATTACGGAGCCTGGATCAAATTCTGCTGGAAGATCTACCTGTCATTTATCGTGAGCGCATTTGTCCTTATCATGATCGCGCACGGCATCGGATACGGACCCTTCTGATCGGAAAGTTCGGAACATAACATAGTGTTAAGTCTAAAAGGGGTAGGTCCTTCTGGAAAGGGCGCTGTCCCTTTTTGCAATAGCGACGGGCCAAAGTCCGGGCTTGCCGAAACCCTGGAGGCCGTTTGGTTTCACGTTTTCCCCGGCTCTGCATATATTACAGATATAACGTCTGCCTGGGAGTGAAAAGACATGAACCAGAAACTGCCGTATTACATGGTGTATCCGATGCCTTTCTCATTCGACGATGAGAGGATCGAGAGGATGGATTTTGAGTATATGAAGAGCCTGTATCCCGATGTCCCCAAAAGGATCCTTCCGTATATCGAGGAGGAATGTGACCGGATGGAATATGAAAACAGTATGGTGTACGATGAGTATCCGGATAAACTGCAGCTTGGCCTGATGTGCGGCAGAGCATGCAGAAATATCGAAAAAAACGAAAAAGGGATGGAGAAAGGAGAGATGGAAAACCTGCGGGATCTGGTAGCGGTGATGCTCTATCAAGAGCTGTATAAACGCAGGAGCGATAACCGGAGACGGCGCAGGAGAATTTACTAATCAGAAAATTTGTGGTATACTCTCACTGTTTATTGGAAAGGGTGTCTGTAAACAGGCACTAAAGTTACAGAAAATGAGCCGGCGAAAAGGATGGGATACATATGAAGGATAATCTGATTTTTATCGGGATGCCGGCCGTGGGAAAGAGCACGGTCGGCATCGTGGTTGCCAAGCGTCTCGGAAAACGTTTTATAGATACGGATCTCCTGATCCAGGAACAGGAGAAAAAGCTGCTCCGCGAGATCATCGCTGAAGTGGGAGACGAGGGATTTCTGAAGATAGAAAACCAGGTCAACCGCGATGTGAAAGCGGAAAATTGTGTTATTTCCCCCGGTGGAAGCGTGATCTACTGTGAAGAGGCAATGATACACTATAAAGAGATCGGAACCGTAGTATATTTGAAGGCATCTTATCAGACAATAAGACGAAGGATACGCAATCCTCAGAAAAGAGGCGTTGTCCTGCGTGATGGACAGACTCTGAAGGATCTTTATAACGAGCGTGTACCGTATTTTGAAAAGTATGCGGATATCACCGTGTGTGAGGACGGATGCAGGATCGAAGAGACGATCGAAAATGTGATAAATGCGGTCCGCGCACACGGAAAAAACAGTACGGATACCGGACGGAAACGGGGGCGCTGGAAGCGTCAGCAAAAAAAATAATTTTACAAACAGCGTTTTTGTGGTATAATGAGCCCGTATATGG
This sequence comes from Mediterraneibacter glycyrrhizinilyticus, assembly GCF_016902345.1. Classification (GTDB taxonomy): domain Bacteria; phylum Bacillota; class Clostridia; order Lachnospirales; family Lachnospiraceae; genus Mediterraneibacter; species Mediterraneibacter glycyrrhizinilyticus_A. The sequence goes on along the minus strand of NZ_JACJLR010000007.1, from coordinate 23,081 downwards.
TGTGACAGGGGAGCCTGCCGTACCGCAAAGTTAACTGGGGAGTTGCGATAATAAAATCGGATAGTCGAGGTGCAAAATGGATCAATATATCATTAAAGGCGGAAATCCGCTTGTAGGGGAAGTGGAGATCGGCGGAGCAAAGAATGCGGCTCTGGCGATCCTTGCGGCAGCGATCATGACAGACGAGACAGTACTCATAGACAACCTGCCGGATGTCAACGATGTAAATGTCATGCTTGAGGCGATCAGCGGAATCGGCGCCATGGTACAGCGCATAGACAGACATACAGTGAAGATCAACGGCGGTACTATTGGCGACTTTAATATTGAATATGATTATATTAAGAAAATAAGGGCATCCTATTACCTTCTGGGAGCGCTTCTCGGAAAGTACAGGAAAGCAGAAGTGGCGCTCCCGGGCGGATGCAATATCGGCAGCAGGCCGATCGATCAGCATCTGAAAGGATTCCGGGCTCTGGGGGCGGATGTGGATATCGAACATGGAAAGATCGTGGCGGAGGCAGATGCGCTCCGGGGAACACATCTGTATTTTGATGTTGTGACTGTCGGCGCGACCATCAATGTAATGATGGCGGCAGCGATGGCTGACGGACTGACCATTATGGAAAACGTGGCGAAGGAGCCTCACGTTGTCGATGTGGCGAACTTCCTGAACAGTATGGGAGCCAACATCCGCGGTGCGGGAACCGACGTGATCAAGATCCGCGGGGTGAAGAGACTCCACAAAACAGAGTATTCTATCATTCCGGATCAGATTGAGGCGGGAACTTTCATGTTTGCGGCAGCGGCGACGAAAGGCGATGTGACTGTCATGAATGTGATCCCGAAGCATTTGGATGCGACGATCTCCAAGCTGGTGGATATCGGATGTGAAGTAGAAGAGTTTGACGATGCAGTGCGGGTTGTGGCAAAGGGACGTTTAAGGAGCACTCAGGTAAAGACACTGCCCTATCCGGGGTATCCTACAGACATGCAGCCTCAGATCGGGGTTACGCTTGCCCTGGCGAGAGGAACGAGCACGATCACGGAGAGTATTTTTGAGAACCGTTTTAAATATCTGGATGAGCTGGCACGTATGGGTGCGATCATCAAAGTAGAAGGAAACTCTGCGACGATCGAGGGCGTTGAGAAATTTTCCGGTGCGAGAGTGAGCGCTCCGGATCTGCGTGCAGGAGCTGCACTTTGTATTGCAGGGCTTGCAGCGGAAGGGATTACCATTGTAGACGATATCGTATATATCCAGAGAGGATATGAGAGATTTGAGGAGAAGCTGAGAAGTCTGGGCGGTGTGATCGAGAGAGTATCCAGCGAAAAAGAGATACAGAAGTTCAAGTTAAAAGTAGGCTGATCATGTGTGAAGAAATGCAGGCCATGAAGACTCCGGAAAGAAGGAGGCTTTGTGACCTGCTTTTTTGCGGATCTGCCGGGACGATTGCCGCAGTGAAGGAAAAAATCCTCAGAAGAAATCCTGGTGTCATGATGTATTTTATGATATATATTCAGATAAGAGCTATTGAATGAATCATTAGGATGAAATGGGTTGAGAGTATGGCGGGAAGAAAAAAGCAAAATGTGGATGATCCGATTTACAGAATTTATCCTGATTTTCCAGTCCTGATCCTGGAAAACTATGAATGGTCTGAGGCGGAAGTGTGTGATTCTATGCATTTTCATTATTATCTGGAGATCGGCAGGTGTAATAAAGGAGAGGGGTATATTGTTACAGAACAGTCCGAGAATGCATATCAGGCAGGAGATATCACCATGATATCTCCGAACCTTCTCCATGCTACGAGAAACCGGGGGGATTCTGTTACGAGTTGGAGTTATTTGTTTATTGATGTCGAAGATCTTCTCAATATTTTTCGATTTCCGGCCGGCAGAAACCGGGAGCGTCTTATGGAAGTATGCCATAACGGAGTTCAGGTCATAGATGAGAAGAACACGGCAAGGATCAGCAGGATCCTGACAGAGATCAATTCGCTGAATACAGTAAGAGAAGGAATGTATAAGATGCAGATTGTCACCTGTCTGCTGCAGATCCTGATGGAAATATCAAATATGATGTGCAGAGACATTGTCCCTTCGGAACGAGATGGTGAAGCGCTTCAGATCTATCCGGCTGTTGATTATATCTATGCGCATTATATGGAGCAGATCAAAATCGGTGATCTGGCGGAATTGTGTCACTTCAGCCAGAGCCATTTTCGGAAGGTATTTCAAAAATGCAAAGGGCTTTCTCCCTTGGATTACCTGAACTGTATAAGGATAAGAGAGGCGGCACGGATGCTTCTGCAGACCAGTCTTTCTATTCGGGTGATATCAGAGCTGTGCGGGTATCAGGCGGTATCGAGCTTTGAAAGAAATTTTGCGAAAAGAATGGGGAAACTTCCGGGAAAATGGAGGGAAGATCAAAGGAAAAGCGGAATTAAATATTTATGAAGCAAATTTGCTTACAGAAAACATCATAGTTCCTGTATCCTAAAAGCAGATGTTCGTTAATATGCATAGAAAAAATGCGAAAAAGAGGAAAAAAGCGAACAAAATGTACAGGAGGATGAAGCGAGATGAAAAGGAAGATTCTTTCAGCGATTCTGGCAGGGGCTATGATCTGTGCAGGGATCACGCCGTCGCTTTCCGCAGAAGCGGAGAACGGAGAGCCTGCCGGGACAGAAGCCGGTGTGTCGGAAGAGCAAAGTGAAAACGACCAGGGTGAAATCAGTCAGGATGTGACAGATGAGACTGTCCAGAGTGAACCGGAACCAGCAGTGCAGCTGTTGACGGCTGCAGGAACAGAGAATTCTGTGGAAGTCAATGGCACAGTGTATGAGTATGATATCATGCTTCCGGAGGGATACGACGAGAATGCAGAATATTCTTATCCGGTGGTGTATCTGCTGCCCGAAGACGGTTATTCTGTATATCCGGAAGGCATCAGAGAAGAGCTGACAGAAATAATGGCATCGGATCAGTCCATGGATATGATCGTAGTATTACCGGCTTTTGATGAACAGAATGACTTCCGTACCGTACTTCAGGCGGTCACGGAGGATGTGGATACGGATTACAGGACATTGGCAGATCCGGCGCACCGTGCTCTGACCGGTGTGGGAGTGGGCGGCTACATGGCATATGCAGCCGGATTAACGAAAGCGGAAAGCGGAGAGCCGCAGACCAGTCCTTCGACATATGGACTTCTGGCCAGCATCCGCGGCGATTTTGTCAGTGACGCCAATCCGTGGTGGGAAAGCTGCGGAGACGTCTATGATATTCTGAGTGATCTTTATAATAGTGACGAATCCTTTTACACAAACTATTATACATATATGGATACCCCGGTGGATGATGAGTATGCTGATATGGAGCATTCCACTAATGATATGGGAGCAATGTTCATTGAGTGGGCGACAACGATCCCGGATTACCATGAGTATACGGCAAGACCCGGAAGCTATGACAGTGAATTCTTAAATGAATCTCTGAACCGGATCATGGACCGCTTTACCGGGAAGTTCCTTTCTGATATCATGAGCGGTTCTGTAACGCTGGAGAGAGCGGCAATGACGGCTCAGGAAGAAGGGACAGACGCATTGTACTCTTTTACTGTCAGTGATATTTATTCTTCCTTTGCAGGAAGCGCGCAGACAGATGTAGAGCTGAAACTCCAGGTTACGGATCCGGATACAGGAGAGGTGCTCTATACGAATACAGCTCAGAATACAGTCACAGGAGCGGGAACGTATGAAGGCACGATCCATGTGGAGAATGCGGTAAATAACTCGTCCTCAAATGTAACTGTGACAGCAGATATTCTGGGAACTGTGCAGACTGTGGGGACTGCTTCTATGATACGGATTCAGGAGACCGGAGAGAAAGAAGATGAGCAGCTGATCGATCTGATGGGAGACTGGTATTTTAATTATGTAGGCAGAAACGATCCTTATACTGTTTCAGATCTGACAGAAGACGTCTACACACAGTGGTCGGTTGTCCAGCCCTGTCTCGCAAACTGGGAAGCCGGATTTGGAAATATTACAAATATCTGGTACATGAATACAGGCTGGGGCTGGTATGTCCGCACGTTTGAACTTCCGGAAGATTTCTCAAGAGAAGATCTGATCCTGCTGGCAGGATATATGGACGACAGAGGAGAGGTTTATGTAAATGGCCAGAGGATCGGGGGAACCGGCGTCAATGAAGACGGCAGCAGTACCGGTGAGACGACATGGGCTGTACTGAGTCAGTTTGAGATCAGCGCAGACATTCTGAATTACGGAGGAACTAATACCATTGCAGTGCACTGTTATAATGATCCTCCGTATGGCGGAGGCGGCTGGTACAGCGGACCGGTAGGCCTGTACAGCCGGGCGGCATATAACAAATGGCAGGGGCTTCCGTCTGAGACACCGGGTGAAGCGGAGGAACAGGCGCTGATCGAGGCTGTAGGGACTCAGCTTGAGTATCTGAAAGAGGGGGACTTTGAAAGCTATGCAGATACTGTGGATCACGGATATTTCTCAGACGGGAAAACAAAGGACAGTCTGGTTCAGGAAATGAAAACGCTCTATCCGGAAGGAACAGTGGATTCTCTGACAGATAAAGATATTACGGTATATCAGACCACAGATGAAAGCGGGGAGATCCTGTATCTCTACAGTGCGACGCGCTGCACAGTGAAAACTGACGGTACGGCAGAAGAGACTGCAGTACAGGAAACATACAGAGATACGAACAGTGGAATCCTGGCGTATGGCTCCCATTCGCGATTTTTTGAGACATCCTATGAATCAGAACTGGCAGCATCGGCTCAGAATATAGAAGGAACTACGGAAGAAAAATATCTCGTATATCTTCCGGAAGGATATTTTGAGAGTGACAGATATTATCCGACGGTCTACCTTCTGCACCAGTATAACAGTGATCATACGTCATATATGACGGATAATGTGGATCAGCTGTTCGATGAAGGGATGGAGTCAGGGATGTTTGACGATATGATCGTCATTATTCCGAATAGTGCTGAATCAAGCTGGTGGCGAGGCGACTGGGAGAAAATGGTGACAGATGAACTGGTACCTCTGATCGATTCAAATTACAGGACGATCCGGGATGCCAGATACAGGCTCACTGCCGGGGCGTCTATGGGAGGTCAGGGAGCATATGGAGTTGCGCTTCAGAATCCGGACCTTTTCTCCGGAGCAGTCAGCTTTTTCGGAGCTTTCAGCATGGGAGGCGAAAGCAGTCCGAACCGGATCGCGCAAAATGAATCTGCAGAATATCTGGATTATTTTACCATGTATTTTATGTGTGGAAATGAGGATATGTACGGTTTCGGAGCGCCTGCTGTTGAACTGAATCAGATCCTCAGGGAAAAAGGGATAGAACATTTCTTCTTTATCGAAAACGGTGATCATAACAGCGAGTTCTATATTCCATATTTCCAATCAGCATTTACATATGCAAGAAGCAGGATGTATCAGTCAGAAGATGCGTTGGAAGAACTTTTCAGCGGCGGGACAACAGTCGATTTGACGGACGGAACATTAAAAGTACAGGCTTCGATGAATATTGCTGATGGAATTGAGGCATATAAGAATGCCATACCGGAGTCATCCTATACGCAGAATACGTCGCCGGCACTTTCTGTGCCTGTGACCTTGCAGATCATACAGAACGGGAAAACAGTATATGAATCAGCTGACAAAGAATTTACTGTCGACGGAGCGGGTACATACGAGTTTGATTTTGATATTACAGGGGCGGTAGATACCGGACAGACATATGAAGTGATATGGAAAGCAGCTTGTTGTGACCGGGTGATCATTCTGGCGCAAAATGAGGTTGCTGCCGAAACGGAAGAGCCCGGAACGGAAGAACCGGGAACAGAAGAACCGGGAACAGAAGAACCGGGAACAGAAGAACCCGGGACGGAAGAACCCGGAACAGATAAACCGTCAGGGGATAAAACATCTGGAACACAAGATGTGTCTCAGGCGGGGGAAAAAGGCCAGAGCAAAGCAGTGAAGACGGGAGATTCAGGCAGAATGGCAGAAGTAACGGTTATGCTGGAACTGTCTGTGGCTGTTATTGCGGCTGCGGTTGTTCTGAGAAGACTCAGGAGAAGATAGCAGCTTCTGAACGGATACTGAAATTAGGTATTGACATTTACAGGGAACAGTTGTAGAGTTTCTAATGAGCTTGAGACAAATAACAATTTAACAGTGTGAAACTTTCTCTTATTCAGAGCAGTGGAGATACAAAGGATCTGTGAAGCTGCGGCAACCCCTCTTATGGAAGGTGCCAACCTGAGCGAGCGATCGAACAATAAGAGGATTGTTATGATATATTGACAGTCCGCTTTTGCGGGCTGTCGTTGTTTATGCAGATAAACAACGGCAGTATTGCAGGGAGAAAGTGAGGAAAGGAGAACTCTATGGAAAAAATACTTTTTACTTCAGAATCTGTCACGGAGGGACATCCGGATAAAGTGTGCGACCAGATTTCCGATGCGATCCTTGACGCGCTCATGGAACAGGATCCCATGAGCCGCGTGGCGTGCGAGACATGCTGCACGACCGGTATGGTGATGGTCATGGGAGAGATCACAACACATGCCTATGTTGATATCCCGAAGATCGTGCGCGACACGGTGCGCGAGATCGGCTATACGAGAGGAAAATTTGGATTTGACGCCGATACCTGCAGCGTGCTCACGACCATTGACGAGCAGTCGTCAGATATTGCCATGGGTGTGGATAAAGCGCTGGAGGCAAAGGAACATACAATGTCAGAAGATGACATTGAAGCGATCGGAGCCGGAGACCAGGGGATGATGTTCGGCTATGCATCCGATGAGACAGAAGAGTACATGCCATATCCCGCTGCGATGGCACACAAGCTGGCGCGCCAGCTCGCCAAAGTAAGGAAGGACGGCACGCTTTCCTATCTCCGTCCGGACGGGAAGACTCAGGTTACAGTGGAATACAACGAGGATGGAACCCCGAAGCGTCTTGAAGCGGTCGTACTTTCTACACAGCATGATCCGGATGTGACACAGGAACAGATCCATGAGGATATCAAAAAGTATGTCTTTGATGAGATCATTCCGGCGGAGATGATCGATGATGAGACGAAATTCTTTGTCAATCCAACCGGGCGTTTCGTGATCGGCGGACCTCACGGCGACAGCGGGCTGACCGGGAGGAAGATCATCGTGGACAGCTACGGCGGAGTGGCGCGCCACGGAGGCGGAGCATTTTCCGGAAAGGACTGCACAAAGGTGGACCGGTCCGCGGCATATGCAGCGCGCTACGCGGCGAAGAACATCGTAGCGGCAGGTCTTGCAAAGAAATGCGAGATCCAGCTCTCATATGCGATCGGTGTTGCCCGGCCCACATCCATTGCAGTAGAGACATTCGGGACGGGAAAAGTATCTGATACAAAGCTGGTGGAGATCATCCGCGAGAACTTTGACCTCCGCCCGGCAGGAATCATCAAAATGCTGGATCTCAGACGCCCGATCTACAAGCAGACTGCAGCTTACGGACATTTCGGAAGAAACGATCTTGATCTTCCCTGGGAAAAACTTGATAAGGTTGACGAATTGAAAAAATATTTGTAAAATATTCAGAAAATGGTGTTAAAAGGTGCCAGGTACTTTTTCAAAAGTACACGGCACCTTTTGAGGTAAGTTTTCTGATAATTCAGATATCTTTGGAAAGGAGCTGCCAATGAAGCTTAAAACAAAACTGGTGATCGTATTTCTTGCTGTTGTGATCCTGACGGTATTTTTTACAACTGTGGCGATGCACACGTTTGCATTTAAAGAGACGAGCGAGGTACAGCAGCTTTATCTTCTGGTGATGATCCTGATCACGGCACTTCTTATTTACTGGATCTACCGGACGATCTCGGTACCGCTGGCAAAACTTCAGAGAGCGGCGAGAAATATAAAAGAAGGCAATCTGGACTTTGAGATCAAAAGTGAGACTAACGATGAGATCGGACAGCTCTGCCAGGACTTTGAGGAGATGCGCCTCAGACTCAAGGCAAATGCTGAGGAGAAGGTGGCGTATGACAGGGAAAATAAAGAACTGATCAGCAATATTTCTCATGATCTGAAAACACCGATCACTACGATCAAGGGATATGTGGAAGGAATCATGGACGGTGTGGCGGACACGCCGGAAAAGATGGACAGATATATCAAGACCATTTATAATAAGGCTAATGAGATGGATCTTCTCATTAATGAGCTGACACTGTATTCCAAGATCGATACGAACAGGATCCCGTACAATTTTGCAACGATCTCGGCAAAAGAGTACTTCGCGGACTGTGCAGAAGACCTGAAGATGGAACTCGAGGCGAAGAGCGTTGGTTTTGCCTACCGCAATCTCATGGATGAGGACTGTAAGGTGATCGTGGATCCGGAGCAGATGAGGAGAGTCATCAATAATATCGTATCCAATTCCCTGAAATATATGGATAAGCCGGACGGCAGGATCACGATGAATCTGAAGGATGTGGGGGATTTTATCCAGATCGAGCTGGGGGATAATGGAAAGGGCATCGCAGCGAAGGAACTTCCGTATATCTTTGACCGGTTCTACCGGACGGATGCGTCGAGAAATTCCTCAAAGGGAGGAAGCGGCATCGGTCTTTCGATCGTGAAAAAGATCGTGGAAGAACACGGAGGAAATATCTGGGCAACCAGCGAAGAGGGCGCTGGCACGACAATGTATTTTGTAATAAGAAAATATCAGGAGGTACCCATCGATGAGTAAACGCATTTTGATCGTGGAAGATGAAGAGAGCATTGCTGATCTTGAAAAAGACTATCTGGAACTGAGTGATTTTGAAGTAGAAGTGGCAAATGACGGGCAGACCGGCCTGCAGAAAGGCATGGAAGGGGATTTCGATCTGATCATTCTGGATCTGATGCTTCCGGGAGTGGACGGCTTTGAGATCTGCCGTCAGATCCGCAGCCAGAAGAACACGCCGATCATCATGGTCTCGGCCAAGAAGGATGACATTGACAAGATCAGAGGTCTGGGGCTTGGGGCGGACGACTATATGACGAAACCCTTCAGTCCAAGTGAACTGGTGGCGCGTGTGAAGGCGCACCTGGCGAGATATGAGCGGCTGATCGGAAGTAACGTGGAGGAGAACAAAGTGATCGAGATCCGCGGGCTTAAGATCGATACGACCGCAAGGCGCGTATGGGTCAACGGCGAGGAAAGATCTTTTACCACGAAGGAGTTCGATCTTCTGACCTTCCTTGCAGGACATCCAAACCATGTGTATACTAAGGAGCAGCTTTTCCGTGAGATCTGGGACATGGAGTCCATCGGGGACATCGCGACAGTGACGGTCCATATCAAGAAGATCAGAGAGAAGATCGAGTATGATACTTCACATCCGCAGTATATTGAGACGATCTGGGGTGTGGGATATCGGTTTAAGGTGTGATTTAAAACAGGAGCTTAAAGATGAGGAGAAGCACAGCATCTATACTCGGAGCTGGGTTTCTCCTTATTTGTGTGCAAGGGATCTCTAAAGCACGGGAACATCACTGTAATTACTTTCCCTTTACTTTCCCGCAAAAGCAGGATAAAATGAATTGATATGAAAACGCAGGTTTTTCAAAGCGCGTCAAGGTTCAGTTTCCGGCGCGCTGCTTATTCTGAAAGGAAATGATCATTATGATATTCGATACACATGCTCATTACGACGACGGGCAGTTTGATACAGACCGGGAAGAACTTCTGGGAGCTATGGAGGCGGGAGGAGTCGGAACCATCGTCGACGCAGGCTCCACACTGGAATCCTGGGATAAGATCCTGGAACTGACGGAAAGATATCCCTTTATTTACGGCGCCATCGGTATTCATCCGGACGAAGCCGGGACGCTGGACGAAGCCGGAATGGAGCGGATGGCAGAGCTTCTGGACAGGGATAAAATTGTGGCGGTCGGTGAGATCGGCCTGGACTACTACTGGGATAAAGAGAACCATGATGTCCAGAAACACTGGTTCATCCGGCAGCTGGATATGGCGCGGGAAAAACAGATGCCGGTCATTATCCACAGCCGGGAAGCTGCGGCGGATACCATGGATATCATGAAGCAGCATGCCTCCGGCATGAAAGCGGTGATTCACTGCTACTCCTATTCGGCAGAGATGGCGAAGGAGTACGTGAAGATGGGGTATTACATTGGCGTGGGCGGCGTGGTCACGTTTAAAAATGCAAAGAAACTAAAACAGGTCGTGCAGGAGATCCCGCTGGAACGGATTCTTCTTGAGACAGACTGTCCCTATCTGGCGCCGGTGCCGTTCAGGGGAAAAAGAAATTCATCTTTGAACCTTCCTTATGTAGCTGAAGCAATTGCAGAACTGAAGGGAACAACTGCGGAAGAAGTCATACAACAGACGGAAAAAAATGCAAGAGAACTGTACAACTTGATTTTAGGAGGTAACGAATGAAAGAACCGACACTGGGCAATCCACAGAATACGATCGCGGTGCTTCAGAAATATAATTTTGTATTCCAGAAAAAATTCGGACAGAACTTTCTGATCGACACCCATGTGCTGGACAAGATCATCCGGGCAGCTGAGATCACGAAGGATGACTTTGTGCTGGAGATCGGACCGGGCATCGGGACCATGACTCAGTATCTTGCCTGCGCAGCGGGAAAGGTAGCCGCAGTAGAGATCGACCGTTCGCTGATCCCGATCCTGGAGGACACGCTGGACGGATATGACAATGTGAGGATCATAAACAACGACATCCTGAAGGTGGATATCGCGAAGCTGGCGGAAGAAGAGAATGGAGGAAAGCCCATCAAGGTGGTGGCAAACCTTCCGTATTACATCACAACGCCGATCATCATGGGACTGTTTGAGAAACATGTGCCGCTAAAAAGCATCACTGTCATGGTGCAGAAGGAAGTGGCGGACCGGATGCAGACCGGACCAGGATCAAAGGATTACGGCGCCCTTTCTCTGGCGGTGCAGTATTATGCGGAGCCTTACATTGTTGCAAACGTCCCCCCGAACTGTTTTATGCCCCGCCCGAAGGTAGGGTCGGCGGTCATCCGTCTGGAGCGCTATGAGAAGCCGCCGGTGGAAGTCCTGGATGAAAAGCTGATGTTCCGGATCATCCGCGCGTCCTTCAACCAGAGGAGAAAAACCCTGGCAAACGGACTCAAGAACTCGCCGGAACTGGACTTTTCAAAGGAAGAGATTGAAGCTGCGATCCTGTCTCTTGGGAAAGGTGCATCGGTGCGTGGTGAGGCGCTGACATTAGAGGAATTTGCCCAATTGTCAGATAAATTATCTGAAAAGCAGGGGAAATGATTGAAAAGTCGAAATATTCAGAGATGATAGACGTTAGGTTCATAAATTTTTAATACTCCGTTAATTGTATAAATTGCATAAATTTAGTATAATAAAAAGGTCATACGGATAAAAAATAGAATAAGAGAGAAGGAGGAGACGTAAATGGCAAAAGATATTGACAGCATTTTTTTCGATATTACTCCGGAAATTGAAGAACTGGCTCTCAAATGTGTAACCAACAACGCGATCGACAAGGAACTTTATACAAAGTATGAGGTTAAGCGCGGGCTCCGTGATCTGAATGGAAAAGGCGTTCTCGCCGGTCTGACAAATGTTTCGGATGTCTGCGCATCGAAAATAGTGGACGGTATAAGCGTACCGTGTGAAGGTAATCTGTATTACCGTGGATATAACATCAAAGATCTGGTCAAAGGCTTTCTTGACGCCGGACGTCCCGGATTTGAAGAGACATCATATCTGTTACTTTTCGGGGAACTTCCCACAGAAAAAGAATTAAAAGAATTTCGTGAAATGATCGCTGAACGGCGCACGCTTCCGCCGAATTTTACGCGTGACGTCATCATGAAAGCGCCGAGCCGTGACATGATGAACAGTATCACGAGAAGTATCCTGCAGCTTTATTCTTATGATGAAAAAGCAGATGATACGAGCATCCCGAACGTGCTGCGCCAGTGTCTGAATCTGATCAGCCAGTTTCCGATGCTGATGGTCTACGGCTACCATGCATACAATTACCGCAGAGGGGAAGACCTCTACATTTACGCTCCAAAGCCGGAGCTCTCCACTGCAGAGAATATCCTGATGATGCTCCGTGAGGACCGTCAGTATACGGCGCTCGAGGCAAAGATCCTGGATATGGCGCTCGTGCTCCACATGGATCACGGCGGCGGTAACAACTCGACATTTACAACTCACGTTGTCACATCATCGGGGACGGATACATATTCCACGATCGCTGCGGCAATGGCTTCCCTGAAAGGACCGAAACACGGCGGCGCCAACATCAAGGTGACGCAGATGTTCGAGGATATGAAAAAGAACCTGACAGACTGGAGCGACGATGATCAGATCAGGGTATACCTGGAGGCCCTTCTTGATAAGAAAGCATTTGATAAGAAAGGTCTTATCTATGGAATGGGACATGCAGTTTATTCCATTTCTGACCCGCGTGCGGATATCTTCAAAAAATTCGTGAAGCAGCTCGCACACGAGAAAGGCCACGATGCAGAGTATGCGCTGTATGAGAAGGTAGAGCACATGGCACCGGAGATCATCGGCGAGAAACGCCGCATGTACAAGGGCGTCAATGCGAATGTGGATTTCTACAGCGGTCTTGTTTACAGTATGCTGGATATCCCGGCATCCCTGTATACACCGATCTTTGCGGTAGCGCGTATTGTCGGATGGAGCGCGCACAGGATGGAAGAGCTTCAGAATGTGGACAAGATCATCCGTCCGGCATACAAACCGCTTGCGCCATACCGCGAATATGTAAAAATGGAAGACAGGTAGTGAAGAAACATGAGAGACGAGTTTTATTTCCCATCAAAGGACGGAAATACTGAGATCCATACGATCGAGTGGAAACCGGAAGGAAAAGTATGCGCCATCCTGCAGCTTTGCCATGGAATGATAGAATATGTCGAGAGATATAATGATTTCGCAGAGTTTATGTGCAGCAGAGGCTACTATGTTGTGGGAAATGACCATCTGGGACATGGGAAATCAGTGCAGAGCAAGGCAGAATACGGATTTTTCAATGAAAAATATGGAAATGCCTGCGTACTGGGAGATATTCACACATTGCGTCAGCGGACGATGAAAAAGTATCCGGATGTCCCCTATTTTATGCTGGGGCACAGTATGGGCTCGAGCCTGCTGCGGCAGTATATCCAGATGTACGGAAACGGGCTGAACGGCGTGATCCTGGTGGGAGTTGTCACGGACCACAGCAGGTTTACACTCGAGCTTGGAAAGCGAATCTGCAGTATGCTCGCGTTGCTGCGGGGATGGCATTTCCGCAGCAGGTTCATAGAGAACATGGCTATGGGGGCATATAACCGGAAGTTCAAGCCGGCAAAGACCAGAGTTGACTGGATGACCAGTGACCAGGAACGTCTTGAAGCATATGTGTCCGATCCGCTCTGTTCCTTTGTGTTCACGGTAAATGCCTATTACAGCATGTTTTCCGGTATGCTCGCCTCCCAGAAAAAGGAGAGTATCTATATGATCCCGAAAGGGCTGCCGATCTTGTTTGCCTCCGGGGCAGCTGATCCGGTGGGAGACTTCGGAAAAGGAGTCAGAAAGGTCTATGAGCAGTACAAAACTGCAGGGATCCAGGATGTTTCCCTCCGGCTTTACTCCGGGGACCGGCATGAGATCCTCAACGAGACGGACCGGGAGCAGGTCTATCAGGATCTGCTCGGGTGGATGGAAGAGAGAAGATATGCGGGAGAGGACTGGGACGGCCGGAAGGAATAAAAACTCGTTGGATTTTGAAAGAAATTGAAACAAAAACAGCAGTACACTATTGCAGTGAGCTGCTGTTTTTTTGCGACGGGCAAAAGGCTTGTGGAAATATGGCTCAAATGATACAATTTTAAAGGTTTAATTTATATTTGGAATATGAGAGAAGGAGGGAATTATGTTTAATCCAAACAGTACTTTTTTATTTATCATGGCGGGGCTTGTGATCGTGTTCGTCATCGCGCAGTCTGTATTCTTTCTTGTACGGGCATACCGCCGGGGGCAGTCTCTTGGCATGGATATGAAGCAGGTCAGAAAAATGATGCTGTCCACAGCCGTATTTACTTTTGCACCGGCGGTATCCATTCTGCTCGGTGTGATCACATTGTCCCAGTTCCTGGGGCTTCCCCTGCCGTGGCTGCGTCTGAGCGTGATCGGTGCGATCACCTATGAACTGCCGGCGGCGACAACAACGGCAAATGCATTGGGGATCACGGCGCTTTCCGAGACGATCACCGATCCTAAAGTCTACACGGCGATCGCATGGGTGATGACACTGGGAATCTTTCCGGGGCTGATCTGGGTGCCGCTTTTCATCCGTAAGATCCAGGGGGGACTGATGAAAATAAAGCAGAAGGACAGTAAATGGGGGGATATCGTCATGACGGCGCTGTTTCTCGGCATGATTTCTGCATTCCTCGGAATGGTATTTTCAGATATCCGTGAAGGGCTGAAAGGATGGATCCCCATCTTCGTACTTCTTTTTTCGGCGTTTATTATGGGAATATGCGGAATCCTTGTAAAAAAATGTAATATGAAGTGGCTTGAAAATTATGCTCTTCCGGTGAGTATGCTGAGCGCGATGGTATTTGCGGCAGTGATCACGCCGGTGATCGGAGGGTGAGAGATGAAAAATACAGGAAGAAGTTATGAAGATATGACGCATTTATATGGAAGAGTATGGATTCTTCTGGCGCTTGGAATGATATTTTCCTTTCCGGCGGCCGCATGCATTTACTATGATGCATGGCCCGAACTTGAGGCTGTGGCAAAAGGTCTTCTCGGTGTGGCGCCGATATTCTGGACAGTAGGATTTATAGAGGTGATCACCTTCGTTCCTATGCTGGGGACTGCGGGATCATATCTGGCGTTTGTGACAGGAAATCTGACCAATCTGAAAGTTCCTGCGGCTCTGACAGCGATGGAGAATGCGCATGTAAAACCGGGGACAGAAGAAGGCGAGGTTATCTCGACGATCGCAGTGGCAACTTCATCCATTGTGACGACAGCGGTGATCGCGATCGGGGTGGCGCTTCTGGTCCCGCTGACACCGATATTGAATTCACCGATGCTGAAACCGGCTTTTGATAATATCCTGCCTTCCCTTTTTGGCGGTCTGGCGGTTGTTTATGTGAGCAAGAACTGGAAGATCTCCATCGCGCCGCTGGTGTTCATGGTGGTGCTCTTTCTGCTCGTACCGTCTCTGTCCGGATCAGTGGGCGTGCTGGTACCGGTGGGCGCGGTCATCGCGATCGGCGCGGCAAGACTTTTGTATAAAAAAGGTCTGCTGTAAATTAAAAGAAAATTTATGCCGATCGGCGCCGCATACCACTTAAAAAGTACCGGCGCTGATCAAGGAAGGAGTTGCACGATTTTGATCATAGCTTTTATCATATTAGCAGTTATCCTGATTTTTATGGCGATTCTTCTGATACGGGCGGCAATGTTCACTCCGAAGGAAGAACTGAGACCATCAGAGGAGAAGATCCGCTTGAATGAGGAGAGGATCGTCAAAGATATGGTGGAGATGATCCGCTGTAAGACCGTATCGTATAATGATGACAGTCTGATCGATGAAGAAGAGTTCAGAAAATTCCGGGAGCTGCTCCCGAAACTGTATCCGCTTGTACATGGAAAGTGTTCCAGAGAGTCCGCGGGAGTGAACGGGATGCTGTATCAATGGAAGGGGAAGACTTCCGAGGAACCGGTTGTACTGATGGCGCATTACGATGTTGTTCCGGCAGAAGAATCCCAGTGGGAAAAACCTGCATTTGAGGGGATCGTTGAGGACGGCGTGATCTGGGGGCGCGGAACCCTTGACACGAAGGGGACGTTCTGCGGGATCATGGAAGCTGCGGAGAAACTGATCGCGGAAGGTTTTGTCCCGGAACACGATATTTATTTCGCGTTTTCCGGGCAGGAGGAGATCAACGGACCGTCCTGCCCTGCTATTGTCGATCTTCTGCAGGAGAGAGGGATCCATCCGGCGCTTGTTGTGGACGAGGGAGGCGCTGTCGTGGAAAATGTTTTCCCGGGAGTCGCCAGAGAATGCGCGTTGATAGGAATTGCAGAAAAAGGTTTGACGAACATTGAGTTTACGGCAAAGAGCAGCGGCGGACATGCATCCATGCCTCCGGTACACACGACAGTGGGAGAACTTGCGCAGGCTGTGGTAGATGTGGAAAACCATCCGTTTCCCAGACAGCTCACAAAACCGGTCAGAGAGATGCTTGATATCCTGGGTCGTCACTCCGGATTTGCCTATCGGATCCTGTTTGCCAACCTGTGGTGCCTGGAACCTCTTTTTGACAAGGTATGCCGGGCTTCCGGCGGAGAGCTGAACGCGATGATGCGGACGACCTGTGCGATGACAAAGATGGAGGGAGGAAAGGCGTTTAATGTGATCCCTCCGAAGGCATCCGTGGGGATGAACCTGAGGCTTCTCGGAAAAGATACTGTGGATTCGGCAAAGCAGTATCTGGAAAAAACGATCAATAATCCGAACATCGAGGTGTCTGTCTTTGAAGGGAGAAATCCATCTGCGGAATCGGACACGGACTGTAAAGAGTATAGAAGGCTCTGCCAGGCGGTGAAGGATACGTGGCCGGACGCGATCGTCTCGCCTTATCTGATGATGGCGTGCAGCGACTCCTGGCACTACTGCAGGATCACAGACCGAGTGTATAAATTCTCTGCGATGAAGCTGTCAAAGGAAGAGCGGGGAATGATCCACGGAAATAATGAGAGGGTCCCGGTTGAAACGCTGGTGCGGACGGTGGAATTTTTTGTAAGACTGATGAAGATGTGTTAGTCCCGGGCGTGCCGTAAGGATGAAGATAAGAGACACCGGACAAAAGACGATATATGTACAACAAAAACCCGCTGGGCTTACCAGCGGGTTTTTGCTGTTTTTATAGTTATCTAAAAGGAATGAGAGTAAAGTGCGACACCTGGCAAGGTGCCATTACTTTATGAGGGGGGAGATAGTTGTTAATCAACTATCTGATACATAGTATAACCGGGAAATATGACAAGAATATGAGGAAATTATAAAAGAAGAAGAAAATTTCTAAAAAGGGAATTAAGAAATTGGGAAAGAAATAAATTTGTGTGATTGAATAATCCTCTGTCCTCCGATACAATCATAGAAAGACAAAAAGCTGAGAAGGACACGGAGAAGGGAAAGGAGGGAATTCTTCATTTCTCGAGAAGTAACGGCGCATCAGCAGCGCGGAATGGAGTGTGTGATGAAAAAAGTAAAACGGATCCTGATCATCGCGGTTTTGTTAGCCGTGGCGGCAGGTATCATAGCAGGAGGCTACGCCTTCAGGAACTGGCCAATCCGATTTCGTTCGGAACTGGACCGGTTTTTCGGGGAGGGAAACTGGGAGAGCATTTCCAATGAGACAAAAGAGAGCCTGATCCATGAAGAGTACATCTCTTTCAGAAGTCATCCCGAATTTTCCAGAGATGTACCGATGAAATATAAGGACTGGGATATCGAATTTACCAACAGGAATGGAGAACAGGAAATCTGGGAGATCACGGATTATACTCTGAGAGTAAACCGCGATAAATACTGGCTGCTGAGTCCGAATCGATATTCCACGAAGCAGGCGTTTGTCCAGCAGCTTATGGACATCTCGTTCGGAATGGCAGGAGAAGAAGTGTACCGAAATGTAGTGCGGGAAATTTACGGACAGTGAGCGGGAACACATGATGGACAGTTATGAGGAACTGAAGCATGCTCTCGAGTCAGAATATGGAGATGAATCGGCATTTGATATTTATTTTGACAGTGAGCATTGTACGGAAGAGTATGGAGGCGAGTGAGCCTTAAGACAGAGAAAACCCGTCAACCTTGCGGCTGACGGGTTCTCACGTTTTTATGGTTATCTAAAAGGAATGAGAGTAAAGTGCGACATCCATGAATCTGTCCGGATGTCTTGCTTTATGAGGGGGAAGATAGTTGTCTATCAACTATCTGATTCATAGTATAGAAGACAAATGTGACAAAAGTATGAGTGAACTATAAAAGATTGGGGAATATTCTAAACAGAAGATAAAACTTAGATAAAACACTAAAAATTAGTAATTTTTTGGAATAAAAACCCTTATATTTAGTAGTAATATGTGATATACTGTTTAAAAATATTTAGGGATGCGAACGTGCCGGCAGTTCGACAGCAGGAGGTAGGATATGGAATTCGCACTTCAGAAAAAATTATCAGCCGATGAAGTAAAATATATTCGCAGAAAATTAAAATTAAAGCAGAAAGAGCTGGCAGCCCTTGCAAATGTGTCGGTCAAAACTGTCGAACACTGGGAAAGCAGCGGAACAGAGGTAAAAGGCGCGGCGGCAGCACTCTTATGTATTCTCCGGGAGAGAGTGTGGCTTCCGGATGAACTTGAAATTCCGGAGAAAAAGTTTTCACTCCGGCTCAGATACATGCATGCGGATCAGCTTTGTACGGTCATTGATGTGGAAGACAGGGAAGAGCTGGTGAGGATAAAGAATTTTGTTACAGATCCGGTCTTCTGTGCGTTTGGAAGGAATGAACATCCAACGTATAAAGACTATGAAGCGTTTCTGGAATCCAGATGCTTTCCACCTACAAGGGATAAAATGAAGATCATGCTCCGGGAGCTGAATCTGCCTTTTTATGATCCGTTTATGATCATAGAGAAAACAGAAGGACGTATGGCGGAAGATAACTTCTGGATCCGGATTGAGAGGTGATAGTATGGTCATATTAGCAGGTGATAATATCCGGACATCTCCGATACAGTCATCCAAAGGAAATCAGCTTAAATGGGAGCAGGACGGAGTCTGGTATAAGGCGGATTATACGGGATATGAAGGTCTGGCAGAATATATGGTCTCAGAACTTCTACGGTACTCCAATATGGATACGGAGAACTTCATTTTATATGAAACCGAGGAGATTTCATATAATAACGCGGTATACCGTGGGTGTAGAAGCGATGATTTTTTATCACAGGGCTGGCAGCTCATCACTTTGGAGCGCTTATTTGAGAGCTTTTACGGGCGGAGCCTGTATAAGAGTATTTATAAAATACAAGGCGTGGGAGACAGGGCATATTTCCTTGTGGAGCAGGTAGAGCGGATGACGGGATTAAAGGAATTCGGAGGATATCTGAGTGTATTACTGACGATCGATGCAGTATTTCTGAATGAAGACCGTCATATGCATAATATTGCGGTACTGCGTGACAACAACGGACAATATCATTATTGTCCGGTCTTTGATAATGGTTCTGCGCTTTTATCTGATCTTACAGTGGATTATCCGTTAAATATGGATATTATAGATTTGATCCCGCGGGTACAGGCGAAGACTCTGTGCAGTGATTTTCAGGAACAGTTGGAAGCGGTGGAGAGTCTTTATGGACAGACTCTGCGGTTTTCCTTTGACAGCCATGTGATCACGCACCTGCTGGAAGAGGAACCTTATTATCCGGAGCAGATTAAAGTAAGAGTACGGGATATCCTTCTTCAGCAGAGGAGGACATATCAGTATCTGTTTCAGGGATGAAAACATGCGAAAACCCGCTGACCATGCGGTCAGCGGGTTTCGTCGTTGTTATAGTTATCTAAAGGAATGAGAGTAAAGTGCGACATCTTGGGTTTCCCCAAGATGTCTCTACTTTATGAGGGGGGAGATAGTTGTTTTATCAACTATCTGTGTCATAGTATAGACAGAAAATGTGTCCAAAGTATGTTTAAAGTCTAAAAGAAAAAGAAAAATATTTAATCAAATATAAAGTGGGCTTTCATTTTCAATGGAAAGACGGGATCCGGATCTTGTTCCCGGCGTAGATCCGGTCCGGGTCAGAGATCCCGTTCAGCTTCGCGATCGCGCTGACCGTTGTGCCATACCGTGCTGCGATGCCGCTTAACGTGTCGCCGGATTTGATCGTATATGTCTGGTATGAGGCGCCGTTTTCCGGAACCCTGAGCGTATTTCCGGCATAGATCCGGTCCGGGTTAGAGATCCCGTTGAGCCGGGTGAGCTCGGAGACGGTGGTCCCGTAGCGGGCTGCGATGCCGCTCAAAGTATCGCCGGACTGGATGACGTAGGTGATGTAATCCGTGGAAGGCGCGGGGGACGGTGTGGGGGATGGCGATGGAGAGGGAGTGCCTCTGGATAGGTGGTTGAGCCCGACGCCGCGGATCACAGAAGGAAAGTCTATATAACTTATGTCCAAATCCACATTTCCGCTGATTCCCGGAACACTTCCCTGGCTGGTGTACTGCCACATCGCGCAGTCGGTCCCGTCGAAGGTATCTGCGTAGCGGGCATACCAGAGTGCATAGCGTTTGGCGATGTCGTCTCCCAGATACTGATCCAGGAAATTTTTGTTGCTGTAGAACATGGCGAAGTAGCCTTTTGCCTCGACCCGGTCACAGAAGCTTTTGACGAGCTGTTTTGCAAGTGCGGGCGTGATCGTGATGCCCTCGCCGGAGGCATAGTCAACACTTGCCTGCTCGATGTCATAGCAGACGGGATATTCCATTTTATAGTCTGAGATCGTATCCAGACATCCGTCAGCCTCCTGTACGGCGGAAGAGGGACTCACGGCATAGCAGAACCAGTATGCGCCGATGGGAAGACCGATGCGGTTGCATTCGGAGGCGTTTCTGCGGAACTGGGGATCAACTGTATTGAAGCCGTATCCGGCGCGGAGCATGGCGAACTGGTACCCGGCGGCTTTCACTCGTTCCCAGTCCACCTCTCCCTGAAATTTGCTGACATCAAGTCCTTTTATACTCATAGAAAACATCCTTTCAGAATCCTGCGCCGGAATGCTTCCCGGAAAGCTTTGAAACTTTGAAATGATCTCCGGCGCGGTACATTTGTGATATTAATATATGTGGGAAAAAGAGAATGGTGAGACAGGGCAGGGGAAAGCAGAAGCTTGATGTCCGGCTGGTTACAGTTCACCCTGTACGCGGGAGAAGGAAAATATAAAATTGATATATTGTATAAGAAGAAATATCTGATATCATATAAGTATGGTCAAAAATTCTTAGAGTGGTCTCGGAAACTCTTGAATAAAAAGTGAATACGACTGAAGATTACGATGGAGAAGGGAAAAGCAGAGTGAAAAGATTCAACCATGCCGGAAACTGTATCGATAAAAGAGCGGAAGGCATGATTTTAAAGCCTCCCAGATAGCAGGCTTGCAGCAGTACAGCTGGATTATTCCTGAATTATGCTGCGGTTTGCAGGCGTAGTTTCTTCAGCCGGGCATCTAAATGAATGTTTGTGCCGATCAGCCATAGAAAGAAAGAATACCGCTTTTTCGTGTGGATCTTCATATTGTGCAGCTGGTAATCATTCAGGACCCGGTCATTGACCCGTTCGCAGGATGTCCTGTTTTTATAGGTGTTTTTATATTCCGATGTTCCCCGTGGGACAGGGGTGTAAAGGCGGATGTCCCAGTCAGGCTTTGTATAAATACAGCGGCCGTAATGGGAAGAGGAGCAGGAATCCCTACAGGAACAGAGTTTTTCCTTTTTGCAAGCAACAGGACATCTCCATTTACAACGTGAACGCTTTGAACAGAATCCCCAGTAAACCATGCGGTACCCCGCTTGGCATATCGGAGTCCCATCGGAATCGACCCGGATGGAATCCGGGATGGATTTGGGTCTTCCACTTTTGGAATTGAGATCGATGAATGGGCGGATTTTCCAAGCTTTGCAGAGCTGATAGGTAGGATAATTGTCATGTGCAGAATCAAGACAGAGATCGCGGATAGGAATATCTGGATTGAGATCCCTGAATTCTTTTAGTGAAACAATCCCGCTGACGCTGTCATGTCTGCGTGCATCAAAGAAATGGAAATGGAGTGGGAGGTCGACAGAATATCGGTCGTTATGGAAGGAAAGCAGATAAAGAGTATGTCCGAAGTAAAAGCAATTGAGATCACTGTCCCAGCCCCAGGAGGCGTCCGGATCGGAATAATGTCTGGGGCAGGAACAGACCCTGATCCCGTTTTCGGCACAGGAACAAACCTTATGGCCATAAGGGAAAGAGTGGGTATGGACGCAGGTACCGTCACCAGAGAGGATGAGCCCGCCGGAGGGAATGAGTCCGGAGTGTACCGAAGGGAGCAAAGCGGTAAGGCGGAAAAGTTCCTGAAGGAGTTTTTCATAATGAAACGGGAATTCTTTTCGGGAAACAGCCTGATCTGCGATGATTTCAGTAATACCGGAATGGCGGTTAGGAAGTTTTTCACCTTTTGAAGGTTTTTTTGAAGGTTTCAAATTTTTGTGTGCAGGGAAAAGGTCTTTTCTGCCCAGCCGTTCAAAAGCGGGATTCTGGAGCCACAGGCGATTGATAAAATCGAAATAAGAGCCAAGCGGGGGCAGAGAAGAAGGGGAGCATCCGATGAGGAACGCAAGAAGATCATCGGAAGCAAGACGATTTAGCCATCGGGTAAGGCTGGTGACACCGAGGTGCAGCATAAGGGTCAGGGAACGGATGATCTGGGGCTGGTTTAAAGCCGGACGACCTGTAGTGGAATAAAAAGGGGCAAGATGAGCCTTGACGGGATCAAGATCAAGAAGCCGAAGTTTATCCCTGGCGGAAGCGAATTCAGAAGCAAGCCTTTTACGTTGGGAAGAGTCGAAATGAACTTTCGCCTCATGCAGGAAGCGTAAATATTCCTGATGAGACTGCCAGTGCTTTAACATGTGCGGAACCTCCTTTGATTGAAATGTGAAAGGGAAATATGTTGTCAATCAAAGGGCGTGCTTTGAGGCCCGGGAGGGCAACAAAGCACGCCGCACAAACTGGCAGATATGTCAAGCTTATTACTATGAAACACAACCTTCCGGGTAGCCAAAAAAGCGCAGACTACCCCTCTCAAACTTAAAAAGGTTGATTTAAAACTTAACTGGTAGGTCTATGCGGCAATTACT